>JANMGV010000241.1:0-30230 GCA_031374825.1 Pirellulaceae bacterium
GTACGACGGAATGGTTCGCAAACGGTTGCGTCGACAGCTTCTAAAACGTCATCGGAGAAATCCGCAACGCCTAAGTCGCACACGCCGCTGGCCGAACGCCTACTTCACGGAGCTTGGGTATCGCAGTCTGCGCGCCGCCCACACCGAATACGTTCAATCCCTTCGTGAGACCCACTGACCGGAGAGCCGTATGCGGGAAAACCGCACGTACGGTTCGGCGGGAGGGGAGACCGAACTCAATCGGTCTTCCCTACCCCGATCTTATTCGAAGGAAGTACTTTCGAAAAGCGGTGTTGAGGTTCCTTTCCGGCAGAATGGAACTACGGAAGAATGGAACCACTCGCAGAAATTAATTACTTCACTCGGCTAGTTCTTCTAGGAGTTTGTCGATGCCGGGGATTTCTAGGTTGCCGGTTAGCTTTCTTAGAGACTCGATGTGCAAGCGACGGGCTTGTTGGATTCCATCGTTTACTGCGGTGGCGATTAAGGATTCGACTTCGCTCCGACGATCGGGTGTTAGCAAGTTGTTTTCGATGCGGATCGATTCCATTTTGCCGAGGCCGTCAAACGTTGAAACGACATCGCCGTTAGCGGCAGAACCGTGGACGCGGCGATGCGATAGTTCAGATTTCATCTCTTGAATTTTGGTGGTCATCTGCCCCGAGTTGCGTAGCAGATTAGCGAAATTCGTTAGATTCTTGAACATCTCAGCTTGGGCTCCGAACAGGTTTAGGATCTGCCATGTGAGGACGTGGCGGTGATGCAGATGCGCGGTCAATGCGCACGATTTCGCCATCCAACGTATCGATAATGCGACGAATCAGCGGATGTTCGGCGGCTTCGCGTTTGCGTTGGCTTTGCGATTGTTCCGTAGGTGCAGATTCTTGCGAAGCACCCGTCCGCGGCGGTTCTTGCGAGCGAACAAACGTAAGCTGGACATGCTGACCGGTTGTAGATTTGATGGCGCTAACCAGCTTCTGCCGATGCTCGGGACTACTGACGATGTTTGTGATAGCGTCGCTGCCCATGGGGAACACGATTTGCCATTCGTTGGCTTTAGTTTCCACCGCGCGTAAAGCGAGTGCAGCGTAATCTTTGAGCATGCCTTCGACTTTTTCGAGCGATTGTTGCCACGCGTCGTTGGCACTTAAGGCTGGCGTTTGTTCTGCTTGAACAGAACTGTCACTGGCAGAAGTTTCCAGCGCTGAAGCGACTTCGGAAGTCTGTTCCTGGACAGCAGGCTCGGATGTCTCGGCTACGTAGACTTGGTCAGGGGACAGTAGATCGGTAGGTGAATCAGCCGAGGGTGGAACCGGAGGCGATTGCTCAACGGCCTGAGCTGATGAAACGTCATCTGCGGCCAACTGATCAGGTAAGCCTTGGTCTGCCGAGTGATCTTGTGAGTGCTCTTGGTCGGTTGTTGGAGCAGGGATTTTTTCGGCGTTGGTGATCGCCAAAGTTTCATTGGCCGCTACGTTTTTTTTTTCGTCAACGACAGGCGGTTTGGCTGGCTCTGCGGCACGCGGCGCGGGAGAGATCGGTTTTGGCGTAACGCTGCTATCGAGAGCTGCGATGAGTTCGGTGATTCGGGTAAGGTCGTGTAGTTGGCAGATTTGAACCAGAGCAACTTCTAATAGGATACGGCTTTGCACGCTATATCGCATCTTGACGAGAGCTTCGTCAAGCAACTGAATTGCGGATAGCAGCGTCATCAGTCCCCATTGTTTGCCCACCGATTCAAGCTGTTCGAAACTCGAAGGGTTTGCAGTTCGAATGAGATCGACTGAACCGCCGACGCAGGCGACCATCACATCGCGCAGGTAGCCCAATACTTGCTCGCCCAATTGGCCTGCATCGACGCCGTGGCTGGTAGCCGAATCGAGCAGCGTTAGAACGGCGGTTGCATCACGTCGCAGCAGACAATCGGTGATGCCGGACAGTAGTTCTTCGTCGGCAGTTCCTAAGACTTCGTGAACGGATTGCAGGGTCAGTTTATCGCCTGCAAAGCTTAGTATTTGTTCCAGCAAAGATTGGCTGTCACGCATCGAGCCGGCTGCTCGCCGCGCGATGACTTGCAAAGCGGCTGGCTCGGCGGTCTTGCCTTCGTTTTGACAAATGAACTTTAGCCGTTCCAAGATCGCTTCGGTGCGAACGGGCGGGAAGTCAAATCGTTGGCATCGCGATAAGACTGTAATGGGAATTTTTTCAGGATCGGTCGTGCAGAAAATAAACTTGACGTGTTCGGGTGGTTCTTCCAAAGTCTTTAGCAACGCGTTGAACGCTGGGGTCGTCAACATGTGGACTTCGTCGATGATGTAGATCTTGTATCGAGAACGACTGGGACGTACGTTGACGTTGGAACGTAACTGGCGAATCTCATCGATGCCTCGGTTGCTGGCACCGTCGATTTCGATAACGTCCATGTCTTCGCCGGCATCGATCGCTTGTGCGACATCGCTTTCGAGATCAGGCGTTGGCGTAGGTCCGCCGGGGGCATTGAGGGCTTTGGCAAAAATTCGAGCGGTAGACGTTTTGCCGACCCCGCGGGCTCCGGTAAATAGATATGCGTGGCCGACGCGGCCAGACCGAATGGCCATTGCCAGAGCTTGGGCGACGGTATCTTGGCCTACAAGTTCCTCGAAACCTTTCGGGCGATATCGTCGAGCCACAACGACGTAATTGTCACCGGTCACAGTAGGGTATTCAGCCGCCATAAAATCTCGGGACAAGAAAACAGTTGTCTGCTTGGAACAAATACGGTCGTAACATTTTATCAAAAAATCTTCCTACCGTGTTATCCTCTGTAAAATTCGACGTGTTCGGGTTAAATCTCATTTTAAATGGTGCCCCCACTGCTTTTTGGATGGTAAACTTAGGGAGAGGATTTTTCGATACCTCGATGTCCTTGTTCAATTTCGCTTTTCAATATCAATCAACTTGAGAGTACTGCCATCGCAGTAATAGTGAGTTAGCCATGCGTTTGTCGTTCGGATTGGAAGCCCGACAAGTTCAACAACAAAAATTAGCTCCTCGGATGATTCAGTCCATGGAGATACTGCAAATGCCTGTGACGGCGCTGGAGGAGCGCATTGAGCAGGAGATGAATGAAAATCCGATGCTGGAGGTCGAAGAGGCTGATCCGACCTTGCCCGATGCCGAATCCGAAAACGAATCACAGTCCAATGCAACGGACGACGAAAAAGAACTGATTGTTCAAGACAGCCGAAACAATGCTGATGATTTTGAGCGTCTGGCAAACATGGATAATGACATGCCGGACACATTTGACGATTTCCGTCGGTCCAGCAATCGCATGCAGGAGGATTCGGAGCGACAACATGATTTGATGGCAAACGCTGCAAGTCGGCCTGAGTCATTAAATGACTTTCTGTTGCATCAGTTGGCCGAATTGGATATCGATACCGACATCGAGTTAATCGCTGAGCGAATCATTTCTTGTTTGGACGCTCGCGATGGCGGTTATTTCAAGAGTTCTTTGGCAGACATTTTGCCAAAGGATCATACACAGCAGGATCTTGAGAAAGCTAAACTAGCTTTGGCGATCGTGCAAAACCTCGATCCCCCCGGTATTGCCTCGCGTGATCTGCGTGAATGTCTGCTGAGTCAGCTTCGGCCTGACATGCTTTTTTATGAGGAAATGAAAACGCTCATTAACGATCACCTCGATGACTTGGCCGAGAACAGATTGCCCGTCATTCAAAAAAAGACTGGCTACTCCATCGATACGATCAATGACATTCGCGAACATTTACACGTGCTGAATCCGAAGCCGGGTGCGGCTTTTATGGAAGTGTACGTACCTTCGGTAACTCCGGACGTTTTTGTCGAGCAAGACGAGAATGGACACTACACGGTTCGTGTCGAAGATACCTACTTGCCATCGTTGCGGATAAGTTCCTATTACCTTCAACGATTGGGTAGTCCCGATGCGACGGAAGAGGAAAAGGAATTCATCAAGAAGAAAATCAGTTCGGCACAATGGCTGATCGATTCGATTCAACAGCGTCGAAGCACTCTGTTCCGCGTTTCCCAGGCGATCGTGGAATATCAAACCAAGTTTTTGGATGACGGTCCCGAGTTTATTGAGCCACTCAAAATGCAGCAGATTGCGGACAAAGTTGGTGTGCACGTGACGACGGTTAGTCGCGCGGTCGATGACAAGTGGGTACAAACGCCTCGAGGTATTTTTCCGCTCAAGCGTTTCTTTGTTGGTGGAACGCGCAGCGAAGACGGCGATGATGTGGCCTGGGACTCGATCAGGCTCAAGCTACAGGAAATCATCGACAGGGAAGACAAACAGCATCCATTGAGCGATGACGATCTTGTGATCGAATTGAAAAAGAGCGGTCTGACCGTGGCTCGCCGTACCATCACAAAATATCGGAAGAAGATGGCGATCCCCAGCAGTCGTCAGCGACGAGATTGGTCGAAATCCGCAAAGGTCTAAATTCTTAAATGGCTTTTGCTTGGTTGAACCCCCGCTCGATCTTATTCCAAATCGTTTGCAGTCTTTTGTTGATTGGAGCGTTGGGACTGACGGTTGCACGCGTTGTCAAGCAATACCATGGCGGAGGCGTTTACACTGCCGAAGCAGGTGGGATGGCGGACTATCACAACGGCGTGTTCTATCCAGCCATGGCGATGCGCGAAGGAGTAAGCCCGTATGGTTCGGAGTTTGCGACTCGTTATCCCGTGGCGAGACCCACGCCGCCGTTTTCTCCCTTTGCGATCGCCTATCATATTCCGCTAACCTATTTGCGACTTCCCGTGAGCGATACGGTTTATTTTAGCTTTATCGTTGTGTCGTTGTTCGGAATCGCTTGGCTGGCACTCCGTGAGTCTGGGTGCGCGAATTCTGTTTGGTGGTGGATTCCCCTGACGCTGATGCTAGTAGTTTCGCGCAGCGGGCATGTGACTTTGCTTAACGGGTACTTCACGACGGAGTTGGTCGTCGGAACGATGGTGGCATTGGGCTGTGCAGAAAAGCGTCCTTGGCTGTCAGCGATCGGCGTACTCATTGCTTCGGGCAAGCCAACGTATGCAATTCCTCTTGGCATCGTCATGCTTGCGCGAGGGAATATCCAGGCCTTGTCGATGGGAGTCGTGTTGTCCGTGATTGGAGCAATTCTACCGGCTGCGTGGTTGGCGTATGAGATTGGATGGCAAGGTCTCATCGAGTCGGTGCAGCAAGGCCAAGCCATGCACATGGCAGATCCACGCGAGTTTCCCGTTAACACGTGGACTCGAATTGACATTGTGGCGATTTTGGCGAAATGGTCGAAAACAAATCCATCCGAGCTTGTCCAGCTTGCAGCCATGTTGCCGCTTATGATCGTGCCCGCTTGGTCGCTCATCGTGCTACGACGGCGAGGGGATTCCGATGGTGTGACGTCGCTATCGGGCGCCATCGCCGCGACTAGTATGCTGGTAACACTGTACCACCACGTTTATGACGCATTGCTCATTGCTGGACCGCTCGTCGGTTTGTTGTTGTCGAGTCACTACGGTTGGGAACGAATCGGTTTAAAATCGAAAATCATTTTGGCGATCATGTTGACCGGCAGTTGGTGGAACTATTTCAGTAGCGAAATTATCCTGTTGCGATTACCCAATTCGGACGGACTTCGCCAGTCCATCTCAAGCGCGAATGCGCTCTTATTGGTGATCGCCTTGGGTTGGTTGGTAATGATTGCGTTGGCACGAACTGACGACGAAAGCGATTCGGTTCAAACGGTGAGTTAGTCGATACTGCTCGCCGATCGACGGTGGCTCAGACAATAAAATGCGCGAATTGAAAGAATTTTAGTATTTGGATAGGGTTGCCGAACGAGTACGATTACGAGTACCGTTTCACTGAGTACGAGTACGGTTTTGTTAAGATCGATGCGGGCGATTAGCGAGAAGTCGCTTTTAATCGATTCGATTAATAGTCACTGAATAGCGACATCAGAGCGCGCAACACCAAGTTATCTAAACCGATCGCGGGTCCCGGGATATGCTGCGATAACAGAGGTCCATCACCGCCCGAGACGACGACAGGTAATGGCTGATTCGCGTGAGCAGATCGATATCGCTCGACGAGATAGATTGCACCGCCAAGAACCGAAGCTTGCACGCCCGCCAGGATCGCTTGCTCGGTGTTCTTTCCTGGAAGAGGTGCATCGCCACTAAGATCCGCGTTGGATATCCACGGCAATTTGCTGGTTCCGCGACTCAAGAATGACAGAGCCAAACCCATGCCAGGCAAAATGGCACCGCCCAGAAAGCAACCCGTTACGGAAACCAAATCGACGGTAACCGCCGTACCAGCTTGGATACTGACGATAGGCCCCTGGCACTTGTGGAACTGATAGGCGGCGAATGCAGCGAGCAATCGATCGATGCCAAGTCGATCTGGGAATTCGACGTCCAGTGTCATTGGAACGTCGCGGTGTGTTAGCTTTCGCAATACATCGAGCGGTCGACTTTGGTTAAGAGCGATTTGCAAGGTTCGCAATGCGGCGTCATGGACGCTCGAAACGCACCATTCAACAGGTTGCTCTGAATCGATTGCACCCGTCGTCGCATCACGCATCAAGCTTTGCCGCAAGAAGTTTGCGAGCCCAGTTGAGTCATCAGAATCAAATCGAACGCATTGTTCGATTGTTGGTTTATCCCCCAAGAAACTGCTGACTGGGTCGTCAGCGATGTTTGGCTGGCGAGAGTGCCAATACAGTTTGTGAACCGCATGTTGCAATTCGGGAAGTGCAGTACGTTGATTCGATCCGTGCGAAGGACAAAGAACGCAGCGAAGCCCGCTATTTCCGATGTCGACGACGTAGCGAATCATGTTATGCGGGTGACTTTACGGGAGTGGCTTGACGATCGCGAAGCATTTGGTCGACTTGACGGACCAGCGAATCCAGGCCGGAACCGGTTACAGCGCTGATCGCCATGACGGGCTTGCCAGTTGAATCTTCCAGCTCTTTTTTGACGATATCGGAACCGGGCAGTTCGCTCTTACTGACCACGATGATTTCGGGGCGATCAGAAAGTTCTTGGCTGTATTGACTGAGCTCGCTGCGAATGGTGTTGTAGTTTTCCAATGGGTTTGTACCGTCCATCGGCATGGGTTCGACCATGTGAACCAAGATACCAGCTCGGACGATGTGACGAAGGAAATCGTGTCCCAATCCGACACCGGCATGTGCGCCTTCGATGAGACCTGGAATGTCGGCCATCACGAAACTGCGATCGCGACTGGCGGCGACGAGACCGAGGTTTGGGTATTTGGTCGTGAACGGGTAATCGGCGATTTCTGGTCTAGCTCGGGAGAGACGCGAGAGGAGCGTACTCTTGCCTGCGTTTGGTTTTCCTATCAAGCCAACATCGGCGATACATTTGAGCTCGAGGACGATTCGACGGCGTTCACCTTCTTGTCCTTCGTTGAATTCGAAGGGGGCTTGGTTGGTTGAAGTTTTGAAGTGCGTGTTTCCCCATCCGCCTTTTCCGCCTCGAGCAGCAACGACTTCATCGCCATCGTTGACCAAGTCTTTGATTACCAAGCCGCTGGAAAGGTCCATCACGACGGTCCCGGGAGGGACTTCGAGAACCAACTGTTCGCCGCTCTTGCCGTGGCAGTTAGAGCCGGTCCCCGGCAAGCCACGTTCAGCTCGCCATTGCTTTTGGTGAGAGAACATCATCAAGGAGTTAACGCCTTCGCGTGCGCGAATGATGATACTGCCACCATGTCCGCCATCGCCACCGTTGGGACCGCCGTGCGGAACATGTTTTTCGCGACGAAAGCTGCGGCATCCATCGCCGCCTTTACCTGCAATGATTTCGATTTCAACTCGATCGACAAACACGGGCGACACTCACGTTGTAAAAGTGTAATTGAACAATCGTGTCCGCCAAAAATGTGCGAATCTAAAATTACGGATTGTTACCAAAAGAAAAGGGGCTGATTGGCTATGTCAGCCGAATCGCCCCGTTCAAAATCTAAAGTCTGGTTCTGAATTTGCTCGCAGCACAGAAATGGTGCCACGGTCGAAGCGACCTAGCTCGCTAAAACTTCAGTTCCACGAACGTTGATGCGTTTGCCGCCGCGATCGAAGTAAACGTTTCCGTCGACCAAGGCAAAAATGGTGTAGTCATTTCCCATTCCTACATTACGACCGGGGAGGAACTTCGTTCCAACTTGGCGAATGAGGATGTTACCTGGACGAACCAATTCACCGCCGAACTTCTTGACTCCAAGACGCTGCGCATTGCTATCGCGACCGTTGCGTGTGGAACCTTGACCTTTTTTGTGTGCCATAACTAATCAACTCCTGCCTTCGAACTGGCAAATAATGCCAGCACTAACTCTATTGACGATCGAGCGGTAAACGAGAATCCCGAAAAATCCGTCCGGGGAGCTCGAATGCTCCAGATGTTCACAGGCCCCAGATGCCTACAAACCCGACTTGGTACATCATCTATCAGCCTGGGAACGAGCAATAGTTTAGCGATATGTCCAGGTATAATCAACCCGTTGTGGCAAGCCAAATTGCTTCAAAATGTAGTCCAAACGACTGGTGTCCTCCAAAGCGGGAACGCCTAGCAAAATCGAGTCCTGCTCCGCTGCGATGGGGTCCCCGGGACGCCAAAAGTGAATTTGGAGCACTTTCTTCTTAAAATTCTTGATTCCGCCATCGTCTTCGATTTTATAAGCGTTGGTTAGACCTTCGATGGATACCGCCAGAAAATCGGAACTTGGGTCGATATTCGCCCAAGTGGCGACTCCCCAAAGTTCATTGTTTGAGCCATCGGCACTGTGCGGCAATCTTCGGCAAACTTCGACAGAGTCGTAAATCGGTTTGCCGACTTTCTCGACGCGTGCGATCGCAGGAATGGCCAGAGGCAAAATCTGTTCGATATAGGTGCGGTCAAACCGCTTTCCAGTGCGTTCGTCAAAGCTCAGAGACTGGACAGTGAAGTGGGGTGCAAACAAAACCGATTCAAAATACTTGCGAGTAGGAGGTGAGGGAACTGGCATTCCATTTTGAGCTGGAGCGACTTCCGGGACCAAGTCGTCCCCAACATAACGAACTTTGTAAAGTAGATACCAAACCAGTTTTTTCTGGGCTTCACCGGCGGCGTTGGGTACGTTGACCTGGACCAATCGCAAGGGCTTGAATGAGAATTCGAGTGAGTAAACAGAATGGCGAAGAGTAACGCCTTTGGCTCGTTCCAAAAGAGTTTCGCTTTGGGCATTAAAATTAGGAGAGTTGTTTGGGAAATCCGGGGCGACCCAAGCCAATTCGGGATGCTTGGAAACAAACTCCATATCCATTGGACCGAGAGACGTTTCGTCAGGGTGTGGCTCGGGAGGAACAACAGTCATTACGCCATCTGCAAGTTTACGAGGCTTGACGATGGACACGGGGACTTGTGCGCCCGGTTTGGTCTCTTGAGCGTGTATAACGCTTGCTTGGTCAGCTAATAGAAAAGCAACCAAGGCTATCGAAGCAATGCACAGGCGGAAAATCATGGATGAGCTGTACCTAAAACGAAGGTGTGCAACTTGCCGAACACCCTACTTCATGACCTGAAAAGCCATGCGTAGGCTACTTTTACCCAGCAACTAGTATTTCATCAAACTTAAAAGTTAGGGTTGCTATGTTTTGGTGCGCGGCAGTCCGGTCCGCAGAAAACTAGAGATTGCGGGCAGGACGCTCGCTCACCAACCCTAAACTTTAAGCTGGACAAAGAACTAGTATAGTTCCCGCGATCATAACTTGCCTAATACCCCAAGTTTTTCAAAGCAATAATTCCCAAGTTTTCGGAATGCACCCCCCTAAAAACTGGAAATTGACGAGCTTGAACTGGTCATCTAGAGCGTCTAATCGCAATTGAAAATCCGCTGTTAACCTTTGATTTCCGGAAAAGACTCTAAGACGCTTCGTCTGGATTGAGCCGAAACCGGAACGATTTTTTCAGTGCTGACCAGAACTTGGCAAGGCGCGAGGGCGAGATGATACGTCGAAACTCCGGTGACTTGGCGATCTTCAGAAAATCACTTTCGTGAGCGGCTGCGTCGCGTAGCGATGGCACCGCCTGACAAGCCATCTTTAACCAATAAATGGCTTGTTTCGAATGTCCGATACGAGCTCGACAGCGAGCCAAACCATAATGTGCTTGATGAACCGATGGCGTCGCTAACGATTCAATCCAATACTCTTCTGCTTTGGCAAAGTCGTTTTCCATTGCATAACAGTCGGCGAGATAACATTGTGTCTCCCCGCGATTGCGGGCATCCAGACAGTGAGATAACTGCTTTTGAAACGCTGTTTTGGCTTCATCGAGTTTGCCCGCCAGCATTTTCGCTCGGCCCAATAAGTGCAATCCTTCATTCGGATGCATTTGGCCGCTGGCAAGCATTTTTTCGACTTTTCTCACGCAAACATCGAAGAGTCCGTTGCTAAAAGCTAATCGAGCGCCTGACTTTTCCATTTCGATGATCGATAGGTTTCGCTGCGTTTGATCATCGGCACTATTTAAATAGTGCGCTTTAAATTGGAGGGCGATTTGGTCGAGTTGCTCAATTTGTTCCGTGAGATCTCTTTCGCCAAACAATTGCAACGTAACTCCAACGTGCCATCCGTTCGCGTCCTCCGTGGGCTGCTGAGTTTCAAAATCGTGGTCGCGAAGAACGACAAAAGCTCGAAACGCACTTTCCCTCGATTGCTGGAAATCCAAAGAAAACGACAATGGGTAGTCGATCGCGTTTACAGACAAACTTTCGTTTGGCACGAGCGATTTGTGTTGCGTTTTCTTGAAGATCGAATCGGTCATTATGAAGCCGCAAAAAGCAGATCAACACGAAACTGGATTGGAGGTGACCACGAGAAATGTCCCATCGAAAATTTACGTCAGCGAGCGACGATCATCCAAGATTCGGCGAAAAAGGACTGCTTTCACCTAACAAATCGGCGAAATCGGTACAAATGTTCCGATAGTGCCAGTTGTCAGACTGCGTGAGGTGTTAACAATAGAGGCAGTTTTGTTGGATTCAATCCAGTCACGCAAACCCTCGCCTTTTCCCGTAAGGAATCAAAATGATGCACCGAATGTTGCTTGCAGGTATCGTCGCCATGGCAGTCTCGCCGTTTTCCATCGCCGCAGATACCGAAAAGAAGGAGACGCCTAAGGTTCTCTCGTTCAAGATGAAGACGCTGAAAGGCGAAGAAGTCGATATGTCCAAGTATCAGGGCAAAGTTGTCTTGCTCGTCAACGTTGCCAGTCAATGTGGATTGACCCCGCAGTACGAACAACTCGAAGCGATTCATCAGAAGTACAAAGACAAAGGTCTTGTCGTCATCGGCGTACCCTGCAATCAATTCGGCGGTCAAGAACCAGGTTCGCCGGAAGAAATCGCAAAGTTCTGTTCGTCGAAATACAATGTCACTTTTGACTTGCTTGAAAAAGTGAAGGTCAACGAAGACAAGTCCGGTAAGGCTTGCGATTTGTATCAATTCTTGACTTCGCAAGACACCAAGCCCAAGGGCAGCGGCAAAGTCTCGTGGAACTTTGAAAAGTTTCTGATTGATCGCGAAGGCAAACTCGTTGCACGTTTCGATCCAAAAACCAAGCCAGATGATGCTGCGATCGTCAGTGCCATCGAGTCCGCTCTCGGCAAATAATCCGCACGGATCTTTGGATACTGAGCATTCTTAGAAATGCAAAAACTGCAGGGGCAACATGGTTGATCCTGCAGTTTTTTTGTTTGTCAGTGCATTGACTGATTCGTATTAAGCTTGACGAAGTCCGATTTCGGTCGCGATTTCTGTCGATGCGCAACCATTGCCTTTACGAACTCCTATCAACACCAGGAACCTGCGGCGAACAGTTCGAAAAGGGACCGCGACCATTCGATGGCAGCGGATCCACCAAGGTCGTTGCACATTCGCGAGACGAGAATCAACTCCTGACCTGCGACGACGATGCTTTTCAACATGATAGCAGTCGCTTTCGGCGAGTATCTTGAAAAGGCTGCGGAAGCCCCAGGACTTTGGCAAGCGGGCGCTGATTTGAAAATCGATTAGATAGGGCAATCCATCGTCACCAACGATAACATTCTCTTGCTTGTGCAGATCGATGTACGCAATGTGTCTCGAATGAAGCTGATGCAAGAGCTTATCAAGCCGATCAAAGAACCCCACCGGCAATTCGGCCTTGAGCGACATGGGTTGGCCCGACACAAAGTCATGTGCGACGCCGTTCTTCAAAAGGGTTCCGTCGATCGAGTGAACTGGGTACGCTTTCGGGATGCCCGCCACATCGCTTAACGAGTTCAAGAATCCCGATTCACGGCGAGCGAGCCATCGGCCAAGCCAGTTCATGGGAATCATGAAAACGGACGCCTGACGATTCAGTTTGCAAACAATCTGCCGATCGCCGGAGCGGTAAAGAGCCGTTGCGGCCCAGGAATCGTGTTTGAAAATCTGGCTTCGTTCAAACTCCACACCATCAAAAATCAGAATCGCAGGCGGGTCGTTTTTTCCTAAGGCACGAAGGAATGCGGGCCTATCTTTACCCTTGGCGGAACGATGTCGAGGTGTGCTCATTTCTGTCATTTCGCTTCCTTTTCTAGGCGAAAACCGGCGACGTCACGGAAAGTACGCGCTGTCGCTCGGCAAACTCGGCTTCAATTACATAACTCGAATAATCGGCAAAGCTTTCCAGCAGATTCCACTCGAATATCCTAAATGCTGACACAAGCGGCTCATTTCTTAAGTATTTCCGATTGGATGTTTGCTAGCCAAGGCTTATTGACCGTTTGAATTCTTCAAACGTACACTGGGTGACTTTGCGTAAGGCAATTTGCTCGCATTTTTATTCGTTGGGAGGTATCCAGTGTCGGCAACGTCAGTGATTGGATTGCAGTGGGGCGACGAGGCGAAAGGAAAGCTGGTCGATCTGCTCGCGCCTGCTCACGACATTGTCGTGCGATACCAGGGAGGCGCAAACGCTGGCCACACGGTCGTCGTCGGCGAAAATGTTTATAAACTCCACCACATTCCCAGCGGGATTCTTCATCCGGGCGTCATGAACGTGATCGCTCCAGGGGTCGTGATCGAGCCCAACACGATGTTGCGCGAAATCGAGGGATTGGAAGCTCGCGGATTGAAGCCTCGCGAAAACATGTTGTTAAGCGAACGGACGCACATGGTGATGCCGTGGCATATCGTCGAGGATCAAATCCTTAACAGCCAAGTTGTCCATGGAGAAAATATTGGAACCACGCTGCGCGGAATTGGTCCTTGTTATCGAGACAAAGTTGGCCGTACTTTTGCTATGCGTGTAGCCGATATTTTGAGCCCGGATTACGCGGCCCGTATCGAAGAAATCGTACAGGCCAAGAAAAAGCTTTTGTCGGGCCTCGCGACGGCTGAACAAATGGCGATGTTGGATGCTTCGCGAATTGCAACCGAAGTGAAACGTTGGGGAGAGCAATTAGGCCCGATGGCTTGCGATACTACAAACTATCTCTTGGATGAACTGGACGCTGGCAAGCGAGTGTTGCTCGAAGGAGCACAAGGCGCGCTGTTGGATATTGACCACGGCACTTTCCCGTTTGTAACGAGCAGCAACAGTTCCGGGGTTGGCGTTTCCAGCGGATCGGGGATTCCAGGGAAATGGATCGACTGCGTATTGGGGGTTGCAAAAGCGTATTCGACACGTGTTGGGGGTGGGCCGTTTCCGACCGAATTGAACGATGCGACCGGTCAAAAGATTCGAGATATTGGACGAGAGTACGGCACCACGACTGGTCGCCCCAGGCGATGTGGATGGTTTGATGCTGTTGCTGTCCGCTACACGGCGAGGTTGAGTGGAATCACGTCGATGGCGTTGATGATGATGGATGTGCTGAGCTACTTTGACGAAGTCCAAATCTGCGTTGGCTACAAACTGGATGGCAAAGTGCTCAATCGTTTTCCAAGCCATGCCGATGAGCTTCGTCGATGCGAACCCGTTTGGGAAGTCATGCCGGGTTGGGGCATCGATGTATCGGGCATTCGGGACTACGACAAGATGCCTGCTGCTGCCAAGAATTATGTTCGACGAATTGAGGAATTGATCGGAGTTCCTATCGATATCGTTTCGATTGGTCCGGATCGCGAACAGACGATGCTCATCGGGCAAGTGTTTCGCGACATGATGGCCAGCACGCCATGATCACACGTAGCCGGTCCGGGAAAGGACGCTCCCCACGCTGATGTTCCAGTTCTTTAAAAGGCCGGTATCGATCGCGGACATTCCTTTGGAGCGGCGTCCCAAGCATATCGCAATCATCATGGACGGAAATGGTCGTTGGGCCAAGTCTCGCGGTTTGCCTCGCACCGAAGGCCACCGCCAAGGCGCGCTCGCCGTCCGCCGGACTTTGGAGTCATGCGAAGAACTAGGTATCACGACTCTGACGCTTTACTGTTTCTCGACGGAGAATTGGAAGCGGCCAAAGCCGGAGTTGGATTTCTTGATGAAGTTGTTAGTCCGTTATCTGGTTGACGAGCGACCCACACTTGGCAAAGAAGGTATCCGGCTAAAGATCCTGGGACGTCGTGACGGACTGTCTCAGGAAGTTCTGGACGAAATGGACAAGTCGCTTGCCGTTTCAGCAAACAACTCACGAATGACGCTTTGTTTGGCAATAAACTACGGCAGCCGACAAGAGATCGTAGACGCCGTTCGATCGATTGCCCAAGATGTCCAGCAAGGAAAAACGTCACCCGAAAACATTTTGGAAGAAACAATCTCGGACCATTTGTACACCGCAGGTATGTCCGATCCAGATTTGATGATACGAACAAGCGGCGAGTTTCGAATCAGTAATTTCTTGCTCTGGCAATTGAGTTACAGTGAAATCTGGATCACCAGCAAAGCTTGGCCGGATTTCGGACGATCCGATTTAGTTGCAGCCATCCGCGATTACTCGCGCCGCGACCGACGTTTCGGGGGCATCAATCAGTGAACGACAAACGCATGATTGGTTAGAATGTCTGAGCGAGTTACGATATGCGCTGCGGTATGAGGGAATTGGTTTCGGCAAAATGCCACGACCTAAACTCGTAATTTGTCGCGTTTTCATTGGGTTTACAAAGATAATTTTGGATTGGGAAGGAAAGGTTTTCGCGTGTTGCGATATCGTTTGATCACAGCGGCTGTATTGATTGTTGCCATGTCTTCGCTGCTGTGGCTCGATTATAACTTTCCCCTCCGAGGCGTTCCGGGTGCATGGCTCATTGTGCCGGTTCTGTTTTTCTCGATCGGTACCGCCTCGGATATGGGGCGCTTAGTCGCGGTCGCTTGGCCCATTCGCAAAGGCGAAGTTGCCCTGGCGGTATTGTTTGTCATACTGCTCACCGTCGTACCGATCGTTTATCCTGTCGTGATGAATCGAGCCTATCCCGCAGATTGTCCGATTGGCAAATTGGGATGGATCACGCTGGGTATTTTCGGCTGGAGTTTCTTCAGCGGTATAATTGCATTGAGACAGTTTTCGAGGGACGCGAATCGAACCCTGGAAGTATGGGCCTTGTCCACACTTGCTGCTGCCTACTTAGGCGGAGGCTTTGGTTTTTGGATTGCAGTTCGAATGTTCGCGGAATCTCGGTGGAGCTTGTTGGCTTTGTTGGGGTTGATCATCATCGTCAAGATGAGTGATTCGGCTGCGTACTTTGTTGGTCGATCCATGGGCAAGACAAAGCTTTGTCCGACAATTAGTCCAAAGAAAACCTGGGAGGGAGCGATTGGAGGTTTTGTAATCGCAATCGTCGTTTCGATTTTCTATTTTGGATGGCTGATGCCTTGGATGTTTGAAGGTCAATTTCAAATGAAGTATTGGATCGGATCGGCCATCGTTGGGCTGATAGTCGCCGTCGCTGGGTTGTTCGGAGATTTGATCGAGTCGATTGTCAAGCGATGTGTGAATGCCAAAGACAGCGGCAACACTTTGCCCGGTGTCGGAGGCTTTTGGGATTTGACGGATTCGATGATCCCAACGGGCTTTGTCGGCTATTGCTGCTTCGTCGGGGATCTTGTTTGGGTACAACATTAGTCGGGTTAACAATTCCATGATGGGTGTAAATTAACCATGTCCGAAGCCACGCTTATTCTCTCTGATCCTGAAGTTGTACTTAAACTGTTTGGTCCTCAAGATCAGCATCTGAGAACGCTCAAGAGTCAATTGGCCGTCAGCATCACACATCGCAACGGTCAGATTCGAATTTCAGGCGAGTCCGATTCCGTACGAATGGCGACCGAAGTATTAGAACGCCTCAAAGAACGAGCGTACCGGTCACAAGGCGTTGCTGCAGACGATGTCACCGACGCCATTGAGAAAGTGACCGGTGTTAAGAACCATCAGGATTCAAAACAAGAAGTCGCTGTTAGCAACACGTTGCGGCGAATTCGGCCCCGCAGCGAGGGGCAAGCCGGTTACGTCGAAGCCATACGCAAGCACGACATGACGTTCTGCATCGGCCCGGCAGGATCCGGAAAAACCTATTTAGCGGTCGCCGCAGCCGTTGAAGCCTTGAAAACCAAACAAGTCCGCAAAATCGTGCTAGTCCGCCCAGCCGTAGAAGCGGGGGAGAGCCTTGGCTATCTACCGGGGGATTTGCAAGCAAAATTGAATCCATATCTTAGACCGTTGCTTGATGCCATCAACGAGATGGTAGACTATGACCAAGTGAAATACTTGATGGAGCAGGATACGATCGAGGTAATTCCGTTAGCTTACATGCGGGGGCGAACGTTGAATCAAGCTTTTATCATTTTAGATGAAGCTCAGAATTCGACGGTTGCTCAGATGAAGATGTTTCTAACGAGAATGGGTGAAGGTTCGAAAGTAGTTGTCTCGGGTGACATTTCCCAAGTGGACTTGCCATCTGGTGTTACTAGCGGACTTCGAGATGCTGTTCAACGATTGCACTCGTTACCGGGCGTGGCTTTTGTTCGACTTTCCGAGATAGACATCGTTCGGCATCCTTTAGTCCAAAAAATCGTTCTTGCCTATGATGCGCACGGTCAGTCGCCAGCAGGCATCAATTTTAAATCAAATGAGAATTAGGAAATCATTGGAATCGTTACGAAGAATCGTTACGATTTCAACCTATGTCCACGCAACCTAGTAAACGAACGCGAAGCGAACGAGTTGCTTCGCTCCAACTTGGAACGGTAACCTGGAAAGTGCTTTGGCACCGCATTGCAAACGGAGCAGTATTGCTTCGTTTGTCCCTTGCGCTCTTAACCGCATTGATTATCACGATTGTATTCCATGGTTGGAATCCACCTTTTCCCTATCGGGATGGATACGTTGCACCTCGGGCGATTGTCGCACGTGTGGAATTCGAAATGCCCGATCCGGCAAAGACTGCGCTGAATAAAGCTCAACAAGCGCGAGAAGTTGTTTGCATCTACGAAAACCGCCGACAACCACTGCTTCAACTTCGCGGTGCCTTGAAAGATCATTTCTTCAAGATCTTCGGTGCTAAAGATGAGGCGGCGCTCGATGGGGCGGGTCGAGAAGCGCTGTCTGTATTATTGGCGGAGGGAATCGACCAAGTTTCAATCTCCAAGGAAGAAGCGATCGCAGCGATCAACTCGACTTTGGAGGACGATCAAAAGAGGCAGCGTCTCGATATCGTCTTGACGGAAATATTCGCACCATTCGAAGAACACGGTTTACTGCCTTCTTTGTCCCATGACATCGAACATGGAAATCAGCGACGCATTCAGGTATTGAATCCAAACGATAGCGAGTTCATCACAGTCGAAGTCTCGCAAGTTCGAATCGCGGAAGTACTCTTGAATTTGCGAAACACAATTCGCACGGCTTTCGAGCAAGAATTTGAAAATGCTCAGTCGCAAGTGCTCGGTGACCTAGCCTTGAATTTTCTGCGACCGAGAATGCCAACGACTTTATTCATTCGCGAGGACTTGAGCGACAAAGCAAGACGCGAAGCCGTCGATAAGACACCGGAAGCGATGATCACTTTTGAGCCTGCTGTGACGACCATGGTCCCTGGCGGAACGCCATTACGAACTGCGGACCTTGCGATCCTTCGGGCCGAATACGAAGCATGGCTTCAAAAAGAAGTTTCCTGGAAGGATCACCTAATTCGGCTCGTGGCTTTCGAAGGAATGATCGTCGGTTTGTATTTGTTGTGCGGCATATTGATCTACTATCAATTCGACCGAAGCTACCTGACGGACGTTTGGAAATTGGTTCAATTACTCGGACTTGCGTTGGTATGCATTATTCTCTGTAGCTTCACGGCACAAGACCCGTGGCGTGCTGAGATTGTTCCGCTCGTCATGTGCGCAATTACGGCAGCGATTAGTTTTGGTCGTTCGCTGGCCTTAATGCACCTGATCGCAATCGCATTGGTCATTACGCTGTCTCTCGGAATGGACCTTGCCGAATTCGTATTGCTGACGTCGGCAGCCGCATCGACGATATTGCTGCTCGGCAGGATTCGAACCCGCACAAGATTAATTTATGTCGGCGCGAGCGCAGCGGCTGTGGTTTGCATGACGGCGATTGGTGTCGGAACAATGGTTGGTCAATCGACGAGCGCGCCGTCCAACTCAGAAGCACTTGCAATTACAAGCAAACTGGCGAGCAGCTCGGTATCGTTGATGCAGCAACTGATGTTTGAAGGCGGGCGACAAGGCGTATTCACTATCATAGCCAGCCTTTTGATGACGGGCCTGCTTCCTGTCGTGGAACGACTATTCAGCGTGCAAACCGATCTCAGTTTGCTTGAATTGGGGGACGCCAGCCATCCGCTGCTTCGTCAACTCGCGCAGCGCGCACCGGGGACGTACAATCACTCGATCAATGTCGCTGCCTTGGCAGAAACTGCCGCAGACAGCATAGGCGCTCATGGTTTGCTGACGCGGGTCGGAGCTTACTTTCATGACATCGGAAAGATGTTCAAGCCAAATTACTTTGTTGAGAATCAAAGCCAAGGCAATAACCGCCACGATACGTTGCAGCCGGCGATGAGTACGCTTGTGATTATTGCGCACGTCAAAGACGGTGCCGACTTGGCCCGCGCGCATAATTTACCCAAGCCCATTATTGACTTTATCGAGCAGCATCACGGCACAACGCTGGTGGAATATTTCTTTCGCCAAGCGACTAAAAAGAGCGAGGAAAGTCCGTATGGCGAAGAGGTCTCCGATCTGGATTTCCGCTATCCTGGTCCCAAACCACAGACAGTCGAAGCGGCGGTCTTGATGTTGTCCGATGCGGTAGAAAGTGCAAGTCGGACGCTTGTGGAACCCACCCCTGGCCGCCTACAAAACTTGGTTGACGACATTGCAATGAAGCGATTGTTGGATGGACAATTCGACGAATGCGGAATCACCCTCTGTCAACTTGATCAAGTAAAACTGAGTTTAGTAAAAAGCTTGACCGCGATCTATCATGGTCGTATCAAGTATCCTGGCCAACATACCGTGTAGGTTGGTAACAATGAGCATAGAAATTCATCTGGCCGTTGAGACCGATACCGATCGTTGGCCGTTTGATGCGAAGCGGCTCATCCGTGCTGCAGAAACCATCGCCAGTGACTACGGGATTAGCGAGGGTGAGATCAGTTTGGCGGTCGTAGCCGATGAAGAAATTCGCGATTTGAATAAGAAGTATCTCGATCACGATTGGCCAACCGATGCAATTAGTTTTGTATTCGATCAAACCGAAGATTCAATTGACGGCGAAGTCATCGTGAGTGTCGAAACTGCTTACCGGCTTGCGGAAAAACTTCCCTGGAGCGGCGATGACGAACTGTTATTGTACGTTATTCATGGTGTGTTGCACTTGGTAGGATTGGACGATCTTGACGAAGACGGAGCCAGCGACATGCGAGCCGCAGAGCGCGATTACTTGATGCAGTTCGGTGTGGCAGCGGCTGACAAACATGGTACAGAAGTCTGGGAGGAGAACTTTGCGGCGGACGAACAGCCGGATTCGATTCGTTCGCAGAGAAAACACTTATGAGTTTGTTCGCTTGGCAGATTACAGCTTGGGTGGGAATCGTCCTAACCGTCATTGGCGGTTTTGGAAGTCACCTATTCGCGCATTTCAGTGGTCGATCGCTTGAATCGTATTGCCGACTTAAACGCAAACGCGAGCGATACGGCGAAGTTCTCGATTTACAAGAGCAAGCCGCGACGAGTTCGGAATACCTTTTCCTATTCGGAACCGTACTCGCGATTTTCTCCGTAACCATTTGGATTCTGAGCACAGTCGGCTGGAAAAGCAACGAATCCGACGGCGCTCCAACAACGTTGACGGCATACATCGCGTGGTCTGTACTCGCGGGGATGATTGCCCTGCTGATGCTCGTTCGCGTTTGGTTGCCACGCATCATGCTGCGGTACGGCTCTACGGTTATTCTGTTTCACACGTGGTTGTTCTGGAAGACGCTGGCTCAAGTGACGCGGCCCCTCACAACCTTGGCCGATTTTTTTAGTTGGATTGGCCATCGATTGAGTGATGATACGGAATTCGATTCTTTCGACGAAGAGGCTTTGGAAGACGATATTCAAACTCTGGTTGCGGCAGGAGAACGCGACGGTCTGGTAGGTCGCGGAATTCGCGAAATGATTCAGGGCGTTATGAACCTTGACGAAGGCAACGTCTCCCAAATCATGACCCCGCGTAGCATGGTGGACATTATCGACGTATCGCTACCGTTGGATGAGATCATTCGTCAAGTCGACGATTTCGGTCGAACGCGATTGCCGGTTTACGAAGGTTCGCCGGACAACATTATCGGGATTTTATTTGTAAAAGATTTGTTTACTTTAGTCTATAATCGTACCGGGCACGACTCTTCGATACGAAGCATCCTGAGGGACGTCTGGCGAATCCCAGGCTCGCGTAAAGTCAACGAACTCTTGAGAGATTTTCTTCACAAACGGAATCACATGGCGGTTGTCGTCGACGACTATCACCAATTCATCGGTGTGGTGACGATCGAGGATGCCTTGGAAGAAATCGTCGGCGAAATCGCTGATGAATTGGACGTAGATGAACAGAGCTTGATTCGTATCAACGAAGAAACCGGAGCAGTCGACGCCGAGGGACGTGCGTCGGTGGATCAACTGAATCGACTCATGGGCTGGAAATTACCCGTTGCGGATGACTACGACACCATCGCAGGGCTTGTGATTAATACGCTTGGTGAAATCCCGCTCGAAGGCAAGGAAATCGAGTTGGAGAATGTTCGGATCGAAGTCCTCAAGGCCACTTCGCGGCAGATTCGCCGAGTTCGACTTATCCACTCCGACAACGAGGATGAAGGTCGAGCTAATTCGGAACAGCCCTCTGCATCAATTGCAACCGAGTGAAGCTTTTCCGCGATAGCCTAATATCGAAAAATATGATCGGAAAGTTCGGTAATATCAAGCCAAACGCAGTGCATTCGAAGATGCTTCTTCGCACTGTGAAAACAAGCGGGTCGATTGTCGAAATGTGGTTTTAAGGCTAAACTAACTTTCGACTTTATCGACGCAAGTCAAAGCTTGCAGTTACCGCCGATCTATCCCCACATCGCTTCCGAATCGTACTAATTTCTATTACCGGAGATTTTCATGACATCCACTCTCGGAGCTGTCAAAAAAGATACCAATACTGCGGCGCTGTCGGTGGGGGAACGCCATTGCGAACTGCCAATCGTTGTGGGCTCTGAAAATGAGAAAGGGATTGATATCAGTCAGCTTTTGAAGCTGACTGGGTGCATCACATTAGACGAAGGTTACGCCAATACGGGAGCGACCACCAGTGCTATTACCTATTTGGATGGTGATGCAGGAATTCTTCGATACCGTGGCTATCCCATCGAGACCATCGCTGCCAACTGCGACTTCGTCGAAACCAGTTACTTGTTGATTTACGGCGAACTACCCAATGCCGAACAACTGGCTAATTTCCGACAATCGATTCGTCGGCATACGATGTTGCATGAGGACATGCGATCTTTCTATAACGGGTTCCCACGCGATGCCCATCCGATGGCGATTCTCTCCTCGGTTGTAGGCGCCTTGTCGACGTTTTATCAAGATTCCCTCGACGTGCACGATCCCGAACAAGTGACCATTTCTATCCATCGGTTGCTTGCCAAGCTCCCGACCATTGCGGCATACAGTTTCAAGAAGTCTTTTGGCCAACCGTTCATCTATCCCAACAATGGTTTAGATTACTGCGAGAATTTTCTTCAAATGATGTTTGCGGTTCCGAGCGAGCCGTATGTACCCGACCCGGATTTCGTCAAGGCGCTGAACTTGCTCCTGATCGTGCACGCCGATCACGAACAAAATTGCAGCACCTCGACGGTGCGAATGGTCGGCTCGTCGAATGCGAATTTATTTGCGTCGGTTTCTGCTGGCATCTGCGCCTTGTGGGGACCGCTTCACGGCGGCGCTAACGAAGCGTGCGTCAACATGCTCCAGCGAATTGTCGAAGACGGCGGTAACGTCAAGAAGTATGTTGACTTGGCAAAGGATAAATCGGGTAACTTCCGACTCATGGGTTTCGGTCACCGCGTCTACAAAAACTACGACCCACGGGCCAAGATTATTAAATCCGCAGTCGATATCTTGCTGAGCAAAATGCACCGAAAGGACCCATTGTTCGAAGTGGCCCAAGAACTTGAAGAGGTTGCACTCAAGGATTCTTATTTCGTCGAGCGACGGCTGTACCCGAATGTCGATTTCTACTCCGGAATAGTTTATCGCGCGATGGGGATTCCCGTTCAAATGTTTACGGTGTTGTTTGCAATGGGACGATTGCCGGGCTGGATTGCCCATTGGGCCGAAATGCATCAACACCCCAATACACGAATCGGTCGACCTCGACAGATATACACAGGCTATACAACGAGGGATTTTGTTCCGATGGCCGAGCGAAAATAGATCTGCTGTATATCACAAAGGTCGCGAGAAAGGGAAATTTGCGCACAGCAGATATTCCAACAAAACCGGCAATCTCTACCCCAAAGTCCCGTTGCCTTTTGGTTCCGTCAATGACATGGCAAAACGAGGAGCGTACAGCAGCTCGCCGTAATTTATGAAAGCACAAACATGTCAATAACTTCGTCCATTCTAGATTCTGCGAAAAAAACTGACGAAGCGGAAGTTCAGATACGAGTGGAGTCAAAACTGAACGGTCCAGTAAAAAATCTTTCTTGGCTTGGCAAGTCCTTGTTGTTCGCGGAATTGTCGCGACTGTCCTATTTTTCCGAAAGTATCATCCAGCCCATTCTGCAGGTAATGGGAATTACAGAATGCAGATTCGTCGATCGGGATGGCGCTCAAGCATACATTTTTGGAAATGACGACGATTGTTTTGTTGTTTGTCGCGGCACGGAACCGCACGAATGGAATGATGTTCGCGCGGACGCTTACGCTTGGACTGTATTGACAGAGGTTGGTAGGCTGCATGCAGGGTTCAATACCGAAGTGAACGATCTCTGGCCGATGCTCGAAAAGCAATTGCGAGAGAATCAACGTTCGACTTGGTTTGCCGGTCATTCTCTGGGCGGTGCCATGGCGACAATTTCGGCAGGTCGTTGCAAACTTTCTCAGATTCCAACGAATCCACTGGCGATTTTTACTTTCGGCTCGCCACGTGTAGGGAACCGCAAGTACATCAATTACGTCAAGATCCCTCACTTTCGCTGGGTCAATAACAATGACATTGTTCCACGAGTTCCCCCAGCTTGGCTTGGCTATCGACATACCGGTAACGAAATTTATTTGAATTCGCGAGGTGTGGTTCGAGAGCTTGCACCTTGGATACGATTTCGAGATCAAGTGCGCGGACTGTTAGCATCCCTGCGTCTATGGCAAATCGATTATTTCACGGACCATTCGACTTTGAATTATATTGAGCACATCTCGCGGGCATATCGCTTGGAACGGGAGCAAGGTACAACACCTAAGCTTCGCAACCCTGTCGTTTCGAATTCGTTTTAATTTCACCGCCCGAAAAAGAATTGCCAGAACCGATGATCGATTTCGCGAATACGCAGCCCAGTCCAACTGTTTCGACTGGACGCTTGGCGCCTTCGCCAACCGGTGCTCAACATTTGGGAAACGCACGGACTTTTTTGTTAGCTTGGCTGTTCACTAGAAACCGTCAAGGAAAAATGCTCCTCCGCATCGAAGATTTGGACTCGCCTCGAATCAAGAAATGGGCGACCAAGCAAGCGATCGAAGATTTGCAGTGGCTTGGATTGGATTGGGACATTGGCCCAAATCACGGCATGGATTTCCCCCCGATGATCCAAAGCCTTCGCGTTGATCGGTACATGGAAGTTTTAGAAGACCTAAAAAACCGCGAATTGGTTTACCCATGCATTTGCACGCGAAGCGACGTTGAGCGGGCTGGAAGCGCTCCGCACGAATCCCAAATCGACGGTATGGTCTATCCCGGAACTTGTAAGAAACGGACATCGCAATTTGCTCATAAACTAACTAAGGAATCGGCTTCGTTCAGTTGGCGATTTCGGATGCCCGACAAGAATGTGACTTGGGTCGACAAGTTTATGGGCGAACGAACGATGAACCCAGCAACCGAATTAGGAGATTTTGTGATCGCACGATCCAGTGGACTCCCTTCTTACCAGTTGGCCGCTGTTGTTGACGATCACGACATGAACGTAACCGAAGTTGTGCGTGGCGACGATTTGGCTCCGAGTACTATTCGACAACTGTGCATTTACGAATCTCTCGGTTGGACAGCACCCGACATGGTGCACGTCCCACTGGTCATTGGACCCGATGGACGAAGACTTGCAAAACGACATGGTGACTCACGTCTCTCGACGATGCGTGAAAAAGGCGTTCACGCAGAAACCATCATCGGCTATTTGGCTTGGTCATGCGGGCTGATCGAAGCCTTTGAACCCAAGAAGCCAGCGGATTTGCTTGGTTGCGATCCACTTGCTCGACTGCCACATCAGTCGTTCACTTTTCAATACGAAGATCCCGTCGCATTTTTCCTTCAGCTTCAGGCCACTTGCTAATTTTGGTTTTGGTCGAGCATCTATCGTCGGCAGGAAACATCGCTCAAGGCGTGCCCAAGTGGATCGAAGTTGGGTGGTCCGAAACCCAAGGTACTTCGCAGTCGCCAGCCTTCAGCTAATGCAAAACGTCGCGACATCGCACCAACTTGCCTGCCCAGTTCGATCATCGTCTCGACATAAGACGACATAGCTTGCGTTGTATCAAGCCAAGTTTGCTGGCTTCGATGGCACTCCAGCATCTCGCGTTTCTTTGCCATGACGGGCACAAGATCAACGAACAATTGTGGAACGACAGGATCGCCAAGCGGAGTTTGATTGCCGTGCGGCTGGGCATGATAAACTGCTACCGGTCCCGTGCACGGTAGAACGTCCGGGGTCGAACAAAAATTTGGCATGTTCTTGCCAAATGTAGCCGTCACCGCCAATCGGCACGCGATCTCATGGTCTTCCATATAATCGACTGGCGAATGGGTCAAAACAATGGTCGGGTTCGCCTGACGAACAACAGCGAGGACTTTCGCTAAATTTTCGCGGTTGTATTGAATGTCCAAATCATCGCAAATGGGTGGATAAAAGGTCGCGCCCAAAAGATCCGCTGCTGCTCGCGCTTCCCCCAAACGAATTTGTGCCGTTTCCTCGCGATCCATTGTCATCGAGCCGTAACAGCCATTCGCAATATCAAAATAGTGCGTATTCCAGCCCCGTTCGGCTAACAAAATCAACGTACCCGCCATTACAAACTCAATATCATCCGGGTGCGCGACAATTGCTAATACATTCTTCATGGCAGTGTGCGATCAAAAGTGTCCGTGTTAAACTAAACATTCAGCGATAACGTTCGGCATACCATCTGCCTAAGACGGTTTGCTTGACTACAGTCGAGCCGAAGGCGGTATTCGATGCGATTGCGCTTCGTGATTATGGTCTTCGCGACTAAGATCGATTCGACTCAAATTAATTCGACCCAAACTAGCTTACCCAATAAACGGAAATCGTGAATCGTCCCCCCCTGCCCCGTCCACATGCTTTGCCTCAAATTAATTCGTCGCACACAGGAGCCACCAACATGAGTAGATCAAACACGGGAAAATCCAGAACTAGGAAATACAGTTCTAACTTCAAGGGATTGCTGACCGGCAGTTTCCTGTTGGTAGCACTTCAATCAACAGTCCCATTCGCGTTGGCTGATGAACCTGCCAAGCCAACTTCTGCAAAATGGAAAGTCAAACAGTTAACAGTAGATGGCAACGAGGGAATCGCAGTTGGTGACGTCGATGGCAATGGGTCTCTCGATATTGTGTCCGGCCGGAATTGGTATCCTGCACCGGACTTTGTTCCTCGACCGCTTCGTCTCATCGAAGACTGGAATGGGTATGTGCAGAGTAACGCGGACTTTTTGTTCGACGTCAATCAAGACGGGCGACTGGATGTCGTCACGGGTTCGTTCATACCGACCGAAGTAGCTTGGTATGAAAATCCTGGCAGCGAAGGACTGCGGCTTGGGCAGACTTGGAAACGTCACGTTTTGGTCGATACGAAACACACGGAAAATGAAGCCGAGTTGTTCGAAGACATCGACGGCGACAATCTTCCCGACTGGATTGTCAACAGTTGGAATCGCGCAAATCCCACGATGGTCTGGCGATTAAAGGCAACCGAAAACTCGACAGCCACGCCTGCAAAATTCGAATTGCTTGGAGCGACGATTGCCGAGAAAGGCAATCGTCACGGGATGGGTGTTGGCGATTTGAATGGAGACGGACGCAAAGATATTTTGATCGGCAGTGGCTGGTACGAGCATCCGGAAAAAGATCCTTGGACGTCGCAATGGAAATTCCATGCCGATTGGGATCTCGACGCAAGTATCCCGATGCTGGTGGCAGATGTTGATCAGGATGGTCTCAATGATGTTCTGGTAGGACAAGGTCACGACTACGGGCTTTATTGGTGGAAGCAGACGGCACCTAAGGACGGAAAATTGACTTTCGATATCCGTTTGATCGACAAATCCTTTTCGCAGCCACATGCGTTGGCCCTGGCTGACCTCAATGGCGACGGGCGAGCGGAGTTGATCACGGGCAAACGCTATTATGCGCACAACGGTGGCGATCCCGGTGGACAAGACATGCCGTTAGCTTGTTACTATGAATTTGACCCCAAGAAATTGGAATTCAAGAAAACGATTATCGAAGAAGGCCATGTCGGAATCGGCCTGCAAATCGTTTGCGCCGATTTAGACCAAGATGGTGATATCGACATTGCCGTTCCAGGCAAAAGCGGCACGCACCTTTTATTCAATCCAGCCAAGTAGTGTTTTCGAGTCTTGAAAATTCTACACCAAGGAGTTCTACCCTATGACAATCGATCCTGCCCAGCACGACTTGACGATTCGCGATTCTCAGAAATGGGTTGACGAATGGATTCGAACCGTTGGCGTCAAGTATTTCGGTGAACTCACTAACTTGGCTCAGCTAATGGAAGAAGTGGGGGAGCTTGCGCGAGTGATCTCCCGAACTTACGGTGATCAGTCCGCCAAGTCTTCCGAAGCCGAGCTCAATTTAGCGGATGAAATGGCGGACGTTTTCTTTGTGCTGTTATGTTTGGCAAATCAGACCGGTGTAGATCTAACTCAGGCCTTGATTGACAATATTGGCAAGAAATCCAATCGCGATGCGCTCCGTCATCGCGACAACTCCAAATTGTCCTAAAGTTTGATTGAGTGTTTTTCGCCGAGTTCTCTCACAAATTAATCAGAAAGTCTCGAATGGGCCTAGTTATCATGCGTCGAATTGGCTTTTGTGCTGGGCATAGGTTGCTTGGACACGAAGGCAAATGCCAACATTTTCACGGGCATAACTACGTTGCGGAATTCTTCGTTACTGGAACCGAGCAAGACGAGGTTGGGCGGGTGATCGATTTTGCTGTTCTCAAAGCGCGGTGCAAAGGTTGGCTAGACGAAAACTGGGATCATAGCTTCGTGGTTTGGGACGAGGACAAAAACGCGATCGCCGCTCTGAAATCAGTAACTCCTCAACGTTACTTCCTGCTGCCTTACAATCCGACATCAGAAAACATGGCCCGCTACCTGCTTGAAATCGTCTGCCCCAAAATCCTCGAAGGAACCGCCGCCTGCGCTGTCCGCGTCCGAATTTGGGAATCCGAAGAATCCTTTGCCGAAGCATCCGTGCCTGACGTCGATTGAATCTGACTGATGTGGAGCGAGTGCAGGTATTTGTTTGAACCAGCGATTCCAAGGTTTCGCACATAAAGTAGAGCGGGTCTCTAGGCCCGCGAGTGCAAAAAATCAGCTTCAATATTCCATGACCAAAAGGTTACAGAACTACCGTAGAACGGGTTTCAACCGGTTACCCTCGCTCCTCGCCGCAAGCCTTACCTACGAACGTACTTCGAAAGTCACCGAAGTGTTCCAGGTTGGCAAAAAGAATGGCAAGAAAATTGAGGGCAGAAAAATGGCTGCCATGGAGCCGTGAGTCAAAAGTCGTGTGAATCTTTTTGCCCCCAATTTATTTGCCAGCTACGAACGTAGCTTCAACAAGCCGTGCCTCAAAGGTAACAGAACCAACGTAGAACGGGTTTCAACCCGTTACCCTCGCCCCTCGCCGCAAGCCTTACCTACGAACGTACTTCGAAAGTCACCGAAGTGTTCCAGGTTGGCAACAAGATTTATGGCAAGAAAATTGAGGGCAGAAAAATGGCTGCCATGGAGTCGTGAGTCAAAAGTCGTGTGAATCTTTTTGCCCCCAATTTATTTGCCAGCTATGAACGTAGCTTCAATAAGCCGTGCCTCAAAGGTAACAGAACCAACGTAGAACGGGTTTCAACCCGTTACCAGCACAACAAGCTTCACTGAGACCGCGCCTCACAAGCAACCGGCAAAAAAAATTCGGGCAAAAAAGACACTACTCGCTGATCGCCGGTACTCTTTTCATTTTAAGCAGCCATAGCAGGTTGAATTTCCTTGCGTTTCATCCAATTTGCGAACTGGAGCAGGATATGGCGGACGATTGTGCGGCGTCGCCTCCATTTGTAACGGACTTTCTCCAGGTAGCGAAGCACTCGATTGCAACGCTCTACGTGATTGTTCGTGCGAACTTTGCTTCGAGTCGATGGGGCACTATCGAGATACGTCAGCAGCTTTTTCATGTTCTCTTTGCTGAGAACCTCGAGCGCTTTGCGCAGATGCTCGTCTGCTAAATACGCCTGATTGCGTCTCATCCGTCTCCAAATTTTCCAGGCCTGTTTCTTGGAGCGGCGAAGGGCAAAGAGTTCATGCATTTCATCTACGAAAGAACGAAGCGTCCCGAGCGTTGGCGAAAGACTCAGGAGTTCTTCGAGTGTCGGTTCATCTTCCTTCTTAATGTTCGATTGCTTGGTCACAATCAGATGGCGGCGACGGAATAGTCGATCCGATTGCTCTCGCTGTTCCTTGAGCTTCTTCACGCGAGCACGATGGCGTTTGCTTGGTCGACCTCTTCCCTTCTTGATTCGTTTCGGCTTGATGGTTCGCCGAACATCGCGAACAGCATCCAGCACGTGGTCATTGATTTCCGACATCACATGAAACACGCAAAGCTGATGCTTCGCTTCGGGCCAGATTTCGGCGATCGTTTTGGGGTACAACGGAGAACGGTCGGTGGTCACCGTTTTAGGCGAAAACCCATGGTTTTTTAGGTTTTGCAAGAATCTCTTCATATGTGCGGCATCGTTCGACGAGACCAAAGCGCAAGCGATCGGGTTATCGGCAATCGGATCGCTGGCCAGTAGAACCACTCGATGCCCTAGATGAATCTCATCGATACAGAGTGTGCCGGAGAAGGCGCTGAGCACTTTGGCTCGGAAGTCAGCACCGTCAAACTTTCGGATAGCATATTCCAAGCAATCATAGATGAAGCCTGTTGATAACTCGAGCAAGAACTCACGCTCCATCGCTCGTTGAACGGTGACAGAGTTAAGCTTGTCGACCAGTATTCGATCCAAGACGGCCTGACGCACTTGGTTGTCGTACTTTGCCTTGGGCTCGATGTCCTTTGGATGTGTGCGAAACGTCTTGCAGCACCCGCACTTGGCTACGTACTCACCGTAGTGAATCTCTCTCCAAAGTTCTTGCTTAAATGCTATCGATCG
>JANMGV010000057.1:0-5321 GCA_031374825.1 Pirellulaceae bacterium
CATCTCCCGAGGGAAGGTGTTGCACTGCGGGCAGCAGCGGTGGTGACACGAGTTGTAAGCGATGTCTTGGTAGTGACCAAACGGGCAAGTGTTCGAGTGCCACCCCAGCTCTGCCGTTCGGCAAGCTCGAATCCTAAGCGCTGCACTACGCATCTCCATCGAGCAAGCGAAGGATTCAAGGTAACCATCAAGGTATTTAGCAAAGACGTTCTGAACCGTTAATGCCATGGTGGGTAATAGGTCTCAAAAGCACCTTCTCCAGTTTTGGCAAGTTCAACGCTAGTCGTCACCAAGTTCGCGCAAGTGACGTCTCCATTTCGAAAGCACCTGATCGCGAACTTTGGTGCACGACTTTGTTCGTCCGCCCTAATCTAGGTATCGTGTTCGGGTGGCCATCCACATTCCTGCCGGTCAAGCCTATTTAGGTCAACATACGTCATCGCGTCCATTTTGAGGGCAGTTGTGAGTGTAAGCAATTCTCGTGATAGGGTAGTGAAGAAACCGACGACAGCCAAGGTAATGTCCATTCGCTGCTGAATGAAGACAATATAGTGTTCCATTCCAGGACACTCCCCGAGACTCTTTAGTACATCGAGATTGTTCTGAATGTAATCGATTGCAATTCGCTGCTGCGCAAATACATCCAGTGCCTTGCCGTCACCAAGAATAACGTCGAAGCCGCTCGTCAGCGGTTGCCGGTGACCGGGCGAACTTTGGCCTTTGTGCCAAACGCTCGAAGGTCTTAGGGTAGTGGTGGACAAGTATAGGTCGACATCAAAGTTCTCACCATGCGCCAGAATTTTGAATTGGTTCATTTGGATGGCAATACACACGTGCCATTAAGGACGAACGACGCCATTCAGCGAGTGGCGGCAAGTAAAGTTTCCAAAAGTCCGAACGGTCGATCCGCCACTTCGCTGCAATGGTTTGTTCGCCAATTCTTTTTTGACTTTTAACAACGTTGCCTCCTGCCTAGTCTTCCGGTTCTGGAAATTCGAGCATCATGACCGAAGGATAACCGTCAAACACACTTATTATAAAAAGCAGATCCTCCGTCTTTTCTCGACTCATTCTTGGAAGCGAGACCAAAGAAGGCAAAAGCGGTTTTCCTTCCGACAAAGCTTCTTTGACCCAGGACTTCATGAGCCTAACGGAAAGCCGTTTCAATGCAGTGTCTCCAATAGGGAGCACTTCGTCAAGCTTTTTGACCTTTCCGCTATCGGAAATCAGGTAATGAAGGAGCATCGCAGAAGCGAACATTAGATTGAAAGACTTAGGTGTTCCAATCGATTTCGATGCAATCGACGTCAAATGCGGCAGAACGGCTATTCCCGCCGACCAAAGCCGTCTTTGATCAACATAGTCCTCATATAGATACTGCCAGAGATTTGTGCAACGATCGGACTCCAAAGCCCATGATCGAATGAGAACCGACGTTCCCAAAGCATTGCCCCAACGGCAATTCAACTGCTCCCAAAGTGGATCATCGAATGTCAACATACGCGCTTCAATGGCGAACGCCGGCGTTGACCGGGCCGCCGCCAATCAACATTGATTTCAGGAACGACGCGACCGGCGGCTCCGCGTCCAACGCTTTGTTCTGCCTTTTCTATCGCCGTCATCATTCGAGCTCGGCAACGTTGGGAGTACAGATTCGATCCGTGATTTGTTTGACAACATCGGCCATTGTATCGCGAGCACCGCCGAAATCACAGAAGTAAATGCCATAGGATTCGACGGAAGCGTGACCGTTTGGCATCTTGCCGGAGTTACTGGGCAACCGGTATTCGTAAATGAGTTGATTATCGAACTGGATCGTCTGCGTGAAATGGGTAGCAGAGCGCAAGATATCATCGACGGCATCGGTGGCAGTGCGAGGGAATGCGATCTTGTATTCGATAGCCATCTAAGTGTCACTCGGCGTCCGAAATCAGTTCAACCAAATCATCCTTGTCGAAGGGACGAACGTGCGGAAAATCAATGCCATGTTTGGCTAAGACATCTTGGTAATGAAGCAAGCGGCCCACGAGAGAATTTGTAAGTTCCTGAACGTTGTCGAGAAAGTCTTCATCGTCGATGTTTCTATTGACGGTAAACGTCGCGATGTTCTTGGCCATGCGGCATAGGTTCGCGAGTGAATCGCCCTGGATCACGCAGCCGGGATAGTTGCGGCCCGGCGGCTTGATCACCGCATAGTTGGAATCACGGGCGTATACTTCAAGAGGTTCGATGTCCATTTGCAATTCGTCGAGTCGCGCAAATTCAAGGCAGAACACTTGCGTTCACCCAGCGACGGGGCAACGCCTATTATTGAAAAACGGTTAGCCACCGTCGCTTGGGTGGAACGCAAAGTTACGGGGCATCGCTTCGCGTGTGTGCCAAGCCCCATCGTAAAGCTCCAGTGTAACTATCGGCCAAAATCGTGTCACGCTCCCAATGCGAAAAATGCTGCCGATGCCCCGGTATTTCAAGTACATGTTCGAGAAACCCAGTTTCTATGCAGGTGCGAACATATCGATCCCCATTCTTAAACACGACAGCGATTCGATCTACGACTCGTTCAATCTCTGAGGGTATGTTAACCCGTTTCACATACCAGTCGAACCATCTGACAAGTTCCCTTGCCGCTTCGAAAGGGGAATGAATCAAGCCATCTTCGTCTGCAGCATGCGAAGTCGATTGAATCGCCATGCATTCCAGGAAGTAAGAAGACATTGCGTCATATAGCCAATCGTCATCAACGGTCGGGCGAATTCGGTCGAAGTTCTCCCGGATGAAACTGAGAACCACACTTCGTTCACGAAGGCTGACTCGATCCAGCGAACGTCGGATGTCGCCAAAGGAGACACACTTTGCGTTTTTCCAATCATCAGGAACTGCCATTGGCACTCACAGATATTAGCCCCGTAACGTATTGCAATCTATTCGTCGGGGAGGGGAGTTGTTGGCCCCTTCGGAATACGTTTGATCCCCGACGTATAGATTGGGCGTTGAACTGAGCCGACGGAGCGGACGATCGTTACAAGTGGCTTGCGAACGGCGAATGTGCTGCGTGGGCTCGACGGAGAGTTAGTTTATCAATCCGGCTGCGAGTTGGCAAGTTTTTGCTAATTCGAGACTTTGGGTGGGCGCGGGTTTTGACTTTGGAAACGCTTGTACGGGCTGAGTTTCCGGCGTGGCGCAGCGTTGAGGGACGCGGCTTTCGTAGCGTTTTCTGAGGGCCGTTCGGGCGGATGAAGTTGTCGGTGCCTGGGGGCACGTTCGATTGGATCGCGGCATGGGACTTAAACTTCCGGAAGTGGAAGATTTTCTGGGCGGAGACTTTCGCGGTGATGACTTCGAGATGGATTCTGGTCGATGGTGCTCCAGGTGATCGTCCCCGCTAATGCGACTTGGGGAGCATCGGTTCCATCGCTTGTACACTGGAGAAGCTCTCTCCAACTGGGGCGGGGGCGTTCGGCAATGCACTTCATTTCGATCTGGCAAAGCGGGCACTTGGGAGCGGGCTTGGGCAAGTCGTCGCTCGGGTCAGACTTCGCTGAGGCCTCGACTGAAGCAACAGGCAACAGTTTGCGGCAAGCTTCTAGATACGCCTTGCGACGACTGCCGTGATAGCCGCCGTAGCAGCGACTGCGTGTAAAACTTTTGGGCAACACATGCAGCGACCAGCGACGCACGAACTCGGCTCCAGAGATTTTAATTTTCCGCGGTGGGTTCTTCTTGCCCTTCTGCTTTGAGTTGCTGCGAGCGGTAAACGTTACCATCCCTTCTTCGTCGCTTTCGATGCGATTGTCGCCGATCGGGCCGCCGGTCATGTAGCGAGTGAGATATTTGAGCACGTCCTTTGGGTCGCTCTTGCCATTCGGTGGTCCTTCGATGAAGACGTTCCAGTCCGACCCTCTCAGCGACTCCAGCCAACCTCGCAAAACTTTCGATTTGGTCAGTTGTTCAAACTCGTCGGTAAGCTTCAGTTTCCCATTGCGGACCAGCCAACCAAGCCCGCGCACGAATGTGTCTCGAAAGCGTTGACCCAGCGCGACGTTATCGACCAGCGAAGGCTTTTCAGTGCGCCACGGCCGAGTCACATCGCTGGCCGTCACCCAACGAGGATCACTGTCGGTGTTAGCTGCCGGTCCTCCGCCGGGAACTAGCGCGTGGATGTGCGGGTGATGTCCCAATTCCTGATTCCAAGTGTGCAGCACGAGCAGCGCGGCTGGGTCGATGTTCTGTTTGTTCATCTCGTACTTGATCGCCGACCACGCGCTGCGAAAGAGTAGTCGATACAACTCGCTTCGATTGCCCAGCACCATTCGCGAAAGTCTGTCGGGGATCGTAAAGACAACTTGAAAATAATTCACGCCCGGCAGGAGCAACTGCTCGCTGCGATCCGTCCAGTCCGCGCGACGCGCACCGGAACATTGCGGACAATGGCGTTCGCCGCACGAGTTGTAGACACCGTATCGTTGATTGCAGCCGGGACACTCATAAAGCCTTCCGAGAAGTTTCGGAGTGCGGCACAGAGCAATCTTGGCCAGGACGCTCTGAACTTGCCAAGCAACTTGGCCGGGCAAGTTCAAGTACGAGGAAGTGTACTTACGCAACAAGTCGATTACTCGCGGCGCTTGCGACGTCGGCTGGTTGGCTTGCGGCCCGAACTGCGACGCTGGGCCTTCGGTTCCGAGGGCGGTGTTTCCTCCAAGTTCGAGTTCGGTACTTCTTCGCAAGTCGAGGGCGGAGTCGAGGGTGTTGCGGGCGAAGTCGATTGCTGCTTGGTATCTTGCGAAGTCGATGGCGGAATCAAATCTTGTTCGACTGCTTTTATCTCCAATGGATTTCGTTCTGCCCATTGCGGGCATTGACGGACCGGCAGCCAGTCGATCGGGCTGGGCGATCGCTCGAAGTGCTGGCGACGAACGTGCAAGTAAATCATCGTCGTGATGAAACTCGAATGGCCAAGCAGCTTGCTGATCGTCAGTAGGTCCACTCCCGCTTCGAGCATGCTCGTCGCGTACGAGTGTCGCAAAGTGTGGGGCGAGACCGGTTTGCCGATCGCTGCGATCGCCGCCGACATCTTGCAAGTCCGCTGGATCGTTGCCGAAGAGAGAGGAACATCCGGCGTCTTGCCAGGGAATAGAAAGTTGCTTGGGCGGTGGACCTTCCAGTACGCTCGCAGTTCGGCGAGCAGCCTTGGCGAGACGGGCACGCGCCTTTCTTTGCTCCCTTTTCCGCAACGCACGCGGATCTGACCACGCTGGCCGTCGATGTCCGCGACTTTCAAATGAGTCGCTTCGGCCAGTCTCAGTCCCGCCGCGTAACACGTC
>JANMGV010000058.1:0-6757 GCA_031374825.1 Pirellulaceae bacterium
ACAGAGCACTCGCGTTATTGACAGTCGACAACCGATTCATTGTACGTGAGCTCTAAAGACATGAGTCAGCGGTGTTTTTGTATTTACCAAGCTCACTACCTGGCCCTTCAGGCTTCAGTTCCTCGCAGAGGAAGCGCACCATCTCTTTTTCGCCAGTTATTTTACATTTTGGTTATAGCGACTTGGCCAACGGCATTAGACGAAAACGCTACGCCCGCCCGTCAAATTCGTCTATTTCAGTGGTCACCATGTCGGCCACGCATCCCCGAGACCAAAGTCGTTGCACAGTTAATTTGCCTCCTGCTTGATCGAACGATTGACACGCCAGAGATTGTGTTTGGAACGGCTCGTCCAAACGCATCAGCGTAGCTCGCAGCACAACTCGCTCCTGCCAGGGGTGACCGGAGCGTCGCAAATTGATCAATCGCAATTGTTCTACACTCAGCCGGCTACGGCATCTTCGGTCGCTGCTCCGCAGACGCTCCCTCCGTGCCTAAGCCCGATGGCTCTTCTCCCTGACCCTGCTCGGCAGGACTAGAGACTCGTGACGGTAAACTCAGGGCTAAGCGGAATCCGCGGCTGAACGTGCGAACTGTTGGGCCGATCGTGCTGCGGAGCGCCGACCGGCAATTTGCCGCGCCGAGGTCCCAACTGCCGCCACGGACCAAGCGGGACGAGCCCGTTTGGGCCCCTAGTGAATCCGCTACGGCGGATTCGCCAAAGACACGATACCAATCATGTATCCACTCAAGCAGATTGCCATGCAGGTCGAATACGCCGCGAATCGTCGGACGCAGTTCCCGCGTAGGATGAACATGCTTGCTGCTGTTCTCTTGAAACCAGCCGAACTCGCCCAGCAATCCCTTGTCGCCCCCGTAACCATACGCTGTTCGCGCTCCAGAACGCGTGGCTACCTCCCACTCTGTTTCCGTCGGTAAACGAAAGCCACGACGATCCAACTCTAGCGGCCAGTTGCGTGGAGCCCAGTTGCATTCCGAGTCCGGTTCGCGAGGGTATTGCTCCTTATCCAGTGATTCTGGATCCGCATACGATTGATCCAACTCGGACAAGCCGGACTGCTGTGACAACCACCGGCAAAAGGCCACCGAGTCGTACCAGTGCGCGCCAAATCCTGCATCCAAAGGCTGGGCTTTGAACTGCTGCATGTCTGCTGTGTACTCAGGCGAAAACGCGATCAGTTCCTCAAGGGTTACCTCGCGATCCAGCAAGGCAAAGGGACGCGTAAGATTTACCACGTGACGCAGTTCATGATTCTCCTGCAAACTCCGTTCCGGCTCATCTTCGACCGAGCCGATCATGGACTTTCCCGGCGGAAACACGATAAACGTGTAGTAGAAGGTTTTCGGGGGCAACGGCGCAGTCAGAGGTTCCGATTGTGCTTCCTCCGACGTTGCTTCGGGATTGTCGCCTCCGTCTTTGGACTCGGCACCTTGTGAAGCTGGATTGGTTTGTGCTGCCGAGTCCGCAGCCGCATCCTCTTCCGCTGGCGCCTCCTCCGGTTTCGGTGGCGCAGTCGGTGTTACCTTAATGGCCAGTGTAAACCACTCGCGACCGGTTGAATATGGGATTGCGGTTTGGTCGACCTCTCGCACCACCTCGTTCTGTCCCCAGTGGCGTAGCAACCAGCCACAGGCACCATGCACGCCCGAACTCGGGTCGTTGCGGTACCAGCCACCAAGCTGTGCCAGCAGTGATTCCTGCTGAGATTCCGGAACCTCATGCAACGCATATTCTCCCAAGGCCAGCAGCAACGCATACCGCGTGTTCCGTGGGTAGCGATCAACTGGCCCGTCACCCACGATACGCAGGCAGTCTAGCAGTTCTTCCACACGCACGCCGCGGTCGCGGCAGCGGAAAATGAACTGCGTCAGCGCTTCGGGATCATTCGTCATGTCAAACACCGGCAGAACTTTTTCACGCTCACCTAATCGCAACAGCGTAACTGCCGAGTTGGCGCGCCGCTGACCAAAGGGCACGCGTTCCACTGAGCCGAGTTCCGCCGCGGGCAACGTTGCGGCGATCTTGCTGAGTTCCTCTACGGTCGAAGGTGCAACAGCCGTTGCGACCAGCGGATAAAGAACTGCATACTGTTCCGGAGTCGCTACCGTCAGCAACTGGGACAATTTCGAGATGTCGCTGGCTGCGTAATCCGCGAAGGCATTTGCGGCACTCAGTCGCTTAGCGTCAGTCGAATTGGAATCGCTGAAGATCATTTCGAGTTCGGGCAGCAGACGATGACTGATCGGCCGCAAATTCTCGCGCAGCATCGGCTGAAATTCGGCATTGGACACGACCAGTTGCCCGGCCACGAACTTGAGGTCCTGGTCGGTCCATGAACTGGCTTCGGACTCTGGAATGTAATCTGCCAGGGCCACCGCCGCGCGGAAACGGCGATTCGGCGCGGCTTTCTCGTCCCGCAGGATGGCTCGTAAGTTTTCTATGAGTTCCCCAGCGTACGGGCGCAGTTGCTGACGAATTGGATCGATGTAGGCGACCTTGTTGGTGAGCAGTTCTTCCAATAGCGGTTCGACCAGCGACTTGTCCCGAGAAACCGTCGCCAGGCGGGCATGCAATTGCGAACGCCTTTCGTCGATGGTTTTTGCGTCTCCAGAGACCAACGGAGAAAGGAAGTTCGTGGCCACTTCGGGATTCATGTCGAGTTCCTTCACGATCTGGGACAGTTGAGTGGGTTCCGCACTGACCAGACGACCCACGAGCCCTTCGATGCGGGTCGCTTCCTGTTCTTTGGCTTTTTCGGCCAAAAGGACACGTCGATTCTGGTCCACACGATGCCAGGTCCATAAGCCGACCGCGCTGATCAGTCCCACGAGAACGATCACGGTCGTCAGTCGAGATAAATGGAATCGATCGGCCCGCCGAATCATTGCCCGCTGCGGCTGTGTCCAGCGTTTTCTGTCGGTGAGCGTGCGGATGTTCAGCCATTCTGTCAGAGACGGCAGGAAGCGGTTTTCCGGTTTCGAGTTCCATGTCACCGACGTGTCGAATAATTTAAGTTCCGCCCGGCCTTTACGGGTTTCCTTCTGCTTGCGAGTCAGCCAGTCACGCAGCGAATGCACCAGATAGTCGTGCGTCAGTTGAAAATACTTTGCCCCCGCTTGGGTATATATCACGGAATCCTGATCGGCGTCCTTTCCTTCGGGGTCGGTCGGTGTGATGAGTCGCATTTCGCTGTCCAGAATGCGGACCAGATCATCGAAGTCCTTGGGTCGGTTCCCGTAACCGCTGGCTTCTAACAAGTCGGCGTAGGACCGCATGTAACCTTTGATGTCGGTCCCAGAATCGGGTAACAGATCTTTCAGGACGGCGCGGGCGGCTTTCTGGTGCAGCCGATGACGTGGGGCTGCTGTTTGTGCGCTGAATATTTCATCGAGGAATGTGACGCCCACTCCCTGCGTCCCGCCAACTTCTTTGAGCGTGGCCGGTGTCCACTCTTTGCCCTTCATCATCTCGGCAAACAGTGCCAAGCGAACGCAAATGACTTTGCCTTCTTCAGCGAGACCAGCCACCGACTGCTTGATGAAGTCCTTTTGTTCCTTGGTGGTTTCGTTGATCTGATCGGGAAGTCTTCCAAAAGCTCGTCCAAATGCGGTCAAGACCTTTCGTCCATGATCAACGTCGAACAGGTCTGTGAGTGCCATGTTGTTGCCCGGCACGAAGTTAACTTCCAACTCCATGCCGAACCGACTCACCGCCAGCCAGAAATCATCCCGTACCATCACAATGCACTGCACTCGGCCTCCGTCGCATTGCCGCAGCGCTTGCACCAAGTCGGTGTTCACTTCCTCTTTTTTGGCGTGCAGCCATTGCTCGAATTGATCGATGACGATCAGCACTTTCTTGCCAACCGGGATGCCTTGACCCCGCCTAAGTGCCGTCAACGTGTCTTTGAGGCTCAGATTGTCTTCGAGTGCTGGGCAGCGTTTCCGCAGTCCATGTAAAAGACGAGTCTCGGTTTCCTCCGGTGTGGCCTCGATATAAACCGGAATAACGTCTTCAGAAAGTCGAGGCAATAGTCCCGCCTTGACCAACGACGACTTTCCGCACCCCGATGGCCCGTAGATCAAGCCGACCGAAAACGTGTTGTCGGGGTCGGTTTCCTCGCTGCGAGTCTCCCAGAACCGCAGGCTGTCAGGCAATCCTTCACGATCTCTTGGCCCGGGCAGCAACTCCAGGAAAAAATCGGCGTCATGGGCATCAAATGACCGCAAGCCTTTCGGCACGATCTTGATCGGCTGGTTGTCGAAGGAGCCTTTTTCCGCCGAGGCCGAAACTGCGGTACTGGAACCGACCGCTAGGGCCGGTGTTGTAGCCTGCGTCGCTGAGGCGGAAGACATAATGCCACCCGGCGAGGCGCTACTTTGGACGACTGTCTGGTCGGCCAAGAAGTGCCGGAGGTCGTCGGCAAAATCTCTGGCGGTGGAGTATCTTTCGGATGCTCGTTTGGCCATCGCTTTGTGGCAGATGCGTTCGAGTTCTTTCGGAATGTTGTCGTCGTACTGCCGCAGCGGTCTCGGTTCGTAGCTGGTCACCTGTTCGAACAATTCCGTTTGTGTATCACCGCGGAACGGCCTACGACCGACCAGCAATTCGTAGTACAAAACTCCGAGACTGAAGATATCGCTGCGGCCATCGACCCGATGCCCTTCACCACGGGCCTGTTCTGGGGACATATAAGCTGGTGTCCCGGCGTACTTCGGTCCCCTGCCGACGTTTTCTTCCCGCAGAGCCAAGCCGAAATCGACGACGTAAGGCTTGCCATCTTTGCCGATCAAGATGTTGCCGGGCTTCACATCCCGATGCACGAGTCCCTGCTTATGGGCGTAGTGCAAAGCTTCGGCTACCGTCGCGACCAATTCAGCTGCGTCTCTGTAATTCAGTCGTTGCTGCTTGAGCCTCGTCGTGAGGTCAGTACCTTCAATATACTTGGAGACAACATAGCAGGGGTACTCTTCCGTGCTTCCCACGTCATGCACAGGCACGATGCCGGGATGATCGAGATTGGCGACCGTACGAGCCTCGATCCGATACGCCTCGGCGTCTTCGTGTCTGGAGATCAGCTTGGCATGCGGCACTTTGATTGCGACCAGACGGTCGAGTTGTTCGTCGTGCGCTAGATAGACGAGGCCGAAGCTACCCTTCCCCAGCACCTTCTCGATTCGGTAGCGACCGATCCGCTGGGGTTGTCTAGCAGGAGCAGCTTTATCTTGAGGAAGGGGATTTCCATGCAGGTCCTGCGTAACATCGTGGGGGTTGGAGTCGTTCACGTCAGTAGTCGCTTTCCTAAGCCGTGCCGGTCGTTGTCAGCCTATTTACGTCACCTCGGATTGCAAAAGATTATAGCAGGCCGGATTCGGTAGAGTATTCACAGTCCCACGTTGGGCTGAGGCAGCCCGTTCTCGCCCAACGACACGGTGAAGGACGAACCTGTGGTCAAGAAGCGAAATCTGCTAGCTCGCACCGGTTTGACACGCCGGGTTGCTCGGCTGCTAGCACAATTTGTTGCCCCAATCTGCAGAGACGGGCCTTGTGCTCTGATCTCAAAATTTGCGTAGCCGTCTTCCAAAGCCACATTTTATGAATTTCTCGAACTATTCTAGAAGCAAACAACTTCGAAACCAAAACGACGGGAGGTCGTGCACGACGCATTAAGAATGTCCTTTGGCCGAATTGGATTCGCAGGGAAGCTCTTACCATTGGCGTGGAGACCAGTAATGGCCAAGACCCTTGAATCTGTAGTTGGAAGTTACCTAAAGGCGCGCTCACTATCGCCGGCGACTGGTGTCGAGTATCGATCAACGCTATGTAAATGGAGCGAATGGGGTAAGGAAGTTCTGCTTGAAAATATCAGTAGAGCTGACGTACGAGAATTTCTTGATTGGGTGCATGAACGGGCAATCGAAAACGAAGGAACTAATCCTGGACGTACTGCCAACAAGTGTCGCGAGCATCTGAGAGCTGTGTTGTCATGGGCTTGGGAGGAAGAATTAATCGAAACACTTCCTCGGTTCCCCAAGACAAAACAACAGCGTGACGTGGCGGGAAGACACTATCTCACAAAGGCCGAGCTTAATGCGCTTTACTTTGCCACGTACCAGATGCCCAGACCGCGCGGTTGGAATCATTCTTTTGACGTCGGGCGATATTGGCGAAGTGCCTTGGTACTTTTCTTCAATTACGGCTTGGATACTGGTACGGTATGGAAATGGAAAGCGGTTCACGAACCGACCTTATGGAGAAACGTCACTTGGTCAAAAGCCTGCCCCGATGGTCGCGGAAAGAAAAATTCGCCGTGGGGCTGGATTACGTACCGTCGTGTAAAGACGAACAAAGTCTTCATTCGTCCGATGAATAGCGTTGTTCATTCGCACATGAAGAACCTGTATCAAGATGGTTGCAGGCCGGATGCGCCCGTACTAGAGGGCGGTTCATCAAGGCCCAACGCGTTGTTCGGGGATCTGTGCAACCTTGCGAACATCTCCCCGAAGCGCGACGTCGAAACGGGAACGGCGCAGGCTTGGCTTTTGAAGGACCTACGTAAGACGTGTGCAACCTACTACGACCTGCATGTGCCCGAATCCGCAATCGAGATACTTGGCCACTCTGTACGGGGAATTACCTATCGCCATTACGCAGACCGTGATCCGCTTGCCTACCGAGCCATCACTACCCTTCCGCAACCATCCGCATTTCTGTCGTTGATCAAAGGACACGACGG
>JANMGV010000065.1:0-4993 GCA_031374825.1 Pirellulaceae bacterium
CGACGACCTCCTTTGCTCCGATATCTTTGTCGATGCTGCAAAGGTAATCTGCTTTGGTGCGGAGCGCTGTCTCAATTACCGGATCGTCGTCTTTATCTCGCGTAACCCGAACCGATTTCGCAGCGTCAACTTCGACGACTAAAGCGACCTGCTGAATAGATCGGACGAAGTCTTCGATTTCGGTGTCGGAAAGGCCATGAATTTTCCTGACCCGTGGGTATCGGAGCACCCGATCTAATTCCGCCAACATGAAGTTGGACGTACAGAGCAAATTTCCATCTGAGATCGTGCGACGCAATAGTTCAGATGCTAGCCCAGAAGGTGACGCGACAGCACGAACGATGATATTCGTGTCGAGTACGGTCTTTGCCATTACTCGTCAGTGCTCTGAATAGCTTCGGCGATAGCTGCTTCAATCTCGGCAGGAGCCAAGTCTTGCTGCTCAGCATTTTCATTCGCTTTGGTGAGTAGCTCTTCAATCCGACTTCGAGCTACAGATTTAACAGCTTCGTTCGGTTCTATTCCCGGGCGATAAGCGAGTACAAAGATCCGTTGGTCAGGAGCTAAATCTCCTCCGACCAGCTCTTCAATAGCGTGACGTTGATTGGGAGTAATGTCGCTAACGGTTCGGTCAACGGATGTCTGAATGGGTTGGGTCATGAGTTTCGCTCCTACGTCCCATTGTAGCATCTATCGGCATGACAGTCACGTTCAAAGACGAGAGGAACCTGCTGAGGCCACACTTGCCAGCACCGCTGCATACAATTGACTGCCAACTGTTGCCGAAAAATACGATGAGTTCGTTTTTCTCCGCTAGCCAATAGTACTTTGACGCAGCCTACTCCACATCTATCGTTGCTTGCTCCAGTCGAGCGTCTTGGCGATGCGGCGGATGTCGGCCTCCTTGATCGGATCGCGGCCTTTGGTGGTTTTGGTACGAAAGAGAATCTCTTCTTGGATTTCGGGGGCCAGGTTGTCGAGCCACATGATCTGCGTCATTCGTGTCGTCGAGATCTGGCTGAAGCGGGCCAGTTCGGATTGGTTGATGATGGCTCCCGTTTGAACTAATCGAAAGCAATGGTGCGCAAGGGCGAGCAGACGGCTGATTCGGGGAACGCGTCCTGTAGGTGTAACTAGCTTGGCTCCGATTTGAATCTGTTTGGTTCCATTACGTTTGGTATCGATCCCAATTCCAAATTTAGTTGTCCACGAACCAGATGCGTTGCAGGTAACAGTACTGGTCAGGCCAAATCCTTGGAGAATCGATTCATTGCTGGACGGGAAAGGCTAGCAATGCTGGGCGCTGTAGTGGAGAGTCCTTTTGCACCGAGACTCGATGGGCGGAAAGCTTTTTATTGAGGTGGCAAACCAAGTTCGAATTGCTAGCAAGCTGCAGCGGATTGCAAATTGAGTAGCGCGATTGTGAATCGCACAATCGTTGATGAGTTAATCCACAGGATTCCGATTTTCTCAGGAGGAGAAACTGGATTGAATGCGCCTGCCGTACCCAATGTCGAGTTAATGCAAGCGTTTCGGACAGGGTGTTTCCTGATTCTTGTTGCTGTTTGCGGTTGCGCGAAGGATCGGCTTCTCCGCCACAGTGAAGCGGATCAAGAGGTCGACTACACCATCGGACAACGCAACGGGGATCCACGTTGGCATGCGGAAAAATATGGTGTTGGGATGGATTCTCGAAGTCGGTTTTTTGAACCTTACGATCAAGATTCCCCTCCAATGCCTGCGGATGATCCGACTTCGCAATCGTACATGCGTGTGGTCGACGGCAAGAGGGGTTGGAAGCATTGGAATGATATCGACCTCGAAAAAATGAAGGCGGAACGCCCGAGGATAGCTGAAATCCTGCGCGAAGCCCCCAAGGATTAGTCATGAGATAATTTTTTTTCTTGCGACTTTGTTTTTTGCCTTCATCACTGCGGCACACAAATCAGACGAAAAAGCAAAGTTGCAGTGAACTTTCTCGCCCGAAACAGGGAATAACTTCCATGGTGATTCCCACAATAGCCCCGGAGAATGAATTAATCCGCCTAGTTCAGGCAGGTGATGTGGGGGCATTTCAGCGGCTCGTGGAGCTACACACCGAGTGCCTCTATCGTTCTGCGCTCGTGATGACTCGTGATCGCCACAAAGCCGAGGATATCGTCCAAGAAACGCTTGTAGAAGCGTGGCGATCACTCGGTCGGTTTGATGCGCGATGTCGTTTTTCAACTTGGTTGTACGGCATCCTGCGGCATCGTTTTCTGAAGGCATGTCGCCAACGGTCGGAAGGGCAGCCTACCTCTCTGGATGTCGCACTCTTTGAATCGTTGACGCAAAAGTCGCTTGGCCCAGAGGCTCTGGTTCAGATGTCTGAAGACGCTGAAAGGGTTCGCTGCGCGGTTGCGGACCTTCCAGACAAACATCGGGAGGTTATCGAGTTGCGATTTTTTGCCGATGCGAGCTTGGATGATATCGCGGCGGTTTTGGATGTGCCGCTAGGAACAGTGAAGTCTCGACTTCATCATGGTCTCGAGAAACTTCGCGAAATGAACTTGGCAGTGAACCTTTTTCCCTCGGTTGGGGAATCATGAATGAGGCAACTATGACCGACGAACTTCCGCACTGTGAATCCCGACACGAAGCCATCAGCCTTTTGGCGGCTGGTTGTCTGTCACCCAAGGAAGAGCATGACTTGCGGCAGCATCTGGCGACGTGCAGAGGCTGCCTCGAACGGTTAGAGCAGTCGACTGCAGTTTGCTTGGGCTTGCGATCGGTGCCACTGTCGTCGAATAACGTAGATGCATCCGAAATTGTGTCACGAGTGATGGCAGAAATTTCAGCGAACAACGCTGGGGCTGCGCAATGGGACGACCGCGAATTGGGAGTACGGCTCTTGGCCTTTTTCGGCTTGGAAGCAGTTTTGACGCACCCGAAAGAAGAGCGGTTAGGTCAGGAATCCATACAGGCAAAAAATTCGAGTTCCAGTCATCGCGGCAACGCCCAACTCGAAGCGGGGGCAAGTCTCCTAAAATTTTTCGGTCTCCCCATCGCCTCGTAAGTGTTGAAGCGACTGACAAAGGACGGATTTGTTGGGAAAGCAAGGAAACATTTGCTGTCTATTTTATAAATCTTAAATTCTACGAGGAGCGACAATTATGAACCTGAATGCTAGTGTCAAGGATCTCTACGCGATGCTTTTCCAAGGCCGGACGGAGGAAGCCTGGGAAAAATACTATGCAGAAGACGTTGTAAGAAGGACCGAGTGGGGAACGCGTGTCGGCAGGACTCAGAACCGAGACGAAGATAGGGAATTCGTCGATAATGTGGAATCGTGGAAGTCCAATGAAATCACGGCCATGGGCGCCGATGAGGAACGTGGAGTGACCATGGTCCAATTCTCCCAGGAATTCATGCATAAGAAGTTTGGACCGTTGCGGCAGGAAATTGTCATCGTTCAGCGATGGCGAGATGGACGTGTTTACGACGAGTCCGTCTACGTGATGAAGCTCAACAACAAGAGTGGCGGACTGCCCTCAAGAACGACTTGGCGATTGGTCTCCCAGGTAATCGATGGTAAGAACCAGCCGGTTGATGGTACGACTGTGGTGACCTCGGTGGGTAACGATTTTACTGTTACACATGACGGAGTCGAGGTGATGAAGGGAACTGCCCGAGTTGTTTTGGACGGTGTGCCCATGCAGCAAGATATAGAGCTCGACCGTGGCCCAAATGCCGGTAGGACGATCCGGCAGATTGTCAAGATCGAGGGCGATATGATGATCGTGTGCGACGGGCCGCCCGACGGTGAGAGGCCAACCGAATTCACGAGCGAGTTAGGCAGCGGTCGCACGCTGGGCGTTTGGTCTCGGGGCAAGCCTGCAGACGTTTCCTGAGTTTACTCTGCATTCATGAAATGCCAGAACCTTCGGCTGGGGCTAACGAGCCAGCCTTTGCATGTAACTGGTCCAAAAGACATTCGAAACGGATGTGCGATATGAAATCAATTCCCTTAATCGCAACCTTGCTCTTTACCTTCATCATTGTTCATTACAAATCTGCTGAGGCTCAATCGTTTAACGAGCGGTGGTCGGGCCTCATTGGTGACCGCTGCACGCAAACCAAGCATGAGCGGTTTCAAGAATTCGATTTCGGTCGACCAATTGGCCGCAAGTCAACTAGGGACAAGTACACGATTTCCTTCGATCACACTGGCATCCAAGGATACACATAGCCAATCATATACTAGTGGCGGAGTCATGATCCCGGCTCGAATCAGTCCCGCGGGCCTGTTTGCCAAGCTCTTCCTATCAGGCAAACCAGAAGAAATTCGAGAGCAACAGCGTAGGCTGGATGATGGGAAAAGCATTCTTGATCATTTGGGTTCTCAGGCGAAGGCCCTAAAGGCGTTGTCCAGCGCAAATGCCAGTCGAATTCTCGATGATTACTTTGAATCGATTCGTAGCACCGAATCGAACATCGCAGTTGCAAAGCGATGGATTGAGGTTCCCAAACCGCAAGTCGACGCACCAGCACCGGGCGATATTGCAGATCATGCGGACCTAATTGGCAGAGTTCAATTGCTGATGGACTTGGTTCCCTTGATCGTCCAGAGCGATTCGTCACGCGTGGTGACAATATTCGTTCAAGATCATACCGTAGTCCCAAAAGTGTAAGGTGTAACGGGTGACCATCATAATTTGTCACATCATGGTCAGGATCCAAACAAGATTGCTCAACTTCAAAAAATTGAGTCGAAAATCGTCGGATGCGTTGGAAGTTTGCTGAGCCAATTGAAGTCGAAATCCGAAACGAATCATTCGCTACTCGATAAAACGGCCATTCTCTTCGGAAGCAACTTAGGAACAGTCCCGAAATAATTTCCGTGTTTGGAGCATTGGTGTCATTCCCGCGCAGGCGGGAATCCAGCGCAATTGATCCTGGATTGCCGCCTGCGCGTCAATGACGTGCAACTCGGTGCCCTGGATCGACATCACGA
>JANMGV010000112.1:0-4982 GCA_031374825.1 Pirellulaceae bacterium
TATTTTTCTTTTTATACCTCTTCTTCGAAACTAATCCCCCGTTTTTTTTCTTCGGGCGTAAAATCACTCGCCTTTTTTTTTTTTACCTTCGCTTATGTCTCTCTTTCCCCCCCCCCGCCGCTCTTACTGTCTGTCAGGACAAGCTTGGAAGGACTGAAACAACATGTATCAATTTGGAACCGACGATGCTCAAGTAACACTGCGCTTCCTGTGCATCGAGTCCGTTCGCCGCTGCGAAGTAGTTGGATCCACAGCTAAAAGCTCACTGAATTGGTCACCAAAAGCGAATTCTCGTCCGACTGATCTTCACTGGCCGCTCTTAAGCCAGTCTTCAAATAGGCAAACAAATCGCCAAAAACAATTTGTGCGCCGAATATGTTGCTGCGTCCGGGATGTCCTGATTATTGGTTCAATTTAACTCTATTTGCCCTTTTCCTGCTTTTCCCACACTTCCTCCCATACAACTTCTGCAGGAACCTTTTCTGCCTCTAGCCATTCTGCTACTTTATTTGAATTATCCCATCTCCATTCGATTACCAAACTCTCTATAGGGGTTTTTCTCCCAGTGAACCTTTTGACCGAGAGCGTTTTAGGTAACCATGCCTCGTATTGCCTTTTCCATTCGATATCGCAAACATCCAACACAAAGTCGTAATTCTCTCCGTTGCCCTTATCCGCTTTAGGGGCCTTATTGCTGCTCAAACGCCATTCGACATGAACCGGCATTCGCTCGACACGTTCTGAAAAAAGCACGTACGTTCGAACCGACGGTGTAACCTGGTATATGCATACCATTCCGTTAGCCTCGCTTCGCGCATCTATGCAGGCAGCCACATTTATTGCAGCCAGCATACTCCCCACATTCACTTGCCCACTCTTCAGATGATTGAATCGCATAAAACAAGCTGCAAACGGATCAATATTGTGCAACAAGCTTGCCGAATTCACTTTTATCAATTCGCCGTTTGACCCGACGTTCGACCACGCTCCTTTTTCAATGAGGAAAGTTTGCCAGTCGGAAAATCCTACTTCTCCATTCCTTAAATACTCGTGTTGTACATCAGATCTCGTTTTCTTTTTGTCTATGTCTTCGACCCGAAGTAACCTACGAAATAATGAAGGAGGGCCTTCGTCTTTACCTAAGCGGAGAATCTCGCAATTCCCTGCAACTGCATACGTATTCAATTTATTGATGTTTGTTAAGAAATTGTCTGACCACTCAACTGCAATTGCTGCGGAATCTGTAGTCGACTGGGCACCACACCTGGAAATCGACGAAAATAACACCGAGAAGAACAATAACATGATCCTCATATACCGCTCCAATCTATGCATACTTGAAAACTACCGCATACGGCTTAAGTCAAAATGACGTTATACCTGCCGACTCCCTAACCTGATTAAGATTGCACAGGACTCTCGATATTTTTTGGGTCGCGCCAGCATACGAGCATGTCGAAGTGCATTTCACCACTGCAAACATTTTGTAACGGATATTGTGGCAAGGGCCAAGTCAGGCGAGATGACACCTCCAAAGGTATTTCATCACCAAGCACTACTCACAATAATCCTGCGACAATTACTATTACAATGAAATCTTTATAAAGCGAGGCACTGGCAATAATCGAATGACAATAAGCCTGAATCACAAATTCGCACATTGATCGCACTGGCTATTGTTAAGCTTCAGGACAAGGCGGCTGCTGAAGGATACGGACGGGGATATAGCCGTCCTGAGCTTCCGAAATATCCGGAACGCACAAAAAATCTTCAGCTAGTTCAAACCAATCACAATTCGCGCCACACGGTACTTCAGTTACGCATACGTGCTCAGTATACGACGCTTCTGGATGGTCGTTGGAATCGGCGGTCGTAGCCGGCTCTGTTCCGGGAAAAGGAGTCGTCCAGTCAGTGCCGAATGCCACAGCATGCAAATCGAATAACTCCTCGTAATTAATACAATATGCCTCTTCGTCGCATGCTTCTCCCGTACAATTCACAATATGCTCAGTTTGGTTTAATTCAGGGAACAGTGAAGAGCATGAAGAAGTATTGCCAGTATATTTCCAGCAATCTTGTGCATGACATAACTGTCCTAAAACCGCAACCAACATTACAGACACACTAGAAATACACTTTAACACGAGCATACCCTTCCTTTCACTCATCAACAAGGAATGAAACCACATCTTCTTCCGGCACCTGTTCACTACCCGTATACAGCCGAACCACGAGTTCGCCGCGGCCAGCAGGCCTTTCCTTCGGAAACGTTAGGCGAAAAACCGCATGGTTTACGCCGGATCTTACCAACTCACTTTTAATGAGATAACGATCTTCGCCTTTTACTGAAACATCCAATTTCAGGCCCGCCCCCTTGCTTAAATCAATGCCCTTAAGTTCTTTCGACGAAACAACAATTGTCGATTCGCAACTTTCGGAACCGTCACTCGCACCACTCGCTTTCACCTTACTGAAATGAAGCGTAGACGGTGCAACTCGAAAAGTCGACCTTGGATTGAGAATTACAGAAATCGACGAAATCAACTTTTCATTCTCACCAAGCACCTTTACGCCCACCTGTATTGGCGACTTAAATCTATTGTATGATTTTGGTACAATCGATGCCCGAATCAATTCCTTCTCAACTCTCAAATTCCGTATTAAGCACTGATCAGTATTCAATTGGATAGTACATTTCGAGATATCAACCGCTGGATCATTTGCTTTGAATTCAAACTCGGGGACGGTGCTTTCGTCGGAAAACTGAAAAGCAGCTGGTGAAACGAAAACTCTCGATTGCATCGCGCCGACTAGAGATAGTACGACCGCCTCGCTTTCGCCATCCATCCACAATTTAATAGACCGCGAGAACTGTTTGGAATCGCTCTTAGTAATAAACATCAATCGCAAGGCAAAACTCGATCCAGGCATTATTGGACCACTTGCCGCAAACCCTGCCATGCAACTACAATCAGGCTCAAGCTTTGCAATCTTCAGAGTTTTGCCGGTCGAATTTCGTACTTCTATTTCTTGTTTGTATCGCTGCGAACTAAAAAGTTCGGGCTGCGTTATTTTTTCGATTACCAATCCTCCGTCTACATTGGATATGTCCACCTGCACTTTGGGCAACTCTTTAGCGTCCGAACGCTGCCATTGTCCATCAATCGATTTCAACAATTCTTTATCGCCCTTCGAGTCTTGTACTGATGAACTCGACTGCAGTGTTTGCAAAGGCACCATTGCAAAATAAAGAAATTTGCAGGCTAAAAAGATGAGTCCTGCCGATTTAAGAAAGCCCATCCTACGTTCCTTAGAAAAATACGAGTCAGGAAAGAGCAACACTTGATTTGACACCGATCAAAATACCAGTTAGAGCAAAATTGTCAAGAAAAATTCATAGAGTTTTATAGAAATTTTTTTGGACTCCCTCAGACCTCAGAAATATTAGAGCGACCTTTTTTTAAGTGTATCGGTACCCGCAGTGCTTAATGAAGTTGCTGCACTCGGTTCCGGTAAATAAATCGAGGGTTGCCGCAAAGTCTCCAAAGAGTTTCCGTTGAGTGTTGCTCCATCGCGTAGCAACTTCTTGAATTTGCTGAACGCCAATTCAATCGGGTTCAGGTCAGGTGAATATGCTGGCAAGAAGCGCAGCTCGGCACCGACAGATTCTATTGCTTTCAAGGCTCTTGTACTCGTGTGACTTGAGAGGTTGTCCAAAATGACAATGTCGCCTGATTGCAGTTCCTTGATCAAATGTTGTTCAACCCAACAAGTGAAGATGTCACTATTAATCGGGCCGTCGATGCAGAGTGGAGCAATGAATCCACTTGAACGCATAGCACCTAAGAATCTCGTTGTTTCCCATTGAGCGTTGGGCACTTTTTCACGCACGCGATTTCCTCTGAGACCTCGACCGTAGGTGCGTGTCATGTTGGTCTTGGCCCATGTTTCGTCGATGAATACCAATTTCTGCATCGAAAGCAACTTGTGTTGTCCGCCACGTTTGACGAGCTTGAGCAACGTCCGGCCGATCTTGTTCTTGGGCACTCAGCGTCTTTTTTTTCGAGTTATCTTAAGATCACGGCAAGCTCGACCAAGCGTGATTTCGGATACTTCCCAGTTGCGTTCCTGCAATGCAGCAACACGCAATTCATGTAGATAGCTGTCGGGGCGATCTTCGATCTTCTTGCGTAACCAATCTGCATGTGGCTCCCAAGACTTTCGCCGATCACGAGTTGCTTTCGGAGCAGTCTTGCCCGACGCGCGGCGTTCCTGCTTTATCCGACGCACCCACGATTCAGATACATCGAATTTCACAGCAACCTCACGCGTTCCCATTCCCGAATCACACGCACGCAAAACATCCCAACGAAATTCCTTCGAATAAGCCTCCATGGTTCGCCTCCATTTCATGGTGCGAACCAGTTTATCTACATTGCCTAAATGGCGCTAGACTAATCAGATGGCCGCTCTAGACCGTTGCATGAAGTTGCCATGTGTGGAAGGTGCAACCGAAGCGATAAATGAGATCCCCTATGAACATTCAGCAAGCCAAACAAATTCCGCTGGAGGATTTTTTGCAGCAGCTTGGATACGTTCCACTTCTCAAATCGGGCGATCAGATCTGGTACTCGAGTCCGCTTCGAAGGGAGTCGACACCTTCGTTTAAAGTCAATCAGCGTCTTAATGCCTGGTATGATTTTGGGGATAGTAATGGCGGAGACATTATCGATCTTGTCAGGTTGCTCGACAATACGTCGAGCATTTCTGAATCGCTCGCTCGGATTTCCGAGGTTATGGGAGGGCAATATATTAGCCGCCGAGTTTCGACCGTCCCTATTAAGGAACCACAGCCTGCCATGGACGTAATAAGCATTGGCCCTGTAGTATCGCGGTCGCTACGCGCGTATTTGAATGTTCGCGGCATAAAGGACGAACAGGCGTCCAACCTCGTTCGGGAAATTCATTACCGACGCGGTACA
>JANMGV010000139.1:0-19475 GCA_031374825.1 Pirellulaceae bacterium
AGCATGTCGAGCAATGGCAGGCAAACATGCTTGGCCCTAGCGTGCAGTCTCGCCGTCGTCGTGATCTAGGTCGCCGTGCCAGCCAGAAAACTGCGCAAACCACCGGTCCATGAAACCCCAATGTTTGAACAGCCCAGGCTAAGGCCTACGAACGGGTACATGACGAGACCAATCGAACGATATGGCTTGACAGGGCAAAATCACTTGGATACGAAGGAAAATAGGTGGACTTGCCAGGGTGTCTGAAAAACTTGATCCGTCAAATCTTTGATATTATCATCGATCATGCTTTTAGCATCTTTCGTAAATTGAGCTTGCATTCCACTCAAGTGCTCACAGTCATACCTTGCTATCGTGGCTTTCTCAGAATGTGTGCATCAATTGCAACGCCTGCCCGAAGAAGTTCCGCTCGCTCCATAATTCTCTCAGCAGTGTTTAGACGAAGGAAATGTTCCGTGGTTCGACCTACGTCCGTAATCCCTTCGAATACGCCATCACTTAGAACAAAATGCTCTCTCCATGCTTGCGTTCGTGGATTGAAAAGCGGAGTCAAGAGATTTGTTTCAGGATCGAAGGAAGCGATATCGCTTCCTTTTCGAAGATTGCACAAGGTACAAGAAAGCGCTAGATTGTCGGCTGTAGTTCGTCCGTTGTGTTTTTCGCCAACGATGTGATCGACTTGATGCGATGAAGCAACGAGAGCTTGCGGCATCAGGCAGTATTCGCAACGACCTTCTGCTCGATCGACAACGTATTTTCGCAGCTCAGAAGAAGGCCTCGTCGTCACGGCCGCTCGTTCTTCAACAGCCTTGCCTTGAGCAAACGAATTACGTGTTCAAATTGCTCATACGTTTCCAATTCAGCCGTTTCGGTCGTTGATAGACTTCCCTCCCGATTCTTTTCGAGTAATTCATCGAGCCTATCTTGAGCCGATTGAGGAATCCGAAAGCAGAGAATGGCGTCTCGGTCAACACTGCCAGCTAAGACGTCGATTAGTCCATCGTAGACAGGCACCAAGTTCGTGCTTCCCATATCGGCGTTTTCCTTAGAATTGGATTCCAAAACAGCAATTCTACCTTTGTTCGATTATCCCTAGAAGACCAAAAAATCAGTGCCTGAAACGTTCGCCCGCCGAGATTCCATTGGGCCAAGAAGTAACATCGCGGTCCGAGCTACTGGAAGTCGTGACCGAGTAAACGCGAAGGCGTGAGCTAGGCTCTGTTTCTAAGCTTGGAAGAATAAGTATAACGCGCAGCGCCAGCAAGCGGTTTCTCTGATTTCCTAGGAATCGACGACCGCTTGCTGGCGCGTCGCGTTAGTTTAGAAACAGAGCCTAGTAATTTCCCTGGCGTTTTCGCATGATCGAGTAAGTGAACGAGCAAACCGAAATTAGTGAACGAGTAAATAAGCGAGTAATGTGTGGATGAGCGAGTAAACGTCGGTGGGACATTTGGTTTAGTGATCGCTACCATAAATTGAGTTGCGATTTCTGCGCGCGTCGGATTTTGCGTCGCGCCATTTTCGAACCCCAGATTTCCCAGGGAACTTGCGATTTGTTCGAATCCTGTCCTCTCCGCTGCAAAACCCTGGTTTCCCCAGGGTTTTTGGCATTTCTGGCCAGTTCCTTTGGCTTTTTTGTTGCACCATGCCTGCACGTGCTGCGTCGTCTTGTGCGTCGCGCATCCCCCAAGTGAGTCGTTCAATGAGTCGTGCGACTCGTTCCAAAACCCTCGTTTTCATTGGGAAAACAATCGATTTCTTAGTGGTGGCATTAAATTTGTGCCTGGCACCTAACGTAACTACGAAACTGCAATTTCGAAATCGCGAGAAAGAACCTCATTCTGTCCCGCCAGTCACTTCATCCCACCTTGCCTTTCCTCCTCAGCTTCGGCCTTGTTCAATGCCTCGATTTCGGCCATCAGCCTCTGGAAGTCGTCGCGCTCACGCAAGGGATCCAGGGCCGAATCGGTCCGAAACGTTTCTGCGCGGTAGCCCATCTCGATAGCCTTCTTAAGCATGACCAGAGCTTGTTCAGCCTCGGCCGGTTTGTCTGCAACAGGCACGCCCGAGCCTTCGCGACCGGCGAGGGCCGACAGCGTGGCATGACTACAGGCTGTCTCGAACCACAACTCGCCGGACCGGGTTGAGAACCCGTCCCACAACTCCAGAGCCCGGCGGATGTCGGTGGTAGCCTGGGCCACGTCGCCGTCGGCTAGGCGTATCAAACCGAGCACGCGCAACGACCAGGCAAGGTAAATGCGCCTGTCCTTGATTGTGGGCATGTCACGGACCAACACTTCGGCGTCCGCGATGGCGGCAAGACAGTCGGTTCGGGCTTCATCCAGGCGGCCCATGCGTCGCAAAGTATCCGCCTCGAGGGTGCGGGAAAACATGAGTTCGCGTCGGTATTTCGGCACCGATGGGTGGTCGTCGGCCAACTTTCTGAGGAGACTTTGCGCCGTTTGCGTTGACGCAAGACCGTCGGCCAGTTTGCCCGTCGTGTTGTAGAGCATTTCGCCAATCATCTGGTGGCACAAGGCCAGTTGGAACTGGAACTCGTTGTTGGCAGGGTGTTCGCGGGACAGCTTTTGGATGATGGCCAGCGACGTTCCCACCGACGCCAACCCGTCGGCCGTCTTCCCTAATCGGTACTGGTGAAAACCGATCGCATGATGGCTTCTAGCAAGTTCAAACTGGAATTCGGTGCTGGTTGGGTCGGCGTCCGTCAACTTCTGCTGAACTGCCCGTGCCGCCTGCACAGACGCAAGCGACTCGGCCGACTTCCCCATTTGGAGTAAAGCTCCCGAGATGTACCCGTGTATTTTCGCCAGATCGCTTTGGATTTGGGTGTTGGTGGAGTAGTCCTCGGAAAGGGTCTGCTGGAGTTTGCGCGCTTTTTCGTACATCGCCAAGCCCTCAACCTCCTTCCCCGCGTTGTAAAACACGTTGCCGATGCCAACATAGGCTCGAGCCATCACGATATGGACAGCGTCCGTCGGAGATTCCGCCTCCAGCGCGATGGCCACGTCGCGCTGCGCCTCGAATGCACTCAGACCGGCTGACGAATCGCCGGTCTCAAAAAGAAGCCAGCCCACGCTTCCAAGGCTACGGGCCACATCCAGCCGCATCTCAGGTTCAGCCCCAGCCACCACCGCTAGTTCCTGGCGAATTGCAAGCGCCTTGCGGTGGACCACCAGAGCCTCCTCCTTCGAACCAATCTTGCCGGTCAGCTCGCCCAGCTCAAAGTAGGCCCGACCGAGGGCCGCTCGCGACGCTGGGTCGTGTCGGTCCTTCAGTTGGCGTTCCAGCTTTCCGTAGAAGTCGGCCGCACCTTGGATTAGCCGAGTGCGCAGGTCCTCGAACTCCTTCTGTTGCAGGAGCAGGTCCTGACCTATGTTGCCGGTGAGCAGGCCGATGGCGTCCACGGCTAGGCCAAACCTCTGCCTCTCTCCCTCGTTGGCTGCCGCTAACTCCGTGTTCTTGGCCGCGAGGTCGGCGTTGGCCTTGGCTTGCTCCCGAAGGTACAAGCCAAGCCCCAGGATGCCGCCGGCCAAAGCGAGCACCACCGCGCTGACAGCAGTGTACTGCCAGCGCCGCTTTCGCCGCTGCTCCTCGGCGCGAGCATCGGCTGCCGCCTTGTCACGCTCCGCCTTCAATGCTCTCCCCTCAGCCGCCGATCGCAGCCTGGCCACCTCCTCGGCCACTTCGCCACCATTTGTTGGTCGGTCGGCCGGCTCGAACGACAGGCACCGCTTGCAAAGCGCGATCAATTCCGGTTCCGCCCCACAAGTGTTCAGCCTGTTGAAGCAGTCTTCCAGCTTGCCCCGGACCGCCAGCAGCCGCACGGATTCGGCCGTCTCTCCTACATAGGGAGGCTTGCCGGTCAGGATCGATGTCAAAACCGCACCCAATCCGAATACGTCGACTCGCTCATCGACCCGCTGGATCTCGCCGGCCGCCTGCTCCGGCGGAATGAATGCTGGTGTGCCCACCAGGCTGCCCGCCTGGGTATGCGCACCGGCCTCGGGGGCAGGGCTGACCTGTGTCCACGCCATCGTCTGTTCAGCTGCAAACGCATCGGCTGTTGTCTGAGTCTCCTTGCTAAGAACTTTGGCCAGGCCCCAGTCCATCACCTGCACTTCGCCGAACGCCCCTACCATAATGTTGGCAGGCTTGAGGTCGCGATGAATAACCTGGTGTGCGTGAGCGTAGCCGACCGCCTGGCATACCGCTTCGAACACCGCCAGCAACCGTCCGCGCTCGGCGACTGAGTCGGACCGATGCTTCAGGATCGCCTCCAGGGTGCTCCCCTTGATCAGCTTCATGGCCAAGAAGGGCCGACCGTCTGGAAGGGTACCAACCTGGTGTACAGCGGGAATGCCTGGATGTTGCAACTGGCCCGTGATGCACGCTTCAAAGAGGAAACGCTTTGCGGGTGGCGAATCGGCTGGATAGTGTTCGGCAAGAAGCTTGATGGCGACGTCCCTGTCGAAGGCAACATCGTGGGCGCGGTAGACGATGCCCATGCCACCCCGACCGATCTCGTCGCGCAACTCATAGCCAACTCTTCCCTGGCCACCTAGGATTCTACCTACTCCTTCAAAGCCTTTATCAATTTTCGCAAATCCTAGTTGACGGGATACATTGGTTCAGAACTTGGAGTTGTATTGTATTGTACCCAATTCGCTTCCGCAAGTGGGAACTCAAAGGGGTCAGGCCTCTTTGCTTGGGTTTTGGGATGGTGTAGGATGCGGTTTTCCCGGCTTGGATTTGAAGAGGAAAGCCGATGCCATGACCACCACGCGTTGATGAAGCTGGGGGACTGTACCACGCTTTGACTCGCGGCTACCTGCGAGCAACCATCTTTCACAAAGATGCTGACTTCGAAGCGTTTGAACGAATCCTCCACGAAGGTTTGCAAATCTATCAGGTCGAGCTCTTTTCGTTTCAGTTGATGCCCAACCACAATCATTTGTTGCTGCGTCCTTTGGTTGATGGCGAGATGAGTCGGTTCATGGGCTGAATTGGAGGCACTCATACGATGCGCTATCATGCACACTATCATACCAGCGGAATGGGGCACATTTATCAGCAACGGTACAAGAGCTTTCCGATTCAAGACAACGAACACTTCTTCGTAGTTTGCCGGTACGTCGAACGTAATACGCTGCGTTCTGGACTGGTCGATCGAGCGTAACAATGGCGTTGGGGGTCTCTTTGGCATTGGCTTCACAAACCTGCACTGCAGGCACCGCTGCTTTCGCGCTGGCCGATCCCAAGACTTCCGGGATGGGTGGAGCGAGTCAACACTCCGCTATCGGAACTCGTTCTACCACACATCTCATTTCGTTACTCCATATCGTAGTAGCATTGCGATGTCAAACACTACAGGTCGTAGAAGCCAAGGATGGAAATGGATTTGTGTGGTACAACGAGGCTATCGGAACCAGAGTTGGCAACAGTCCGGCTTTCAGCCCAACGGGGCAGACCGCTTGGCGACCCTGACTGGGTCGAATCCATTGCAAGTCGGCTCAACCTGAAATCAACCATGCGTCCCCGCGGCCGCCAACAGATCCACTTCCCGCCATCAAAGAGACCTGACCCCTTTGCATTTTCCGTTCGAATGTGAAGTTCCCAATTTTTTCAAAAAAATTTCGCTCGCCAGAAATCTTATTGACATATAGTTCAATCGTGCTCGCCAAATGCGAGTCCTCAATCGAGAAGTTTCAGTAAACGTGATGTCTCTACGCGACGATGGTGCAACGATGATGTTCAGTCGAAACAACAAAAAGAAATCGAACAACAAACTGTCAACATCCTATGCGGCGAAACGGCAACATCGAAAAAAACAACTTTCGATAGAGCAATTAGAAACTCGAATACTGATGGCGGGTGATCTGAGATCGTTTGATGGCAGCGGAAATAATCTCGCGAATCCTCAATGGGGCAGTTCCCGCAGCGCATTTGTTCGAACTGCAAATGCAGCTTATGGAGATGGGATTTCATCACCAAACGGTGCCGCTCTGCCCAGCGCTCGGTCGCTGAGTAATCGCCTAATGGCTCAAGGCACACAAGACTTGATTAACCATCGAAACATGTCGCAGTTTGTCAACGCTTGGAGGCAATTTATCGACAACGATATGGAACAAGCAAAAATGAGCAGCAATTTCGAGTCTTTTCCAATCAAGGTACCGACTGGCGATCCTAGCTTTGACTCTTCCTCAACCGGTACAAAAACGCTAACGTACATGCGTTCGGAATACGATCCACTTAGCGGGAAAACGGCGGGCAACCCGCGACAGCAAACCAATGCAGTTTCCTCGTTTATCGATGCTTCGCAAGTGTACGGATCGACCAAGCAGCGGGCCGATGCGTTGCGGACTTTTGTGGGCGGCAAATTGGTTGCGAGTACCGGTAACCTTTTGCCACTGAACACCATGAATTTGGAAAACGCTTCGTTGCCAGGCACTCCAGCCTCAAGTTACTTCTTAGCGGGTGACACTCGGGCGAATGAGACCATCCAATTGACCGCCATGCAGACGTTGTTCATGCGAGAACATAATCGGTTAGCCGATCAATTTGCTTCGAGAAATCCTGCGTGGAGCGACGAGCAAATTTATCAATCGGCGCGCCGTTGGGTATCCGCGGAATTGCAAGTCATTACCTACAACGAGTTTTTGCCTCAAATACTTGGTCCATCGGCGTTGACGCCGTACCAAGGTTATAAACCAACTGTAAATCCAGGCGTATCGAATGAATTTGCTTCAGCCGCTTTTCAGTTTGGAAATTCCACCTCAGGCAAGTACGTTAGATTCCTGAACGACCAAGGCAGAGTTGCTCAAACTGGCATTGGAATTCAGCAAACCTACTTTGCCCCTCAAGTTATCCAGCAAAATGGTATAGACACTCTGCTAAAGTATTTGGCGTCGGATCGTTCCCAAGAAGTCGATTTGAAAGTAATCGATGAATTGCGAAGCTTTCTATTCGGTCCACCGGGTTCGGCGGGAATGGACGTTGCCGCAAATACGATTCAACGTGGACGAGACCACGGCTTAGCAAATTACAATGCAACGCGGGTCGCTTTTGGTCTTCCTCGCGTGACAACTTTTGCCGAGATTACGACCAATACGGGTCTGCAGCAAGCACTTCAAAATAACTACGGAACGGTTGACAAAATTGACTTGTGGGTCGGTGGACTTGCAGAAAACCACCTTCCAGGTTCAAGCTTCGGTCCTTTGTTTACTCGAATCATCGCAGATCAGTTTCAACGGCTTCGCGACGGTGATCGATTTTGGTACGAGCGAGAATTCCAAGGCCAGGAACTTACCGATATTCGTGCAACGACGCTGGCAAGCGTCATTCGGAACAATACAACCATATCCAATTTGCAGGCCAACGTTTTCGAGTTTCGAGCTGAAATCGCAGGACGCGTGATAACAGATGCGAATGCTAACGGAGTCCTCGAAACCGGCGAGCGTGGGATGGCAGGCGTTGTCGTTCAATTACAAAACACCAAAGGCGTTGTAATCGCAACGACAACAACAAACTCGTTAGGTCAGTATCGATTTCAGAAATTGAATGTGGGCATTTACAGGATCAGTATCGTCTTGCCAAACGGCTACCGCATGACGACAAGGCTCCCGATAGACGTTTCTATTACAAAAGGCATGCTCGTAAATAAAGTCGATTTCGGATTAACTTCGATTTAACGCTTTCGAAGCCTGTAGAGTCGCCAAAAGAACGAAGGATATGCATTTCGAGAATTGTGATTGGACGTTTTGAGTTGGCTGCGAATTTATGTAGTGCGTTTAGATCCGTAGGGTGTGTGCAGCGGGCGGTTTTGAAATTCCTAATCGGTCCCATCGCCAACTTGCCCCAACCCTGCAAAAACTCTCCCCACGCCAACCGCCCGCGCAACACACCACGCGCCGCCCGATTACTCATCCATTACCAATTGCGGTCTGAATTGGGCTCGTTTCCAACGTGGGGGAATTGAGGAATGGTGTGTTCCGTGGTCGTTGGTTTATCAACGCGATTAGGAGGGTAACGTTTTTTGCTTTAGAGAAATGGTCATCTGTTTCAGGCGCGACCACTTCACACACCCTACTTTACTCTTTTCCATTTGGAGGAATTGAGGAATGGTGTGTTCCGTGGTCGTTGGTTTATCAATGCGATTTTTGGGGGGTAACGTTTTTTGCTTTAGAGAAATGGATATCTGTTTCAGGCGCGACCACTTCACACACCCTACTTTACTCGTTTCCATTTGGAGGAATTGAGGAATGGTGTGTTCCGTGGTCGTTGGTTTATCAATGCGATTTTTGGGGGGGTAACGTTTTTTGCTTTAGAGAAATGGATATCTGTTTCAGACGCGACCACTTCACACACCCTACTTTACTTCACACACCCTACTTTACTTTGCGGTTTCCTAAATGGAGTCAACTCAACAATCGGCGAATGAGTTCTAGCATTTGCGGACCATCTGGCTCTTGCTGGGGAATTGTCGTGTAGTATTCGTTTGAAATGCCGAGAGTCGCGTTTACTGACTTGCTCTCTTTTGGTGGCCTATCGGCAAAGTCCATGTTGTAGTCGTCGTCGTGGAGAATTCTGTCGTGAAGAATTTCGAGTGCGGTTTCCCATCCGCTTTCATCTTTCCGTGGATCGCAATCCCATTCATATTCTCTTGAAGCTTTTACAATTAGCTTTCGCCAAAATCGGTTATTTGCCATTTTGGGTTCGCCTTCTAAACGATCTTTGTCCCAATGGATTTCCAAGTCGATTTGTCCCGAAACGAATTCGATCAGCGCCGCCGCAGTACCTTCTACGATTGCCGACATTTCGTTTGGCTCAGGAGTGTCCTCAAGCAGGAACCGGCGAACATAGTCGAGCATGACCAACTGCTGGCATCCCGTAAGCGCATCGAACATAGGTATCCCGACGGATGCAGAATCGCCTATCGGATTTTCAATGATCTCACGACTCAAATGGCAGATTGCCGCCCGCATGATCTGTTGCTCGATGCCATCCAGTTTTCTATGCCCTAACGGCGTGTTCCAAGTCATTCTTCACACTCTCTCAATTTCACGTGTCGTAAAGCGATCCAACTACATTGTGCTGATAGGAAAAATGGGATTCTACTAGCAAACACCGGCCATTACTAGCAACAACACGATCCGCTTGACCAAACGTATCGAACCGTTCGAGTATCGTCGATTAAATGGGATGCGTTTGCTCTCGGTCCGATTCGGAATTCATTCGAGCTAGTCGTCGACTGCTCCGAACGGAAGCATCATTTCTTTGCATTGTTCCAGTCGCAAGGCTTCTCGACGAAGGAGATCCGACGCACTGTGCTGGAGGCTCAAGCAAGATCGTTTCGATTGATATAATTAAAACATCGACATTGATAGGCTGCCATCTCGCGATACATAGCACTGCTGGGAAACACAACTTACTCAACTGGTGTTTATTGGACTTGCGACGCGGTTGCAGAAATAAAGTCATCCTGTCACTTTCGACCAGAAACTGTACCACTTTTTGGATTCGGCTGATCGGTCAAATCGATACCCACGAAAGCAAACGCTCACGAAAATGGAACACGTAAATTCCTTAACACAAAACATTTAGTGCGATAGCAAAACGCGGCTTTGCTGGTCTCTGTCATCCGATTGCCGCGCGGCAACTTCCGAAAAGTAGTTCAATCGCAAACGGAAGCGACACTACATCGCACCGCATGACGTTACACTGGATGTTGACCGACTGGTTTACACAACATATCTTTGCGCTACACGCTTCAGAGAAAAGGAAAGCTGTGACTAATCTCAGCACTCCAAAACAAGCCACTTGTCCACTTTGGACTGCTGCAAGTCCTCGAAGCTTCTTTGCAGCGAGTTAAAGCGGTGCGGCCGAAGGCGAAATCATGACATGGATTAAACTCACTTTGCGTTTCCTGATCTTCCCATTGTTTATCGCCGCGAGCTTGGTGTTAGGTTGGTTAATACCAGGATTTTACGAATGGACTGGATCGGATCAGAGTCGACCGTCTCCACTGATTTGGCAATTCGCCCTTGGAATGACAATCGGTGGTTTCATTCTCTGCCTACTCCTACCTTTCTTGCCCGCTCAAACTGCGGCACAGGATGAAACACGGGAACCAAAACTGCGTTTTACAGTTAAAAACCTGCTAGTGTTAACCGCAGTAATCGCGATCATCCTTGTGGCACTGATGAAATTCCCACTGGTGACCAGTTGCGTGCTGTGCGGCGGGGCCTTCTTACACTACGTATGGTTTATTGTGCTCCATCCTAAACGGCGTTGGCCAGCGGCAGCGCTATTGTCGTGTGTGTGCTTGCCCTTTGTGTGGCTCATCGGCTACGGTGAATTTTCCAACATATGGAAAGGCTTGCTGTGGATCGCGACGGGCCTTCCGATGCTGCTACCTTCGGCTTACCTAGCCTCGTGGTTCGGTTTAAACTTCCAGACGGCGCCCTGGATATCGATCCTCTTGACTGGTACTGAGCTATTTATCGGCACTTGGATAATTCACTTGGGTACGAGACGCACGATCGCCTATCTGATATTTGCGTTGCTCGTTTCAGTATTCAGTTCCTTCTGCCTGCATGCAATGGTCCTTGCCTAACAGTCTGTTTCTTTGGGCATTAGCAACTGATATTGTTGACTCTTTTAGCTCCGTTTCAGCTGCTGAACAGCGGAATCTTGGAACTTTCCAGGGTCGCGATCAGCGAGCCGTCTACAAAGTCATAGCGTGGGGTGCTGACGCCGGGGGGCAGAATCGGAATGCAGTCGAGATTCTCTTCGATTGCTCTCAAGTGAATCGCCATTTCTTTGCATTGTTCCAGTCGACTTCGCGAAATCTAGTAAAACAAGAACAACCGCTTTTCCATTTTGCGGTCCATCAATTAAGAATTCTTTTGCGGGTTATTTTTCGTAACGATTGGTTTCGAGACTTTGCCGAGGATCGTTGTCTCTGATATCTTTGGGCAAACCAAGTGGCCGAAGTTTCGGCTTGGACGAAATTTCATGAGTAGATCCATGAAAGTGATTGTCATCGTCAAAGCAACGAAAGCGTCCGAAGCCGGTGAGTTGCCGAGTGAAGAGCTTTTGACGGAAATGGGGCAATACAACGAAGAACTTATCAAAGCGGGCATCATGCTTGACGGGGGAGGGCTTCATCCAAGCTCACAGGGGGTGCGTGTTCGTTTCTCAGGTGAAAATCGAACCGTGATCGAAGGCCCGTTTGCTGCAACAAATCACTTGGTCGCGGGATACTGGATATGGCGAGTCGATTCGATGGCGCAGGCGATTGATTGGGTCAAGCGGTGCCCGAACCCCTTGAAAGAAGATTCGGACATCGAAATTCGACGACTGTTCGAAGCCGACGATTTTGGTGATTCCTTTACACCCGAGTTACGTGAACAAGAAGCGGCCATTCTTGCGCAAACTATTGGTCTGAATTGTCCCCGATTCGAAAATGGAGGAAAGCTGCTCATTGCGGGACTGAATCATTGCTATTCGTCTCAAACGGCGTCGGAAATACCCACGCAATGGGTTCGCTTTGTCGAGCGACTGCAATCGATAGCGGGGCTGAACTCGAATGTTAGTTATGGCGTGGTTTGGAACTGCAATGATAGTAGCGATTTCGATTACGTGAGTGGGGTCGAGGTTTCGGCCGATATGGCTTTGCCTTCGGATTTTTTCTCCTTAACAATTCCGGCAAGCCGTTATGTCGTGTTTGAACATAGCGGGCAGGTGTCCAAACTAGCACAGACCGTAGATATGATCTGGGCTGTGCGACAATTAGCAGTTTAGCAATCCGGTTTGGATGCGACTTCTGTTCGCAATTCCTATTGCGAGCTTTCTGAAGCCTGAAAGGCTGTTACATCCTCTGCCGGTGGTGATAACCACCGGTTGAGGTCCAATACAAAGGAAAAGCCCGAAGGGCTGACACAACAATAGACCGTTTCCGAAACATTGCTCAATCTCGGGGTTGATGTGTCGGCCCTTCAGGCCTTTTCGCTTCAAAGCACTGCACACCGGGGCCTTCGGCCCCGGCAGAGGATATGCCAGCCCTTCGGGCTTAATTCCATTTCAGACTGATTCCATTTCAGACTGATTCCATTCCAGACTGATTCCATTCCAGACTAACCCATTCCAGACTAACCCATTCCAGACTGCAAGGTATTCTAAATCAACTCGGACAAAAAACGGACCATGTTCATTTTCAGAAGTCCTTACCGAACTGCAATTTTCTGCAAACTGCTATTCGTCGCGTAGCCCAAGCACCGTCTGGCAGCGGTGGGTGCCCAATTGTGGGCTCAAGATTGGATCGAGCCCATGTTTCGAAAAATATACGGCGGAGTTCGACCCAAGTACTGGTATGGGCGGAACGGAGCTTTGGATTCCGCTGCAATCGCTGACTCTCTAAAAAACGTTGGCGTTATCGTCTATCATATTGAAAACAACAAATCTGACTTCGTCGAATTCCGCTATTACTCAATGTTAAAGGATGTGCGTCATGTTCCTTCGGTCGACTCTTAAGATCGCTTGTCTCAGCTTAAGTTGGCTTTCAAGTTTCCAAAATACAGCGAAGGCCGAGGAGTTTGATGTTATTTATCTTGGCGGTCAGTCGAACATGGAGGGATTTGGTTTCGTTCACGAGTTGCCAAAAGATCTCAATCAAGAAATTCCGGGCTGTTACATATTTCACGCGCACGCCTCGTTAGACCAGCAACCGATCGGCGGTAACGGCAAGTGGTCGTCGCTCAAGCCGGGTCATGGTGTGGGCTTTACTTCGGATGGAAAGGAGAACAAATATTCCGATCGTTTCGGAGTCGAGTTGAGCATTGCAGACGAGCTGCGACGACAGCGACCGGGACGGAAAATTGCGATCGTCAAGTATGCACGTAATGGTTCGTCAATTCATCAAGGTGCGGCCGGAGCATGGGGTTGCTGGGAACCTGACTTCCGAGCGGCTGACGGCGAAAACCGCGATATCAATCAATACGATCATTTCTTAGCGACGATTGGTCATGCACTAACCAATGCGGACGTCGACCAAGACGGTACGGTGGATACGTTGAATCCGATTGGAATCGTGTGGATGCAAGGTGAGAGCGACGCGGTGCATTCGATCGAGATTGCACAACAATACCAACAAAACCTCAAACGTCTGATGGACTTGATGCGAGCGTCGCTGCGAGTCGATGATTTGCCCGTTGTGGTCGGCCGAATTTCAGATTCGGGTTCAAAAGAAAATCGAAAAGTCTGGGTACATGGTGATGTCGTGCGTGCCGGTCAAGCGTCTTTTGTCGAAAACGATTCGGCAGCGAGACTGATTTCGACAACCGATTCCTACGGTTACTCGGATCCATGGCACTACGACTCCTCAGGCTATATCGATCTAGGTCGTCAATTTGCAAAAGGGCTGCTTGAGTTGCGCTAGATTTGTGCTCGTCAACTGCCCTGAGATTACTTCCTGAAAAAACGCCCCGTCACCAAGCGATGTCGGGATTGCGCATGCACCAGTGCGAAAGCTGTTTTTCGAAACGCCCGCCGGCTCCAAATTCGTGTATGCTACTTGTTGTTCGAGTTTAGAATTCTTGGAGTGGATCAAGTATGGCGGTACGTGAAGACTTTCAGCGAGGAGTACGCTCCGCGCAATTGGGAATTCTCGTCAACTCGCTACTTGCGGCCTCCAAGCTTGTTGCGGGCGTTGTTGGCAATTCTTATGCGCTGATCGCCGACGCGGTCGAATCGACTGCGGATATTGTCTCTTCGTTGATTGTTATGGCCGGTTTGCAGATTTCAAGTCGCGAGCCCGATGAGACTTATCCGTTTGGTTACGGGCGAGCCGAAACGCTTGCTGCGGCAGCAGTCGCAATGATGTTGATCGGAACCGCGATTGGGATATCGGTCGAAGCGATTCGAGAAATTTTCACACCGCACCATGCTCCCGCACCTTGGACACTGGCAGTTCTAGTTTCCGTGATCGTTATCAAGGGCATCGTTTCCAGGCGGGTAAAATCTACCGGGGACGCAATCGGTAGCGGCTCACTGAAAGCGGACGCTTGGCATCACATGAGCGACGCGCTCACCTCGGCAGCGGCGTTTATTGGGATTAGCATTTCGGTTTGGAATGGTCCAGGATGGGAAGCTGCCGATGATTGGGCTGCACTGTTCGCTTCGGTCATCATCGTTGTCAATGGTTTGCTAATGTTTCGTAAAGCCGTCCATGACTTGATGGATCGGACGCCGGACACCGAAATCGTTCAAAAAATTCGAAGCATTGCGGAGGGCGTTCCGGATGTTCTTGCGATTGAAAAGCTGATGGTGCGTCGCGCAGGGATGATGCTCTTTGTCGAAGTCCACGTTCAGGCTTCGCCGACGATGTCACTTGACGCGGCACACACACTCGGCGGAAAAGTTAAAGGGGCAATTCGCGGAGCGATGAAACAGGTTGAAGGCGTCCTAATCCACATGGAACCTTACTCGGAATCCATGTGATTTCGAATTCTAATCGATACTCGGTTTTACGAGGCAATCGATCAACGATGGGTCGATGCCATAGTAAAGCCGACAAGAGCAACGCTCATTCTTTCAGCCGAAATGGCCTCGCCTTGAATTTGGACCGGCAAAGTCAAGCGGATGTGGACCGCCGTGATGGGGAGGAAGAGTCATTTGCGGAGGCCGAGCTTTCGGTGTTAGGCCAAAATCGATTCGATCGGCAACCATTCCACGTGAAATCACAATATCCTGAGGCGGACGTGTCGTCATGCGCAGCGCTTGCGGAACTACGATTCGAACTCGATAGGCACCGAGGTCCAGTTGTTCAAAACGATATTGTCCCATGCGATCTGTCTGGGTCGTTTGGAGGACTTGGCCTGACATATCCTGCAATTGAACAACAATCCCAGGCATCCCTTGCTCCAAGTGCTCTAGAATTCCGTTCGAGTTTGTATCCGCAATGACTCGACCGACAATTTCCGCTCGAAATTCAAAGACATTTCGTTGAAGGTTTTGAGTCGTCGTATTATTGCGTATGACGCTCGCCAAAGAAGTTGCTCGAATTTCAGCTAGCTCTTGCCCTTGAAATTCGCTTTCATACCAGAAGCGATCGCCATCGCGAAGTCGTTGAAATTGGTTCGCGATGATTCGACCAAACAGTGGCCCGATACTGGCTCCCGGCATATGATCTTCGGCTAAACCACCGACCCACAATTCAACTTTATCGACCGTTCCATACGCACTTTGCAAAGCCCGTTGGAGAGCAATGTCGGTTGTAATTTCTGCAAAGGATGCCACGGAACGCATTCCGTATGCCATACGCGTCGAATTGTAGCTTGCCAAGCCATGATCACGTCCCCGTTGAATATTTAGAGCTGCAAGATCCATGCCACCGGAGCCAGGAGGGCCAAAAAGGAAATTGCGAAGGTCATCTACGATCTTTGTGTCGATCTCTTGCGCACGGTCAGATGCTAAATACTTCATGACCTCATCGATACCATTTTGCTCGATAATCTGGGGAGCAAAAAAAGACTCTTTCAATCCGATCGCGTCATGCACTTCGTTGCCTTGATTGTCGAGAAATTCAATATCGGTACCCAGCATCGAGTGTCCAAACCGAAAAGCAGCCGTCGCGAATTCGTTCGAGATTCCAGGATTGACTTGTGGATTGTAACCGCGATAGGGAGCAAGGCCTTGGGGACCCAAGATGGCTGGCAAGAATTCGTTGTAAGTGATGACCTGCATTTCCGCAGAAACCCATCGACGAGCTTCCTGATAAAGTTGTTCATCCGACCAAGTAGGATGCTGACGAGCGAATTTGTCCGCCAATCGATTGTGTTCGCGCATGAACATCGTCTGCATTGCGGTCAATTCAACGTTTTCGTTGGCCCGAATATCGCCAGCGAGGAAGAACGACTCGGCGGGAATTCCAGGCATCGTTGCATTCTCAAGTCCCTGGGTATTGTAAGGCAAAAGATTGCCTTGGCTTGATTTCAACTTGCCACCGACAAAAGTACGCAGGGCATCTGCACGCTCCTTGGTGGTTCCATAAACTTGGGAAGCGTCGACAAACGCCGATATCGAATTCACTTGTTGGCGCGGATTAGATACCGAAGTGCCCGTTGCGGGATCAAACTCCGATCGCGATAACGGCATGGTTTTCGTTCCGGTGCTGTTAGGATCAAAATAGGTATCGCCTTTCGGAATGCGAATCGGGAACGACTGTGTGGGACTGCCGGTTTCGGTTAGATCGATATCGTGATCGAGGAACTGTCCCCAAGCATAAACAAAGGCCGACATATTCCGGTCGTTGATCAGATCTTGATCACCTTGCCCAGCAACGCGATTGCTAACGGCCCGCGCGCTAATGAGTCCAGCCCCCCCCGGAGTGGACATGCCATTGGAGTACGCTGCAGGCGCAGTACGCAAGAAAGCTGTCTCGGCACTTCCCCATTGCGGATGAACTAAGTTGTTTCCAGTGCCGTCAAGTGAGCGAAGGTCGGCTGCCATGAGAACTCGGGGCTCAAGTTGTTCAAATCTGATTTGTGATCGAAGCTTTTTCCGCCGTTCCCGTTGTGTCCGGCGTTCGCGGCTACCAGAAAGACTCTGCGTGTTTCGTTTTGTCATCATCGTCGCTCCAGGAATAAGAGAAGCTCATAGAGAAGAGTGTCCCGAAATCGCAAGCGAATTTCACGTTCTCGCGACGGAACGACTGAACTATAGTGCTGTAACCTTAAGCTAAGATGAAACTGAAAAATAATTTTTGGCGAAACTCAAACTTCCGAGATTCCTGAAAATCGGTAGGTTGCCGTATGATTTCATCGCTTGTGTTTTGTCTAAGCTTATTCTTTGGGTTCGAAAGTAGAGCAATTGTCCTCAATTGCTCGGAGAACGATTGAGACAATCGTTCTACACTCAGTCGCCAACCCCAAAATTTAGCGTGGTCAATGCACTAGTCGGAAGTCAGCGAATGTGAATCCGGAGGCTAGTTCTATCGCCTTTCGAGCGTCGCCATGGAACGAATTCCGCAAGCCTCGATTGCTGGGATATCCAGTTCGCTTCCTTTGTGTTTTATGTCATGATGTTTCACCAAATAATTTAGGTTGATGAAAAGTCAGAATCGGAGAGTTTCACAATCACGAAATTGTGGCAAGATGCAAATTAAATTGATGCGGAGATCGCGATCGTGAAAAAGCTTGTAATTGTCGGCCTAGGTGAAATCCTGTGGGATATTTTCCCGAGTGGGCCAAGGTTCGGTGGCGCTCCCGCAAATTTTGCTTGCAGTGCGGCGGGACTGGCTACGGAGGCATTTCAAGTTCACATCGCGGGCGCGGTGGGCAACGACAAGCTCGGCACGCAGGCACGGAAAGCTTTGCTGGATCACCATGTCAAAACCGATGCCTTGTCCATCGTCGATTATCCAACCGGCCAAGTCCTCGTTTCTTTGGATGACGACGGCCACGCAAGCTATGAGTTTGCTGCGAACTCAGCTTGGGATCATCTGGAATGGTCGGCTGATCTTGAAAGTCTTGCCAAAACTACTGACGTCGTTTGTTGGGGTACGTTATGTCAGCGAAGCGAAATTTCCAAACAAACCATTCGGCGTTTTGTAGCAAGCACTCCACCGCATGCCCTTCGCATACTGGACATCAATCTTCGGTCGCCATTTTGGAACCAAGAAATTATTCGCGACTCGCTGGCGATGGCAAACGTACTCAAACTGAATGAAACGGAGCTACCCGTTGTTTGCGAATTGCTCGGCCTTGCGGGCAGCGACGTGCAAGTCATGCAAGAGATCATGACCGAATATTCTCTTCAGGTTGTCGCGTTAACGCGAGGTGCGAATGGCTCGGTGTTGCTGCGAAACAACAATGAGCAAAGTGAAGTACCCGGTCTACAGACGACTGTGATCGATACCGTGGGCGCTGGCGATTCATTTACAGCTTGCCTGGCCCTTGGATTATCGCAAGGTCTAACGCTTGACGCCATCAATCGCTGGGCCAGTCAAGTTGCGTCCTTCGTCTGCTCCCAGCCCGGTGCGACACCTAAATTGCCCGCGAACTTAGGTATGAGCCAACAGGGCTTTCCAAAATGAAAACCACTAAAGAGTCCGCGAATCGATCCGGAACAAAGACTATGGGAAATTCGTTTGGCAAATAGCTGTATCCTGGGATGAATGGCACTGTCGGGTTGTAAGTGGTTTTAGGTGCAGTGTTTACGTAGTTCACGACGAAGTTCTTTTCGGGGCTTCATCATTAGTTTGTAGCCGTGTCGTCGTCTTTTTAAGACGCGAGGTTCTAACCGGCCGGGGCGATTGGCGACTTCGCAATTTGCGATCTGTTTGAGCATGGTCAGTAGATAGCTTTCCAGTTCAGCGGGGGGCACCTGTCCACTTGATAGTTGCATCCAGGATGCAAGAACGTATTGGCGGGTGCTTGTGAAGCTGATCTGGCGAGGCTGTTTATCGTGAAGCAGCGCTGCACCGGCGGCGGTGATTCGGATGAGGTTGTACGCCAAGATGGTCGTCCATAATTCACGGCGAACCATCTCAGGAGATTTGCAGCGGACGTGACCGAGATTTAGATTCGACTTGATACTTCTTATGTCTAACTCCGAATTCCAGCGAAAGCCATAAAGTTCGGCAATGTCTTCCTTGGTGAATTCATCTCCATCGATAAGCGTCGTGATGATGTCGATTGATTGCGTACGACGCCCCGGCTCGACAATGTTGAAGCGAATTTCTCGCAACTCGAGTGTCTCAGGAATTTTCCGATAAGTCTCTTCGTCCATCCAAGTCGGACGTTGCGGTCGGGTCCACACAATCAAGTGATCATACTTGCCAAGTCGCCGACCACGCCGGAAGTCACTGTGCCTCAAATGATGTTTGCGAGCACAAACCTGCGTGCCTTGACCGAGCAGAAGTGCGATCATCATGAACGAGCAGTAGTATCGATCCATGACTGCGATATCGCCAGGTAATAACGAACCTATTATCGAGCGGAGCAACGCCGACTCGCCCGTTTCCTTGCCTTGATAAGGTGCGATTGCTAGATCCGTGACACACGCCGTCGCCAGCGATACGATGGCTGTTGCGCGGGCAATAGGTAAACCGACACCGGGCTTCTGCGCCCGCTGCTGCGGATACATGGCTTGGTTCTTGGGCGTGTCGGGCATCGTGAATGTAAATCCATCGACCAGCTTGGCATGAAGCTTGCCTTTCCATAGCCACTTGGGCTCAGCCGCTTGTTCTATTTCTTCCGCCACTTCGCAGCTCACGTCTCGCAGCGCGCCTTCAGACAGCTTGCTACGGGCTCGACAATAGTCGCCGGTGTCTTGTGTTGGGACCCTAAGTCCTTTCAACATGCAATAGCTAACAATGCGTGCAACGGCGGATTGGCAAGACGCTTCTTTGCCGTCGCGTAGGACTTGGGAGAGAAAGGACCAGACCATGATTGCCG
>JANMGV010000143.1:0-3010 GCA_031374825.1 Pirellulaceae bacterium
AAAAGCCTTGACCGCAGGGGTCATTTCGGCTTCGATTTCGGGTGGTATGATGGTCTTTGGCATGACCACATTAAGCCAAAAAACCTGACCGCGTGTCTAGATCAATTGCCAAAACAAAAGTCCAGATCGTGAACGGTTACCGAAAGGATTGATAAATGACTGTCACGCTCGATGCCGAGATTTTTGATGATCTGTTCCATGGCTGTGCATTTGCAGCCTATATCGAAGTTGCCCAGGCAACGGGCGGCCCACCAGATTCTGAAACGACGCGCCGCCTTGCCTATCGCATGTTCGAAGAAGCCCTGGCCGAGAAGCAGGGTCGAAATACTGCTTGCACGAAAACGCAAGATATGGCAGCCTAAACAAAGTCAGGGAGGACTCACCATGCAGGATGTCAGGGATATTGTTGCGATCATCCCAGAATTCACGTTGTCTGAGCAGTTTCTGCTACGTGACCGATTGGAGCAAAGCATCAATAACTTGATCGAGCTATCATCGGCGCAAACTGATCGTGAACAAATTGAAGAAATGGAGCGACGGCTTGAAGGCTATCTCGCGGGAACGATTCCTGCACAACCTGCTGATATTGCAATGGCTCAAATTCGCAGCGAGCTTGGTCTGTGAAACTCGACATGTTAGTGACGACGCGCCGAGAGATCGCGACAGTTGCAAGACATTACGAATCTCTTAGAGTTGGACTTGCTGAGCGAATTGTTACCGAAGTCGAGTCCAAACTCGCCCATATCAGGCAATATCCTGCTGGCTATCAGTTTGTAAGCTTTCAGCTTCGACGGGTAGAACTATCAGCGGTCCCTCATCAGCTTTTCTACGCGGTTGTCAATGACGTCATCCCAATCCTTGGCTTTGTTCCGGCAAAAATGAACCCCAACGCTATCCATCGGATGATGAAAGTTCGACTCACCGATTGGCAATTGAGCGAACCTCGCCCCATTCAAAACTGATTACTCCGTCGCTCAGACCTTCCGCTTATGCGGATTCGGGCCAGCCCCGGCTAATTGAAGAAGCCCTCGCCGAGAATCAGGGTCGTAAAATTGATTGCCAATCGCTTCAAGATATGGCAATATGAATCGTAAGGAGCAATATGCCATGCCCAACTTTGAACAACTTCATTCGCAACTGGTACAGCTTCCGCTTGGCAATCGACTTGTTATGCTAAACGCGTTGGAAAAGAGCGTTTCCGACGAATTTGAAAGACTGGCAAAGCAATCGCTCGACGATGACATTGCACTCTGCGAACATCGGCTTGAAGAATTGGACTCAGGAAAAACCCAAACGGTCTCGTGGGAATCTGTTCGCCACCGAGTCTTTGGAAATTCATGATTACGGCCATTGAATGGCATCCCAAGGCCGAATGTGATTTGACGGACATCTCGTTGTATTATCAGCATATTTCATGGCCATTGGTCAGCGCATTTCAAAGCGAGCTTGATCGCGTATTGTTACAGCTACGTGATTTTCCACATTCCTATCCGTCAGTAAATCGCAATCTGCGCTGTGCGTTCCTCACGCGATTTCCCTATTCGATTTACTATCGAATTTTGCACGAGCTTGTGACAATCATTGCCGTATTACCTCAACGTGCCGATCCGCGCTCGGTAATGAGCAAACTCAGTTTTCGCTAAGGCCCGCCGGCATTTAGGCTCAGTTACGGGACGGATTGTTTAAGCCCTTCAACGCGTTATCGGAGAAGCCAGAGCCAGAAAAATCGCTTGCCCGAAGCGTCAGAATGTGGCAATTAGGCAACATAGCAGGAGTAATATCAATGCAATCCATCCAAGACATGGAGGCGGTGATTCCACAATTGCCGATTGCGGATCAAATTGAGTTGAGGGATCGACTCGATGAAAGTATCGACGATTTGCACACACTGAATCAAACAGCGATGGTACAGGCCGATATTGCTCTCATGGAACAACGCTTGGATGACTACGAGGCTGGCCAATCCCCAGGTGAACCATGGGAGGTTGTAGTCGGTCGAATCAAGGAAAGCCTTCGTTTGTGAAGGCAGATTTTACACCTCTTGCCGAAATCGAGTTGACGTCAGTCATCCAATCCTACAATCAGTTACGGCGAGTGACCGTTTCCAAAGTCCTGTTCAATTCGCCTCTTGATTTATATCACTTTTTAATGATCAGCCTTTCCAAAGTGCTGTTCAATTCTTCCACAGTCCTGTTCACTGGAATGCGAAATTGCCGAAGTGCTGTTCAGTGAGCTGACGAATGTCATGGCGAATCAATGCGACCTCAGGCTGTCGTAGGAGCCATTCCAGCCAAAGCCCAGACGGGTCGCTGAAGTGCTCTTTGGAAATCCGCTGAAGTCGACTTTGGAAAATGACAATTTGAAAAATGACCGAGAGATAATTCTATCAGACGTCTTCCCTAAGCGGAGCTTAGGAGGATTTTCACCGTGAAATCGGAAAATCGTAGAGTCGTTTTTCCGAATATGTGTAATTGCGGTTTTCCTGAATTGTTCGTTTCCGCAATTCCGTAATTCCGCAAAGTCGAGTATTCGCAAATCAGTATTTGACCTTACTCGGAAATGGTGGTAATCGGGAAATCGCAATTCCGCAAAATCACATTTCAGGAAGGTCGTTATGATCATCGGATTACTTAATCAGAAAGGCGGCGTCGGCAAAACGACGCTGGCCGTTCACATTGCCGACGCATTGGCACGAAGGAATCGACGGGTCCTGCTTGTAGACGCTGATCCACAGGGCTCGGCACTCGATTGGGCCGGTTCGCGAAGAGGCGAGCCGCTGTTTCCTGTTGCCGGGCTGCCGAAGGCGTCCATTCACAAGGAGCTTCCGGCACTTGCCCGAGGCTATGACATTGTCATCATCGATGGTCCTCCTCGTGTGTATAACGTTGCCAAATCTGCAATCATGGCTTGCGATCTTGTCCTTATTCCTGTCCAACCGTCACCATACGATGTTTGGGCCGCCAAGGACATCGTAGATTTGGTTCATGAAGCAACCGTCTATAAGGAAGCG
>JANMGV010000181.1:0-7261 GCA_031374825.1 Pirellulaceae bacterium
CCGTCGCTTCGATCGGAGAAGAACTCCAAATCAGGTTCATAACGATCCATTCGGCATCCGATATCTGCATTGAAAACTCCTTGCTTTGAGACTCGCACAGATTACACGCGTAATCGATGGTGTGTCAATGCGGTTTGCGCTGTAGTATTAGCTAATTCCCGAATTCGGCAGGATTCATGTTTAGCTCAACAATTGTGGAAGCGTCCTACGACTTCTAGATCGGCCTAGCCAGCAACCTAGCAGCTACCGTAGCAATTGCTAATCCCATCCAATTGTGGAAGCGTCCGCTTCCCTCCGACAGGCTTCTTCCTTAGCCACTGCTAGCTCATCAACTGTGAACATGACTTGCCTGAATCAGTGACAGCCAAGTTGACAAAACCGGGATGATTCCCCAAACTCCAGTTGTGGCGTTTCCAAACTCGGATAAAAACAAGTGATAAGGCAAAAACACGATGTGCTGTTTTTCACAAGACGTTGAACTTGTTTCCAATACAAACATCTTTGCTCGCGGCAACAAGGGATCACAATTCCTCGTCTACCAAATGACGTATGCCGCGCCACATGATCTTGCGATGGTCCTACCGCTGCCTGTCCCTCCTCGGCCACGTGAAGATGCTGTTCGATTCATCAACCTGGAAGCTTATCCGCTGTTCTTTGAACACATGCAACTCGGCTTCCCTAGCCGTTGGGCGGTCTATGTCGATGCGTTTGATCTTTCAGAATCGGAGCTTGAGGTGCATGACGTTGGCATGTACGAGGCGTCATTCGTACCAAACATCGCCGATTTCTCTCGCCTCGATCTCCGTTTTCAGATTCCGCAACACATCTGGGCCAAAATGCCCGCTTATCACGATTTCGGATTCGCGGTGTTCAAACTCAAACCCGCAGCGGACCCAAAAGAGGTTCATCCGATGGCATTCGAATTCCAGCGACGCAACGATCTACTCTACTTTCCAACGCTCCACATCCACGATGGGGAGATCCATCCTAACGCGCAATTCGACCACATGCTTTATTGCCAGCCCAATTATGGAATGGAAGAATGCTTGGCCAATTGGCATCGTTCGTCCCTCGTTGCCGATCAGTTCATGGACGTTGATGCCGCTCAAGACATTGTCCAGGCGGACGTTCGTGTGTGGCGACTGTCGCTGAATGGCAAGCATCAGAACATTGATTCGTTTATCGGCCATGGAGGCGCGGTCCCAAACGCCGTATAACAAAAATGCACGTGCTTACTGGAAATGAATTGAATACAAGCGGGTGTGATACCTGCCGCTTCCCCCCGACAGGCTTCTGCGATTTCCACAAGATTGTGCCTAGCTGCTAGCTTCCCAGTTTCGGCAGGATTCCGGCAACTAGCCCATCAACTGTGAAAGCGTCGTACTCCTGCAGGATCGGTCTAGCCAGCAACCTAGCAGCAACGATTTTCACAGGTTGAACTGAAGGGGTTGAGGCTCCTTTATGCCAACGTCCGCTTCCTTCCGACACGCTTCTGCGATTTCCACAAGGATGGCCTAGCTGCTAGCTTCCCAGATTCGGCTGGATTCATGGCAGCTCATTAACTGTGGACATGACTGGTCTGAATTAGCGACAGCCAAGTTGACAGGTAAGCGATAAATCCGCAAACTTCGGAGATATTAATCCCAAACACCCATGCCTCAAAGGAAGCGGCAATCATGGAACGCGCCGTTCAAATATATGCGATCATCAACCTCACGGTCATCGGCATCTCTCATGTGGTGAGGCCGAGGGTGTGGGTAGATTTCTTCGTAGTCCTCCGAGAACGGGGCGAAGCCGGTGTGTTCGCCGTCGCAGTCTTGAATCTCATATTCGGCTCGATCATCGTCGCTTTCCACAACGTTTGGTCGGGCATCCCACTGGTGCTCACTCTGTTGGGTTGGGCGAACGTGGTCAAGTCGCTGCTCTATTTCACTTTCCCCGCGTTCGGATTGCGCAAACTCCAGTTCCTCTCCCACGAGCGGGCGAACTTAGTCGTTGGCGGCGGTATTCTCTTTCTGTTGCTGGCCGGTGCCCTCGGCTATCATCTTTGGAGCACCATGGCCACCAGCTAGTCTGCAAAGGAAAAGATGTCAGAGTGTTGAGTTCACTCTTTTGCAATTGCGAATAATCGGTTCCTTGAAGCGATATACAGTACATTGTTGGCGACGACGGGCATGGTGAAAATGGAACTTCCCACATTAAATTCGTTCAGCGGTACGTAAACGGCACCACTGGTTACTCCCGCTTTTTTCACAGACTTGTCGGGATCCATCGATAGTTCGAAGATAGCTACATCTCCATCTTCATCGCTTACATATACATTCTCACCAACAATTAAGGGGGTCGTCCAACAAGCCGCTAACAGGTCGCATGTCCAATATGGCTTTCCAGTCTTTGCATTCAGGCAATGAACAAGTCCGCTAAAGTCAGCGATGAACAGCAGGTTGTTCTTGATGGCAGGACTTCCTACAGTACGGTGCATCGTCTTCTCGAAGTCAGGCTTGCCGTTGCCATTTTGGTCAACCGAATCGTAATGCCACACGACCGCTGAATTCGGGTTTAGAACGACTTTTTCCGTCGACGCTTTCCCACCACATAAATGATATTGATATTTGGCAAAGCTATGAGCCCATGTTCGTTCAAGTTGAAATTGCTTTATGTTCCCTAACTCCTCCGCATGGATCAGCCACTCGCGGCTTTTCCACACTGTCGAAACCCTAGCAGAGTCGGCCAGGATCACGCCCACTTTCTCGAATGCAGCTCGCACTTCCGCCGACAATTTTCCCTCGTCTAGGCTTTCCCACGTTTGTTTTTCAGGAACGATACAGAAAACCTGCTCCCACGGGCTACAAGCTTGCAGTCTGCGAACGAGCGCGATCTGCCCATCCGATTGCAAGACAAGTTCGGGGCTGACATCACCCCTCTTATTCGGATCGATGCACCACAGATGTCCTGGTCCCTCTCCATGCTCCGGATCTTCCCCCATCGCAAGGTAGACAAGCCCGTCGTAGATTACAGGGATGGCAATAATTGGATTCCGAGTAGCGCCGTTAAGTCGATAGAGCGATGCTTTCGGATTGCCGTCAAATTTCCACAACAGTTCTGGCTTCCCCTCATTCCAACGGTCGGCTCTGAAGCTATACAGCCAGCCGTCGCCACCGCCGAAGAGAACCTGCGGTACACCGCCGAAGATTCCGACAACCGGACAGGACCACTGGCCGTGTAGGATATTCTCGCCCGGCGAGTTGTCGGTCCACAGAACTTTGCCAGTATGTTTGTCCATGGCCATGAAACTAGGCGCATCCGGCGCAGAAACTTGAAGGTGACTGTCACCCACCCCATTGGATGTACAGATAAACAAGACATCGCCCCAAATAGTCGGGGCACAAGTCGCCATGTTGTGTTGCTGGACGCCCAGTTCCTTCATCATGTCGAACTTCCAAACGATGTCGGACTCGTGCAACTCGTCTCCGTCGACTTTGGACTTGTCTAGTTTTTCCGATGCGAATGGTCCGTCGTTCTCGCCATCTCGGAATCCTTCGGCGTCCAAGCATATGACCTCACCGCGATTGGACACGAACCACAAGCGGTCACCTTCAACAACCGGAGCCGAGCAGATGCCTTGATTCGGCCAGTCATGGACGCGTCCCGTGGGGAGTTTTTCGCTAGAGTGTTGCCATAGAAACTCGCCATCTGACTCGCGGAAACACAATAGCACGCCAAGATCCACGGAATTCGGATACCGCTTCAGGTATGAAGCTCCATTGTTTGTGCCGACGTACAGATTCCCGTTAGCGACCACAACATTGCCAAAGGTCTCGGAGCCAAGCTTCGCGTGCCACTTAATGTTCTTTCCGGACTTGACATCCCATTCAGTCGGAATATTTACTCCGGAAGTAGAATTGTTCCTGTGAGGAGTTCCGCCTAGTTGCGGCCAATCACTAGGTCCAACATTGGCGTTGAACGGGGATTGTGCATTAACTTGTGACGTATTTTGGGACGCGTTTCCGAGACAGAGCATCAACCACCCACACATTCCAAGCATGGCCGGAATAGTATTACGATGCTTCTTCAATCTCGTTTTCATTTTGATAATCTGTACTTGCTCCAAGTCTGGCGTGTTCATGTTGGGTCTCACTTGTTCGCTTTCTTCAACGGCAACGTCCACATGTACAGAGTGTGTTTGGCTCCGTCCTCCGTTGAGTCGACCACTACCACTTTCTCTGGTGCTACGCCGGGAATCTCAAACTGATGCGAGATGACTCGCGAACCAGGCTGCATCTTGTCCAGTTGCGGAATCAATTTCTCTAGCTGTTGCGGTAGCAGGTACAACGCAATTAGATCGGCGTCGCGGAGATCGGCAGTAAAAAGATCTGTTTGCACAATGGTCACCAGATTCGTGACATTAGCCTCTTTTGCTTTCAATCGCGACAATTCCACCAACTGTAGATCGATCTCATATCCGATGGCACGACAGTCATACTTTTTAGCCGCAGTGATGACGATTCGCCCGTCCCCACTGCCGAGATCGTAGACCAGATCCTGTGGCTGAATCTTCACCAATTCAAGCATCTTTTCGACTACATCTTGCGGAGTGGGAACAAAAACAGACCTTTGCGCACGATCTCTTTGTATTGCATCGGGTTTTTCAGGCGGTCTTTGCAATTCAATGTCGCCGGGTACTCTGCGAGCTAGGTCCGGCGAATTTTGGCGGACGTCGTAGCGAAAGAGCAGATCATCTCCACGAACAAAGAGATGCCCGCCAGCGACAACGGGGGTAGTCGTTCCTTGTGCGTTGGCGTATTCCGGAAGCATGAACTCGGACTTCACAACGGGGGCCTCAGCTCCTGCTTTGATGAGCCTTATCTTGCCGTCCGTTCCATGGAAATAGAATCGTTTGTCAGCGTAAGTAATGGTTGAACGAGCGCCCATGCGATTTCTCCACCGCATCGTCGCACTTGTCAGGTCAAAGCAAGAGAATATTCCGCTATCTGTTTCATAAATCCGATTCTCTAATTGAATCGTGTCATCCGTATATCGAGAAGTAAATCTACTATTGTCTAAAAACAATTCTCGACAAGCAATTCCTTCGCTATTTCTTTCAATTGCAAGTCGTACGATCGATTCCTCGGTACCATTTGGGAATCCGACGCAGGTAATCAAGTTTTTGTTAATTAATGGAGTATGCGGATGAAGAAAAGACTTCGAAAATTCACCATGTCGCCACAGGATGTCGCCGTTCTTAATATCGACACCGACAAGAGTCTTTTCGAGAAAGCTGACAAACTGCAGTTGTTTAGCAAGCTCTGCAACGACTCCGTTTGAATACGCCGTTCCACCTGCTTCGGGAACGGCACATTTCCAAAGAACTTTGCCAGTCCTCTTGTCGAGCGCAACGATGGAAGCATCGGGGCCGCCAGGAGTACAAATCACTGCATCTTCGTGAACCACAGGACAATCTGAGAAACCAAATATGCCGGACTTTCCTCCGAAATCGGTTGGATAACTCTTGCTCCAAAGCAATTCGCCATCGGTGCAACGCATGCAAGCTAGCGCACCGGCTGGGCTTAGGGCATAAAGCAGCTCACCATCCACTGTGGGCGGGCGCTGCGTAAGCCATCGCATTGATGGGTTTTGAGGCGGGATAGCTCCAAGCTGCGTGGTCCACAGAAGCTTTCCTGTTTGCTCATCGAGCGCCCGAACGTACTCCATTGAATCATACTGACTCAAAGCAAAAATGCTTCCACCGGCAACTGAAACCGGTGAAATACCTTGGCCCAATCCGCGGACACGCCATGATAGCGATGGTCCTTCCGCAGGCCATTCCTGGAGCAAGCCTTGTTCCGTTGAAATATTGTCGCGATTTGGCCCGCGCCACTGCGGCCACAACCCTTGCGTTGAAGCTAAAGGTTCAACCGCTTTTGGGACGGCCTTCTCCTCTCGAATAGCAAACAACGTATCTCGATTAGCAATATAGAGAGTTCCGTTGGCGAAAATAGGTGAGGTCATTATCTGGCTCTGCATATTCACTTTTGCAATGGGTTGATGAGCATCCGCAGAAAGCCGGAAAATCGATACGAAGCCATCCTCATTGGCGATATACACGAAGTTGTCGACGATCAAGGGCGATGAAAAAATGGCTGCGTTCGTGTCGTAGTCCCAATGCCGTTTGCCTGTCTGGGCATCCATGCAATGAACGAGGCCACTAAAGTCGGCCATTAAGAGCAGACCATCCTTAATAACTACATTGCTATAGGTCCGATGCATCTCTTCCTCAAACTCGATCTTGCCATTACCGTTGACGTCGGACTTCAGACACTCCCAAACAAGCCCCGAATTCGGATTGGAAGCGACTTGATGCCCGCTGACTTGGTCTGCGATTTGAATTCGGTCATCAGGAAGGGGCTGGCCAGAGCTATCGATGGCCAGTTCACTGCTAATGTCTCCGGCTTTGGATGGATCGATACACACCAATCGACCGGGGCCCTCGCCATTCGGTGCGTTCTGACCATTCGCTATGTAAATTCGACCTTCATAAAAAACGGGCGCCGCAATAAAGTGATTTTTAGTACCGCCATTCAACTTCCAAGTGGCCGTTTTCTTGTTAATGTCGAACTTCCAGATCAACTCGCCGGTCATAGCATCGAACGATCGCAGCCAACCGTCGCCTTGTGGTGCAACTACTTGAACTCGTCCGCCAACTTCGATGACGAGCGGGCTCGACCACTGTCCTTCGAGAATGTTTACGCCCGGCGAATTGTCTTGCCATAACACTTTCCCAGAATGTTTGTCGAAGCAGATCAGACTTGGCGCGTCGGGAGCTGGAACTTTATTTTGATAATAGTCATAGCCATTACCGCTGATGACGAACATACGGTTTTGATAGGATGAAATGGAACTGGAGTGATTCCACATCATGGTAGAGCGAATCGGAAAGATACCGAATTCATTCATCATGTCCACTTTCCACACTTCGCGAGGCTCCTTTTCTCCACGCTTGAGCGGTCCCAAATCGAGACATACCGCCTCCGAACGATTCGTTGTGAACCACATCAAATCGCCTTCAATGAGTGGTGAACATGCTACGGGTGATGATGGCCAATCATGTACGCGGTTCGGTAACCGTGGCGAAAAGTACTTGAAAACAGACTGTCCACTGAGCGCGTCGAATCCTGCCAGAACACTCGAATCGCTTCCACCTTCATATTCGCCAGTTCTCGCAATGTAGTTATTGGTGCCGATCCATATTTGGCCATCAGCA
>JANMGV010000223.1:0-10903 GCA_031374825.1 Pirellulaceae bacterium
TGCACGTCGCTTTCAAGAAGTCTTGAAGAAACGTTTAGGTCGATATTCGTTAGAGTTAGCCGAGGACAAAACGAAGTTACTAAGATTTGGCCGTTTTGCCGAGCGTGATACAAAACGTTTGGACGGTCAAAGCCCTGGTACGTTTGACTTCCTTGGTTTCACGCATTACTGTGGCCACAGCCGTACCGGCAGATTCAAGTTAAAGAGGAAAACATCCAGCAAGAAATTACGTAGCAAGTTCACCGATTTGAAGGAATGGTTGCGTCATAACTTGACCCAACCGATCGACGAAGTCTGGAAGACGCTTAACAGCAAGCTTCGCGGACATTATCAGTACTATGGTATCAATGACAATTGGCCGAGTCTGATTAAGTACCACGAGACAGCGAAGCGATTCGCTTACCGCTGGATCTGCCGTCGAAGCCAGAAAGGTCGCATCAGCTTACGCAAGTACGGTGAATACTTGAAACGCAATCCACTTGCTGGCCCATCCCGCTTACTGGATCTGATCGCCAAGGGACGTATAATGGCAGCAGCAATGCAGGCGGCAGATAAGTGATAGCTTGGAGCCGGATGCGTTAACAGCGCACGTCCGGTTCTGAGAGGGTGCGGACACTCAATTGAGCAAGGATGATATAATGTGGCACCGCCGGGAAACTAGGCGGCAAACAGAGAACACAAACCCCATGCCTAAACTCAAGAGAATCCAAACTACTCGCCCAAAGCGATGTCGACCGGTATCGAACGATTGCCGTGGGTCAATATCGAAGTTGCGCGTCGTGATACCAATTCTACTTCCCGACTTACATCTTGAATCGGCGCGATCGTTTCGAAATTGAATCGACGTTTCAAGGCCGCCGACATTTCGGAGACGCCACGGTCTCGCAAATTCGCGGTTGCGATGACGTTGAAACCAGGATTTGCGAAGAGACTGGATGCTTCCTCGGGTAGTTCAGGAATCATCATGCGACGTTCGCTCAAGATTGAAATGAGACTATCCTGCACTTCGGGCAAGCAGCGAGTGACTTCTTCGAATCGAACGATGCGACCAGATCGCATCGCTTGATAGACAGGGGACGGGACCAAGGCTTCGGGGGTCGGGCCTCGATCGAGCAGCATGGCGTAATTCCAGCCGTAACGAATCTGATCCTCGGTGGTGCCTGCAGTACCTTGAATTGCCAACCCACTCGTTCCGCTGATCGCGACCGCCAAGAGTTCGCCCAACATCGACTTGGCCGTCCCCGGTTCACCAACCAGCAACAGACCACGCTCGCCTGCGAGAGTGACGACGCAACGCTGTATCAAATCTCTTGGCCCGACGAACTTTTCTGCGATCGCAATCGCTTGTGACTTCGACGTTCCAATTTTTTGACCATCGGTTCCGCAAATAAAATCGACGACAGCTTGTGGTGATAGGAGCCAACCGTCAGGCCGTTCGTTGGCGTCCGCAGCACGCAATGCAGCTAGTTCGCTTTCAAATCGAATATCTGCTGGTGGTAACTGCATCGATTGTTTTGTGGGCTCATCTCTCGACGTTGCGCTGGTCGGTTGTTCAGTTTCTTTTGCAGATTTCTTAGCCATGGTTATTTTTTCTTCTTGTTGGATTTGGTCGGTGCTTCTGCATACGCGGGAACATCCCCAGCCTTCCAACGATTCCATGCATTCTCAAACAGCGATGCGATGGGACCTTCGAATACGATGAACTCAGCCATGCCTCCGCGAAGTTGTTCGGTGTTCTCAAAACCGAACATTGGAAGCTTCCATGTTTCGATCGGCAAGTTTGGTGCTTTGAGTGGCTCCCATCCGCCAGGCAAGAATAGTTCTCGTCCGGCTCGTTCTCGTTTGGCTTCGACCAGGAGTTCTTTCTCCAAAAGCGGTGCGCTGAATGATTGTATCTGATTTGTATTCCATCCGTTCCAAAGTTTGAGTTTGGTCGAAGTTGGGTCCGGCAAAGCAAGGATTTGTAGATAGAGGGCGGCAGCCATCTCATCCACCTTCAATTGCTTAGAACATTCGGTTACCAAAGCTGGGACGGAATGCAGTGGGTACTGTTCCCAGAGCCCATCTTCGATCTTTGGTTTGCGATTGCATTCCATGAGGCCAGTCATTCCATCGGATCGCATGCTGACAGCGAAATGAGGAGTCAACATACTGTTATCGTAATATTCGGTCTGACAAACAGGTTGAAGCGTTCCTTCGAGAGCCTGCAAGTCTTTGAGCGTTTTCAGTTTCGATGTGTAAAAATACCCAAATGCATTGGGTGGGATGGTTGCCAAGACAAACGTAACTGTCACACAACGGTAGATACTGCTTGAATCCTTCTCGAACTTGCCCATCGTCGTGGCGAGATTTCCAATGACGGACTCAATATTCGTTTTTTGAGCATCGAATGCAATAAAGAACTGACCTATCGGCAATAAATTGTCGGGCTGATCTAGAAATGTATGGATGGACTCAATAACTTGCGGCAATTGACGACGGACTGAATGTCCAACTGGCATTCCATAGTTGATGATCGAAATCCCCTTGGCCACCCTGTTGTAGGCCCGTGTCAGATCGAACGATGGTGTTGGAGTGATTTCAACTTCTAAAGTGCCATACGATCGTTGTCTTGTCGGAAGTCTGAACTCAACTTTGCGCAATTTGAGTAGCTCGGCTTCCTTCGGGGCCATGATCAATTCATTAAATTCCTTGAGAGGCAGTCCGCTGTAACGAGGAAAGGCTCGATCCAACTCTTTGCTAATTTCGGGCGGAAAGGCGGGCAGCGCACGGCGAGCCTCTGCCAAGGAATCGATCATCGAGTCGAAATTGTGTCCGGCCTTGGTAAGAAGATACGCAGGGTCTTTGAGGCAATTGGAGTACAGGTCGTCAGGAATGGAAACGGACTGTAACTCGAGTAAGGCAACTTGTATATCTTTGACCTTCCAGCCATAAAACTCGCGTAGCTCCTTGGTGAGTTTCTCTTGGCCATAGGGAGTTGTCCTTACGTTGCCCATCCAAAGAAGTGCCACTCCGATGGGGTGAAGGCCCAAGCGAGTGGAAGCGTCATTGAGCTTCTCGATCGCGGGCAGCGGCAGTGAATCCAATTTGGATAATGCATTGACGAAGCCTATCACTTGCTTTCGATTCCATTTGATCTCGATCTTTTGGGTTGACTCGAAAGCAAGCTTTTTCGGGGCTTTGCATTCGCCTTTCGGGTTGTAGCCAAGCAGGAAGATGGAATTGCCTGGATAGGTGTAATGCAGATACGCAATGTATCGGGCCGGACCTTCCGAGAAAAATGCCTCCCGATTCGAATCCAACTTCTCGCGGAGCTCATTTTCAAGCTTTGACGATTGCTCATCGTAGTTGACGCGAAACAGGCTAAAGGAGCCTGGCAAATCCAAGATGCCTGTCTCTGCAATCAGCTTCAGCGAATGAATCCAAGAGCCCGCGACTCGCTCTTTAAGATCGGTCGGTGCGTCTTCGCGTATTGCCCTTTTCCAAAAAGTCTGCCACACAACCGAGGGCAAGTCTTCAAGCAATGAAAACCAAAACCGATCCGATTTGGGAAGGGTTTCTAGCTCGTGCCCAGCAAAGTACTTCGCAGCGCTACCAATATGGTATCCGAGAGTCGAACCTGAAGAATAATAAGTCGAAATGTTCTGGGGTTGATTCAAGACGAATTCTTTAAACCCCTGACCTGCAATGTCGTCATTGAATGAAGGTGCATTTGCTGCGTCACCTTCTGGCGGCTCGAGCCGCTTCAATAGTGATTGGACGACGGCCTTTTCATCGGCCGCTATACGCGCAATGCGTGAGATTCCTTGGACCAACCGTGCCGGGGCAGCTGGGAATTGCGTAGACACGAAGCGTGTTGCCTCATCGCGTTCAGGATCAGGCTTATTGGGCTCCTCTTTCTTGCGACGTGCCTCGCGCTCGACTTCACCAGCAGCGAGGAGCTTGTCCGCATTGGAGCGAGTGAAGGATCGCAACGCTTTAGAGGATTTCTCGCAACGAACTCGCAACGAATGCATGAATCGAATTGGCAGATCACAGGCCGTTCCTGCAAAGTACTTTTGCTTTTGATACAAACCAAATCCTTTTCGAGTTACCGAATCGATGAGTCGACCATCGTTGGCAACGATCCAATAGGAATCGGAGGCAGGTTTGTTGATGATTGCCAAGGCGGCCAAAAAACCTCCCGAGGGTTGTTCCTCCGTTGGAAATACCCAATTGCGGCCATCGATCCCAGTTGATTCCATGGCGCCATCTCTTCGGCGAACACATCGAATGCCGAGCAATCCATTTTTCTCACCGAGTGGAGAGACTCCTGGTTGAGTTGGTTTTGGCAACAGATGCGAAAGAGGCCAATGGATCGAAGCACCCGAAGGTAACGCGTCTTCAAAAAAGGGTGGCACACTCGCTCGAATCACGTTGCCGGTGACAGGATCGATTTCCGATACGGTACCGCCTTCATCATCGGTATTCCCGGATTGTCCATCACCGGTCAGTCGCCAGAATCGCTGCCCTTCGTGATACCAATTGGGCATGGCTGGCGGCACGACTGTATCCCCCTCGCGAAATACCCGCTGGCCGCTGAAGACACCGTCGGTCCCCACTTGAACGAGCGCCTCCAAACCGGACCGGTACTGGTAATTGCTACCCGTTTGTTCGTGATCTTGATTAGGAGCCGAAGACCATCGTAAAAACGTTTTCCATCCTGCACCTCCGTCATAGTAAACAAAGGCAAATTGCGAACCGACGGGGACAGCAAATAGGAGTGTCTGTTCATTCTTCAGTAGAATCTCACACTTAGTCGAGGTGGTTGGCGAGACACAATGCACCGTGTCCTTTTGGATCCAACAAACGAAGGGGTATGCCCAATAAATATTGGAGTCTCCTCGCCTCGATGTACTCGGTATCGTATTCTCCTGCGTGGCTCGATCCAGTTCTTCCCAGCCATACTCGTCCATCACGCCTGCAACCAACGTGCGATGAAGACAATCACCCAAGTCGATCTTTTTCAAGCGTTCGACAAGTTCTGGGAATAGTTGTGCCGTCTTGGGGCGACATGACCCACCGAGTTTTTCTTCCGCGATTTCAAAGTCAGCCAGCGCTCCGGTTTCGAGTGAAGTTAACTGCTTATCGATAAACTTCCACCAAACTTCCTTGATTGAGTCATGCTCCGCCGCAGCCTCTTCAAAGGAGCGTCTCGCGGGAAGTGTGCGTCCCCAACTTTGCTTGCTCCGATCTCCATGAAACTTGACCAATTCTGGAATCTGTTCGATCAGCTTGGTCCGGAATCGCTCATCGCTGCATACATGGGTCAACTGAGAGTTCCGACGCGGATGGTCGATGACTTCTCGGTACCATCCGTCGAAATTCAATGCAAATAGGCCTTGAGGCATCGCGACATCCAACCCGAGTCCCAGAACCATGTCGAGAACATCGACATCCATATGGCCGTGATAGCCACAGCGAAGCTGGATGGGTTGTTTCTCTTCTCTGAGGACGTCCTTCATCTGTTCGAGCAACTCAAAGACCCGCTTGTTTGGAGACGACTCAACCGATGCGACTCGGGAAAACCATCCTGCTCTTTCTCCTGGTATTTCGACATCTTGAGGAAGCTTCGCTGCCGGCATCGAAAGATATGGAAGCACTTTCCAATCTTCAAGCAAATCGAGCCACTCCCAAACAGGGCTTTCGCTCCGATAGGACGAGACTGCATTCGTGTGAGCGAGGAGCCAAACAGCAAACGAAGGGTTGCGAGCGACAATATTGCCAACTTGCTTCTTGACCGATTTCCAAAACTGAAACGGTGCACGCGACATAGCGGGTGAAGTGATCATGGCTTGAAGCACTTCTTCGATCTCGGCATCCGAATCGAGTTTGGCCGTTTTGGCAATTTTGGCTAGGTCGCTTGCCGCGTTAGCGATTGGGGCCATGCCCCCTAGCGTTCTGCGAATGACGAGATCCTTATATGTCTCGTAGGCTTCGCGAGGCGGAAACTGCCTTTCAAGATCCTTGGCGTAGTCGGTAAGAGCTTTGCCTGAGAGGCAACCGCTCAACGTAAACTCGAGGATTGCGTCTCGTCGATGTTCGCGATCGACCTCCAACGAGTGAACGCGTTCGGCTTCGAGAGCTTTGTTCAGTGCTCTACCCGCGTAGGTAGTGTTTCCCAGTTCTTTATAGGCCCGCGCCGCTTGCTCCCAAAACGCTGGAAGAAAGTGGCGCACCGACTTGTTAAGCTCTTCTGCCATTGCGACGTAAAGATCCCAAGCGTGCCCTGCTTTCGAAACGGCTTTGCGTTCCGCAGCTTTCATACGCTTGACGAGGTCAAGCGCGTACTTGGCATATTTCGGTTGGTGGATCAACGCCCAATGGCCAAACTCAAGTGCCGTTCGGTTCTGTTTGGCGATCGGTTGGCTTATGGCTCGACCTTCCAGCCCGAGAAACTCCATCGACAAATCTTCTGCCGGTACAAGCCGTTCGGAAGTTAATCGTATGATGACGCGGTCTCCAAGTACCGGTGCCCCATAGGTTCGAGCGACCATGGTTTCCGTCGACTTCTCATCGACCTTGGCATCAAGCCCCACCAATCCGCCCGCTTCAAGTTGCGAAAGTGCCCAATCTTTACTCATGACTCGGCTCCTTCTTTCTTTTCAACTTTGCGTTTTGCGTAAATGGAGGATGCCATTCTCACTCCTTCGCTGAAGGTCACGGGACCAACATCGCGAATGGCGATGGCTTGTTGTTTGTTATCCACGAAGATCAAATCGCCCGTCAAGGTTGGACTCTCGGGAGAATCGCTTCCAACGTAATAGCGAGCTTCCAATGGCGAAATCCCTTCCCAGACTTTGCAGGTGGCGTAGCCGCCGCGCACGGGGTAGCCAAGCCTCTTGCAGACGCCCAAGGCAAAATTCAGTTGCTCGAACTCACCGTTTTCGTAGTCGCGAATCGAATTCAGTTGGAGCTGTTCTTTTGCATGTCGAAAGACGGGGCGATAGAGTTGCTCGACTGACTGGACGACGCCCAGATCGTTTGCCAAGTCTCGTAGATCCTCCAGTTCGCCGATCAAAATCGGATGAAGAAAAGCCACGCAAGGTGACTTTAACCATTTCGATTCGCCATCGACATCGATAACACCTACACCTTTCTTGGCGTCCGCATTTTTGAGCAGGCCATACTGTTCACGATCCACTTTCCCACTGCTAGTCGAAGGCGCAATGACCATATTTTCAAGGGCTGTACGCCAATCGGGATCGGGCCAGATCTCGATGAGCGTTTGTCGCGGAATAATCAGCGAGCGAAGCATCCAACGTTCTACCGTATGGAGGCACTCCATACGATGGTCATCTAACCATGTCGCTAGGGCTTGTAGTTGATCCGTGATTGGATCCTCTTTCAAGGCGGCAGGCAGCGTAGCAAGCTGATTGCCTTTAGCGTTCTGGCAAACGACTTTGCCATTCTGAAGTCCTAATTTGTATGAATTCGGACCATCGATCCAAGCCTGAAGATTCTCAGTGGATCCTGAACTGGGTACTTTCGTTTTTGCCATTTGGATTGTACAGAGAGAAATGGGGCGCAGCATATCACGAATGACTTGCTGTATCATAACGAATTCATTTCGCATTTTGTGTTATGGTTAGGCAAAGAAAATTTGACAAATCGATATTCGAACCATGCGACCTAAGATCAGCCCGATTTTTCTCTCGCAACTCGTGGAACAAGCGCCGGGTCGCGTTCGCAAACGATTTGACAACGAGCCTGCCGTCGCAGATACGTGGAATTGGATTCACCAAGAGAACGTGTGGACAATTCAAGCGAATGAAGAAACCGTTCGACTTCAATCTCACAACGGTGTCCTCACTAGATTGGAAGATATTTCGTGTTCCTGTTTGATGTCTCCTAAGTGCTTCCATATTTTGGCATGCTGCAGCATCTTGCCCCTGGAACATAGTCAGGCGAACGAGGAACTAGCTCCTCAGGAGCTTTCAAGTGCTGATCCAAGCCCGCCAAGCGATCCTGAATTTGACACTCGAACCGTGGAAGTCTCCGATGCCATGCGAGCCTCTGCGATCTTGGTTCGCGAGTCACTTTCTGCGTTGCTCCGCGTCGGAGCACGAAATGCGGGGATCATTTTGCAGTCAGGCCTGCTGCGAGCAGGGCATTCGTGCCGAGCATCGGATTTATATGCGCTGAGCAATACGTTGTTGCGAATCGCGGAAGGTGTGCAACGTTTTCGACAACAATCGGATGAAGCGGATTCGCTTGCCTTGAAAGAGGATGTTGCCTCCGCGTTCTTCGCATGCCATTCGCTAATTAACCAATCGTCCGTGCCCAAGTGGATCGTCGGACACTCGCGACGCGTTTTTGAAAGCCTTGACGTTCGCAAGTTGAACGGAATTTTTGCAGAGCCCATTTTGACGCGAAGTGGATTTGCGGGAGTGAGCGTTTACTTTCAGGAGGCGAACGAAGGTGGACTTTATACAGTGAACGAATTGCGGACCGGGAATACGAGCCTGATTCGCCAAGCATATCGAGGTGGGATTGATCTTGGCGGCATAGCACTAGAGGCAAAAGCACTTTGCCGACGCACCTTTGCTGTCCAAGAGTTGACGGTCTCGGAGGACGGACGACTTGGAAAAGGGAAATCAACTCGTTGGGCGACAGCGAAACGAGAGCTGACCGAACCTTTCTCAAGCGGTGGATTTGCCAACTCAATCGACGTTCAACTTGAAAAGCTATTTTCATGGTTGGACACTCCCAACGAACAACGCCCTGGCGGCTGGGACGTGGTCTCGTTAACAGCTACGGTGATGGGATCGTTCGGGGCAACCGTCGCAGTAGACGTTGAGGGATCTGATCGACCATGGAGACTTGGCATCATGATCGATTCACCGGAACTGGAGTACCGACACAATTTGGAATTGATTGCAAGGTGTCCACGCTTGCAACTTCGATGTCTTGTTCGCGTGCGAGTAGAAGTTCCCCACTGCGCCGATTTACTTGCGATCACGAACATCCAGGTCGTTCGCTCAGAGTCGCAGGTTGATCCTAGATTGGAGTTGCCTGAAGATTGGCAGGGTATCTGCAATACAGGGCTAGATCGACTGGAAAGGCATTATGTCCGAGGCATCGAACGATGGTCTGAAGAAATTGCGTTGGAGGGAGAGGACGATCCAGGCGATTTGACTGCCAAGTATACGACTTCCATTGAACGCAGACTTGTCGGTATGGTCTTGGGAGGCCGCGACGCGATTCCTATTCTTGGCAGCAAATCGCATCGAAGAGACAGCAATCAATTGAAGAAACTCTTCCTGCCGATGGGTGCTTATCTACTAGACCTGTTGGCGACCAAGGCACACGAAGACGGAGTCAGAGTCCTCTATGAATCGAAATCGTTATCAGACGCTCAAGACGAATCGACAACGGCCTTTCTGGCATGTGACACCTACAATCGAACGACAAAACGATCTTTGACAATGAGCAAGTGGAAAAATGGAGAACGGTAAGCATTCGAGCCCTCTCAGCAAACTTACTTCACTACACTCATGTATAAATGCACACGAACTCGCACCGGTTTGGCACGCCGGTTGGAACTGAGCCAGTGGATTTTCGGCTTAAGGTGCTACCAGTCTGACGCCCCTTTGGCTTAGCGGCATCGCTGTTCTGACGGCGCGGACATGCGCCCGCTGGAACCAAACCGAAAACTTGCATTGGATTTGGCCGTTAACTTTGCGTTTATCGTGGGTTCTAACCTTGATGGGAGATTGATTTCGGGACTTTCCGCGGCCAGAGCCTAACATTTTTGAAAAGTGACTTCACTTTTTGATCCAGCCGAGATCGACGAGGAAACCGTCGGCTTCTGCTATCGTTTTACTTAGATACTGCGGTCTGTTGAAGAAGGCGTGGTCTGCACCTTCGTAGCTAATAAGCTTACATGGGCGATTTGCCTTCTTCATCTCTTTTTCAAAAACTACGACGCTCCCGTAGGGAACTGTATCGTCTGTTGTCCCATGAAGAAGCAGGGCCGGTGGAGTGTGTGGGCCAATGTGATGCGATGGAGAGATAACGTGCCCCTCCACACCTAATCGGTCTACGCCGGGTTTCATCTTGGGATCTTCAAATTTCCAATCCCCGATCGGAGCGAGCGTGGTGGCGGCGTTGAAAAGGATCATGGCGTTCGGTCGTTCGTCGCTGCCAAAACCAGTGATTGTGCCAGTGCAGGCTGCGAGGTGACCACCGGCGGAGCCTCCAGATGCGGCAATCTTGTTCGGATCAATGCCGAGACGCTGGGCATTTTCCCTGACCCAGGCGATACCCGCCTTGGCGTCTTTCACGCATTCCACCGCTAAAACACCATTGCGGGATTTCACACGATACTCAGCGAGAATGGCGATCATGCCACGCTTTGCAAAGTATCGTGCATGAGCCTGGAATTGCTCCGGTGTTCCTGCATTCCAACCGCCACCGTGGAAGAACACAATCGCGGGTTTCGGTGCTTTGGGATCGGACTCCCCGAAGATCCAGATCTTCAATTCAGTGGAGTCGATCTTTCGGTAGGTCTCGACGCGGGCGTCCTTGAATACGGGTGGATAGGAAGACTGTGCGAAGAGCGGAACCGTGAAGAGGCAAAGAAAGAGAAAGATGATGGATTTCATAGGGGATCGCTGGATTCGATTCAAAGGCCGGGACTGAAAAGAAATCTGATTTCGGTGATTGTAAACCATGACGAACCGTCCTGCGTCAGTTTTGGCCAACTTTCCAGCGTTCGATCACAGCAACTTAATACAGATCCAGGATTTATCTGGCTGCGGGATTTTGACCAGCCGAAAGAAGTTCCCCACACTCCATTAACTCGCACCGGTTTGACACGCCGGTGCAGGACGGTTCGAGTTTTGGTGGACAGGAATGGTTG
>JANMGV010000235.1:0-3842 GCA_031374825.1 Pirellulaceae bacterium
TCGTAATGTCGATCCAGGGCACCGAGTTGCACGTCATTCCCGCGCAGGCGGGAATCCAGGGTCAATTGCGCTGGATTCCCGCCTGCGCGGGAATGACACCGATGCTCCAAACACGGAAATTATTTCGGGACTGTTCCTTAATAGCTTCCGTCGTTAGCGGAATTCGAGAGGCGGTAAATTGCTCAAGCGTTGGAATCTTAACCAAGTGCATCAAGCCCGCTTCGGTAATCGTTTTGCCAGAAGTGTCGAGAACGACAATTTTAAGCGACTTGGATCGCGATAGCGTTTCGAACGACTCGTCCAATAGTTTGGAACTTGTAGTCACCAGTCGTTCAAGCCTGAAGAGTTCCGCGACCACAGCTCAATGAACTATGCGACCACTTTTACACGGCGCCGGCGACGGAAAGCCCGCATGCCCGCGCAGCCCACCGCGATAAGGAGAAGGCTCGACGGTTCCGGTACGGCGCTGACGTTCAGGGTTCCCGCAGTGCTGCTGAACGTGACAGTAGTATTGGCTGGGTCTAGCTGGTCAGAATAGAACGACGATACCGCTCCATTTAAGTCAATGTTATAGTTTCCAGCGGTTACAGCGCTCAAGTTCAGCCGATATAGAAGCCTGTTGGTGGTCGTCAATGTGATTGGATCCGGATTGCCGACTAATGGAATTGCAGAGCCATCATCCGTCGAGTCAGCACCGATGTAAGAGCTGCCCCCGGGGAGGACAATTCCGATATTTGAGGAAGTATTCTGAGAAATACTCTTGCCAAAGAACACGTAACCCGATGGTCCGCCGATCCCCAACTGGGCCTCAGCCTGAACTGCGGAAAAAATCAGGCCTCCGGCAGGACCGCCCGTCAAATTAATTCCTGCTTGGAATCCATCCAGAGTTTGAGTTCCGGCATCGGTTCGAATAAAAACGTCCACAGTTCCCGAGGACCCAACAATTAAGGGATTGGGCGCTGAGGAGCCGAAAGACAATATTATGCCCGCTTTGGATGATGGAACGCCGACGAACAAAGTCAAGCACAATGCCGCAAGAGTGACCAGCAATTGACTTCTAAACGAAACGTGACTGACTGAATTAGAACTGCTTAGCACGCGAACCATCCCCCGAAACAAAAATAAAGCATCCCTAGCCCTAACTACTAATCCAAACCGGAGCATCTGAGTCACACTAGCCTTTCGCGAGTCTCTCGTCAACAAAAAAGCGGCCCTAGTAATCAGTTTTGCATATTTAGGAAGCTCCGGGAACATTCTAAGGAATTGTCCCGAATTAACTTCCCGAATAATGAAACTTGATCGTAATGTCGATCCAGGGCACCGAGTTGCACGTCATTCCCGAGCAGGCGGGAATCCAGGATCAATTGCGCTGGATTCCCGCCTGCGCGGGAATGACACCGATGCTCCAAACACGGAAATTATTTCGGGACTGTTCCTTAGTCATCTCAAAACAGTCAAATTCTCAGCCTCCTTCCGAACGCTCGTGTAACCAAGGTCGTATCTGTGATATTCAAAATTCCGTCGCCGTTGACGTCGTTTTCCGCAATGTAGGGCATGCCCTGAGCTGCCAGAACCTGCGATTTGTCAGTTGCATCGACAATTCCGTTGCCCGTCACGTCACCCAACAAGCGATGGAAGTTCTTCTTGGTTTCGAACGTGCCGTTGCCGTCCATGTCCACGGCGATCTCAAAATACCCGTCGCCGACATTCGTGTTGCGATTTCCGCCGATTCCCTGAGAACCAAAGTCCAGCTGAATCTGATTGCCAACTGCCGTCCTTGTCGGCATTGCCTGGACCGCGCCGTTATTGCCGTTCAGGTCAAACTTCGTCAGTTGCAGCCGATTGTTCGCAATCAGGTCCAGCAGATCGCTGCCACCCACATCAAACAGGATGTCCAGATACCGCACGTACGATCGCTGCGTTTGTCCTTTCTGCACGTCGATGCCGGTCAGTTCCGAACTGTTGGTCAGATTCAAGATGAACGTGGCTGAAGCATCCGGTGCTGCGCCTACGCTGGCATCATCGACATTGACGATCACCGTGTAAGTCGGCTTCGTTTCGAAGTCCAGTACCACGCCCGCCTTCAATCGCAATGAATTGCCAACTATTTCGAAGCTCGCTGTGTCGGGACCAGTCAGCGACAGCACATTGGTCCCGAGACCATCGTCGGTCACGGAGATCGTGGAAAGCTGCGTTGCACTGGAAGTGCTCGCATTTTCCGCGAGGCTGGCCGACGACGGCGTCAATGTGACAGCCGTGGGTGCCTCGTTGACGTTGGTCAGATTCAGTGTGAACGTGGCCGAGGCATCCGGTGCTCCGCCAACACTGGCATCATCCACTTCGACGGTCACGGTGTAAGTCGGCTTCGTTTCGAAGTCCAGCGCAACGCCCGCCTTGAGCCGGAGATCATTCCCCACGATTTCGAAGCTCGATGCGTCGGCACCGGTCAGCGAAAGCACGTTGGTCCCCTGACCATCGTCGGTCACAGAGATCGTGGAAAGCAGTGTCGCTCTGGCTGTGCTGGCGTTCTCCGCAATGCTGGCCGACGAAGGCGTCAGCGTGACAGCCGTAGGAGGCTGATTGGCAACATCGTTATCGGTGATGTTGGCTGTCGCCGACGCCGTTCCGATCGTGACCGCTGCATTGCTTGAATTCGAGATCTGAGCAGTCACCGTTTCTGTCGCTTCAACATCCGCGTCGTCGGTGACGAGTACTGTCAGTGTGCCGGTCGAGGCACCGTTCGCCACGCTGATCACGGCATTGCCGGCAATCGCCGTGTAATCCGATCCTGAATTCGCCGTTCCCGTGCCGAGATCATCCAGATCGAACGTGATGGCTGTGCCTGTGTTGTTTGTCTTGCTCAGCGTCACCGTGTAAACGATGTTCACAGGTCCCGTTTCATTCCCGTGCGTTGTGACGGACAGATTCGCTGTGGCCGTGTCGTTATCGGTGATGTTCGCTGTCGCCGAAGCTGTGCCGATCGTCGCTCCCGCGTTGCTCGAATTGGAGATCTGCGCAATCACGGTTTCTGTGGTTTCCAGCAGACTATCATCGGTCACAAGGACCGTCAGTGTGCCGGTCGAGGCACCATTCGCCACGCTGATCAAGGCATTGCCAGCAATCGCTGTGTAATCCGTTCCTGAAATCGCCGTCCCCGTGCCGAGATCATCCAGATCAAACGTGATGGCCGACCCCGTAGTGTTGGCAGCGCTGAGTGTCACCGTATAGACGATGGCGACCGGCCCGGTTTCGTTCCCTTGTGTGGTCACCGATAGATTCGCCGTCGCCGAGAAGGCCGGGTCGCCCTGATAGCGCACGAGTGCAAAGTCAAAACTCAAGCCAGTCGAGCTTCCTCCAACCACGAACTTGCCATCGCTCTGGATGGCCAGCGAATAGCCAGTGTCGAATCCTGCCTGGACGGGTGTCGTGACTTTGCCGCTGGTACCAAACGTCGCATCAAGGCTACCGTTGGTGTTGTAACGGGCGAGGGCGAAATCACCGTTCGGGATCGTTATCGAGGCAACTCCTGCGGCCACGATCTTCCCGTCGGCTTGCACCACCACCGAATGAGCATAATCGTTGAATACTCCGAACGACGTGGTGACTTTTCCGTCACCGTCGAAGCTCGTATCGAGGGAGCCATCGGTGTTGTAGCGTACGAGGCCGAAGTCATCATCCGACCCGGGGCGGGCCAAACCTCCGACCACGATCTTCGCATCGGCTTGCACCGCCACCGAATAAGCGATTTCGGTACCGGTTCCAAACGTTGTGGTGAGTTTTCCGTCGCCGGAGAAGCTGGTATCGAGGGAGCCATTCGTGTTGAAGCGGGCGACCCCAAAGTC
>JANMGV010000005.1:0-67774 GCA_031374825.1 Pirellulaceae bacterium
TTTGGAGCATCGATGTCATTCCCGTGCAAGCGTGAATCCAGCGCAATTGACCCTGGATTCCCGCCTGCGCGGGAATGACGTGCAACTCGGTGCCCTGGATCGACATTACGATCAAGTTTTATTATTCGGGAAGTTAATTCGGGACAATTCCCAAGCCGCTAGGTCTTGCCCGGACTCTTTCTGCGTTGCCAAAACATTCTCGTTTTGCTCATTGCTATTGGCTAACAGCGTTCTGCCAATTGCTACCACCGGCGATGAAAGAATTCTTGTTTTGCCAGGATCGATTAACGGAGATTTGGCATTCGTGTTGCTTAAGGGGATTGCTTCGTGTTTTTCTTTGGCGGTGGGGGACTTTCGGAGCGGGTGCGAGGGACGATGAAGGTTGGAAGTTCGTGTTTGGCCAGATGGTTGACTGCTTGGCGACGGTTTTCGGTTGTTGTTTCATGGTCTTGCGCGGTCGAAGTTCGCTGATTGTCGTCGCATTCTTGCTTTCGGCGCGGTCCTTCCACGCAGAACGAACGTCGTGTCGTTCGCAAGTCACGCATCGGGGTTCGATGGATGACGAGTGATTCATGGTAAACGCTTCCTTCGGTTTGCGAGTCGATCAGCCTGCCTTGGCGGATCGGTCGTATTAACTGCTGTCCAATTCTTCGCTCGACATATCGACGGGGGGGAGTGCGGCTACGAACACTAGATCGCCGCCGCAATCCGGACAGCGCGGCGCGCGGCGGACGGGTTGTGGTTTGGCCATCACGGTCAGAACGTAGACCAGGCTCAAGCTGACTGTGACGAGCATCGACAGCCATTCCCAGTTCGTCTTGGAGCGAGGATGCATGAACCCAAAGTGACGGACCTTTTGAAAGACCCTTGGTAGGACATGCTGCAAGTAGCGACGAAGGAACTCTTCGGTGCTGACCGTCATCGACCGATAGCGTCTCGTGCCGCTGCGTCGGACTTTGTAAGTCACTTCGCCTAAGCCATCCGGTCCCGGAGTCACGCTGACGATGCGGTGATTACCGATCGCAACGCGGAACACGTAGGGAGCCAGATACTTCAAGCTTGACCGACCGTCTCCGACAGCTTTGGAGTTGATGTTCCACGCAACCTTCCAAGCCTTTTCGGGAATCTTATCCACGAGACCGCATCGTTTCATTTCGGCTTTGAACTTGGCGCGAAAGATCGGCGAAGCGGCCAGCACGGGAATGAAGAAGTCCGCGCGGCACGACAACCAACTTGTTCCGTCCTCCCCGATCGCACCGCCGGGTACGATGAAGTGCACGTGCGGATGGCAGGCGTACGCAATGGGGAAGTTGCCGCCGCGGAGTAGCCTGGCTATTTTCTCGCTATCGATGGGATCGGATTTGGTTTTTCCGCCGTGAATGGCTTTCATGTAAAGCGCGTGACCGAGGAGAAATTGAATTTGACGTTCGATGAGTAAATCGGCTAACCAATACCAATTGAAGGTCGATTCACATCCGACGACAATGCCGGGTTGATAAGGTTTTAGCCGCTCAATGAATCGGTCCGCATCCCGACAAGGGAAGTCTCTGTGAAGGAGTTTTTCCCGTTTTGATCAATAACACAAGCGTGTAAGGTCTTTGCATGCAGGTCGATTCCACAGTAAAATGAATGCTGTTCCAAGTAAAATTTCATCATCGGTCTCCTTGAGTTCGGGGTTCCAAAGCCACTAATACCATTTGAGCTTCATGCTCGTCCTTTCCTGGATAAGTATCCCATCCCAAGGACGTCATGATGAGTATCAAAGTGTTCCACGGACGCCGGACTTGCGTGGTTTTTGAAATAGATAGGTTCTTGGTTCCGGCTCCGTTAACACCGGCGTTCGTCCTTGCAGAGAGTACCAATCAATGCCTAATACAACAGACACTTCGGCCATTGTCGATGACCTGCAGGGATGCTGGATGGCAGATTGTCCGGCATGCGGGCATTCATTTGACATCAGCAAACTTGGGTACCGACGAGCAAACTCATATTCATATGGACTCCGGCGTTCAATGACATGTCCCAAATGTCGCGCGACGAATGGGATGAGAATTGAGCATGTTGATCGTAACGGTGATCTAGATCAGCCACTTGTCTACGTGTTGCGGAAGGCGTTGCGACTGCACGCTAAGATATGGGGCACCTTCCTGCTTATCGGGGTGGGCGCTTTCTTTGGGGTTTCTTTGCTGATTGAACTGTTGAAATCGCGATGATTCCACCTGTGTCATCGCTTACAAGCGAATGCAAATAGAAATGATCAACCCCATGCTCGCCAATTCGCAACGATAAACGGACGAACAATCCGTTGCACACGGATATGCGGGCCGCGCGGATTCTGGAATCAACGTCGTTCGCCGCGGCCGGGTGAACGGTGGCGTTGAACTAAGCCGACTGCGCTTGTTTTCTGGAGGGGCTTTGGAATATGGGCGTGCTCTAGCGACGACATGGTTGTGTCGCGCGGCGATGTGTTGCGTTGACCGTGGGCGAAGTGAGCGATGAGCCGATTTTATATGCAGCGTTTGGAAGATCCTTTGAGATTCACTCGAATTCCGCTTGCGCCCGCTTCTCTTGCGAGCCACGGTTGTGTCGTTCGACTTGATATTGGGGTATCTTAGATTACGCAAATTGACCGAGGAGATTTGTTCAATGACACTTTACGATCGGCAACTCAATCCGAACGGCAATTGCATAGCCCAGGATGTGCAGATTCCCAAAAAATTGCCAACTCGCATGCGGATTGATAAACTAACTCTCCATTGAGCCATCGCAGCACGAATGGCGTTCGCAAGCCACTTGCATCGATTGATCGTACCGCTCCTTCGGCTCAGTTCAACGCCCAATCTATACGTCGGGGATCCACAACGTACTTCGAGCCAACAACCCAACTTCCTCGACGCAGAGATTGCAATACGTTGTTTATGCGCCACGAACCTCGAACTTCCTGTACACGGAGAATCCAACAGTGATCGAAATCAAGAATTTGCACGGTCAGTTATTGCTCAGCCTCTCTGATGGCAAGATTCTGAACAGCGATGCCCAGACCATTGGCATGACAAATGGAAAGAACCTGCTAAATCTAGCCGGTCAAGTTTTGGCAGAGGTCGAGGGTGGAAGCATATTCCGGAGAAAGGAGGATGTGCTTCTTAGGGTAGAAGGCTCGCGAGTCGTCAATATTTCTGGACAACACATTGCCACTGTCGAGAATGGAAGCGAAGATGAACGAGCTTTGCTTGCTGCCGCGTATCTAGTGTTCTTGCAGTGAACGTGCAGCATTGCTTTGGATGGCCACGCTGCGATGGTTCGCCGCTTCTTAGGCCAGCGAACGGCGATATTAGTCGCGCCTTAGCCCTCGTTCGAGCCGACCCGCTACGGTAAGCAGCGTAAGGGAGGAACATCAGTGTCAGTTCTATTTTCTGGCCTAACCAACGGTTGCAGGTGCGTTCTAGAAATGGTTTGAAGACAAGTGGGTGAGACTCCCGCCTGAGTAGCTCTTAGCCGGAGGCTCAGTATCCAGTGTTGCAGCGTTGTCATAAGGCATGGGCCGAAATGCAACGTTTGAGCCCAGTAAAGCTTCTCTGGCAGAAAGGAAGCGAGGGTGAAAGGTAGGCCGTGCTGATGCAGCTTAAGCTGTGCTATCCCACCCTGTACGGTATTGAGCCCCGAAATTTTTGTTTCTGTTGGGTCCTGCCAATGGTGTGTGCATACTGGAAGGCAATACTCGGCCAGCGCGTCATGGCGAGCGTTGGTCGAAGGCCCACTCGCGTTTCACATGATGTCGTCAAATCAACCAGTGAGATCCCAGGTGCTCATGCGCGTGACAACCAATCACGTCGTCGCGAGTATGCGCTTCCAAGCTGAAGATGCAAGGCGAGCAAACGGCTCTGGGAAGTCCGAAGGCTGCGTAGTACAGATGAAGGCGGGTAACTCTGGTGGAGGAAAGGCGGCCGAGCGGTGGAGGCATTTGGAATGGGTATCTACTGGACACAGTGCCAGATTCTGGATGCTAACCCGATCCATTGCAGATAGTCGCGACTTGTCGCGGCGTGATAGCCACGAAGGGGAGCCGGATGCGTTAACGGCGCACGTCCGGTTCTGGGAGGGGGCAGTACCCAATTGGACATGGTTAAAAAATTTTGAGACAACACAACGGGAAACCAAGTGGACAGCAGTGAATACAAACCTTAGTCTAAAGCCGAAAGGGACTGCTCCACTCACGACGAGAGCTCGATCGGGCGTTTTCGACTTGCGCTGAGTACACTACTCTCACTAGGTCAATTCAGGCGTTCGTTGCAATTGAACGGAACTCATATGACACTTCCACTTCTCATTGCAGACGGCGATCTGCCTCCCGGCGTCCATCATTCGTCCCTGAAGGAAATCGAAATTAGGTTTGGGGCTGGCAATACCGTTCGCTGGTTAATGTTTGAAAGGCTAACGCGGATTTTTGCGGTGGCAAAGCGTACAGGGCATCTTGCGCGTTTTGTCGTATACGGATCATTTGTCACACACAAACCTGAACCAAACGATGTTGACGTTTTCATGGTATTCGATGATGAATTCGACGCTTCTCAAGTTGATTCCGAAGTTCGCTTATTGCTGGACCACGCAACGGCAGATGCGCATTTTGGTGCAAGTGTCTTTTGATTGCGACGACCTGCCGCTTTTGGCGGCGAACAAGCTACAATAGAGTTCTGGCAAGTCAAGCGTGATGGTGGATTCCGTGGCATCGTTGAGATTAGAGATTGAAAACATGATCAGAAATGATACCGAACTGGCAACGACTTTAGAACGTGTCCGATGGATTCAGAATCAACTTGCAACACTGCGTAAGGTCGAAACCAACGTAGTGAACTACAGATTGTCGGCCAGTGGCTTTCTTGCAGAATTGGATCGAATGCAACTGCAAATTCGCGAGTACCTGAGCATACCAGAGCAGTCGGCACTAGCAGGTTAGACCGAGATAAGTTACGAACAGTCGATTCCAACACGCGGGCACTAGTTCTTGAAATGGATGCTCTACGTGCCGCAGCTTGGTCAACGTAGTTGTTGAACTAAGCCCACTGCGCTTGTTTTCTTGAGGGGCTTTGGAATATGGGCGTGCTCTAGCGACGACATGGTTGTGTCGCGCGGCGATGTGTTGGGTTGACTATGGGCGAGGTGAGCGATGAGTCGATTTTATATGCAGCGTTTGGAAAATCTTTTGAGATTCAATTGCATTCTGATTGCGCCCGCTTCTCTTGCGAGCCACGGTTGTGTCGTTCGACTTGAAATTGGGGCATCTTAGATTACGCAAATTGACCGAGGAGACTTGTTCAATGACACTTTATGATCGGCAACTCAATCCGAACATCAATTGCATAGCCCAGGATGTGCAGATTCCCAAAAACTTGCCAACTCGCATTCGGATTGATACACTGACATTCTGTTGAGCCATCGCAGCACGATCGGCGTTCGTAAGCCACTTGCATCGATTGATCGCACCGCTCCGTCGGCTCAGTTCAACGCCCAATCTATACGTCGGGGATCAACAACGTACTAAAGGGGCCAACAACCCCGCTCCCCGACGCATAGATTGCAATACGTTCTGCCGAAGGAAAGGCGAATGGACACACAACAACCACCCAAAAGACCGCTCGGGCTGATCATAGCGCTGTTTGCCACTGCCGTCTCCCTAACAATCATGCCAAGGTTACTTCCTGAGATCGAGCTCTCACGGAGCACCGTATTGTGGGTTCCGGTCGTTCATCAGATAATACTCGCAATATTGCTTGCCAGCATCGTCTGGATACTGACCGGAAAGCGTCGGTCCATGGCCACACTCGTAGTCGTGCTAATTGTAATTGTTTGGGGACCAAACCTCGCAGCGGCAATAGACTACTCACTTACCGGAAACAATGAGACTGTTTTCGCCATGTCTGAACGTCTTGGATTGACATCAACATTGAATACCATGTACGCGTTCTTTTACGATTCGCTCGGTTATGCACTGGCGGTTCAGCGTGCGAATTAGAATCTGACAGAACCAAGCCATGAACCCAAATCGCCGATCGCGCGTTTTCTTATATCAACATCAACCTCGCCGACTGGGTTATGGTGCCGTTCGTCGCCCAAGTCTCTTGCGCGCAGAAGGACTTAATCATGTCACAAGTCCCTGACCCCACGCGCAACATTGCCGATCGCAAGCAGAGGCGATGGAAGCGTCGCCTGAAGGGGGTAGCTGTTTTTACGTCCGCACTAGTTGTCGTTGCAGTGTTCGTCCTGAAAGATCCGGTGCGTACCCTGACATCGTTACGGCGAGTTCCAGGAAGTAATGCATACGTGATGGACTATTACGTCAATTACAATCTTGATGAAGTTCGCTCTCGCGGCGTTAATGTTGATGATCTTGAAGGGAGTTTCATCAAGGCTCTCCTTCCCGATTTTGCGGTGCCAATTGCAAATCGAGTGAAGCGTGCATACATCCCAAGCAGTATCGAAACGATGAAAGCATCCGCCGGCAATCATCGTTGCTCGACGGTCGCGATAAAATCGGAGCAAGCCCAAGTGTTCTTTGGCCGCAATCTCGACTACCGAAACGATGCGTATTTGATCCTTCGAGTCCACGATCGAGACGGACTGGCGTCGATTTCGGTGATGGACCTCGCATATCTCAATCTAAATCGCGCGGACTTGGACCAGACCGGATTGCTCGACCGCTTGCCGTTGCTTTTTGCACCCTATTATCTGATGGACGGCATGAATCGACATGGAGTTGCGGTATCTGACATGTCCGTCCCTCATGCCGAACCACCGGTGACGCCTGGAAAACCCGCGATCATTCAATCGACTTTAATGCGACTGATTCTCGACCACGCGAAAACTTCGGACGACGCTGTGGAACTGGTTCGGGAGTTCAACGTTCATTTTGTCGAACAGCCGGAACATTTAATGGTGGCCGACGCCTCCGGGAATTTTCGCATCATCGAATTCATTGACGGAGAAATACGTGTCACCTCGACAGATCAGCGTTGGCAGGTTTGTACGAACCAAGTCATGTGGCAAAAGTCGGAGCAAGAGTGCGACGCTGCATGCGCGCGTTATCGTGCAGGCTCGGAAGCAGCAGAAAGATTATCCGCCGGTGTTGGTTTGGCGGATGCTCGGGACGTCATCCGCACGATGTCGGTCGACAATTGGACGATGTGGACGAGTGTGTACGATCTGACCAATCGACGAATGAGCGTTTTATACAAGGCCCAAATCGATACCGAGTATCGCGACGGACTTGACGACTGAGACGGCGACGAGCATCTTTATGGCCCTTTGCGTCAATAGTTACGTAGGGGTAGCTGGGGTAGAAGTTGGCAGGATGTCTTTCGGGGATTCTTTTCTTATCGTGATCCGAACTATTGGACGCTGTTTTGGTGCAGCGGGGTGGATGACGATAGGGGAAAGAATTGGGGGAAGGCTAGGCCTTGCTGGTTGTGATGTGCAACTCGGTCTGCGAGCGATCGGTTCCGAAAGTTCGTCGTCTTTGTTTGAATTTTGAAGACGCGAGACACTACGACATTTCACACTTCGCAATTATGAATTAAGACTTCAAACGGTTTCCACGGCGACCAGGGCGAGCTTGTGTGTTTTGAACACCGTCTCTAGATAATTTTGGTCGGTTGCAGCGTTCAGGAAGGTATGTTTCCGCGTTTTCGTGTCAAAAAAGCAACACATCGTATTGAATTTGCCAAGGTCGAGTGCGAGAATTTTCATAGTTGTTGTCCTTTGGGTTTGGGGTTGGAAATTTTGTGACTGACAGGTCTCACTGTCTTGATCACGGGTCCGAGTCGCCAGATTGTATTCAAATGGCTCCCACCCCAAACCCAGGACTTACATGGATTCTTTCGGATCCAATGAAACCACCAAACAGTCCTCCGTGCTCGATTGAAATGAATGTTACGACAACAGCGAATTGAGCGCCTTATTGCGGCAATACCAGAGCTGTCTGATTACCGCCTAAAGCTTGTGGACAGAATTATTGGCGTCTTCCGGACAGCAAAGAATTTCGTTCGCGCAGGTGATTCCCAACTGATAACGCCACAGGTGCTTGAAGACTTTGGCGATGTCTTACGATTGCACCATTCCTTTTCCAGAGAACCTTTCTCGAAAGACAAATTTGAGTATGCACTGGAACGCGTTTTACTGGAATCAAACGTAAATGCACAACTTGCTCCACAGGGTGCGAGAGGCTACGACCTTGGAATAGATTCCGAACGTTTTTCATTGAAAACGGAGGCTGCAAGAACCATAAAGGAGAACACCATCCATATCTCTAAGTTTATGGAATTAGGGAGTGGCAAGTGGGGTGATGATCCGGTTGATTTGGTGGGGCTTCGAGACCAGTTCATGACTAATCTCGCTGGAATTCAGAGAGTACTGATTTTGCGTGCATTGACAAAAGGCGATCCAAACTACAGGTATGAATTGGTCGAAGTTCCCAAGTCTTTATTTTTGAAGGCTGCGACCGGACGACTAGAAATGATGGTGAGTAGCAAGCAACATCCAAAACCAGGTTATTGTTATGTCGAAGAAAATGGTGACCTCTTGTTCTCGCTCTATTTCGACGGGGGTGGAGAACGCAAGCTTCAGATCAAATCTCTCAGTAAGAAGCTCTGTTTCGTTCACGCACTGTGGGAGTTCGATCCTGTCACAGAAAGCTTGTGAACAATGGCAGCGAGGCCTTGCGAATCCGATTCTTTGCAATCTCGACATACTCGGGCTTGGCCTCCACGCCGACGCACATTCTACCGGTTTCAATTGCAACAACTCCTGCTGTACCGCTACCGAAAAATGGATCGAAGACGATTCCACCTTCTGGCGTACCTGCGAGTATGCAGGGCCGAACAAGGGCGCGGGGAAACACGGCGAAATGCGCCTCTTTGCAAGGTTCCGTGTTAATTGACCAAACAGTTCGTTTGTTCTTTCGGCTCCGACCGTCGGCCGTGTCTTCCTTTATTGCTTCTTGATCGAAATAATAGTTTTCGCACTTAGAGAACATGAAAAGGTATTCATGGGATACTGTCACTCTATCTTTCACAGATTCGGGTTGGCAGTTTGGCTTATGCCAAATGATATCAGAGCGCAAATACCACCCGTCAGTTTGTAATGCCATCGCAACCATCCAAGCCACTCCAATTAGATCCTTTGGCTTCAAACCCGACGGAGTATCAGGGCGATAAGACATAGCCCTGCCTTTGTTTTTGCCGTCTTTGTCTCTCCAGGCCCTCCCGCCGGATGTGTAGGTGTTACCTATGTTTAGCCAAAAGGTGCCGTCGTCACGAAGCACACGTCTAACCTCTCGAAAACAGGAAACCAAATTTGATACATACTCAGCTAGTGTCTCTTCTGCCCCGATTTGGTTTTCGTGTCCGTAGTCACGCATGCCCCAATAGGGTGGAGACGTAATGCATGCGTGAAAGATACCGTCTGGAATGTCTCTCAGTTTCTTACGGACATCGCCCGAAACGATTTGTACTGGTTCCCGTTCATTGCATCGCAGCGGCCATGCAACGGAACCATTTGTGAACTGGTTTTTCATTGTCCATCTTCCTCCTTTGGCGTCGTTTCATACTTCCCTTGCTTTTCTTGGACTCTTTCAACGAGAGTGTCAATGATGAGCGAATGCAGGGATTTGTCTTCCTTGATTGCTTCGATCTTCAACCGCTTGTGGAGATCCTCCGCGATTTCAAGTGGAAATGTTTTTGTAGGTTTAGGATGTTTCATGGTTAGACAAGTTACCTTACTTACTCAAGTAAGTCAAGCGATGAAAACTGATCCGAACAAGAAATTGCAGGTGCGTTCTGGAAATGGTTTGATGACAAGCGGGCGAGACTACCGCCTGGGTAGCTCCTAGCCAGAGGCCCGGTATCGAGTGTTGCAGCGTGTCTGGTAACAGCCACGTTGAAGCCCCGTAAAGCTTCTCTGGCAGAAAGGAAGCGAGGATGAAAGGTAGGCCGTGCTGATGCAGCTAACGCTGTGCTATCCCACCCTGAACGGTATTGAGCTCCGAAATATATGTTTCTGTCGGATCTTTCCCAAGGTGTGTTCGTACTGGAAGGCAATGCTCTTCGTCGCTACATGGCGAGCGGCGTGGAGAGACCCGGAGTCGAACGCCCACTTTGGTGTCAAGCATCACAATCCGCGCCCGCTCAAAGACTCGAATTCGCAAAAACTTGCCAACTCGCATCCGGATTGATAAACTAACTCTCCGTCGATCCCTCGTAGCACAATCGGCATTCGCAAGCCACTTGTAACGTTCGATCGCCCCGCTCCGCTGGCTCAGTTCAACGCCCAATCTATACGTTTTTCGTCGAATCGAGAGCGAATGCGATGAGTCGAATTTACGTTGAAACAACAATTCCAAGCTTCTACTTTGAGGTGCGAACAGAACCCACGATGGTGTCACGCCGTCTATGGACACGTGAGTGGTTTGACGTATCAAATCAAATTGATGAATTGGTGACTTCCTCAGCAGTGTTTGAAGAACTTGAACGTGGGAACTTTCCTGCACGCGAAGAAGCGATGGAACTTATCGCTGGGTTGTCACCGCTTCCGATTACTGAAGACATTCGCGAGATTGTCCGAGAATACATCGAACGTCTTTTGATGCCAGCTGATCCATCGGGCGACGCTTTGCATTTAGCGCTCGCTTCATACTACGGATGCGATTTCCTCGCAACTTGGAACTGCAAACATTTGGCAAACGCGAACAAATTTGACAATATCGCTCGTGTTAATGGTATACTTAGTTTGTCGGTGCCAAAACTCGTGACACCGCTTGAGCTGATTGGAAATGGTAACGACGATGACTGATCCCGTAATTGACGAAGTCCGCCTTGTTCGCAAAATCATCTCCGACGAGATTGGGCCGGATCTTGAGGGCTTGGTTGACCACTACGCAAAATATCAATCGAAATTCAAACGCAAACCTATTGATCCAACTGATAGAGGAACCAAGCATTGCATCGAAGTTGGCGATCAGCCGCTTCCTGATGGTGGCTCTTCTCCGGCGCCTCGATGAAATCATACATTGAACTAAGCAGACGGAATTTTTTTGTGGAGAGGCTTTGGGTTTTGGGCGCGCGCTAACGACGACATGGTTGTGTCGTGCGGCGATGTGTTGGGTTGATTGTGGGCGATGTGAGCGGTAAGCCAATTTTAAATGCGGCTTGTGGAAAATCTTTTGAGCTCCAGATGCATTCTGCTTGCGCCCGCTTCTCTTGTGAGCCACGGTTGTGTCGGTCGACCTCATATTGGGTCGTATTCAGTTACGCAACTTGCTCGAGGAGACTTGTTCCATGATCTCTTATGATTGCCGTCTTTATCCGTAAAACAATCGCATGGCCTAGGATATGCAGCTTCGCAAAAACTTGCCAACTCGTATTTGGATTGATACACTGATTCTCCGTTGAGCCATCGCAGCACAATCTGCGTTCGCAAGCCACTTGTTCGGATCGTCCCGCTCCGTCGGCTCGGTTCATCGCCCAATCTATACGTCGGCGATCAACAGCGTAATTAAGGGCAAGAACCGAACTAACTTGTCGGATAGATTGCAATACGTTCGGACTAAACGTTTGTATGTCACAAGAAAACCAGTTTCTCAACGACCAGTTTCCACGCTCAAACGCGTACCATCCTGAATGGGTTGTCGAAAGCGCGAGTGGGGGTGCCAACTCTGTTTGGCTTGTCGACTGGCTGACGTCCGCACTAGATCTGAAGTCGGGAATGAACGTATTAGATTTGGGATGCGGACGTGCCGCGTCATCGATTTTTCTGGCGCGGGAGTATGATGTGAAAGTATGGGCTACCGACTTGTGGTTCAGCCCGTCGGAAAATTCGCAGCGGATTCGTGATGCTGATTTCGCCCGATCCATCTATCCAATCCAGGCCGATGCACGCACGTTGCCGTTTGCGACAGATTTTTTTGACGCAATCGTGTCGATTGACGCATTCCCCTACTTCGGCACCGATGATCACTATTTGAACTATCTAGCCCGGTTCGTTAGGCCGGGAGGAGTCATCGCACTCGCGCTGGCCGGATTTATCAACGAGATAGAAGGCGATGTTCCATCCCATCTTAGAGAATGGCTCCATGCCGAGCCGTCGCTGTGGTCTATGCATTCGGCACCTTGGTGGCGTTCGCATTGGGAACGGACGGGAATTGTTGACGTAGAGATTGCCGATACTATGCCCGATGGATGGCGGCTTTGGCTTGAATGGCACCGCATCATCGCTCCAGAAAATCGATTGGAAATTGAAACCCTTGAAGCCGATGGCGGACGGCATCTGGGGTACAACCGCTTAGTCGGTCGCCGAAGGCCAGATGCTTGTTTGAACGAGCCCATCCTTTCGGTACCCTCGAACTATACACGGAAACCGTTGATTCGTGACGGTCCATAGTCGCCGCCATATACCGAACTTCTTTATGGCCCTTTGCGTCAATAGTACGTAGGGGTAGCTGGGGTAGAAGTTGGCAGGATTGTTTTTCGGGGATTGGTGACAAATGCTCAACAACTGTTCAACTGAAGGCGACGGTAGCTATGAAAACAGTATACCCAAAAGTGCATTGCTGCCTAAAACAATAGTTTCCCGCTTGGGCTTGGAAATTTTTGTGACTGACAGGTAACGCTGTCCTGATCATGGGTCCGAGTTGCCAGATCGTATTCAAATGGCTCCCGCCCAAACCTCAAGACTTACATGGATTCTTTTTGCTTTCGGAGATTCGTCATGTCGGGTCATAACATCCCTCGAGTTCCTTACGAGCTTCCACTTCCACCGAGCCCGTCGCTAGCCGCTGTGGTGGAGGCGGCCTGCCGCGACGCCTTTGAATCCGGGTACGTGGCCTGCAGGCGACACCTGATCGTAGCAGCCCTCAACGCGCCCGACATCAATTACGTTCGAGGGGTCGGCAAGCATCGCCTCGCGGAGCTGAAACTACAAGCCGTGTTGGCCACCAATATGACGCTCAATGCGACCCCTCGCCGGCCCAACCAAGACCTTGGGCGCTCGGTACTTTTTGAAGCCACACTCCGCGCGGCTGCGAAACTTGCGGCTGACCTCGGAGTTGAGTGTGTCCTACCATCGCACCTGCTTGCTGCGCTGAAGGAGCACCCTGCGATGGACGAGGATATGATTGATCCGAGCTACTGGGACTGGAATGGGGTCACGTTCGAACACTCAGACGGCTTCGACTGACCAAGCCGTTATGAGAGCGACGATTTAGTAGCGTGACGTCTACGACCCTTATGGCCCTTTAAGTCAATAGTTACGTAGGTTTGGCTGGGGTAGAAGTTGGGAACAGTCCCGAAATAATTTCCGTGTTTGGAGCATTGGTGTCATTCCCGCGCAGGCGGGAATCCAGCGCAATTGATCCTGGATTGCCGCCTGCGCGTCAATGACGTGCAACTTGGTGCCCTGGATCGACATCACGATCAAGTTTCATTATTCGGGAAGTTAATTCGGGACAATTCCTTGGCAGGATTTTTTTCGGGGATTCTTTTCTTATCGTGATCCGTGCTGTTGGACGCTGCTTGGGTGCAACGGGGTGGATGACTTTGGGGGAAAGAATTGGGGGAAGCCTGGGCTTTGCGGGTTGTGTTGAGCAAACCGGTCTGCGAGCGATCCGCTGCGAAAGTGCGTTGGATCGAACGAAGTTGGCTCGTTGAATGCGCGAGTTGACTTGGTTTGAGACAACGGGTTCTGCGTGACTTGCCCGGTGGGATGGGGGACGACTGGGGCAGCGTCAATAACGCAGATACTATGGGTAGAATTTCTAGGCTATCCGGCCCATCATGCCGCTTGCCAGCAGAATGAGACGTGGGGGCGAAGTTTCTTTTGGTGCCTGAGTATTGAAACCCAAATGAAGGTTTACTGGCAGAACGCTGGCGAGGATGGAAAGGCATATCGTGTGGATGCAACTAACGGTGTCATCGGCCGGATTCTAAAGAGGTAATTTCAACGGCGAACTTCGATCGCGTGATTGTCTTTAAAAAGTCATTCCAGACATCGGGAAAGTGCTGATGCTCGCCTTGACAGTGCGACAATAAACCCTAAAATAGGACTTTGTGATTTTTTTCACAAAGTATTTTCTGGGCGCCTTTAGGGGTGATTGTCATGTATGACTACTGGCCAATTCTTGTTTGGTTAGTTGCAAGTATCGGATTTGCCGCAGTCAGTCTTTTGCTGCCTCATCTTGTTGCGCCCAATAAGCGAACTTCGGTCAAAGGGATGCCTTACGAGTCGGGGGTGGACCCTATCGCGGATGCTCGGAAGCCTTTGGATATTAAGTTTTACTTGATCGCGATCTTGTTTCTCGTTTTCGACGTCGAATTGCTATTCATTTATCCTTGGGCGGTTGCGCTGAAAGGTGAGGGCGGGTTGCCTTCGGATTTCAAGCCGATTGTTCTGGTGGTCATGTTAACGTTGCTAGTGACTTTGGCGATTGCATATGTAATTGCTTGGCGAAAAGGGGTATTCCAATGGCGTCAAAAGTAGGTCAGTTGGGCGACAGTATATTGTGGACCAAGCTCGACGCTGCTGCGAGTTGGGCTCGCAAGAACAGTCTTTGGCCGATGCCTTTTGCAACTGCGTGTTGTGGCATTGAGTTGATGGCGACGGCGGCTAGTCGTCACGATTTGTCGCGATTTGGTTCCGAAGTCATGCGGTTCACTCCTCGGCAATGCGATTTGATGATCGTTGCAGGGCGCGTGGTGATGAAGATGTTGCCAGTAATGCAACGAATCTGGATGCAGATGCCGGAGCCGAAGTGGTGTATTTCGATGGGCGCCTGTGCTTGCAGCGGCGGAGTGTTTGATACCTATGCCGTTGTTCAAGGTATCGATCGATTTATTCCTGTCGATATCTACATTCCTGGCTGCCCGCCTCGCCCCGAACAATTGATTCGCGCAGTGATCGATCTTCAAGAGAAAATTCAAGCGGGCGGGACGATCTACGGATCGGAGTTCATGGCTCGCAATCAACCCGAAGGTCCTTCGCGTTTCGATAAAGATGAGTTGCATCGCATTCGCATTCGCGACGATCTTAAACTGAAGACCCAAGACTACAGTCCCAAGCACTAAGAACTAAGCACTAAGCACTAAGCAATCATGGCAAACGAAGATATTGCGTGGGTAGCTCGATATGAGTCGATCTTGGAAAGCGTTCGCTTTACCACGTCGACGTTTAGGGATCAGCATAGGATTATCGTCGCGTCGGGTGACTTGCTGTCGACGCTTGGGTTGCTCAAGTCCCAGGCTGGGATGGACATGCTGATCGATATCACGGCGGTGGATTGGTTGGAGCGCGAAGGCGCGGTGGATCGATTTGAGGTCGTCTACTGTCTTCTGAATACCGAGACGAGTGAGCGACTGGTCGTGTTGACGTATCTGAATGAGCCTGATCTTAAGCTGCCGACAGCGACGGGGCTTTGGAAAGCGGCGGATTGGTTGGAGCGGGAAGTTTACGATATGTTCGGGATCATTTTCGAAGGTCATCCGAATTTCAAGAGACTGTTGTTGCCTGAGGGGTTCGCATCGTTTCCTTTGCGAAAAGATTACCCGGTGCAAGGTCGCGGCGAGCGTCACAATTTCCCAGTCATTACTCGTGCAAAGAGCTAGGTCGTCTAGGACGCTTATCAACGAAAGCCAGTCATTATGCCTTTAGAATTACTTGCTCCTGCAACCGAAGACGAGTCGCTTCGCGAAGGTCTGTGGACGCTGAATTTCGGACCGCAGCATCCGGCGACGCATACCACGTTGCGATTGGTTCTCAAGCTGGATGGCGAGTTGGTGCTCGATGCGGAACCGGACATCGGTTTTCTTCATAGCGGGTTTGAAAAACTGGCCGAAGTTCTCGATTTCAATCAGTATGTGACGATCGTTGATCGGATGAATTACATTTCGCCGATGGCGAACGAGATTGCTTGGCATCATGCGGTTGAAAAGCTGATTGGAATTGAGCTGACACCGCGTTCAAAATATTTGCGGACGATCTTTGCCGAGTTGATGCGAATTCACGATCACTTGTTGTGCGTCGGGACTTGCATCTTGGATCTTGGTGGCGCGACGGCCTTCCTGTATTTCTTTAACGAGCGCGAACGCATTTATGAAATTTGCGAACGAGCTTCTGGGCAGCGTTTCCATACGAGCTACACACGGGTCGGCGGTTTGTTGTATGACGTGACGGAAGATTGGATTCGGATGGTTTCCGAGTTCATCAATCGGTTTGAGCAGACGTATAACGACGTCAATCATCTAGTTCTTAAGAACCGGATTTTCGTTGAGCGAACGGAAGGGGTGGGCGTCTTGTCTAAGGACGACGCAATCAGTGGCGGTGCGACTGGTCCCGTTGCGAGGGCGAGCGGCGTTGTTCGCGACTTGCGTCGCGACGAACCGTATTTGGTTTATGACGAACTTGACTTCGATGTGATTTGCAGCAACGGAGGGGACTGCTTCTCCCGTTTCCAAGTTCGCATGTTGGAGATGGTAGAGAGCATTAAGATCATTCGGCAAGCTCTAGAGAAGTTGCCTTCGGGACCGATTTTCGCCGAAGGGACTGGCAAGGAATCGTTGCCGAACAAGAAGGAAGTTTATCAGAGCATCGAAGGCTTGATTCATCACTTTGAAACGATCATGCCAAATCGCCAGATGCCTGTTCCGTTGGAGTCGATGTATGCAGCCACAGAATCGCCCAACGGTGAATTGGGGTACTATCTCGTTTCCGATGGCTCGTTTAAATCGTATCGAGCCAGAACGCGTCCGCCATCGTTGGTGCATTTTGCTCTGTTCCCGCAAATGATTCGCGGTTGCATGTTGAGTGACGTCGTAGCTGTTCTTGGCAGTCTAAACATCATCGCTGCGGAGTTAGATCGATGAGCGCATTGTCTGAGGAAATTAAGAGCAAAATACGCGACCATTTCAGTCGTTATCCAAGCAAGCAAGCAGTGACATTGCCAGCGTTGCACATGGTGCAGGAGAAGCATGGCTTTGTGTCGAACGAGGCGATGAAAGAAATTGCCGAGTTACTCGAATTGTCACCGGCGCAAATTTTCGACACGATGTCGTTCTACGGCTTCTTCCGGGATGAAAAGCATCCGTTGGGGAAGAAACGCGTTTGGATCTGCCGAAGCATTTCTTGCAGTCTTCGAGGTGCGGAAGACGTCCTGCGTGAAGCTTGTGAACGATTGCACATCGCGCCGGGCGAAACGACTTCGGATGGCGCGATGACGATTGAGTATGCCGAATGCCTAGGAGCGTGCGATGGCGCGCCGTGCATGTTGATCAATGATGAGCTCAAGGAGCGGATCAGCGTCGAGGATGTTTTAGCGGAAGGAAATGCGACTCATGTCTAGTGATTATCAGCCAGTGTTGCTTGGCCGAGTAGGTCGCCCGAACAGCCAGTCGATAGATACCTATCTAGCAGACGGTGGTTACAACGGCTTGCGAAAAGCGCTCGCGATGAAGCCTTCGGAAGTCATCGACGTCGTAGCGAATTCGGATTTGCGAGGTCGTGGTGGGGCGGGGTTCCATTGCGGCAGCAAATGGCGGTTTTTGCCCAAGGACGTCAAGGGCCCCATTTATCTGTGCATCAACGGCGACGAGAGCGAGCCTGGGACGTTTAACAATCGCGTCATCATTGAGCAGGACCCGCATCAAATTCTCGAAGGCATCGTGATTGCATGTTACGCAACGGGTGCTTCGGCAGCCTATTTCTATTTGCGTTACGAGTACGGCCGCTGCTATCGGACATTGGAAAAAGCGATCGAAGAGATGTACGCCAAGAATTACTTGGGCAAGAACATCTTGGGAACCGGATTTAGTTTGGATATCCATCTTCATCGCGGTGCCTGTGCTTACATTTGCGGCGAAGAAACTGGGCTGATTGAGAGTTTGGAGGGCAAGCGAGCTTGGCCACGAATTAAGCCTCCGTTTCCGGCGATCGAAGGTGCATTTAAACGTCCGACGGTTGTCAATAATGTGGAAACTTTGGCGTGCGTCACGCAGATTCTTGATCGGGGCGTCGATTGGTTTAAGTCGATCGGCATTCCCAAAGATCCAAGCAATCCGCGCGACGTTGGCAGTTACGGGCCGAAGCTTTACTGCGTGAGTGGTCATGTGAACAAGCCAGGTCTGTTCGAGTTGCCGTTGGGTATCACTGCTCGGGATTTGATCGACAAGCATGCGGGTGGCGTTTGGAAAGGCCGACAAGCCAAAGCGGTTGTGCCGGGCGGGATCAGCATGGGATTCTTGTCGGCTTCGGAATTAGATACGCCGTTGGATTTTGCTGGGCCGGGGAAAGTCGGTTGCTTGGGACTGGGAACTGCGGCGGTCATTGTGATTGATGATCAGACGAGTATCGTCGACGTGCTGTATAACGCGTGCCGATTCTTTGCTCACGAGTCGTGCGGACAGTGCACGCCTTGTCGCGAGGGAACGTCTTGGTCGATGAAGATTTTGAAACGCATTCGAGACGGTCAGGGCAAGTTGTCCGATTTGGAAACGCTTGAGAACATCTCGACGTCGATGGGTATCATGCCGGGAACGACGATCTGCGGACTTGCAGACGGTGCAGCTTGGCCGATCAAGAACGCGTTGAAGAAGTTTCGTCCTGAGTTTGAAGAGTACATTAAGAGCGGTCGGAAGACCGAAATGCGTGAAGTGGTCGGTGCTCACTAAACGCTGTTTGAGATTTGCAAGTCCAGGCTCGCGAGGGTTCGGACGAATGAGCAGCCAAGCTTGATTCCGGAGAATCTTGCGGACGGCTGGAATGCGGTAGACTAAAAAATTGACTTTGCAACGGAGCATCCCGACGTGGGAACAGTTTTCGTAAACGGACAAGAGATCGACGTTGAACCAAACTTGAATTTGATTCAAGCGGCTCAAAAAGCGGGAGTTGAGATACCGCATTATTGCTGGCATCCGGACCTAAGTGTGGTCGCCAGTTGCCGCATGTGTTTGGTCGAAGTTGGCGAGAAGAAGCGTGACGGTTCGGAGGTCATGATTCCGAAGCTGATGCCTGCTTGCCAAACCCCCTGCAAGCCTGGGACGATTATCAAGACGGACTCTCCGAAGGTCAAAGCTTCGCAGGCTCAAACACTCGAGTATTTATTGCTCAATCACCCACTTGATTGTTCTATCTGCGATCAAGCTGGCGAATGTTACTTGCAGGATTACACATTCAAGTTCGGTAAAGCTCATTCGCGATTGGATGAGCCCAAAGTGCAGCGCGAGGACAAGTACCACATTGGCGAGCAGATTGCGTTGTTTACCGATCGTTGCGTGATGTGTACTCGCTGCGTTCGATTTACCCGTGAAGTGAGCGGGACTTCGGAATTGCAGGTTATCAATCGTGGAAGCGTTGAAGAGATCGACGTTTTTCCAGGTCAGCCTTGCGATAACAAGCTTGCCGGAAACGTCGTCGATTTGTGTCCCGTCGGTGCTTTGTGTAGCAAGGACTTTTTGTACAAGAAACGCGTCTGGTGGCTTAAGAGTCAAGACAGCGTATGCACAGGATGTAGTACTGGTTGCAGTATCGAAGTTGACCAAAACGAGAACAAAATTTATCGCTTGCGGCCAAGAGCCAATCCTCAAGCACAAGGTTCGTTCATGTGCGATGACGGGCGGTTTGGTTGGAAGTACATTCATTCCGCCGAGCGTTTGACAGCGCCGAGAATTGGTCGTGGTGTAGCAGCTTTACAAACGGCTGGTGCGCATTCTGGCAATGGTGATGTGGCGAGTCAACAAATTGCGCAACCAGATTTGAATGATTTGGTTTTTGACGATCCTTGGGCAAAGATCCTCGATGAGATTCGTCAAACATATCGGCAAATCAGCGGTGCCCATTCCAAACGATTGCTCGGTGTATTTTCTCCGTTCATGACGTGCGAAGAAGCTTATTTGCTGGCGAAATTCCTTCGCGGAATTGACAAGCATGCATTGCTGACGATGGGACCGGTACCCGTTGTTGGCGAAGATGATTTGTATCCCAAAAATTTCCGAGGCGACGCACCTGAGCCGTCGAAAGCTCGATTCACTATTCGCGCGGAAAAGTGCCCCAACCGTCTTGGAGTCATGGCTGTGCTTCGGGCTTTTGAATCCAAAGCGACGCGATACGATCAAGTCGCGGATCGAATTCAAAAAGGCGAGTTTTCGGGTGCGTTCATCGTAGGTGGCAGCCCCGATGGATGGAGCGATACGGCGTTCTTGCAATTGATGTCCGATTCGATCACCGTTGTGGCGATGGATATGATCCGATCGAGCCTTTCGGATCGCGCTGATTATTTGCTTCCGAGCGGTTCCTTTGCTGAGCGCGAAGGCACTGTTGTGAATCACGCAGGTTTGGCTCAGTCGTTGCGGACAGCGATACGAAGTCCGGGCGATGCTCGAGCGGATGGACGGATCTTGATGGACTTGTGCGAAAAGCGTGGCCTGTTCAATGCCTTGGTAGTGCGCAAGGAAATGGTTCGCGAAGTGCCGTCGATGGCTGCGTTGGCCGAAGGGCCTCTTCCGGCGAAGGGCATACAACTGAAGCACATGGATTTTGTGGGGACTGGGTCATGAGCTGGAGTGTAATTTGGCCGCTTGCGGTAGCGATGGGAATTGTATTGGCCGTGGTTCCGATCCTCGGTTTGTACATGACCTTCATCGAGCGAAAAATAGCTGCTTATATCCAAGATCGAATCGGTCCGAACCGAGTTGGTCCCGCAGGAATATTCCAAGCCGTTGCGGACGGAATAAAAATCTTCCTTAAAGAACAGATCATTCCTGACCATGTTTTCAAGTCTGTATATTTCTTTGCTCCGTCGATCGGATTGATCTGCGCGATGTTAGCCATTGCGGTCGTTCCATTCGGGCCGATATCGGCAGATTACTCCGAAGGTTTTCGGCCCATGATTGCGCCGGGCGTTGATATCGGGCTGATCTTCCTTGTAGCGATATCCAGTTTGTCTGCTTATGGCATCATTCTCGGTGGTTGGGCTTCGAATAACAAATACAGTTTGTACGGTGCCGTTCGGGCGTGTGCACAATTTATCAGCTACGAAATTCCACTGGGCCTGTCGTTGCTCGGTGTGATTGCCATGGCGGGAACATTGAACATCGAGCAAATCGTTGCCGCACAGGGCGAGGGAATTGCGAACTGGAATGTTTGGTGGCAACCGTTGGCTGCCGTGCTGTTCTTTGTTGCGGGCTTAGCGGAAACGAATCGCTTGCCGTTCGACTTGTCCGAATGCGAACAAGAGTTAGTCGGCGGCTTCCATACGGAATACAGCGGTATTAAGTTTGTGTTGTTCTTCCTTGCCGAGTACACGCATGTGGTCACATTGAGTTTCTTGACCGTGCTTTTGTTCTTTGGCGGTTGGCATTTTCCGGGGCTGACTGGTCCGGTGGATGGTTCGCTTGGCGGATATCTGCTTCGATGGGCGGTGCTGTTGACCAAGGTCGGAGTTGTGGTCGCCTTTATCATGCAGTTGCGGTGGACATTACCGCGATTCCGCTTTGATCAGCTTATGGGACTTGCTTGGAAGGGATTGATTCCTTTGGGCATGCTGAATTTGTTAGGCATTGCTGTCGTGCTGTCGCTCGATTGGTCCAAGTGGTGGTTAGCAATTTTCTCGCTTGCCGCATTGTTCGGTTCAGGGCTCATGAACGCCTTCATGGTTTCCTCAAAATATTCCAAACGTGCTGGGCAGCCAGATGCTGACCGCGTTTTGGTTCAAGGACAAGTTGTATGACGAGCAACAAGAATAAGACCGTTAAATGGGCGGAGCCACCCAAGCTGGGAGTGATGGAGGCGTTGTATCTGCCTGCAATCGCTCAAGGCGTGATGACGACGTTCAAGCACATTTTCAAGCCCAAGATGACGCGGCAGTATCCCGAAGTTGAGCCAGAGATTCCGCCGAATTATCGCGGGGTGCATCGTTTGAATCGCGATGACAAGGGCCGAGTAAAGTGCGTCGCATGTTTCCTATGCCAGACAGCTTGTCCGGCCAATTGCATTACGATCGAAGCGACTGCCGCGCCTAAGGATGATCCGAATTGGGCTGATCGCGACAAGTACCCAGCGACATTTGTAATCGACGAGTTGCGATGCATTTACTGCGGTATGTGCGAGGAAGCTTGTCCGGTAGACGCGATCGAATTAACAAGTATTTACGATCTCACCGGCGATAGCAGGGCAGAGCTGATTTACGACAAAGAAAAGCTATTAAGTGTTTACGACAAGACTGTGAATTCCGGTAACGATCCGGTAAGAACTCATAGCGGCGTTTTGGGTCCTGCGTCGGATTTCGATAAGGATGCAGCCAAGGCACCACCTCCTCCTGGGCATGGCCAACGGGGCTAGTTCAACTTTGAGCGATTGATTTTGGAAATTGGATTTTCATAAAGCACGAATATTATGTTTCCTGTTGTTTTTGGTCAAAGCTTGTTGCTGAACCGTATCCCGGTTGATTGGATAGCCATCTTGGCTGCCGTGATTGCCGGTCTTGGTGCGTACTTGGTGCAGACGTCGGACACGTCCACGCAACGACGATCGGCGTCGAAGTGGATTGGGATCGTACTTTTAATTGCCAGTGCGATTGTCGTGATGGCTCGCGTCCCCATGACGCTGGAGCGAATGCTGTTCTTCAATTTTTGTGGATTGGCGATCATCGGTTGTGTGGCGTTTATTACCGCTCGCCAACCGGTCTACGCTGCATGCAATTTTGCTATCGCTGTGTTGTCGGTATGTGGGTTGTTCATGCTGCTATCAGCGCCCTTTTTGGCCGCTGCGACGATGATTGTTTATACCGGCGCGACGATCATCATCTTCCTATTTGTCTTGATGTTTTCTCAAAGAGCTCATTTGCAAGTTCAGGATGTCGCACTCAATACTCCGGGCTTGGCGATGATTGCGTCGGTTGGTTTTGTCTGCTTGGTTTTGATTGCAAGCGCAGGATACAAAGTACCGGGTTTGATGTCCTCTGGCGAAACGATTCGCGTCACGGATACGGTCGCTGAAGGCACATCGACTGCTGGAGATAGCTTGGCAGTATCCAATCCGACGCCAGATGAAACGTCCGTGGCGATCATTTCCAAATCTCCTCGCATGACCGTTGCTGGACTTGGTCGTGTGATGTACACCGAATATTTGTGGCTGGTAGAAATTGCTGGGTCATTGTTAACGGTTGCTGCGATCGGATCGATCGTGATTGCACGGAACCGGGAATACAATGTTGCGGGTTCCGAAGAAGCGAGGTCGAACGCATCATGACGTTAAGTATCGAGCATGCCCTAGTCATGGGCGGAATCTTATTTGCGGCAGGTTTGGTTGGGTTTCTAACTCGACGCAATTTGATCTTGTTGTTCTTGTCCATTGAACTGATGCTCACTGGAGTTTCGCTGAATTTCATCGCGTTCGGTCAGCATCACGGAAATTATCAAGGTCAATTTTTTGTAATCTTGATTTTAACGATCGCTGCCAGCGAAGCTGCTTTGGCTTTATCTTTGGTTGTGGCGCTCAATCGGTATCGAAATTCGTTGGACGTCAATTTATGGCGTGATCTCAGCGAGCAAAAACTAAAAACGAAAGCTGTGGCAACGGAGATGGGCGAGGCCGATCATATTCCGATGCAATTCCCGACGTTAACGCCCGCCGGTTTGGATCCGCTAACGAAACAACTTCCTGCCAACTATGCGGAAGACCAATCCTCGGATCCAGCATGAATTTGACCTGATTTTATCGCTTGGCAACGACGCTCCTCGTAGCAGTAAATCGTTGAACCCAAGCACGCAATAATAATTTTTTGATCAACAACAAGCACGTACAAGAATAAAGAAACATGTCGCCAACTCAACTTTGGTTAATTCCACTAGCACCTTTGGTCGCAATGATCATTTGTGCCATTGGTAGTATCATGGGTTTGTTCAAGCACCGCGCGCACATCCCCTGTTGGATTGCTCTTGCGATATCAGCAATTTTGTCTGTGTGGGCTTTGTGGACGACAGATTTTGCCAGTGGCGTCTTGGTTGTCGAAGGATATACATGGCTTTCGTTGGGGCGAATTCAAGTGCGCACTGCGATGCAATTGGATGTGCTGAGCTTGTTCCAGTTGACCGTCGTTACTGTCGTTTCGTTGCTGGTAGCGATCTACTCGCAAGCTTACATGAAGAATGATCCAGGTTATGCACGGTACTTTGCAATATTTTCCGGCTTCGTTTTTTCGATGACGATGCTCGTATTGGCAAGTAACTTGTTGGTGATGTATGTCTTCTGGGAAGGCGTCGGTTTGTGCAGTTATTTGCTAGTTGGCTATTGGTTACAACGTCCCAGTGCGGCGAAGGCTGCGACGAAAGCGTTCATGGTTAATCGTGTCGCGGATTGTGCTTTCTTATCCGGAATTTTGGTGCTGACGTATGCAGTTGGCTTGGTAATCAACACGGAGACATCGCCGACCGAGCGTTTGAATTTCGCGGTGATCTTCGATCTAGCTCCGGTTATTGCGGCGAATTATCCGGGGTTGCTGGGGTTTGTTGCGGTTTGTTTGTTGATTGGTGCAATCGGCAAATCGGCTCAATTCCCGCTTCACGTCTGGTTGCCGGATGCGATGGAAGGCCCAACGCCGGCGAGTGCGCTGATCCACGCTGCGACAATGGTTACAGCCGGTGTATTTCTGTTGGCTCGCATGAGTCCACTTCTCGAGTTAACTCCAAATGTGCTAGTCATGGCGGCTTGGATTGGCGGAATCACCGCATTCTTGGCGGCCGCGATTGCATTGTTCCAAGACGACTTGAAACGCGTACTGGCTTATTCAACCGTCAGTCAGTTGGGATTCATGTTCATGGCGATTGGGGCTGGCGGCGGTCGTGGGTTGATTTCGATTGCCGTTCTGGCTGGCATGTTCCATCTGTGCACGCATGCATTCTTTAAAGCTCTCTTGTTCCTGGGAGCTGGAAATGTGATGCACGCTATGGGCGACGTGATCGATATGCGATCATTTAGTGGTTTGCGTAAAGTGTTGCCTAAGACGTATTTCTTGTTTGGTCTCGGTGCACTGGCCTTGGCGGGCATTCCACCGTTGGCTGGATTTTGGAGTAAGGACGGGATACTTGCGATCTTGTTCGAAGCATCGAAGGACCTCGATCATGGGACAAGTTTCAAAGCACTGTTTGGTGTCGCCCTTGTTACTGCGTTTATGACTGCTGTGTATACGTTCCGAGCTTTCTTTCGGACTTTTCATGGGCCGTTGCGTTTGCCTCATGAGGCGGGCGATCATCCGCACGAAGCCAATTGGGTTCAGTTGAGTCCAATGATCGTTCTGGCCGTCGGAAGCATGGTGGCGGGTGTTGCTTTAGGACCCACGGGATTGCTCAACAATCTGTTTGAATATGTTCCTCATATTCCGAAACTATCGGAACATCACGGTCATGAAGGAATTTGGCTTGCTGCTGTTTCTAGCCTCGTCAGCATTTCCGGTGTTGCGGTTGCTTGGGTAACGACGCTACGACGACCAGAGGAAGCTGCTCATCCATCGCGAAACCCACTGGTTGTCGCTGGTGCGAATCGATTTTATATCGACGAAGTTTATGACTTGTTCTTGGTTCGACCTATTCAAGCGTTTGCGGACTTGGTTGGGGTGTTCGATTCTGGTTTTGTCGGAATGTTTTGGAAACGCTTGTTGTCTACGATATTTAGCACAGGCGAATTGTTTCGAAGAATGCAGACGGGCTTGCTTCCGCATTACGCCATTGCGTTGGCTGTTGGATCGTTGCTGATTATTGCCGTCGTCGTACTTAGTTAACTAGGGCTGAAAGCTCCAATGACCATTATTCTTCCAATCTTGATTTTGACTCCGCTGATCGGCGGATTCTTGCTGTTGATGTTTGCGCAACGAGCTGAGGACAGCTTCCGTAATTTCGGTATAGCCGCCGGAGGCATGACCTTTTTATTCAGCTTGATGTTGGCATTATGGATATCAGGACAACAACCTTCGGCAGACTCGGTTGGCAGTGTTGTGCCAAGCATCGAATACAAAGCTGAATGGCTTTCGATTGCTCCACCCTATGGAGATGAGTCGGGCAGCCGTTGGTATTTCGTTTTGGGATGCGACGGTATTGGGAATTTGATGGTTTTGTTGACGACTATCGTGACGTTGGCTGTTTTGATTTTCTCTACGCTGACCGTAAAGACCAAAAATATCAACTACGCAGGGTGGTTGTTGTTGGCGGAGGCGGGGTTGCTAAGCGTTTTTCTGGCAATGGATGTGGTGACGTTCTATATCGGATTTGAGTTGACGCTGATCCCGCTATTTGTGCTTATCGCGGGCTGGGGAAACTCCAGTGCACTGATGGCAGGCAGACGCTTTGTTTTGTTTACTCTCGCGGGAAGTATTCCCATGATTGTGGCGATCATCGGCTTGGTCGCTTTCTATAGCAACGAGTCGGGAGCCACTATTTCCATTCCCCAGCTTTCGGTACGAGCGTTCGATTCTGCTAAGAGTGGATTGATGGCTCAGCAAGGTTGGATTTTCTGGATGATGGTATTTGGTTTAGGAATCAAGACCGCAGTCCTGCCGCTCCACTCCTGGTTGCCGACAACTTACAGTGCATCGCATCCGACAACGACTGCGTTGATGGCGGGTGTTGTTCTTAAGTTAGGTTTATTCGGTTTCATTCGTATTGTGATTCCGTTATTGCCAGGTGCTTCGGTAACCTTTGGACCGTATGTGTTGGGTACGCTCGGTGTGGTTGCGATTACCTACGGCGCTCTGAATGCTTTAGCTCAAACCGATTTGCGACTCCTGCTGGCGTACAGTAGTTTGAGCCACGTTGGATTCATCACTTTGGGTCTTTTCTCTCTGAATCAAGAAGGTTTAGGAGGTGCGGCTTTGCAGATGTTCAACCACGGAATTACGACTGCGGCGATGTTCCTTTTGATTGATAGTTTGATCATGCGTCGAGGCACGCATTGTTTGACAACGGGCAGTCATGGCTTGGGGTCGGTCTTTCCGCGGCTGTCTTTGTTCTTTTTCTTTTTTGTTGCGGCAGGTGCTGGCGTTCCTGGTCTTAATAACTTTGTTGGCGAAGTCCTGACGCTTTCGGGCATGGTTCTCCGTCATCCGGTTCACGCTGTTGCAGGAACGCTGGGTGTTGTGCTGGGTGCGTGGTACGCGTTTCGATTGCTGCAAAAGCTATTTATGGGACCGTACGAACGAAGCAAAATTCATGGCGAATCGGTAGCCTACGACGTTGGGATGCGTGAGACTGCGGTTTTTTCTGCGCTTGCATTCATCTGCATCTTCATTGGTGTAGTGCCACAGCGAGTGCTTGATACGATTCGTCCTGATGCCCGTCGTATTGCGATTGTCTGTTTTACCGCGATGAAATCCTTGCCCGAAACGGCAGATATTGAAAAATTGTCCAGTGTTTCCCTTTCAGATATAGAGTTGCCGTAATGGACCTATCCGTTCCATCTGTTTTATTGGATCTCAAGATCGTTGCGGCCGGATCGACTTTGATGATCGCTGGCTGTTTGGTTTTGCTTGGCGGAATCTTTGATACCAGCCGAGACGATAACGCATCGCAATCCCGCAGTTCAACTTTCTGGGCTGTGTGTTCGCTCATTGCGATTGGAATCGCGGCAGCATATGGGTTTGGAGCACCTGGGTCGGACGAAATTCAATCTCAGCGATTATTCCGATCCGATATCATCTCGCGTTCGTCGCAGTTCCTTGCCTTGCTCGGTGGAGCTATCACGATCCTCCTTGGTTTCCATTCGGTACCGAAGCGTTTTGTATCGGAGTATTATGGCTGCTTGTTGCTGCTACTGTCGGGAATGGTTTTTGTTGGAGCTTCAAACGATTTAGCGGCTATGGTTTTGGCATTGGAACTGGTTAGTATTCCAACGACGGTCATTTTGGCGATGACGCGTGCGGACCAGCGAGGGAGCGAAGCGACCTTAAAGTACTTTACGCTTAGTGCATTCGCTTCGGCGATATTCTTGCTGGGCATCTCCTATCTCTACGGCTTAGCCGGGACAACGGAAATTCCAAAGATCATCATGCTGCTATCCGAGCAGCCATCGATCCTACTAAAGCTTGCGATAGGTCTCGTTTTGAGCGGAATGTGTTTTCGCGTTGCTGCCGTGCCGTTTCATTTTTACGCGCCCGATGTTTTCGAAGGAACGTCTGCGACTGCCGCTTCGCTATTATCAGTAGCCCCGAAGGTCGCTGGCTTTTTGGTGCTGGCACGATTTTTATCCGGAAGCCTTTTGAACGCGGAAATCGTCAACGTTATAGTTCCGGTTTTGATTGGTTTGGCAGTGGTCACGATGACCATCGGAAATGTGTTGGCATTGGTGCAAGACAGCGTACGACGTATGTTGGCTTACTCAAGTATCGCCCATTCGGGATACTTGCTCTTGGCTTTGGCGGCTATCGTATCGAACGGTTCGTCGGCCGACACGTTGTTCAAGTACCTTGCTGCGTACACTGCCATGACTTTGGGTGTGTTTGCGGGATTGGCGGCTTTGTTCGATCAAACGAAGGTGCTCAAGCGAGACGACCTGTTGGGGTACGGTTATCGCCATCCCTTTGTCGCAGCGTGCATGTTGGTTTGCTTTCTCAGCTTGATCGGGATTCCATTGACGGCAGGGTTTTGGGCCAAGTTTCAAGTGATCGTGACGACCTTGGATTCGAGTCGCCCGGAGTTGAGATGGTGCGCGATTATTATGGGGTTCAATAGTGCATTGGCCGCCATATATTACTTGGACACCGTGGTAAAACTGTTTGTAAAGCCTAGCCATGCGGTGAAAACAGCGGCTGAACCTGCTCGCAATCCAGCGGCGGCAGCCTGTGCAATTTGTGCGGCTGTTACGATTGTATGGTTTCTTGTCCCCAGTTGGTTGTAGTTTCTTACTGTTTTTCGCCAGGACGGATCGTGATAATGAAAGCTAGATTTTGAAAATCGTTTTTCACTGTCCTGATCCGGGTGGCTCCTGCTGCACAGATCGTTGCTCTTGCGAAAAGAAACCGCCCGATGTTTATTATCGAATGGATCCTTCACCTCGATCGGCATTTAGCGGAGCTTGCAGCGTCGTTGGGACCGTGGCTATATGGTCTCTTGTTCGGAATCATCTTTTGTGAAACTGGCTTGATCGTGATGCCCTTTTTGCCAGGCGACTCATTGCTTTTCGCAGTTGGTGCTTTGGCGGCAAACGAAAACAGCCAGCTTAATCTGCCGCTCTTGCTCGTTTTGCTGGTTGTCGCTGCGGTTTTAGGCGATGCCGTCAATTATTGGATTGGTCGCGTGATTGGCCCCAAAATTTTCCGAAGCGAAAATTCACGGATATTAAACAAACAACACCTGATGCGCGCGCAGCATTTTTACGAAAAGCATGGTGGCAAAGCCGTGTTGCTCGCTCGATTCCTTCCGATCCTCCGGACATTTGCTCCATTTGTCGCTGGAATCGGTAAGATGAACTACTTGAAGTTCTGGATGTACAATGTTACTGGCGGTGTGTTGTGGGTTGGAATGTTTTTAATCGGTGGTTACGTTTTTGGAACGCGACCTTGGGTCAAAGACAATTTTCATTACGTGATCATCGCGATCATCGTTTTGTCGTGCTTGCCAATCGCATTTGAATGGTATCGTGCGATGCGCGAGTCCAAGAGAGAAAGCACACCAGCTTAGACAGCGACCCTAATTTTCTTCAGTCGGCGTGAGCCAGCGGGGTTGCATGAATTACAGCGAAACCCTGCGTCGGAGAAGATGACTCGATCGATTCTTAATTCCCTGATCGTGATGATCGGTGCCGGCGGCTTGGCACTCGTCATCGGATTCATTTTGGCATTGGGCCTGTCTCGGGCTCAAGTCATTGGTCGCCGCACGCTTTTATTTTTACTCGGCGGCTTTCTGTTTATTCCCCTGTATGTTCAAGCCGGCGGTTGGAACGCGGGATTTGGAATTCAAGGCTGGTGGACGCTGTCTCAAGTCACTGGCTCGCGAGAACCTTTGCGAGGCATCCACGCCGTCGTCTGGATACATGCCATGGCTTGTGTTCCGTCCGTCGTCCTGATACTGCTGTGCGGTTTTAACCGATCGATTCCGAATCGCGAAGACATGGCGATCATGGACGGTGGCAAATGGAGTGTGCTGCGACGCGTGTGGTTACAAAGCAATCTTGGATGGATTGCCGCGGCGTTTGCCTGGTCGCTCGCGACGGTTGGCAACGACATGCTGGTTTCCAATCTTTACCAAGTTCGAACGGCGGTCGAGCAATTTTATCTCGATATCACCGTCGGGCAGTTTAGTATGGTTCAAGCCATTGTCGCATGCAGTCCAGCGATTCTGCTGGCTGTGATCTTTGGTATTGTCGCTGCAAAGCCACTGGATTTCCGTTCGCTTGAACGCGTTAGCTCATCGTCAACGCGTCATTGGTTCGGAAGTACATGGGAGACGGTCGTTTGGTCGATGTTTTGTTGGACGTTGGCGGGTGCCTCGCTGTTCTTGCCGATGGTTAGCTTGGTTATCAAAGCGGGATGGGATGCAACGCGGGTGGATGGCGAGATCCAGCGAAAATGGTTACTTTCACGGCTAACGGACTCTGTTTTTAGAAGCCCGGTCGAATATCGCGAAGAGATGCTATGGTCCCTCCAGCTTGCCGTGTTCGCCTCGACACTGAGCATAGTTGTCGCGTTGGTTGTCGTTCCTCGACTGCCAAGCAATCGTTGGTTGCGGGGCTCTATCTTCGGTGTCCTCGCCCTGATGGTAGCGATTCCTGGGCCCGCAGTGAACCTCATATTGGCTTGGCTTTTTATCGAAGCTCCTTTACCTTTTCTTTCAGTCCTTTATGATCGCACTTTGATACCCACGGTAATAGCGGTAGGATTTCGAGTAGTTCCTGTAGCCATTTTCTTGGTCACAATTAGTTGGTACCGATGGTATAACACGCACCGAGACCTATTGGCTTTGGAGGGACCGAAAAGTAGACTTGCATCCCTAGCTCGATTCTTGAGAACGACTTGGGGCACCTTGATCATCATATGGCTCTGGATCGCAGCCATGAGTTTCGCGGATTTCTCAAGCTATTCGCAGCTCTTGCCACCGAGCGTCACCACGATTTCCAAACGCATTTTTGAGTTGTTGCACTACGGCGTACGATATCAGGAAGCTGGACTTTGTTTGTTTCTCGCAATTTGCGGCATGGTGATTGGCGGGTTCGCGATGATCCGATTTTCTGAGTTTCGACAAATTGCCGCGTCAGCCGATCGATTGCCCACGCGACCGAACGAATAAAGAAGGACAGTCGGCAAAAGCACAACTGTCCTCCTTCGAAAATTATTTTTGATCGGTTCGGACCGATCAGTTACTTGACGCTGGTAGCGGCAATGTTGTTCTCGCTGACAGGTACGATCGTAAAAGTAAAATCGTCATCGACGAAATCAACGTGAATACCTTTTTGTTCTTCAAGACCACCCTTGAGAAGGACGGTCGCCAACGGATTTTGTAGACGGCGCTGAATCACTCGTTTGAGCGGTCTCGCCCCGAATGCCGGATCGTAACCTTCGTTCGAAAGTTCGGCGATAGCTGCTTCGGACAGCGTCAATTCAATTTCATTATCCGCCAGTTGCTGCTTGAGCTTGGAAAGCTGTAGTTGAACAATTTTGCAAATTTGTTCGCGTCGCAATGGCTCGAATACGATTGTCTCATCGATGCGGTTGAGAAACTCGGGAGCAAATTTCGCTTTCAGTGGATCTTGGACAGCGTCGTACATTTCGTCGACACCGCCTCCTTCCTCGGCCACACGTTGAATCAACGAACTTCCAATATTACTCGTCATCACAACGACGGTATTTGTAAAGTCGACTGTTTTTCCATGGCCATCGGTCAATCGTCCGTCATCGAGAACTTGCAGCAGGATATTGAATACATCCACATGTGCCTTTTCGATTTCGTCGAGAAGAATCACGCTGTAAGGCCGACGTCGTACAGCCTCTGTTAGTTTGCCACCTTCTTCGTAGCCTACGTAACCCGGAGGTGCGCCGATCATACGACTCACCGTGTGACGTTCCATGAACTCGCTCATGTCGAGTCGAATCATGGCGTGCTCGTCGTCGAACATGACTTCGGCCAACGCTTTGCACAGTTCGGTTTTCCCCACGCCGGTTGGCCCCAGGAACAAGAACGAACCGATTGGTCGATTAGGATCTTGAAGCCCACTGCGACTGCGGCGAACGGCGTTGGAGATGGCTTCGACGGCTTTGTCTTGACCGATGACGCGTTGGTGTAATCTTTCTTCCATGACCAACAGTTTGGCCTTCTCGGTTTCCATCATTCGATTGACGGGAACGCCGGTCCAAACACTCACAACGGTTGCAATTTCATCGGCAGTCACTTCCGTGCGGAGCAATCGATGCTCGTGTGCAACGGATTCCTTGGAATGCGATTCCTCGTCTTGCTGTATTTGCTTTTGGAGTTTGCGACGAAGTTGGTCGAACTCGTAAAGTTTCTGATAGTCGGATTCGACGACCGCAGCACCGCTGGACTGTTTCTCGTTGATCGAAGCTTCGAGCCGACGGAATTCAGCGTCTGCCGAATCGAGCGCTTTGCGAACCGACGCGACATCCGACAAGCCTGCTTTTTCGCCTTCCCATTGCTCACGCAAACTGGCAAGTTCGTGTTGAAAGTCGTGCATTTCTTGTTCGATTTCTTCGAGTCGATCTTGCGTCGATTCGTCACCTTCCTCGGTAAGTTGGCGCTGAGCTAATTCGAGTTGACGCAAGCGGCGTTGGACTTGATCGATCTCGGCTGGCACACTTTCGCGTTCCATGGCAAGTCGGCTGGCGGCTTCGTCGATCAAATCGATTGCTTTATCGGGCAGGAATCGGTCGGTAATGTATCGGCTTGAAAGCTGAGCGGCCGCGACCAACGCAGAATCCCGAATCTTAACACCGTGATGGGATTCGTAGCGAGCTTTGAGGCCTCGCAGAATCGTGATGGTATCTTCGACGCTTGGTTCGCCAACGTAGACCGGTTGGAATCGTCGTTCGAGTGCGGCGTCTTTTTCGATATGTTTTCGGTATTCGTCCAGCGTGGTAGCACCGATACAACGCAACTGGCCTCGGGCTAATTCTGGCTTGAGCAAGTTTGCTGCGTCGCTACTTCCTTCGGCTGAACCAGCGCCGACAACATTGTGAAGTTCGTCGATGAACAGGATGATATCGCCGCCAGCATCTTTGATTTCACGAAGGACGGCCTTCAAGCGTTCTTCGAATTCGCCACGGAATTTCGTGCCAGCGACAAGGGCACCCAGGTCCAGCGATATCACGCGCTTATTCTTAAGGCTCTGCGGCACGTCACCTTCGACGATACGCAACGCAAGGCCTTCGGCGATGGCGGTTTTTCCCACACCGGGCTCGCCGATCAAAACGGGGTTATTTTTTGTGCGACGTGAAAGAACTTGAATGACGCGGCGTATTTCTTGATCGCGACCAATGACCGGATCCAGTTTATTACGGCTAGCCAATGCGACTAAATCGATGCCGTATTTCTCAAGAGCTTGGAATTTGCCTTCGGGGTTTTGGTCCGTCACCCGTGCGCTGCCACGGATGGTTTGAAGGCCTTGCAAAAGGTCCTTTTCCGTAGCCCCATTCAGTTTCAGAAGATTACCCGCTTTACAGTCTGTTTTGGCAACACCAAGCAGCAAGTGTTCGGTGCTGACGAACTCATCTTTCATACTTTCAGCGACCGTCGCGGCTTGTTCAAAACATTTTTGCAGAGTCGCGTTGACGCTTGGTTGTCGCCCGCCGGAGGTCTTTGGTAATCGGCCAATTTCGCTTTTGCAGAGCGCCACTAATTGCGGAACATTCACGCCGATTTTCTTCAGCAGTGGCACTACGATACCATCCGAGTCCGATAGCAAAGACTCAAACAAATGCAGACTATCCATCTCTGGATTGCCTTGGTTCTGAGCATTCGATTGAGCGGATGCAACAGATTCTTGGGCTTTGATGGTCAATTTGTCGAAACGGAAAGTCATCTTGATCCCCTTTTCTTTGGCCGAATGACAGTAACCCACTGTATGTATTTTCGGCAGTTGATTTCGTACTGCTTCGATAAAGCAAAATGTGGGCCATACGAATCGTTAATTCAAAATCCGTGGAAATGCTGACACTTCTCGCTGATCGCCGGTGCTTCGCACGACAAAATGCGCGAATTGGCAGCATTTTCGTACTCGTACTCAGCCACAGGCGGTACTCGTACTCGACTATGGCTCCCGATCGAGTACGAGTACCGTTTCACTGAGTACGAGTAAGATTTTGATACGATCGATACCGGCGATCAGCGAAAAATCTCGAAATGCCTTGTGATTTCGCCGCGTTTTCCGAATGCGGCTAATTGTCGTTTGGTAACTCCAAGAAAGTCACGTCTGCCATATCTCTTATGCAGGGTCAGACAGCGCCTTCGCCGGCAAAGTTTTGCGGTATCGAATCGACGCTTAATTCCGTAAAGGTTTTTCGCGTCGAGACGCGGGCCAAACGTCGTACGGCTTCGGCAACGCCCAAGGTCACTTGGACCATTGCCGTATAATCGAGGGTGTCCGGCAAATCGGTGGGTTGATGGTAGTGTGGATTGCGCAAGAAACTTGTGTCCGTCAGCATTAGCGCAGGGTATTGCTGGTCCCAGAACGCGCGATTATCGGAAAGCTGAATTTCAGAGACACTCTCGGGCAAGCAAATAGAAAAAAGTGGGAAGTTCGCGCCCGCTTTGAACCCGCGGCGAAAACTCCAAGCCAAACTCATCGAGTTCATGTTACCGACCGCTGCCAAGAAATTAGCTCGTCGCGGGAACAACCAGTGAAGCCACTTGGGGATCGACGGCGGAATCCGCTGGACCATTTCGTCGGAGTAGTAGCCGACCATTTCCAAGCACAGCATCCCGACGATGTCTTCTTGTCGCGTTCGACATCCGAGTGCATGATGTTGACTGCCCATGGAATTGCAATTGAAGTAGGGTGGCTCTTCGCACGCAAAAGCAATAAGACGAATCGTTCTTTGGCAATGCGTGCCAATCAGTAAACGCGAAACTTCGAGCATTGTGGCAACCGCAGATGCATTGTCGTCCGCTCCGGGTGTTTGCAAAACAGTATCGTAGTGTGCACCGAGGATAACCACTTGATTGGTGTTTTTCTTGCCGGGAATTTCGACGAAGAGATTGGATGCTGTATCGCCCATCGCATCGAACGTTTCATGGCGCACTTCGAATCCCATCTCGCGCCACTGTCGTTCGATATAACCGGTTGTCGCTTTAATCGAAACGGGATTCGACAGGACTCGCGGTCCAATCAATCCGGCGAGCGTGTCGACGTGGCGGACCAGATGGTTTCGAATCGCCGTATTCATTTTGATTTCCGAAATCGACGAAGCGACTGGCGTCCCCGACCCAACGGTAGGTTGGTTAATGCAGTTTTCCTACGTGCAGCATTGTCTGTAGACGCGACTATAGCATAGATCGCCTGATCAGATCAATTCCGTGATGATTTTTGCTGGCTCGACGCCCGTCAGTCGTGAATCGAGGCCTTGGAATTTGTAAGAGAAACGATTGTGATCGATTCCAAGCTGGTGAAGCAGTGTCGCGTGAACGTCATGGACGGATACGCGATTTTCTACCGAATTGTATCCCAATTCATCCGTAGCCCCATAACTCATCCCCGGTTTAAAACCGCCGCCAGCGAACCACATGGTAAATCCAGCGAGATGATGGTCGCGTCCGTCGCCTTGAGCCATGGGCGTTCGTCCAAACTCAGATCCAAAAACGACAATCGTGTCTTTGAGCATGTCGCGTTGCTTGAGATCTTGGATCAATGCGGCCGCTCCACGATCGACTTCGGCAGCCGTGCCTTTGACGTGGTCCTTGACCGCGCCGTGATGATCCCAGTCGCGATGATAAAGCTGGATGAAACGTACACCTCGTTCGGCCAAGCGACGAGCAAGCAAACAGTTTGCCGCAAAGCTTCCATCGCCGCCTTTGGTGCCGTACAGATCAAGCACATGTTGGGGCTCGTCGTGAATATCCATCAATTCGGGAACGCTGCTCTGCATTCGGAAAGCCATTTCGTACTGGCTGATTCTCGTTGCGATTTCAGGGTCTTCAGTAACTTGCTGTTCAAGTTTATTTAGCTCCGTCACCGCGTTCACGACATCTCCCTGGCGGGATTCCGTGACACCGGGCGGACGACCAACATAGAGAACGGGGTCGCCGGTACTTCGAAACTCGACGCCTTGGTATTTGCTAGGAAGGAATCCCGAATGCCATTGCCGAGCAGCGATCGGCTGCTTTTGACCAAATTTGCCCGTTGAAACCATTACCACAAAGCCCGGCAAGTTCTGAGACTCTGCACCAAGTCCGTAGAGCAACCAAGAACCCATCGCTGGACGTCCTGCGTTCATCGAGCCCGTGTTCATGAAGGTATGCGCAGGATCGTGATTGATCGCTTCCGTAAAAAGCGATCGCACGATGCACATATCGTCCGCGCATTTGCTGCCCAGTTCGGGCCAGATGGAACTGATTTCTTGGCCGGAGGTCCCCCATTTTTGAAATGGGTGTTGGGGTGCAAAACAGACAAGTTTCTGCCCTTGGAGTTGCGCGATTTGCTGGCCTTTGGTCAAAGATTCAGGCATCGGTTGACCATGCATCTCGACGAGCTTGGGTTTGTAGTCAAACGTGTCAAGATGGCTCATTCCACCAGCCATATACAGCCAGATGATCCGTTTCGCGCGAGGCGGATGGTGCAAAATCTTTAAAGCACCCTGCGTCTGCAAATCCGCGTCATTTGCAAATAACGGCTTCGCAGCCAGTGAGCTGCATGCCATGGCACCTAGGCTAATACCACCACGATACAGAAATGATCGCCGAGCAATTTCGGAAGGGAGCAGCATGATTATCTCTTGGGTAAGAGTTCTTAGTTACGGGTTATCGTTTCGTGCAAATTGAGAATCGCGCGAGCGACACTTGTCCACGCCGCCAATTCGATACGATTTATCTCGGGCTTGATCGGATAAGTTCCGACCGAAATCAACTGATCAACGGCGGCCGTATCCTGCGAATATTGCTGACGATGCTGATCGAGGAGACTTAACAAAATTTTCATTTCCGCATCCAGCGGTGAACGCTGTAAAGCTTGGTTGACGACCCAGTTCAGTCGCTGATCGTCGCTCATGCCTTCTTGAAGTATTGCGTGATATGCGAAGACACGTGCCGCTTCGACATAGGTTGGATCATTGAGCATCGCCAATGCTTGGAGGGGAGTATTTGAGCGAGGCCGGTCCGCTGTGCATTCTTCGCGACTAGGTGCGTCGAACGCGAGTAGCGAGGGATGCAAATACTGACGCTGCCAATGCGTGTAGATTCCGCGACGGTAGAGTTGGTCACCTATGCCGTCTTGCCATTCACGTTGTGGGAAATTGAGATAAGCCCAATACCCTCGCGGCTGATAGGGTCGAACGCTCGATCCTCCGATTTGTTCCGTCAACAAACCGCTAGTTGCCAAAGCTGAGTCGCGAACAAACTCCGCTTCGAGTCGCCATCGACCTTGATAGGACAGCAGTCTATTGAAGGGATCAATTTCCACTGCCTCGTGCGCCGGCTTCGATGACTGTTTGTAGGTTTCCGAAGTTACGATCATTCGAATCATATGCCGAATATCCCAACCCGAGCGTACGAATTCCGTGGCGAGCCAATCAAGCAACTCAGGATGACTGGGCCAGTCACCTTGCGCACCCAAATCATCCAATTTTCGCGTTAGGCCAGCCCCAAAGAAAATCTTCCACAGCCGATTCACCGTTACTCGGGCGGTGAGTGGGTTTTCCTTCGCAACTATCCAGTTGGCTAGATCCAACCGCGTAAGTCGCTTGTCGGACGAACTGCCCCCAAGTACCGCTGGGATGCCAGGTTGAACTTCCTCTCCGCTTTCGTCCATCCAATTCCCGCGAGCAAGAACTTTAACAGGCCTTGGCATTCGCGCCACGGTAACCAATGTTGTGGGAATGCTGCGGTTCAATTGTTCTCGCTGGGCTTGAAGATCTTTAAGTGTGTTGCGTTGGTCTTCGAGCAAGGGAGTGACGGAGCGGAAATGGGATGCAATCTTTTTGGATTCTTCGTCGCTTCGCTGATTCGCAGGTTTGGCGATAAGATTTTCAATTTCAGTGGGCACCACAGTGACACGTTTGAGTGGTTCAGAAGCCTTGCTAGCAAAGAAGCGGAAATGGCCAAGCGTATGTTTTGGATTATCCAAGTTCTGCTTTATAGTTATTCGCAACTGGCGATCTGCCTTGAGAGGCGTTTCGGGCGCGATTTGAAAAATGGCAAAGTTGGATTTGCCCTGTTCATCCAAGATTGCCCAGCCCCACTTAGCACCTTTTTCGTCGCGATCGATAGCCGCATCGATTGCCCATTTCTTGTACGGATTGCCTTCGATGTAAGAAATCTGTTCGTGGCTCGCAATAGCTTTCGAAATGCTAATCGCTTGAGAGTCCTTAGGGTTGGTCGTATCGACTGAATTCAATTCGATTTCAGTTAGAACAAAGTTTCCATTTCCGGCACGCCCGGGGCCTTTCGAAGGCAACGAATCATGTGGCAACACCTCCAGCCGCAACGCAGTTGTGCCCTCTGGAAGTTTGTCGAATATTATTTCATAGGTGTCGGAATCGGGATTCGTACCGCTGGCCAGGATCGCGCCGTCGGGTTGAATGGTTAGTGTTGCCGCGCCTTGCGAATTCGCGGATGTGGGCTTGAGGGCTAGCCATTGCCCGACGTTGGATTCCCATTCGAGTTCTGCTGCATTGAGTTCTGGAGTTGACGCATCCAATTTGGCTTGGGTTAGGACAATCTTCTGATCCAAGTCTGCCAATTGTTTCGATTGTGCTTCTGTTGGTACCTGGATATTCGTGCCCCATTGATCGCCCGAATATAGTCCGCGTTCCTCGATGTCGGCAAAGAAAGCTTCGAACTGGTAGAACTCCCGCGTTGAGATAGGATCAAATTTATGATCGTGGCATTCGCAGCAACCGAGTGTTAGTCCGAGCCAAGTTCCGCCCAAGTTGCGGACGCGTTCGGCGATGTATTTGGCCAAGTATTCTTTATCCTGCACACCACCTTCGGCACTCATCATGCCAAGGCGATTGTAGCCCGACGCGATTTTTTGCTCCAAAGTGGGATTCGGCAGCAAGTCGCCTGCCAACTGCTCGACGGTGAACTGATCAAAGGGCTTGTTCTCGTTGAAAGCGCGAATGACATAGTCGCGATATGGCGAAACACTTACTTCTTGATCGCCGTGATACCCAACACTGTCGGCGTAACGCACTAAATCTAGCCACCAGACTGCCATTCGCTCGCCGTGATGTTGAGAAGTCAACAGCCGCTCTACGAGATCTGAATACGCACTTGGCGAGCTATCGCGAACAAAAGTGATAACATCTTCTGGCGATGGAGGTAAACCAGTCAAGTCGAAGTACAGTCGGCGGACGAGAGTGCGGGGGTCGGCACTTGGCGCGGACGAAATCTTCTTCTCCTCAAGTCTGCTGGTGATGAAGCGATCGATCGGATTCGATCCCGACAAGTTTTTTCCGACCTGAGGTGGCGTGATTTCACGTATGGGTTCGAACGACCAGTGGCCTTGCCATTTGGCTCCTTGCTCGATCCATTGACTGATCAAAGCGAGCTCTTCGGGAGTCACTTCTTTGCCGAATTCTTTTGGTGGCATATGCTCTTCCAAAACATTCGTTGTGATGCGCGCGATAACGTTGCTGTCTGCTGGTTTACCCGCAACGACTGCGCCGGGCATATCTTTCGAACCGACAAGTCCGATTTCTGTATCCAGTCGCAAGTCGGCTTGCCGTTTATTTTTGTCGGGACCGTGACAAGGAAAACATTTATCGGACAAAATCGGTCGGATATCGCGATTAAACTCGACCTGAATCGTCGGATCGCCGGCAACCGATACCGATTCGGACGTGAGCGTTACAATCAGGTAAATTGCGGAGATAATCAGAACAGATGATTTCATGAACAATCCAGAATAAAGATACTTGTTGTATTGTGTTCTTCGACAATAAAGTTTCATGATTGCGAACGAGCCAAGTACAGGTTTCTCGTTTAACAAATTCAGCATTTTCAGTGGTCGCAAATTCGCGGCAGGGAACATTTTACGTGTAGGACGGGTCTCCAGGCCCGTCCGAATTGAATGGGACGGGCCTGGAGACCCGTCCTACGTCATCCGATCGCGCGACCTGAACGTTTTCGGACAGGAGGATTCAAAGCCCTTGAATGCCGAATACGGTCTTTGTTAGCTCGGTCGCAACGATTGAACTATTATACTCGGTTGACGACAAGACGATAACCGAGGTTTCTCTGCAAAGCCAGCTTGGCAAAATGCACTGGATTTGGTTGAAACCAAAAAACGCTACTGTTTTTGGTCCAGGAGTTTGCGAACTCGTTGAGCCAAATCATGGGGAAGGAACGGTTTGTTTAAAATGCGTTCGGCTGGGATGGTACCGTTGCGGTCAATAATTTCCTTGGCATAACCGCTCATGAACAAGAAAGGCAAATTTGGGAGTTTTTCGTGCACGATTTCGGCAAGTCGATAACCACCCATTTCAGGCAGGACGACATCGGTTACCAGAATTCGAATTTCTTGAGCATGCAATTCGAGCAGTCGCAACGCATCCTTGCTGTTCGACGTTTCGAAAACTTTATATCCATGTGCCTCCAGAGAAATCCGCGCGATTGACCGCACTGCTTCTTCGTCTTCGACGAGCAAGATCGTTTCAGAACCGGGGGTCGATTTTGAGGCGGCAATGGCTATGGGTTCGATATGTTGGTCGGCGGAAACCGGAAAATACAATTTGAAAATTGCTCCGTCCCCAAGTCGGCTTTCTAGTTGAATCTTGCCTCCAATTTGCGCGACGATTCCATGGACAACGGATAAGCCAAGACCGCTACCTTTACTGGCATCCTTGGTCGTAAAAAAGGGTTCGAAAATCTTTTGTTGCAAATCAATCGGTATTCCACAGCCCGAATCTTCGAAACGCAACTGAACGTAATTTCCAGGTTGCAGTTCAGGCACCTCATTTGAATTGTCACTCGTTACGTGAAACAGGCGAGTCGATATCTTAAGCGAACCACCATCAGGCATTGCGTCACGCGCATTGACTGCGAGATTCATGATGACTTGTTCTAATTGCCCAGGATCTGCCAGGATCGAAGGAACATTCGGAGCGAGGTCGATAGAAAGCTGAATGTCTTCGCCGATAAGTCTCCCCAGCAAAACTTCCATTCTCGATATGGCATTATTCAGGTTCAAATTCTGCGGTTGAAATACAGCTTTGCGACTGAAAGCCAAAAGTTGTTCTGTTAGTCGAGTTGCGCGTTCGCCGGCATCGCGAATAGCTTGAACAGGATCATAAAATGTATCACCCGGACTTAACTTGCCCGACAATATCTCGCAGTAGCCATTGATCACTGTCAGAAGATTATTGAAGTCGTGAGCGACGCCGCCCGCCAAGCGTCCGACCGCTTCCATTTTCAGGGAGTGTTGCAGTTGGGCTTGAAGATGACGAAGCGCATCTTCTGCGTTACGACGTTCCGTTATGTCTTGTGCCGTACCAATGACCTTCACGACTTGGCCAAGCTGGTCGCGGACCGCGTGGCGGCGAATGCAAACAGTTCGATCTTGCTCATCACGATGCGTGTAGTTGTACTCGTGTTCAGACGCTACTTCAAAATCCATCATTGTCAGAGCGGAGCTGGATTCGTCTGTCGGAGTTCGACCGGCGAGGAACTCAAGAAATTTTTGGTATCCTTCCTCGTCTGAAAATCCAAAAATGCGATTAAGCTCTTGAGAACATTGGCCCTTCCAGGTAGTCAGATCAATTTCAAAGGATCCGATGCGTCCGATTTCTTGCAGTTCAGTCAATCGCATCTGATTTTCCCGAAGTGTATCTTCGGTCAGTCGCTGTGAAGTCACATCACGGTACGTTAACAACCTGCATTCGATTTGCCCATCGTCGTTCAAAATTTGCGAACCACTAAACAGGAGCACTCGATAGTCTAAAGCGCCAACTTTTTTTATCAGCACTTCAGAATTCTCGAACGTTTGCCCGTCCAATAATCTTCTGTGCGGGATTTCGGATTCTCTTAGCGGTGTAAAACTAGCATCAAACAAGGAATACGGACCGAAAAGACTCGAACGCTTGAGTTGAAATACATTTGGGTTTTCTGTGTTGAGAAGCCTCAACGCAGCGCTGTTGTGATCCAAAACAGTTCCATCTGCAGCCAAAACCAAAATGCCTTCCTCGATTTGCTCAAGGATGGCTTGGTGAATTCGCAAGTTGACTTGCAGACCGATATCGTTTTGGTCGCTGACTTCTGCAAGCGGATCTGCGAGCTTCCGGAATTCTCCCTTGGCCCTGTTCTCCGAATCAAGTCGACGCGTATCATCTCGCAACAAACTTAAAGTAAAACGAGAGCCATCGATGGTAAAAAGATGTTCCCGAAACGTAACGCGAATTGACGTTCCGTCCTTGCGCCGATAAGAGGACTTGGAAGAGCGGTTTTCAGAATCCACAGCGCCCAAATATTGCGTTTGTTCGGCTGGATCATCGAGTTGCAATTCAAAGTCGCGATGGTTTTTGCCGACGAGTTCGTCGCGTGGGAACCCCAGTATCTTGGAAGCTATACTGTTGACATCGACGATCTTTCCATCGGGACCGATCAACAATAATGCATCGTAGCCGCTTTCGATAAGGAATCGGTATCGAGTGTCCTGTTCTCGCAAACTCCGATAAGCTTGATCAGCTTTTATCGCAACGGAGGCAAGTCGTTCGGCTCGCCAGATCATCTCTTCACTCTTGGCGTCCGGTAATCCAACGTGTTTTGAATAAAGTGCAAAGGTGCCAATAACGCCGTCGGGCTCTCCTGCCGTAGATCGCGACAGGATGGGTATGGACCAGCACGATCGCAGTCCAAATTGCAAAGCGAGTTGGCGAAAATCCTTCCACAGTGGATCATTCTCAATATCACCAACAAAGACGGGAATTTGTCGATAAGCAGCGGTTCCGCACGAGCCAACATTGGGGCCGATCGCGACGCCCTCAATTGCGTCGTTGTATTCCTTGGGGAGACTCTGTGCCGAAGCGACATGAAGCGTCTTGCCATCTTCGGATAGCAGCAAAATAGAACACGATGTTTCAGGGATCTGTTCCTCGACGAACATCACCAATTCATCAAGAATTCTGCCGATTGAATCGCCGCCAGCAATACGTTCTAAAATGCTCGTCTGGCGAAGCAGGAAGACTTCGTTAAATGCATCGATAACCGTGGCCGAAGAGAAATCGCCTTGACTTGGAAAACTGAATGCCTGTCGATTTGCAATTCTACTGGTTGTATAAATATCCGAGGGCAGATTTTGACGCAGCTCTTCTACATCGATACCCTTCTCTTCGGGCAGTAAGTTCTTACAAATATCAACCGCGAAATCCAGAAGGATTCCAGAAGAGTTGTTTAACAGAGGGGATGGAAGTTGATTTGATTCAGCAGTCGTGGGAACGCCATCTTTGACGTTAAGTTCACGGTCCAGGCATCGCGCTAGCTGGGCGCGATAAGCCATGATGGACTCAATGATTACTTTCGAGTTGCGGTTCATGTTTAAGTTACCGGGAGCAGGCAGCAGACATATTGTCCCAGGCATATTGTCCCAGGCAAAACGCTACACAATCACAAACGAGCACGCCGAAAACCCATTCCATGTCCATATTTTTCAAACAGCGACGCTCGACCTCACTCCACAACTTAACGCATGGTTGGTCATAAGTCACACTCGAACGGGGGATATTCTTGAGAAATTTTGTTTCGTCATACCGAGAGAGACACTCTAAATATATTGTGCCAATGATGTTCTTTTTCGAGTTTTGTTAGTCCACTTTTTCGTCAGCTTCATCATCGGTTTCTTCTTCCTCGTCCTCTTCGCCGGTTGCCCAGGATGGATACTCAACGTGACTTCCCCTCATCGAACGCCAGAGAATCTTGTTTAACAAGTCCTCTGGGGCTTTGTCGATTTCTCGGAAGTTGATTCGACTGGAAACGATAGCGTCTTCACGGAGTATCTCGTCGCGAATTGCTTTTGGGTCTGGATTCATTTCGTCCAATGCTATATTCGCGGCCACCGATTCAAAAGGGCGCAAATCCGCCACATTTAGAAAGCAATCGAACATGGGTGTAGCCGATGCGTCGAATTGATTCATTGGTGGCAAGCCAAGAATTTGTTCCATAGTGCGCAGCATGCTCGTCGTATTGTATTGCGTCGAAACGATGCCTCTGCCGCGCGAATAAGGGCTGATGCAAAAAGCTGTTGTTCGGAAACCGCTGACGTGGTCCCAACCTGCTTGCGGATCGTCTTCGATGGCGAAAATTGCCATCTTGGACCAAAACCGCGAGTGACTCAGCGCTTCGACAATCCGACCAAATGCAAGATCGTTGTCCGCCATGCATGATCGCGGCGTTGGACAATTCGGAGAAGTACCACTGGTATGATCATTTGGCAAACAGATGATGACCAAGTTAGGATATTCGTTCTTCGATTCGAATTCTTTCAACTCTCGAATCACGAAATCAGCACGATATTGATCGGGAACGTTCATGTCCCATCCAACAGTTTCCGTTGGAGAGTAAGTGCGAATGCTTTCGATCGCCGGAGTGCAACCAAATAGAACGTTTTGATTTCCGTCCCTCCAAGCTTGAAAACAATCTAAGAACTTGATTGCACCGCTACCTTTCCCTTCGCGCCATCGAACGTCGGGCATCATGAACTCGCCGTAGTTGCGGATCGTTTTTTTGTGAAGCACGGCGTTGTCCCATATAAACCCGACAGGCGAGTAAGCCAGGGCATCTTGCTCGTCGATCCCCATTCCGTCCGGATAGCTGCGAGCAAACGCTGAGAAGCTCTTTTCAAGATAGTCTGTTGAGATTGCAGCAGTGCTCCACTGGTGACCATCGGCGGATAAGATGCCGGAGCAATATGTATTGTCAAGCAACGGAAACTCTCGCGCCAACTTATGTTCGTTCGGAGTAACTTCTTCGCCAAAGATACACAAATCTTTGCGGCCGCGACCGATCTCTAGATCTCCGAAGACTTGATCGTAGGTTCGATTTTCCTTGATGATATAGACGACATGCTCAATGGAGCTTGGTTCGCCAATTCGCTCGGGGACCGGTTTCGGTGCTTGGCCTGGACGAGGTGGCAGTGCTGCTTGCAGGATGTTCGTTCGGCGAATGCACTTTTCAACTATTGTCGACAAAATGGGAAGTTCCGATTCCGCTGGAATAACAAAAGACGACACAGATCCGTTGTGGTGATGCGAGTTGAAGCCTTCCGTACCATCCGTTTGTTTGCGAGGAACGGTTGGCAGCCCTTTGAGGTTGGCTACGTACAATGAGTTTCGTTGAGAGTCCAACGCGAGCGCGCCCGGATACCATCCAACGGGGATCAACCCGATGAGTCGCGACTCTTCAGGTTCATCCGTATCGAAACGTACGACGCCCACCGCATTTTGCGAACCGTTTGCCACATAGAGTCGAGTACCGTCATCGGAACATACGATCGCATTCGGTGCCGCACCAAACAAGTCCGATGGCCGGGCGCGCATCCAGATGTTGCATTTCCATTCACCTGTCACTGCATTCAAAACGGAAAGCGTATCGCTGGCAGCATTCGCGCAAACAACCCATCGATGATCCGGTGTCACCGTCATTTGACTCGGATGCAGGCCAACTAGCGTTTCCGTGATCGGCGATTCTCCTTCGAGAGCGATCATCGAAATCGATCCTTCCGAAGCGACATGGGTCGTCGGGTCGACTTTGACAATCGTGCCTTTGCCCGCTGGACCGACTGTGTCGCCATCCTTTGGTCGACCGCCACCCCAGTTGGAAACAAAGGCATGCTTGCCAACAATGCGAACATCGTACGGTGCGACGCCGACCGGCCAAGTTCGCAACAATTTTCCGGTAGCGATCTCTAACTCGTAAAGCTGATTTGAAAGATTACCGCAAACGTATATTCGGGAGTCGTCACTAGAAATGGCCAAGCCAGTTGGAATCTCGGCCGCGCGACGTGGGGCATTTGCTTCCGGAAGCTTCAGAGTATGAGAAGGCTCGACGTTGCCATCTGCCGTGACTCGAAATACCTTAATCGAGCCATTGACGTTGCTTAGGTAAATAGACTTTCCGTCGTTGGAAAATATCAAACCCGTAAAGCTGACTTGTCCGCTGGCATCCGGTGGCAAATGCTCAGATGGATCCTTTTCATTTGTCTGCAACTGTTTTTCGTTAGGGAAAGGAACCTTCTGGATAATCTTGTTGGTGCCCGGATCAAACACAAGCAACTCTGCGGTCCGGCCTGAAACGACCGCGAAACTTTTGTCCGGTGCAAGGGCAATTGTCTGGGGACGCATGTTGACCAGCGGAACAATATTCCCGTACGGACGAACAACCTGATTCTGGGGCGTGACAACCGAACCATCTTGCGAAGTACCAACCGAAGTCACATCGCTGCTGTTCGATTGGTCTTGCGCCAGGATTACGATCGAGTGACTGCCAAAACCGTACCCAAAAAAAATGCACAGATAAACTACCAACTTCCAAGATCGAGTTCGCATTTGAAATTCTCACTTCGATTCAATATTGCACATACCAAGACTACGAAAGGAATCCCCAAGTTTTTGAAACTGGCATCGGCGATTTTGACGCATCGCTTGAAAACGCACTTTTCGAGCCTATATAATGGTACCTATAAAAACGGTCTGCGGCAGTTTTGGCAAGCGAGCGTCTGCCCAAACATTAATTTGGTATTGCAAAAAACATAGCGAAATATACGAGAAACGAACATCACAAGAGGATTTCAATGAGCCTTCGACTATCCATACTGTTTGCGGCGATCAGCATTTTGAGCGTCAATTGTTCGGCTTTCGCTGATCAGAAAGTCGTTTTGGGCGATCCGTCGCTGACCGCTGGAATTCCCGGTACTGGGCCTTTGACAGTCGATCAAATCAAGAGTTGGCTCGCGGTACCAGAAAACCATCGCGTTTTGGAAGTCGAACTTCCTCTCGGTTTAAAAGCCGGCGCGGCAAACATTTTCATTCCAAAAGACAATCCGATGACGCGAGCCAAGATCGAATTAGGTCGTCAATTGTATTTTGACCCACGATTATCCAAAGGCAACGAAGTGAGCTGCGCTGATTGCCACTCTCCGGAAAACGGATATGCCAAAGACACGCGATTCGGAGTTGGTGTCGCCGGTCAGACCGGAGACAGGAATTCGCCAGTTGCTTTCAATCGCATTCTCAGTGAAAAACAATTCTGGGACGGTCGCGCTGCATCGTTGGAAGAGCAAGCCGTGGGCCCGATTCAAAACCCAATAGAAATGGCCAACACGCACGCCAACGCTGTCGCAACGGTCGCTGCGATTCCTGGATACAAATTGCAATTTGAAAAGATTTTCGGCCGCGCTCCGAACATCGACGATATCGGTCGAGCCATCGCGACATTCGAAAGAGCGCTTGTTACCGGTCCGTCGCCTTATGATTGGTATGAACCACTGCGTCGCTTCGAAGAAAACTTTGCCGCAGAACTTGAAGACCTCGAGTCATTCAAAGCCGACGAGCCAGAACAGTTTTCAGAATACGAAAAAATCAAAGCTGCCGCTGCACAATCGCCCATGAGTGAATCTGCCAAACGCGGTCGAGCGTTATTCTTTAGCGAAAAGTCCAACTGCACAGCTTGCCATGTTGGAGTGAATTTCGCTGACGAAAAATACTACAATCTCGGCGTAGGTATGGATGCTTCCAAGCCCGATATTGGACGATCTAAATTGACCAACGCAGATGTCGATAAAGGTGCCTTCAAAACTCCAACGCTTCGCAACATCACGCAAACAGCGCCCTACATGCACGACGGCAGCCAAAAGACTTTGGAAGAGGTCGTCGAATGGTATGCAAAAGGCGGTCACCCGAACAGCACTTTAAGCGACAAAGTGAAGAAACTTGATCTGACCGCTCAGGACAAAGCGGATTTGGTCACGTTCATGCAATCGCTGACAGGACCGCTTCCCAAAGTTGAGCGCAAGCGACTGCCGTAACTCTTTCTGGAACAGTTCGCCACATTTAGCTGCTGACGGTCGCTGAGCGATTAACGCGTCTTGCGGCAGAAAGCGTAGATGGCAGGCGCTAAGCACCATTGAAGTGCGGCAGTTGTCGCAACGCGCACCACTTCTTCATAGCGATGCTCAGCATATTTACTGCGCAGATATTGCTTGGTCACCCATCGTCGATCGGAAAAATGGTGAGACAACATTTCATCAAGTTCCCGAGTGGAAAATCCTGCGTGTGCGCCCAACTCATTGCGAAATTTACCGGACAAACGCGCGGTCCAATCTTGCACATTTTCGCGTAGCTTACTCCTCAAAGATGGCGACCAGTCGCGCTGTTTGTGAGCGCCAGGAGCACTTACAATTCGATGCCGGTTGGGCGTTCCGATAAACAGCCATCCATTCGGCCTGAGCACACGGGCCAGCTCCCGCAAACTCTCTGCAGGGTTGCCCACATGCTCGATCACATGATGGTAAAAAACTGCGTCAAAAGCATTATCGTCAAATGGCGTCGATTCGACCGACGCTTGCTGGAATCGAAGTTTTGGCATCGTTGAGAATGACGGATCCGGAGCGTGATCGACATCGATCGCATCCACCTCGGCCTCGAAAAACTCCGATATGTAAGCAGCTTCGTGCCCTGCTCCGCAACCTGCAACAAGTACGCGTTTTGGCAGCGGGTACTTCTTGCCAATAAGTTCTAGTAGTTCGTTACAAAAGAATTTTGCAGCCGCATGGGTTTGCACATCGAACGCGACGTCAACAGATTGATCGGACATTGCTCAGCCTGAACTAGTAGGTGGAATACGAAAACGATTTCAACTACCGAACTCTAGGTCATAAAACGAGCAAATCAAATTCGTGCAATCAAAGTTCCTATAACCGGTTTAAACGGACTCAAACTGAAACGGCCGTCAAGCAAGCTTTACCGAAATGAGATTTCTTGAATCGTCGCTACAGTAGCCCACGTTTCCAATAGTAAAACCTGCGTTTCCAAGAGAAAAAACAGACCAGCCACATACCGACCCTCATTCTCCGCCAATCAGGAAGATCGCGAACGATTTCCCAAACATGTTGGCAACCATTTTATGAATTGATCTATAGCACTGGGTATATCTGGCTACAGGCGATCAACCCTGTCACGGTCATGCGAGTAATTGTCCGACAGTACGTCGGAGGCGCCCAGGAGATACCAGTCATCGCCTTGGCTATCGAAGAATGAATCGACGGCTGCGTCATCGATTAAGGATGCGCTGAATCGAGAATTTTGAATCCTGCCTCTTTTCCATTTCTGCATTACATCACGGAAGAAGTCATCGGTAAGCTGGTTGGCAATGTTGCCGCCGAACATAACATCATTACCTTGCGAGTCGTTCAGCGTATCAGCGCCGAGACCGCCAATGATAAGATCCGCTCCGGTGCCACCGAACAGCCGGTCATTTCCTTCTCCGCCAAAGATCAAATTGGAGCCAGCCGCACCGCGAATTTCGTCGTTGCCGGTACCGCCATGTAACAGAGTGGGCACGTCAATCGCCGATAGATCTATCTTGTCGTTTCCACTGCGTCCCCAAGCCCGTATCTCGCGAACGCGACTGATTGAAAGATTATCGGAGACAACCCTTCCGTTGATTTTCACTTTGAGTTTGTTTCCCGACTTCGTTGCCACAATGTCATCGTTTCCGTTCGTTCCGCCGATTCTCACGATGCCATCAGAATCGATAGTAACCTTTCCATTCTCGACGGCTTTCGCAATGTTAAGAACAACAGTAGCCTCATCGGTCAGTGCTCCCGGCGCACCCTTCGAATCGGTAACCGTGTACTTGAAACTGTCGGTCCCACTCCCTTCACGAGCCGCACCCGGTCGATAAACAAGGTTCTTTGTTCCCATGTAACGATCGCCGACCTTCACAAGCGCCCCGCTCTGTGTCTGTAACTGTCCGAAAAGGGGCAGCGTCGTTATAGTGATCTTGAGTTTGTCCGTTCGGGTTTCGATATCAGTCCCCGAAAGCCTGACACGAACTTTTCCATCTTCGGTGACCCTGACGTTCAAGTCATCGGCAATCGGCGCGTCGTTTACTGGGGTAACTGTGACAGCCACCGTACCCCGGGCACTAAGCGGTTTCACTCTACCATTAGTCTTACCGTTGTCCTCGACGACGTAAGTGATCGTATCGCTACCGAAATAATTGGCAGCAGGACGGTAACGCAGCGAGCCATCGCTGTTGATAGTAACCCTACCGTGTAACGCTTCGGCTCGTTTGACCCGCAGCGTTTGCCCACTTTCATTAGCAGGCCCCTTGGTGTCATTGGCTCGGACATCAATGTCGACCGAGCCATCTTCGAGCACAGTGGCCACATCAGGATTGGCGGTAGGGGCGTCGTTGACTTCGATGACCTCGATGGTCACTCGCCCCGTTGACGTTGTGTAACCATCGCTGATCGTGTAATCGAAACCGGCCGTACCATTAAAATCAGGCGTCGGAATAAACTTCACTCGGCCGTTTGAAAGGGTGACGGTGCCATTGGTGGCGTTTCCCACGTTCGTCACGACAAGCCTATCACCGTCTAAATCCGTGTCATTCTGCGTCAAACGGTTGCTGTGGATCCTCCAAGAGTTGTCTTCGTCGATAGTGACCAAGTCATTGTTTGCCACGGGGGCACGATTTCGGACCGGGCCGCCGATATCGACGATGACCCCGTTTGCGGCGAGATCATCATCGCCCCGCTGACCGTCCACCATGCGTAACACAATCGTGCCGCCCACGATTTCCATGCCTGTGCCTGCCGGATTGTCACTGGGGTTCCCTTGTCCCAACATGAAACTGTACCAATGCGCCGAAGTATTACCGGGCGTCGCGCCAAATTTGAAATAGTCGCGAATTTGATCGACGTCGATTCCAGAAATGGACACACTCGCGGCACTACCTGAAGCAATGCCGCTTACGGTGAAATCGAGAAAGCCGAAAGGGAAATCCAAGCCACTAGGGGGCGTTACACCGGCACTTGATTCGATCGTTGCAGTTAGGCTGCTTCCGACCGGAGAAGTGACAAGTACCACCGCGCCGCTCGGCAATTGGATGGGAACGATGTTCGACACATTGATGCTATTGACGACCTCGGAACTTAGGGAAAATTCCGACGTGTTACCAAGTGGATCGGTAGCCGTGGCCGAGATGAACTCGCCAGTCGGAATGAGCATCGGGAAGTTGGCTACAAAACTTGCAACTCCGGTACTGTCGGTTGTTGCTGTAATGAAACCTAAGTAGTTTTGGCCTTCGCCATATCCTGATGTGTCCTTTGAATCGCTTGAGAAGAACTCAATTCGGAACTGAGTACTTGGAGCACTTTGCAACTTGCCACCCACGACGGTTTGTGTATCCGTTTGCAGCGAGGTGGCAATCTCCGGGAAATTCTGCAAGTTGTTGGGTCCGCTGTCCGCGTCGGTCGAGTCGTTTGGCGTAACGCGGTTAGATGGATCGCCGAGGGCGTTCAGATCAATGCCAATCTCACCGTTCGCAAAAATCGAATTTCCGAGAACTGAATTGCCCGCGCCATCAGCAATCGAGACGCCAACGTAATTGTTGTAGGCGATAAGATTGCTCGCACCCGCCACCGTGCCTCCCACGCGATTGTTGTCGGATCGTTCAATGCGAACACCGTTGCCATTGGGAAGTGCTGCCGTTCCAGCGGAATTCGTGCCGATATAATTTCCCGCTACCGAAATACCGCTTCCTCCAAGATAGATGCCCGCCTCAGCGTTTCCCGAGACGAGATTGCGTTCCTCAATATCCGAGAAACCGTCGGAGTTGGTGCCAATACGATTTCCCGTGCCACCTCCAAGCACAAAAATGCCCATCCGGCCATTGCCCAGAGCCGTATTCCCGTCGGCGCTAGTACCGATGCGATTGCCAGCGATCACGTTATTGTCGGGCAACTGCCCAGGCTGCCCGATCAACACCAGCACGCCGGCTGTGTTGTTCCCAGAGATGACGTTTCCCTCAACCGAGTCGTTCACCCCGTCACCGTTTGTGCCAATCACGTTGTCATCGCTGCCGAAAATAACCACGCCGTACGTGATATGGGAGTTGATCGGAAACACCGCGTTACCCGCCAAGTTCGTGCCGATGGTATTACCTTGAATGACGTTTCCGCCTTGCCCTAAGATGAAAATGCCGCCGCTGGGAGTGCCCCGAAAGCGATTGATGGCTAGCCCACGGACCGTCGTTCCGCCCGACGTAATCACAAGGCCATTGCTGTTATCCGCGAGGCTTCCGTCGAGCTCGATGACCGGCTTACCCGAATAGCCGGGCTGAGTTGTCGCATCCAGTACGACGGGGTCGGTGATGCTCGGCAACTGAGAGAGTGGGCGAATCGTGTTAGCGCCAATATTCGGGAGAGCAAAGCGAATGAGGTCCGCACCACCGACATTCGGCGTTGCGTTGGCGTCCAGAATCGCCTGCCGCAGCGAACCAGGACCGCTATCGAGCGTATTGGTAACAAACTTTAAGTTAGGTGCGACGTACTCGGTGTCGAATTGCTCCACGCTGTACCATTCGACTGGCTTTAAGTTGCTGCTAGTGACGCGGCCGTTGCCGGAACCCAGGTTCTGGACCACCGGATTCTGGGCCTGATTGAGCCCCAGGTAAAGCGCGTCTCCGATGCCTTCATTCGGTTCACCAGCATCTATTGATATCGTGGCAGTAGGATGAGGAACGGCATAGATAGTATCGCCGCCATTGCCTAGCCGTAGAGTCAATCCTAATCCGTTGCCAGACTCGTCATCAGCCAGGTTGCGATAGCGGACTGAGCCTCCAGCGCCAAACAACGTATCGCCTGGCGCGCTTCCGATCATACCTTCGAGTCCGCCCTCGATGTGAACCGTTACGCCCACGGAGTTGCTCGAGTCGCTGACGCTCAGCGAGCCGCCGTCAGCGCCGCCGTCGACCACTACCTGGCCGCGAATGTCCTGGACGCGGCCAATGTACCCGAGCTGGGTCGTGTCGTAGCCGCCGGCGCCGTCGAACACCATTGACGCACCGCTAGCCAAGTCAGCTAAATAGAACGTGTCGCGCTGCGTTCCGCCCGTCAGCATCCAGGACTCAAAGCTGGTTGGCGCGGTATCCAGCCGGTACTCGCCGGGACTTAGCAGGCTCAGCGCGTCGCCAGTCCGAATGTAGAACCAGTCTTCGGGACTGTTGTTATTGTATAGATTGAATGAATCCGTGTCGGCGCCGCCGTCGAAGGAGTATCTCGCTGTGTCGGAGAAGTCTTCGTCGATCTTCTTGCTCGTGGGCGTTACGTCCAGCGTGTCATTGCCGGCGCCGGCCTTGATGGCCAGTGCGGTGGTTTGACTTAAGTAACTCTCGACGCGGAAGACGTCGTCACCTCTGCCGGCGTTCACGTCGAACTGCTCGATGTCAAAAGACACGTTGAAATTTCCGGGCCCCAGTCCAACAACATTGGTATTGTATGGTCCGAATGCGTTTTCAAACGTGTACTGATTCCCTTGCGTTTCAAATCGATCATCCAGCACAACGAGATCATTTCCCGAGCCGCCTTCAATAGCTAAGTCGCCGTTAAGCGTGGCATTTCCTGCGGCGTCGCGAGGGTGAATATAGAATTTGTCGTTTCCGCCGTTGCCGCCCAGAGTGAAGAAACTCGAGTAAGGAAACGTAGGAGCGGGAAAGATGCCATACACATCGACGTAGTCGTCGTTGTCGCCCAATTTCAGGAGGCCTGAGTCGACGTTGTCGTAGTGCAAGTCAACCCAAGGAAGCCCTGTGCGATTGGAGCTAAAGCGATCCTTGTACAGCGCATAGATGTTGCCGCCCGCGGGGCGCTGCCGCTCGTCGAACCACAGCGAGTTGTAACCGGCTCCACCGTCGATGGTGACGGGGTACACGAACGGAATTCCGACGACAAAGCCGTTGTTGGCCCAGTTCCACTCGAAATGATCGTTCCCTTGGTTCCCTTCCAGCTGCAGCGGCGCGCGGATTTCAGGAACAACACCGGCTTCCCCGCCGACTTTGAAAATGTCGTTGCCACTGCCTCCTTCGATTCGAATCGGCGCCCGGAACACGCTCGCAACGCCGACCCCGATCTGAAATTCATCGGCCCCATCGCCGCCGTTGATCTGCAGATTTTGTTGTATCGTGCCGCCTATACGAAACAAGTCGTCCTTGAGCCCGGCGAACAACTGAGTGTTTTCAACGTGCGAATTGTCAACCTTGGCGATCAAGGCCAACCCTTGGTCGAACAAAGTCACTTCGTTGTCAAATGCCAACCAAAACTGCCGCGAATCGACGGCGCGAGCGTCGACAATGAGCGTGTCGTCGCCGAAGCCGCCATTGATGCTGGCCGTGACGCCCTGCGCAAGCGCTTCGATAGTGATCGAATCTTTCCCCTGGCCGCCGATCAACTGATACTCGTTGAGATACTGCGCCCGCACCGTCAGTGGTCCGATCGTGAGCGTGTCGTTTGAAATGCGATAATTGAAATCTCGCGAAGCGAAGTTGAGATTGTTGGGATCTGGCGGTGCAATTTTGAGAATGTTCGTCACACCCTGCTGCAGTGAGCCGACAAAGCTGAAATTCCAGGGCCGAGCTGAATACATGACGCTCGGTTCAATAGTCATGAGCGAACCAAAGAAATCGACTTTGGTTGTGGCCTCGTCGTAGTTGATCCGCAACTTCGCTTCGACGGGCCTAATCGGTGTCCCGGGTGCTTTCGGCCACTGATAGTAGTCGATTGGGTTGCCCAAGTAGGGCCCGAACTCGTCGATCCCCATTCCCTTTTGCGTTGATGTCGGGGACGGGTCGACGAAGAAGAGCTGCGGCGTGTTTACAACGCGAACGTTCGTGTTGCCGGTCACGTAATGATCGGCGTTGAATTGGGCGTAAGCGGCGTTGATGGCCAGAGTGCCGTCCGACCACGAATCGACCTCCACTCCACTGTGGCGGTTCGTCGTGATGCTCGTGTCTTCGACACCTTGTATCAACATTTGAGTTGGGCGAGCGACGTTACCCCATCTGATGATACTCGAAGTGCCGTCTTTGAATGGATTCGTCAGGACCTTAAAGCCTGTGCTATCGTCGTGTGTAGCGTCAATGGTCAGTTTGTCCGAACCAGGCCCCGCAAAAAAAGACCAGTAGGTTTCGAGGTGCGGCACGAGTCCCGGCTGCGTATCACCAAAGTCCCAAGTATCATCGCCAGCCCCTGCAAAGACCTTCGTGTAGAGTGGAAACCATCCGTGGAATTCATCGTTGCCACTACCGGCGAAAAGCCTGACGGCCATCCCCGAGAAATTGAACTCGCGCTTGACCGAACTCGCGACGCCCTTCGTGGCGATGGTCAATTTCCAAGATGTGCTGGCTGGATCATCGTAGAAGGTATACTTCGAACCTCCCTTGTCGTCGGTATTGTCAAACGTCAGCCGGTCGCCAGTATCGCCGCTAATGTTGATCTCAACGGCGGGATCGATGTTTTCGACCAAGCCGTCGCCGACAGTAACAAAGTCTAGCCCATTATCTCCATTGGTGAGGATTTGGATCCGTTCGCGACCGCTACCGCCATCGATCGTGTCGCTTCCCCTGTCACCTTGAATGTAGACATTTACGTGGCCATCGACATTGATGTTGTCGTCCCCCGCACCGCCGTCGATGAAATAGAACGTGGTGCTGGATGGATCAATGACGTGTAGGCGGTCGTTGCCATCGTCCATGAGGGCATCGACGCGATCGAATGGCCCGTTAAATTTCTGTACGTAGCCGAACGCACTCACGGCGAGTCCGCCCGTGGGCAGGCGTCGAATCGTGTAGCTCTCGTCTTTCGCATCGCTGATCCCGCCACCTCGCAAATGAGCGTTAACGCCTGTGTTCAGAGTCAGGACGCGGTTCGCCGCGTCGTATTGCGCCAACTGGGGCGGTGTGGCCGGGACCCGTTGCATCGAAGGTGGAACGGGTATACTGGACGTGTCGAACTTATAAATATTGTATTTGGCAAACGGCCAGGATTTGTCGATGCCGATAAACTCGCCAAGTACCTCGAACCCGGCCTTGAAGGTTACCTGGGCGACTGCATCCATTGTTCCGCTGACAGTAAACAGGCTGTTGCCCAGCTCTCCTGCCAAGGGCCTGATCTTTTCCGAGTTGGTGGTGGTCGAGAGCGCGATGGTTAGATTACTGCTGAGGCCACCATCCGCCGTCAGCTCAATAATGTCCGGCAGCCCGACGCCAGCGGTTACGAGAATCGCACCGTCCCCTTGCAAACGCGTGTTGCGGTCGATCCACAAGCCGTTCATGATTTTGGAGGCGTCAAAGTTTCTGCCCGCATAAAGCGGAGCAATCGCTTGTTGCAGTCCCTTGATGTCGTATCCCATCTTGGCATAGGCAGTGAACGATCCCGATGCTCTTAGTCCGACTATCAAGCCAGGGATCGGTGAGAGATCGATGAGTTTATCGATAGCCACATTGAAATTTGCAGTGGCCGTCACTAGGTCGGATTCTTGCTGACCCAGCAAGAATGCCATCGCCACGCCACTTGGATCCCTGGCCACCGGGAAATCGAATGTGAGCCCGTTGCCTGCGACCTCGCCAGTCAGGGCGTCGAAAAGACTGTTCACCTCGGCACCAACCCCATCTGGCAAGGCATCGACGATTGCGTCTTTAAAGCCCTGGAGATTCAGCTTGCCGCCGCTGAAAATCAGACTCGACCATTTGCTGAGACCAAGATTTCCAAGGGCCGCCAGAGGCGCGTCAAGCAGTGAGCTTCCGGAGGGACCACTGATGTTGAAGCTGCCAAGGGGCACCCAGTGGTCACCGGCCCTTCCGGCCAATCGGTCGACCGTTTGTGAGAATCGCCGCAACTGGTCGGCGGCTTTAACAATATTGAAGAATTCCTGCGGCATGTTCGGATATGCCGACAACGTGTTGGACATGAAGACCAGATCGATCACCGGCCCATTCATCTCCGCCGAGAGGTCGTCGATGACCGGGATCGGTTCTGTCATCAAATCGAAGATCGGCTGCATCGGTTCGAGCAAGTCCTGCGCTCGCTCGGCGAGCGGCTGTACCAAGCTTCCCAAGAACGAGCCGATGTTCATCTCGACATTGTTAAATGCCAGCGTTGGCAGCCCCCAACCTGACCCCAGTGGAGCGGAAGTGTCCGATAGTTTCCATTGAAAAACGAAGTCCGTCTTGAATTCCGGCAAGCCTGCGGTTGTGAACGAACTCTCCAACCCAAGATGCAGATTCGCCCCACCTCCAATTTGTGGGTTTGCGATACTAAAGTCAGGTTTTATATCTGCAGTAAATATCAACGAAAGATCGGCTTTGTTTGGCGTCGTTTCAGGAGTCTGGTCGATGGCCTTTAGCTGCAGAAAGCCCAATCCAACCGTCATCTCTGACGGTAGGTAGCCGTAGATTTTGAATTGCAATTCATTAAGAGCGTCCGTACTGAAATACGGAGTGGCATTCTTAAAGCCAAAATTGAAGTTGTTATAAGCCAGCCCAACCGTGAATGAGCCGTCGCTGGCTTGTTCGCGGGCGTCGGGCTTGAACGGCACAGAGTTCACACCCAAACCAACCGCAGACCCAAAACTCACCGAAAATCCCAGATCGATCGACACATCGACTGAGTCCGGACCGGGTGTAACGACTACGTCGCCAGGAACGGGATCAGGAGCACCTGTTTTGCTGGCGAGGACTTTAGCGCCAGATGGCCCAAGTGCGTTAAAAATTGCATCTCGTATGGCACTTTCCGCGCTTGCGGGACTCAGCGAACGCAAGGTATTGTCCAGCGAACTCTGAAACGTAGTCAAGCTGTCCGTCAATTGGGAGACTTGGCTCAAGGGTTTATTGATCAACGGTAAGTTTGCGAGGCTACTGACCGCTCGGAGACCGGATGTAATCGTCGACATCGCGCCGCCGGGACCAGACACATCGTCGGCAATTTGATCGAAGTAACCAGCCAGCATTCGCCGGCTCTCTAGCTTTTCAAAGGTCTGCCGAAAAAGATCTCGTCGTAGCCGTTTGTCGTTCCGAGCAGTGCGATGTTTTGGCGTATTAAACAATTTTGATTTTTTCAAAGCCATTACACTCTCCGTTAAAGTTCGCGTCGGATTTCCATCGAAAATCGATGTCCCCATTAACCAAATCGCAAACAAAAAGGACAATGCACAAAAACTTTAGTTTTTTTAACGAAACTGTTGATAATCCTTCATGGATCAGACGCGACATCCTTAAAGAAGGGATACGGCGTCGTCCTCTGGAGAAGGTACAATCCAGTCCAAAAGGGATGCTGGGTTGAGAAACCAGGGGAAGATTTAGGCAATTACAATGCAAGGAAAATGGAACGAAAAAAACCTGACCACCAGCATCTATCGCGGTTCAGGCCAAAGCTACGATGACTTCCATAAACCTTGCCAAGGTTCGACCAGACAAAAACTATTCCCTCAAGCGGGAGAATACAACCGCAGAAAGCAGAACGATGGTTGGGATAAGTGGGCTCTTTAAGTCCGGCTTACAATTCAGCATCGCTCAATAGCGATTGGGCTTCCCTAAAGAATTCGTCTAATTCCATTTGTTGCGCAAACGCGAGTTTTGCCCGAAACTGACCACTCAAGGATTGAGCTCGCTCAAAATAGTCCCTCGCTGCTGTTCGGTCGCCAAGTTTCGAGCTGCACATCGATAGGAAATAGAGATCAAAGGACTGAGATTCCGGAGCTTGGTTTTCCAGACTTTCCTTTAACATCTTCAGAGCGTCATCAAATTTTCCGGCGCGATACAGAGCAACACCAAGCGTGTTTGCATACACGCTTCGCTCCTTCTCCGTGCAGTTTTGGATGGCATACTGTGCAAGTTCAGCAGCCTTTTGAGGATCTCTCAATTGCATAGGTCCCGTTGCCAGCAACCACGCTAAATTATTACAGTCCTGCGGATTCGTAGGATTTAGCGCAAGTGCACGCTTTATCGACGCCCGTGCTGAGTCGAATTCGAATCGCGCGGCGGCAATGTCAGCTTGAACAATGTGCTGGCCAGCTTCAACTTGTCGGAACCTTTCATCGAAAACAAATTCAACCCTTGGCAATTGGGTATCCTCAGTAATGGCTATAGTCCTAGGCCCAGTCGCCGAACTCCCAAGACGAAGTGGCGAATTGCCGTCGTCCACTTGCCAGCCAAGTTTTCTTTCATCAAGTTCCATTTGAATGGCATCGAGATGCCAGACGTGCGCTGTGTCGCTTCCGGGTATCGCCGCTAATTGCTTTCCGTCAGGACTATAAAACAGACCATTCAGTTGCTTTTCCGTGGGGCCAGTCAGGAGCAGGAATTCCTGACCCGTGTTGGAATCAATCAAGTGGATTCGTCCAAACGAATCGGAGGCAGCTAACGTTTTACTATCCGGTGAAAAGCATACGCTGACACCACTGTTTGGCTTTCCTAACACCTTCACTGCATAAAGCCGCGCCCAGGATCGCGTATCCCAAACATTAATTTCTCTACCGTTCGTTGCAAGCAATTTGCCATCTGGGCTGAATTGAACCGTACATTGCGACGGATCAGCTATGGTGTGTAGCAATTTTCCATTTTCTGAATCCCAAATGCACACATTACCTCCGTTCCAACCGCCCGATGCAACTTGCTTTCCGTCCGGGCTAATGGATACCCGTCTCACATCGCGATGCGGAGTTTTCGTACGAATAAACTTGTCCTTTTCCATTGACCACATGAACACCCCATTATAATCACAAACGGCAATCATCTTCCCATCTGTTGCTAACTCAAAGGGAGCCGGCGCAAATTCCGTTCGCAGAATGTCAATTTGTTTTGCGGGGCCAAGTGCAACATGGGTTGTTGAATTCTGGTCGACGCTTTCGATTAGCCGCCAATGGTTAAGTCCCCGTTTGATGAATCCCTGTTCGTCAGTTCCAAATTCGTTGGACGACACAAGCGATCCGTCAGGACAAAATCGCACAAAAACGCCTGGCATCATAGTTTGAACCAAACTAGTCATCGAATTCGCGTCGAATATTTCGACCTCGTTGCGGCTAGAGTAAGCAAGAAATCGTCCGTCGCGACTGAACGACAAATCAGTCGCTCCATACGGCGCGGAATCTCGTCGTAGTGCGGGGATCGTTTGGTAAACGGAAGGGCACGAAATGTTGACTCTTGAGATGGTCTCGCTGTCGAGAGATTGAATCAAATTGAAGCCACCAGCAGGGGCAGCAGCAATCCACTCAAAATGTAGCCCTTTTTGCGAAAACTCCTTTTCGCCACTGATGACATCCCACAATTGAAGATTCTCGCTCCAAAAATCATAGGTCAACAACCGATTGCCATTCGCATCAAAAACGAACCCGGATAGCCCCTGAGGCCCAATCGACTTTAGTCGCTCGCCGCCAACAATATCGAACAGTGCGATTCCACTCTTGTCTGTGCGTACTGCTAAGATCTTAGAATTTGGATGCCATGCAAAACATTGATAGGATGGTAGAGAGGGAGCCGGAACTCGAAGGATCACGTTACCCGAATCCAAGTTGACAACTTGTATCGAATCGTCAATCACCATGGCAGCGTGTCGCGAATCGGGTGAAATCGACATTCGTTTTTGGACATCGAATTTACCGACAACCCGAATGGACTGTGGACTCCGCAGACTTACTACTTTCATTTCCCCGCTGCCGTCAATCCCAATCAATTGCGTTCCATCGCTATTGAATGCCCAGGGGCCTCCACTCGTCGATTCAAATACCGGTTCAAACGAAGCTGTGTCCAGTTGATAGACGCGACACTGGTCGTGAAAGATCGCGAGCTTGGTCCCATCTGGGCTTAGTACCAATGCCGATTCAGGCGCAATATACTCCATTCTTGCTACCACTTTTCCATCGCTGATTCTTTGCACGATGGCCAAGTTCGGTGATTTCAGGTAAGTACACACAGATAGTGAGTTGTCAAACGAGTGCAGATATACAGATTCCGGCCAAGGCTTTTTCAGTCGTTCCTCAATGCCCATATCAGGCAATGCCAGGGCCGCTACCGTTGCGTTTCGCATTCGATCGATTTGGCTTGGACCGAATTGAATTGCATTTCCCAATGCTCGTGCTGTCTCGATTGCTTTCAAGCTTTCAAACCGCTGCCCCACTTGGCGGCTGGTTCGAAGAGCGTCTGCCTGCGCTATGTTTGATTCCCATAGTTGATCGAGTGCTTGGATCTTAAGCGACTTTTCTGTGATTTCCGACTTGGAAGTAATCGCAAGTTGGTTACCCAGCATGATCGAGTATACGCCGCTTACCGAAGCCACCATCAACAGCACCGATGCGACCAACGCTGTGAGTGTCGTCTTGACTGGATTCCGCCGACACCATCGCCAACCGCGCTCAAGCATCATCGTATGCCGCGCAACTATCGGCTGATTCGACAAAAATCTTTGCAAATCGTCGGCCAGTGCGGCAGCCGAAGCGTATCGTCGCGCAGGACTCTTTTCCAAACACTTGAGGCAAATTGTTTGCAAGTCTTTCGGGATATGTCGAACCAGTTGCGAAGGACGAATCGGTTCGTCCGCGATCACTTGACCGAGAACTTCAAGCGGCTGAACGCCCATAAACGGAGGGCGACCCGTTAGCAGTTCGTAAAGGATCGCGCCAAGTGAGTAGATGTCCGTCGAAGCAGTCAACTGCGTCGTGCCGCCTTGCGTTCTCCCGCCCTGGGCCTGTTCGGGAGACATGTATGCGGCAGTGCCCATCAAATCACCTGTCATCGTCGCTGGCAAGCGAGGTTCTGTCGCATCCTCTTGAACAAATTTCGCCAACCCAAAATCGGCGATTTTTATATGCAGTTCGCTGGACGACAATCTGGCGGCTGACAATCGCGATCTTGAGGACTCCGAGGAATCAATGCTCCCGACCGAGGTGCGAGCTTGCGGTAATGCTTGGATCAACAAGTTACTGGGCTTCAAGTCACGATGGATGACTCCGTTTTCGTGAGCGAATTGGATTGCAAGTGCGATTTGACGAATGATGCTGGCGGCATCACGTGGCGATTGAGGCCGCCTCTCCATCCACTCCGCCAGCGTTCCTCCACGGATATATTCAAGTGCCAAAAACGGGTGGCCATCATGCTGTCCTACTTCGTAAATTTGAACGATGTTGGGATGTTGCAAACGGGCGGTCGCCTCGGCTTCCAGCAACAATCGCTTTAACAAATTATTCGAAGCGAATCTGCCGGCCAGCAGCATTTTGAGGGCGACTTTACGATTCAACTGCAGGTTTCGCGCCAAGTAGACGACCCCAAGCCCACCGCGACCGAGTTCGCCTAAAATCTCATAACCGGGAACTTCATTCTTTGCGATCCCGCCAGGACTTGTTCCAGCTGGAACCTCCCCATCCGAATCTTCGTGCAGTAACTCTGCGCCGACAGTTCGATGGAATTCGATCTGCCGACGAAACTCGTCCGCGAACTGTGGATAGCGTTCGGCAAAATTTTCGACGGAAATAGTTGGATCGGATTCTTCGCGTAGCAAGAACTCCGCAAACAATAAATCGATGGCCCCCTCGGAGTTTTCGAGTATTTCCGGAAATCGATTGAAGTAATCTTTGGCGGATGGTTTTTCACCGTTGGCCCACCGTCGCGATTGATCGACGAGCAGCAAATGAATCAGTTTGGCGTGGGAAAGCGGCGAGTGGAGAGAAATAAACGCACCAACATCGGGAACCAGTCCGTGCTCCCACTGGCGATCAAACTCATTAATCAACGAAGTCATGGATGTTGACATTTTATTGGTCAAGTCCCAATTGAGAGACCACACGTTCGGCAGCGCGCTCCAGTTGCATGCGTCGGCCGTGGGGCGTGCCGCCCAGCGTTTCCGCGACAGATTCCCAGGTAAGACCGTCTCTTCGAAGTTCGGACATTTTCCGTTCTTCGTTGGAAAGGCTTTCTTGGATCTTCGCAAAAAGTTCTTTGACCGTTAAGCACATACTCGGACTGTCGTTCGCATCCACCACGGTAGCCAGCTCTCGATGATTTTCATCAAGCCGATCCACATCGCGTTTTTGAGCATGCTGTCTCCTCGCCTGAGAAGCGAGTTTATTCTTAGCCATAGTCGACAGCAATCTGGCCAAATGCTGGGGGCTTTCCAAATCGTATTGGCCAGCCGCAACTCGGACGAAAAAGCTGGACCAAATCGATTGGCACACATCGACTGTATCAAACAGTTGGGACATACGACGATCGGTCATTTTAATCCGCAGTTCGCGACGCACCAACGGCTCGTACAATTGCACAAGTTCTTCGGCCGCCTTTTCATCGCCAGCGCGAAGTCGACGAATAAATTCTCCAAACGTATGTTGCTCACTCACAGTTCTTGCCGCCAATTCTCCAGCTATTCTGTCAACTCTGCATACGATCCTCACAAAACAGAGTTTACGCTTTGGCCAACAAGGGAGCAATAAAATTCATGGAAGAATTGATTCCGACCGTCGTCAATATGAAATTCATAGCGAGAGATTCTCAAAGTGAAGAATGGTAATACCCTTTGGGTAAGATAAAATGCCATGAAGCCGCCTAATCAACTCCAATCCGAAAGACTGGCAAATGACGTGCAAGATTCATCGAGAACTCTAACGTGCCAATCCTCGACTGCCCAGCATCGAAGCCTCTTATTCCAAGGGGTCAAGAATTACACAAACGTCCGAGAAATTTCAAACACGATTGAGTTTTCGCTCGATTTAAATCAACCACCAAACCTTACTGCGGTCTACACACGTGCATTACGAGGTTTCACCATCAGTGGACTAAACTGTTACGTAAGTCGTAAACTTGAGTGCGAGCTTATTCCGTTGATCGCTGGGCCCGCGTGCAGCACAATCGCATCGAGTCCTGGGTAAAAACTCCGCAAAGGAGACGGCCGGTAATTTGGCCGAACGCGGCCTCCCCCGTTTACCTACCGGGCGGAGGTGCTAGTTGACGGAGAATCATCTAGAATCGTCTAGAATCATTGTGTGATGAAACAAGCTTACTTCAATATCGAATGAACTTTCCATGTCCGACGTCACCCGCATCCTGTCGCAAATCGAAGCCGGTGATCCGTCGGCGGCGGAGCAATTGTTGCCGCTGGTCTACGAGGAATTGCGAAAGCTGGCAGCAGCGAAACTGGCGCAGGAGAAGCCTGGTCAAACGTTGCAAGCTACCGCACTGGTACATGAAGCTTATGTTCGATTGGTCGACACTGAAAAGTTGCAGCGATGGAACAGCCGAGGCCATTTCTTTGGAGCGGCAGCCGAGGCCATGCGGCGGATTCTGGTGGAACAGGCGCGCCGCAAGGGACGTGACAAGCATGGCGGTGGGTTGCAGCGAGTGGAATTACTGGATCCGGCGGCTGGCGATCCCGATCACGAATTGCTTGCCTTGGATGCCGCACTGCCGAGACTCATTGCGGAAGATCCGCTGGCGGCGGAAGTCGTAAAACTCAAGTATTTTGCCGGTTTAGGGCGTGAGGAAATCACTGCCATTTTGGGGGTTTCGGTGCACGAAGTTCGCCAAAAATGGGCCTACGCGCGGGCCTGGTTGCGGCTGGCGCTGGAGCACTGAGGATTTTTTCCAGATTTTTGCGCCAGAAGGGACCATCGCGACGCACTGAGTATTAAAGGAGAATGTGAAACACTATGACCATCAATCCACAACGTGCTCAGGCCCTGTTTTTGGCTGCCCTGGAATTGTCCGAACCGGCAGCGCGTTGGGTGTTACTTGATCGTGAGTGCGGCAATGACGCCGCGCTGCGGTAGCGTGTCGAAGCTTTGTTGGCCGCCCACGACGCCACTGGCTTTGACGATGTTCTTTCGAGACCCGCATTGGACGCAACATGGGAGGCACCGGAGGTCGCGCGTCCCGGTTCGCTACTGGCGGGACGCTACAAACTGATCGAAGCCATCGGTGAAGGCGGCATGGGAACAGTGTGGCTGTGCGTCCGTGAGTCGTTCTTTGACAATTTGGTTGAACCGTCGTGAGCCGCCGGGCTGGCAACCCGGCGGCTCGATCAATATTGCCGACGTCTTCGCCTTTTCCGAGACACTCGCCTGAATCGATTTGCGATAGGATTGGATTGACGTTGGACTTTTAGGCCGAAGATTGTTGCAGTGTCCGCGGCGGGCAAGGCAACGGGCACGATCAATCGTCGTTCAAAATCGTGCCGATGCCGCGTTTCTTGGTGAACGACGAGTTGCTGCTGTTACCGAACAGGTCCAGGTAAAATGTCTCGTTAACCTCCTTCCTGCTATCTCCATTGACTTCGATGCCGATGGTTTTCGTCGTTTCGCCCGGGGCGAAGGTGATCGTGCCTGCCTTGGCTATGTAGTCGCCGTCGCTGGTCTTCGCGGTGCCGTTCACGGTGGCATACGACATCGTTATCGACTGGTCGTAGGCGGCAGAGAGTGTGACCGTAAACGTGAACAGGGTCTTTTGACCCCTCCTGCCCTCCGACTTGCTCACGTCGCTGATGCTGATCCGCGGTTCATTGTCGAGGATCGTGCCGACCCCCTGGCCGTGGGAAATGGTCGCGTTGGTCGGGCTCGCGAGGTTCAAAAAGAAGGTCTCGCTTGCTTCGACGATCCGGTCGCCGTTCACGGGCACGGAAATCATTCCCATGGTCTCGCCCGCCAAAATCGTGAGTGTGCCCGAGACCGCCTGGTAGTCGCTCCCGGCCGCCGCGGCGTCGTCGCCCGTGCCGTAGGCCACCGTCACGTTCTGGTTGGATGCGGCCGAGAGCGTTACGGTGAAGACGGCCGCGACAGCGCCGCTGTTCCCCTCCGTGACAATGACGTCTTGAATGCGGACCGTGGGCAGGGGTGGCGTCCAGTCGCCGTCGTTGAGCAGGACCGAGACGGTGTTCGAGCCGCCGTTGGCCGTGGCCACGTCCGGCCGGCCGTCGCCGTTGAAGTCGCCGACTACGACCGCCATGGGCGACAAGCCAACAGCGAACGCACCAGCGTAGGTCAGGGTGCCGCTTCCGTTGCCCATCAGTTCGCTGACGGTACCGGTGTCCGCGTCTGACGTCACCGCGTCGAGCAGGCCGTCGCCGTTGAAGTCGGCCACCGCCACGCCCGTGTGCTCGTAGCCGTTGGCGGAATGGACGATCGGCTCGCCGAACGCGCCGTCGCCGAGGCCAGTGACGATTTCCACTGCCCCGCCGGAAACAACCAGGTCGGGGATGTCGTCACCGGTGAAGTCGCCGACTGCCACCGACCGCGCTGGTAACCAGTAGATCGTGCTGAAGAAGACGCCTGACGTGAAAAGCTGGCCTGCCCCGTTGCCCAGGAACGCGGCGCCGTCCGAGCCGCCTTCGCCGGCGACCGCTACCGCGTCGAGGTTGCCGTCGCCGTTGAGGTCGCCCACGGCCAGCGCGGCGGCAAAGTTACTGCCAAGCCCCCACCCCGATGTCGTGAAGCCGCCCAGGCCATTCCCCGGCAACACCTGGACAAATCCTTGCTGCCCGTCAAACTCGGTGAACACGAGGTCGCTGTTCCCATCGTTGTTGAAGTCCCCGGCCGCCACCGCCAGGGGCGAGCCGCCCCTTACAAGGGTTGGCGATTGGAAGGTGCCATCGCCGTTGCCCAGCCGGACGTCCAGTCGCCCGAAAGTGCTGTACTCGTAATTGCCGTACATGGCCGTGGCCAGGTCCAAATCGCCGTCGTTGTTGAAGTCGGCGACCGCGACGGACACCCGCTCGAACGTGTCGTTGGTGGTGCCAGCAGAGCTGATGGCGGCACCAAAGCCACCCCCACCGTCGCCGAGCAGCAAGCTGACCCTGTGCAAGCCGGGGTTGACCGTGGCCAGGTCGATGTGGCCGTCGTTGTTGAAATCGGCGGATACGATCGCTTGGGGATTGGACTCTGTTGGATAGTCCACCGCCGCAAACGTCAGCATCTGCCGCCCTTCGAGTTCTTCCAGCTGCCAGCGCCGGCGGCTGCGGCTGCGGCGCGACGACGCGCGAGTGGCAAAAGCAATCAGTCGAGAAATGGGCAACATCGGAAGTCTCCTGCTGGTGTCCGGTTGAAGGTCCTATGCCAGTTCAGTGGGAGAATCCCATCTGCGCAAGCATACCAGTTCGCGGTGGAACCGGGTTTGACGGTCGGTACATCCGACCGCTACTGAATCCCAATGCGACGCGCCTAGAATGTTTGCGCACGGAATCCGCGCATTTTTTTATTGGCGTCAGTCCGACACATCGGCGGATAGAGATTGGGAAGGTGTGGGCGGCAGTCCACGCAACAGACGGCGGGTCTGCGGGACTGTGGGACAATCAACCTTCTCGGCGTGCAGACCGAGCGCCGGGGCGGTGCCGGGGCGGTGAGGAACTTACTTGACGGTCAGGGCCTCAACGGCCGCTTTTGCTTCTTATTCGTGATCGACTCAGTCTTGTTTCATTTCGATGGCCAACAACTCCGTGGCTTCACCACGATAGCGGCGCAGCTCCTCGTTGGTCGGCTGGTTCTTGTCCATCCATTGCACCGCCCGGTCGTACCACTCACGGGCCTTGTCCTTCTCGCCGAGCTGCCAGTGGCCCATGGCCAGGAAGAACCAGTCGAAGCTGTCGC
>JANMGV010000019.1:0-8679 GCA_031374825.1 Pirellulaceae bacterium
GAGAGATGCTATGAGTGCAAAGAGGGCTGGTAGCCTTCATAATACTGGTTTTGTCTCACCAACCCCAGGAGTATGACATGACTACCAACCCGGTTATCAATCCTATCAATTCAGGCGCTATTTTGTACATGGCCATTGAACTCAGTTCCACTGAATGGAAGCTTGCCTTCGCCGATTCGATGTCTCGGAACCCTCGCATTCGAACGATTCGGAATTGTGGGCTTTTCGACGTGACTCGAAAGGAATTGCTTAAGGAAATTGCCGCTGCCAAAAATGCTCTTGGCTTATCGCAAGACTGCAAAGTTGTTAGTTGCTACGAAGCGGGGCGACAAGGATTCTGGGTACATCGATGCTTGATCGCTATGAATATCCAGAACTTCATCGTCGAACCGACGAGCATGCTTGTCAATCGAAAGGCAAGAAAAGCCAAGACCGACAGACTCGATGCTGTTGGTATCGTGAAGCACCTGATGCGATACACAGGCGGTGACATGACCGCATGTCGAATGATTCGCATTCCGGATGCCGACCAAGAAGACGCAAGGCAACTATCCCGAGAATTGCATGAGCTTAAGGGAGAAAAAACATCGCACACAAATCGAATCAAAGGTCTTCTTGAGACACAGGGGATCGCCTTACGCGACGTCACTCTGAATTTTAAAACAAACCTTGATTCGATGCTAACCGCTGATGGTCGACCGCTGTCTCCAGAATTAAAAGAAAGACTGTGCCGGGAATTCGATCGAGTTGCATTGGTGGTCGAGCACATACGCGAGCTCGAGCGAATTCAAGGAGAGAGACTCAAGCAAGCCAGCCAAAAGAGCACCGAGCCTGCCGATTCTAAGGAAAAGCGAGCCGAGATTGCCTATCGACTCTGTCAGCTAAAAGGCATCGGAACGGTCACCGCTTGGACAATGTCCCTTGAGATCTTTGGTTGGCGTGATATTAAGAATCGAAGACAACTTGCAGCACTGGCCGGTCTTGTACCGGTACCGTATGACAGTGGAAACAGCGAACGGGAACAAGGAATTAGTAAGTCGGGGCGTGCGGAGTTCCGGTGCTTGATGATCGAAATTGCATGGATGTGGCTTTACTATCAACCGAACAGCGAACTGAGCAAGTGGTATCGGAGACGCTTCGATGACGGCTCGAAACGGAACCGCAAGCGAGGAATTGTCGCGTTGGCTAGAAAGTTACTGATCGCACTTGGCAAGTACGTCAAAGATGGCGAGATTCCCGCCGGAAGCGAGATGTGTTCCGGAACAAAACGTCATTACACTACTTCCCTAAAACCGCGGTTAGTCAAACAACAAGGGAATGAAGTACAAGCTGCATAGCATGACACAGCATTGCTTGGCCAATTGACAAGTAACGAATAGATTCAGCTTCAGAGGAGCAAAATTCACGATACAAGCATGAGAACCGATGGTGGGAACCGTGCCAACCCCGGGGCCAAACTTGGTACTGTTGGTAGAGATGGGTCTCCCACCCTCGGCGCTCACGCGGCAGCTGTCCAAGCGAATGCCGCATTAGGTTCTCGAACAGAAGTTCGAAACGGATAGAAGGTTGTCGGGCAATTTGCTCGACCAAAGTAAGAGCCGTTGGTTCAACATGTTTGTAACGTGAAAAGCAAATCATGAAATACAAGAATCTAGACGTGAAAACAAAAACAGGCCAAACGTGCACGTCGATGTTTTGGATTTTACGCTTTAGGCTAAAAGCAATGTTGGGAAGCATTACTAGGTATGTGAACCAAAAGAAAAGGGAAGGCATCTCGCGACACCCTCCCCATTGCTTTCAGCCTTGGACCGGCGCTCAGGTTGCGTCCCCGCAGAGCCCTATCCTCCGTCCAAGCAAAAACAATTTTAACAAAAACGATTACCAACGTGTTGACAAACCAGTACTCATAGAAAGGGGTTGGGGGATGAGGAGTCTTAATATTCCGAAGCGAGACACTGTCGCGGTCGAATCGTATGATCCAACTCAATTTGCGAGCCAGTATGGTCAAGACTCCATACCACTGCACAATTTGCCATGAACACTCATTCGAATGTGTCACCGACTCCAAACGAAGGTCCGGACACAACATGAACTGGAAATGTTCTTTTCTAGTTACATAGCAAAACTAGTAATAGAGTGCGGTATAATGCACGACTGCACCGAACAAGGCGGCAATTTAAACCGGAAACTCGCTGGCGAATCAGCTTTCGAAGTCTACCGATTTCAAAGCAATAATCCTTGGCATGAAACTGAACTTGTAGTACTACGGATCGCTGAAGCTTTTGTCGTTAGGAAAACGTAACCAAAGACTCCTCATCCCCCTGCCCCTTCTCCTCGGAGTACCGAAGAGAAGGGGAGATAAGAAATGGAGCTGACCTGTGGTTTCTAGATACTAAAACGACACTTTACTGTCATGCCAAACCACGTTGCATTGTCAACCAAAACACAATCCACAATAACCCAAGACAACGTTTCACGATCACCAAAGCCACACTTCACTTTCCATTTGCAAAAATTTCGATGAGCCGTTTAAGTCATGGAAACTAACGTCGGACAAGACCGGAATAGATTTAACCGACGTACGATCAAATGGTTGTACATTGCCTTCGTTACAGCATCTATCGCGATCATTACGATGCTGGCAACAGGTTGGACAATCGAATCGGCAGAGCTTTTCGTAGTGACATCGGTTTCGTTAATCATAACTTGGCTCGTTGTCACGATCTGGCAAAGTCGTGGTCGGTTTCGAATCGTTTCTATGCTCGTACTTTGCACGGTCGTTGCGCTTCTTGTTTCTACTTTGCTACCTCGAATGCGAACAGCCGCTGCCCATCGTAGATTGATGACCGAAGTGACTCGTGCTGGTGGATTCGTGAGCATCGTCGGTGGGCGAAGTCGTGAAATGAGCGGATGGGTAATGAGCAGTTCCGGAATTGTTCTTCCGAAATTGTTTTCGCCTGTGTTAAACTATCTCGAAGGCGGAGCTGTCGATCAACTGCACGTGCCTGCGTACTTGATTGATCGCACTCTATTTGATAACTCCAAGTTCTCGAAGCGGCCACGACTGACTCTGGTGCTGGAAGGTAAATACAGAGATTATGAGGCGATCAGAAAACTGATTGCGAAGGCTTCTACCGAGATTTTGGAGGTCGAGTGCTCGAGACTATCAAACGACGACGCACAATTTCTCGCAAAACTGCAAGTGCCTTTTTTCCTGACGTACAAACCGGATGCGAAGCAGATTAACGGAAACCTAATTACCGTCGACCAAATGAGACTCGCAATTTCAGCGGGACCAGAGTACATCTCGTTTGAGACTGGCGTCGTTATCGACGATACAGGATGGGAGATCGCTGATCTTCAACGTGATTCCGAATTGTCGATAATTTTCCACGGCCAAAACGGAATTGGTAAGTTACTTGCTTCTCTACAGTCAAACGATTATCCAACCAAATTCAGCTTGAATTCCTGCCAACTTGACGACGCCGACTGGACATCGATATCAAACTTGGATCACGTGACAGGTCTTGGCTTGAGGGGATGTAGCCCAACCGAAAATCAGTTGAGTCGGTTGTTGCGAATGACGACGCTTGAATATCTCCAGTTAACGGAACCAAATATATCCGATGCATGTCTGCGACAACTATCTAAACTGGGAAGGTTGAAGCAAGTGAATATTCCATTCGTACAGGAACAGGAAACTTTACGCTGCTTCCTCGTCAACAATCCGCGTTTGGAAAGCATTTCCTGCCCACGCGGCATCTTTGAGGGAAACGGCGATATGACCATTGTGTATAAACTAAGAAGAGACTTGGAAATCCTACTTGGGCAAGATGGATTGCCGAAAAACGGAAAGTGAATCCCGTATACCAACTAGGATAATTCTCATTTGACTGCCAAGATGGCGTCGATGGGGGCTTGGGTGCGGCAGCCGGTTACGGTGGTGAAACCTGCGTCGAGAAGGAGTTGCTCGTACTCCGACAAAGTTCTTTCCCGGCCTTCGGTGCAGATCAGCATATTCAAGTCTTGCATGCGAGCCCACCTTGGTCCGGTGCCGTCCTCAAGCAACATCTTTTCTGCGATCAACAATCCGCCGCCTTTCGGAAGATGTTCGACGATGCGTTTGAGTAACACGCGAATTTTTTCTTCCGACCAATCGTGAAGAATTCGTCCTAACGCATAAAGGTCGCCTACTGGAAGCGGATCCTCAAAAAAATTCCCAGCGACGATGTGAACGCGATCGGCGTACGGGGAATCGCCAACAATCTCGCGAGCCAAAGGAACCGCTTCGGGCAGATCGAAAACAATCGCTTTGAGATGAGGATAGCGCTCGCAAGCGGCCAATGCCAAATGGCCCGTTGCCGCGCCGAGATCGACAAGTGTATTGAACCCGCTCAAGTCGAACGCGCTAACGACGCTTGGCGAACTTAGCACGCCGAAACCGTGCATGCCCATCAAGAACTCGCGTTTCGCTTCGTCGGTCTTGAAAAAATTCGAGAAGATCGGTTCGTCCCAACCGAAAGTCTCCTTCCAGCGATGCGTCCCTTGGCGAATGGCTCCCTCCAAGTTAGCCCATAGCTTCCACGCCATATCGTTCGAATACCGAATGTAGCCTGTAAAGCGACGTGGGCTGGTACTCGTCAAGTAAGCGTTGGCCGCAGGCGTGTTCGCATATCGCCCTTCGTTGCAAACAATCAATTGCAAAGCGACCAATGCATCCAATAATCGTTTGGCAGCATCCCGATCCAGCTTGCAAGTGTCCGATAATTCGTCGACCGACATCGCATGTCGATGAAGTTCGTCAAAGACGCCGAGTTCAACACCCGCGAACATGACTTTGGATCGACGAAACGCTTCGATGAGATCCAGTACAACGCTTGCGTCCGGTACGGTTTGATCAACTGCCATGTCTAGAAAACCTATTTATTTCGCTGGAGGCATCGGGGGTTGTTCGCGAGCGGCTTTGGCTCGCGTTTCGGCAAGTGCTGGTTGCCATTGATCGGCGGAGAAAACAGCAAGCCCATGTTTGCGCGTTCCGGCAATCAAATGCTGAGCGTCTTGGCAGACGGCCAAGGACCAGATGCCGCTACCAGGACCAACCAATTTTGTTACACGCAGTTTCGAAGGAACATCGAACAGATAGACGCTTCCATCCATGCAGCCGGCCGCAACAACATTGTCGGGCAACGCCACCATGCAACTTACCCAGTCCGGCATGACGCCAAGGGACATAACCAGCCGGCCTGTCGCGGCTTCGTACAAATTGACTCGACGATCCGATCCACCAGTCAGCAAACTCTGGCCATCGCTGGTCAGCATCGCCGACCAAACGGGCGAATCCGAAACTTTGATTTCGCGAACAAGTGCCATGTCCGCCAAGTTCCAAATCTTGACGGTCCCTTCGCCGCCCGAAGACACAAGTTTGTCGTTGGCTACAGCCAATGAGAAAACTTGACTTGAATGCGCGTCGACCTTGTTGCCAACAGCGCCATCGGCCAAATTGATCGGAACAATTTTGCCGTCTTCGGTCCCAACAAGCAACCGACCATCGGGCAATTGAACCATGGCGCGAATCCATCGCAATCCGGAAGCAAGCTTTTTGGGATTCGCGGGGTCAGCAAACGAAGCGACATAAACATTGCCTGAATAATCGGAAACAGCCGCCGAAGTGCCATCAGCCAACGCGACAACTTTCCAGATGCTGACTGGAATCTCGCAGATGTTTTCGAGTTGACCAGGTGTCGCGACATTGGCTCGCTGAAGATTGCTCGGTCGCAATAGTAAACTCGTGCTGGCTCCAACGAGAACTTGATCCGGTTGTGAGCCAGTAGCTATCGTGGAAATCCACGGACCTTGGCCGACATCCTTCGGTTTAGGATCTTCGGCCCAAGCGACGTTGGCCGCTACACAGACGAAAAATAGTTTGTAGACGGAATTGGAAAGCAATCTTTTCATAGCAACCTCGCGGATGGATTCTCTTGATCATTAAACGGATTGTACAAGCTCGTGAGGCAATAAACACCTAGCACGGACAATCTAAATGCGTAAAAACGGGCTTTCGTTGAGGCCACAATGATATCTTGATCCATTCAGCGGCCACTATCAAGCAAACGTACCGCGAGAATTGGGGCTTCTTTGTTTTGCAGACTTTGCAAAATATAAGCTCGATGCTCAGGCGATCGAGTCCTATGACCGCCGAAAGCGCGATTCCGTCGGTTACTTCAACAAAGCATTGCTCAGGCTTGCGGACCCGAAACTTATGTATCAGATGTCAGCCGGTGCAGCATCGACGCGAGCTTTCGAGCAGAGGCATTCAGAGGCGTTTTTTTAAGTTGCTGCGTCGACACCCATTGTGCTCCTGCGTCGAGGCTGGTTGCCGCCGAAACTTTATGGAGCCGGGCAGGGTAGACGTGCAACGTGATGCGGAATCGCGTTACGCCGTGTTTAATCTCGTGACACTTCTCACCAATCGCAACTCGCAGGCCGTAATCTTTGCGAATGTTGTTGATCAGTTTCTTTTCATGCTCCCTCGACGTTCCCATTTCGTATCGTGGAAAATCCCAAAGCCCCGCCCAGCGTTCACCTTCCTTGCACAGCCGGACCAACCAGGAGCCATCGCCATCGGTAATGAGCACCGCGGCTTCGTCACGATTTTCGTACTTAGTCTTTTCTTCAGGGACAGGAATCACGTCGATTTGGTTGGTGTTGTAACTTACGCAAATCGACTGCAGTGGGCATTCGGCGCACTGCGGCTCGCGGGGTCGGCAGACTTGACTGCCAAGTTCCATCAACGCTTGATTGACGCGCCCCGGTGTTTCGCAATCGGCTAGTTGTTCTGCAAAATCCCATAGTTCGTTGCGACTCTCGCCAAGGGATAGTCGCTTGGACCACCCTAGCAACCGCGCGTACAATCGTTGTGTATTGGCTTCGAGAATGGGTTGTCGGTGGTTGAATGCGAATGAGCTAATTGCACCAGCCGTGTAACGGCCAATTCCGGGCAAATCTAAAATCAGCGCGTGCTGATCGGGAAAAGCCGAGTCGTGCTCTTCGACAATTTTCTTTGCCGCAGCATGCAACTGACGAGCGCGGCGATAGTAGCCAAGTCCTTCCCAATGCGACAAGACACTTTTTTCGGGAGCAGCGGCAAGTGCTACAACGGTTGGGAATTTTTTTATGAAGCGATAGAAGTACGGGATGACCGTAATGACTTGCGTCTGCTGCAGCATGATCTCGCTGACCCATATTGCATAAGGATCGGCCGTATTTCGCCAAGGCAAATCGCGGGCGGCGGTCGCATACCAATCCAAAAGTTTCCTTCGCAATCCGACAAGCTTCCGTTTAGTGAATCGCACCTTAGGTTCGGTGTCGGACGAACCATTCACGGCCGCTCTCCAAGCTGCACATTGACTTCTTGTTTGATTATTTTGGAGCCGAACGGACGTTCAAAAACGACACTTACAGAATCAGTGGGTCCGAACTTGGCAAGCTCCACTCGGAGATCTTCAAACTTGCTCAAAGAATTTCCGTTCATTTTGATGACACGATCGCCCGCCTGCAAACCCGCTTTCTCTGCCGGCCCGCCTTCGACCACAATGTCGATCGTAATTCCGTTCTGGTCCCTCGATCGAATTCCGAGAAACCCACCGCGATGGAATACGACTTCTAATTGTTTAGCTTTTTCCTTGAGCCGTTCAGCCGCTTCGCGACTCATTCCTGTCCCAAATAACGACAACTGGGATACGCCCCCAATTGCCGCCAAATCATCGATGCTTTCGTCTGAAATTGGACAATAAACAATGTCAAGGGTGTCGATTGGCGGGAATGCTTTCAACAAACGCAAATCTGCGCGAGTCAACGGTACTTTCTTCAATTGCAGATACTTCAGGTTCGGTAATAACGCCACTTTTTCCAGCATCTCAGGCTTGATGTTGTTGCCCGAAAGGACGGCATATTCGATATCGATTAAGTGCACCAAGGCCTCTAGATCGGCGGCTGTACCCGTAAAGCGTTCGTCTAACTCCAAGTGAAAAACTTCGGTCGGATAGCTGAGCACTTGAACCGGCCCAACATCGATAATCGCTCCCAACTCTCTCAAACGACGTTCGCATTCCACGCGAAGTTTGGAAGCGATTGCCTCCATCGTTCGACGCGATAAAGCTCCTGCAAAGGTCAATCGATTTTCGGCTGTTTTGCGCAACACATCCAATGCGCGAAGTCCCGACTGGCTCGAACCTTCCGGTCGCAGCTCCGACAACAATCGCACCATGGCTGTTGCACTCGAAGGCGACGAATTTGGCAATCGCTTTTCGATCGCAACAATTGCGTCGGCTCCAATCGCTCGCAGTTCAAGATAAGCTAATTGCCGCGCAGAATAGGATTCGGCATCCAATCCGTCGAGCAGTGCTTCGATTCGGGGCAGATTCGGCTGCTCACTAGTCGTTTGTGAAGCCTGCTGGGCATGGACATTGCTGCTCAACCCAAAAAGCATCACGCAGCACACGATCCCATGTGCAAAGACGAGCATTTTTTTGTCGCTAAAACCGATCATTTCGAGAGGTCGTTTCCTGACTTTCTGCATCGAGATTAAGATGTTCGAACACAACGCAACGATCGCATAGCTTTTGTTTTGCTCTGCAAAACAGTTATGGATAGTACAGTGTGGGATAGGGCGATCGGCAG
>JANMGV010000026.1:0-25223 GCA_031374825.1 Pirellulaceae bacterium
CGAAGTCGACGCATCCAGAGAAACTGCGGGCATGGCAATGATCCTTAAAAGTAGTCCGATTCGGAAAAAGCCATTTGACAAGAAATGCCCTCGGTCACCAATATCAATTCATCGAGTCAAGCCCAATGTTTGAACAGCCCACGTTAAGCCTACGCCCCGTTCAGGTCAAATTGTACGGGCAAAATCAAGTTTGGATCGATTCTACGTTGGAACCCGGCGAACTGATCGTTCGGGCTGGAGTCCAAAAACTGGATACGTCCATGACCGTGTCTGTCTGGGAAGATCGAATCGCGCTCAGCAACTAAATTTCCACTTGAGAATGCTATTATGCAACCGTTCAATTTGTCGGCTTGGGCCGTAAAACATCAAAGCTTTGTATTGTTTCTGATCATCGCACTCGGAATCGCCGGTACCGCCAGCTTTCTGAAATTGGGCCGTGCCGAAGACCCCTCGTTCACGATCAAGACGATGACGGTTTCCGCAGTTTGGCCAGGCGCAACCGCTGAACAAATGCAAAGCATGGTGGCGGACAAAATCGAAAAGACATTGCAAGACCTTCCCAACTTTGACTTCGCAAAAACTTTTTCGCGACCCGGCTCTACTTGGATCTTGTTGAACCTCAAGGACTATACGTCTGCCGACCAAGTCAAAGACATTTGGTATCAAACGCGAAAGAGGATTCAGGATATTCGACAAGAGATGCCAACAGGTGTTGTGGGGCCTTTCTTCAATGATGAATTCGGGGACGTATACAGCGGATTATTCGCGATTACAGGTTCCGATTTCACGATGGCAGAATTAAAGCGGATTGCAGAAACCGCGCGACAGCGCATGATCCGAATTCCTGATGTCGATAAAGTGGCAGTCATTGCTGCTCAAGACGAAAAAATCTACGTCGAGTTTTCGCATTCAAAACTCGCGAGCTTGGGCATCGCCCCTGGTTTGATCTTTGATTCAATCAACAAACAAAATGCAATTCAAAGCGCGGGCAGCGTCGATACGACAACCGACCGCATCTTCCTCCGCGTTGAAGGCGCATTTGATGCGGTTGAACAAGTTCGCAATGTACCCATTCAAGCTGGGGGCAAGCTTCTTCGACTCGGTGATATCGCTGATGTTAAGCGGGGTTATGAAGAACCAGCCACTTATACGATGCGTTTCGATGGTGCACCAGCAGTTGGTCTTGGCGTTGTGATGAGCTTGGGCGGAAACGTTCTGGATTTAGGCGAAGCCATGCAAGTAGAAGTTGACTCCATCCAGTCGACTTTGCCCGCAGGTGTCGAGATTCAAACTGTCGCTTTCCAGCCTCACGTCGTGGAAGAATCCGTCACCGAGTTTTTAAGTTCCTTCGTCGAAGCATTGGCGATCGTCTTATTTGTTAGCTTCGTCAGCCTTGGATTCCGCACGGGCATTGTCGTCGCGCTCAGCGTTCCGCTGGTATTATCCATCACGTTTGTCGTAATGGAAATCATGGGGATCAATCTTGACCGTATCTCACTCGGTTCGTTGATCATTGCATTGGGGCTTTTGGTCGATGACGCCATCATCGCCGTCGAAATGATGGTCGTGAAAATGGAGCAAGGATGGGATCGCTATCGTGCCGCTACGTTCGCTTGGTCATCCACCGCGTTTCCGATGTTAACAGGGACGTTGGTAACTGGAATTGGATTTGTACCTGTTGGGTTTGCCCATTCTTCTGCAGGTGAGTATGCGGGCGGTATTTTTTGGGTCGTCGGTATTGCATTGATTGCTTCCTGGTTCGTTGCTGTGATTTTCACGCCGTACTTAGGTGTAAAACTGCTGCCCGAACAGAAGGGCAATCATCATGAAAAAGACGTTTATGACACGCCGATGTATCGAACAGCCCGCCGCATCCTCGAAGCTTGCCTCGGTCGTCCCAAGACAGTTGTAGCGCTCACTGCGATGTTGTTTGCGGGAGCAATGGCGGGTTTTCCCTTTGTTACGCAACAGTTTTTCCCGCAATCTTCGCGACCAGAGTTCCTTGTTGAGCTGAGATTGCCTGAGGGCTCCTCCTTTGCCGCAACTGAATCGGCAATTGCCAAAGTTGAGGAATTATTGAAGGACGATCCCGACGTGTTGCATTTTTCGTCGTATGCAGGCGGCGGCCCTCCGCGATTCGTACTGACACTCGATCCCGATCTACCATCAGCGAACTTTGGAAAGATTGTCGTCGTGACGGACAACGCAAAGCACCGTGAACGTGCTCTGCAACGCATGCGAGCTGTTTTCGCTGAAAACAAGCTTTTCCCCGAACTGCGAGGTCGAGCGGTTCGCATGGATTTTGGTCCTCCTGTAGGATTCCCCGTTCAGTATCGAGTCGTCGGTCCCGATGCAGGCGAAATACGCAAGATCGCTGCAAGCCTGCAATCGGTCATGCGAACTGATCCCGACACGGTAGATGTGCATATGGAATGGGGAGAATTGTCGAAACTCGTGCGACTGAATATCGACCAGAATCGTGCGCGAATGCTTGGCCTGACAACCCAAGATTTATCGCAGTCGCTCCAGACGTTGCTGGCAGGCATCCCGATCACACAATATCGCGAAGGAACCGAACTGATCGATGTCGTCGCTCGCGCGGTGCCTGCTGAGAGGATGGTTTTGGATGATCTACAGAACATCAACATCACAACGCAATCGGGAAAATCCATTCCCCTTTCGCAAGTAGCAAACCTGACCTACGAGCAGGAAGAACCTGTCTTGTGGAGACGTAATCGCGATTTGACTTTGACGGTTCGTTGTGATATCCGCGATGGCAAACAGCCTCCTCAAGTGTCTGCTCAATTGAGTCCCAAAATCGCCGCTTTGGCTGCTACGCTGCCCGAGGGCTATCGTATTGAGAATGGCGGTGCTACCGAAGAAGCCGCAAAAGCCAACGCATCAATATTCGCAGTCTTTCCGTTGATGGGAATTCTGATGCTGACTACGTTGATGGCGCAGTTGCAAAGTTTTCCTCGCATGTTCTTGGTCGTTTTGATTGCACCGCTGGGATTGATCGGCGTGGTTGTTTTTCTACTTGCATTCAATGCCCCGTTTGGTTTCGTCGCATTGCTTGGCGTTATCTCGCTGGCAGGCATGGACATGCGCAACTCGGTTATCCTGATGGATCAGATTCAGCAAGATTTGGCAGACGGTCAAGAACCTTGGGAAGCCGTCGTCGGTGCCACGGTTCGGCGTGCTCGTCCGGTGATATTGACTGCGGCAACCGCCATCTTGGCGATGATCCCTTTGAGCCGAAGCGTGTTTTGGGGACCGATGGCAATCGCAATCATGGGCGGTTTGTCCATCGCGACATTCTTGACGTTAATCAATCTTCCTGCGCTCTATGTCATCTTGTTTCGCGTCAAACGACCGACTCCAAAAAGCGGGCAGTCATCGGAGGCACTCCCGGTGGAAACAGCCAGCGATGAAGCCACCGTGCGTTTTTTACAGGACGAACAACCTACCGTTTCTTTACCAAAGCCTGTGGGTGTTTGACGATTGCTGGTTGATTGTTTTTGCACCAACTCGAAATACTCGCTGTTCGCCGGCGTCGATGAAATCGAAATCGAAATCGAAATCGAAATCGAAATCGAAATCGAAATCGAAATCGAAATCGAAATCGAAATCGAAATCGAAATCGAAATCGAAATCGAAATCGTACTCGTACTCGTACTCGATCGAGAGCGAAATTCGAGTACGAGTACGAGTACCGCCGGTGGCTGAGTACGAGTACGAAAATGCTGTCAATTCGCTCATTTTTTTGTTCGAAACAGCGGCAATCAGCGAGAAGTGTCCTTAAAAAAGGTAATATGCTGCAGCAGGACGATTGCCATGCCTGGACGCGGCTGCAATCCTTTCGCGATTCTTGCTACCAACCTATCGCTTTCAATAGAGGGCTTCTCCGATGCGCAACGCAATATTTCTTTCTTTGTGCATGTTCTTTTCGGAATCACTCGAAGCGCAGGTCAACTTGGTTGGTCATTGGCATTTGCAAAATGATTTTAACGATCACTCGGGCAGCAAGTTACCAACAAATGATACCGATGTTAGCTTGGTGAATGATGGTCCCACATCAACGCTGAGAAGCTCGTCGCACTTTAATGGCGTCTCGTCGGTCTTGAAAGTAGATCAAATCAAAAGCTTGGACATGGGGGACAAGCCGTTTTCGATTGCCGCTTGGGTGAAACCGTCAGAAACTAGCGATGACGTTTTAGGTGACATCGCAAGCCACTTTGACTCAGATGCTCGCACCGGATTTGTTTTAGGTCTCTATTCGCATTTGGGGGTTACAACTTCGCAAGCCAATAGTCGGCAACTTCATTTTGGAATTGATCGAGCACAAATTGAGCCAGAATTTACCGATCATGGCCGATTAGGAACCGCCCTGTACATTTTTTCTTTGTGTGTTCATGCCGGTAAACTGTACGCGTCAACTTGCCATGCAGGAGCGGACGAGAAAGGACACGTGTATCGATTTGAAGGCGGCACGCAATGGACGGACTTGGGGGCTCCCGACCAATGCAATGCGATTTCTGCGATGGCCGTATATCAGGGAGAGTTGTATGTAGCATCCAGCAAATATCGTCTTGCAGGTTCTTCCCTGTCAGAATCCGAAAATCCAAATTCAGGTGGCCGCGTCTTTCGACTAAGCTCGGATAATAGGTGGCTTAATTGCGGACGGCTGGCCGAGGAGACGGAAGCTGTATCCAGTTTGATTGAATTCAAAGGAACTTTATACGCCGCTTCGCTTTACAAGCCCGCTGGTTTTTTCCGATTCGATGGCGGCGATCGCTGGACGCCGTGTCCAGTTCCTGAAGGCAAACGTGTCGAAGCGACGACGGTCTACAACGGCGGATTGTATGCAACGTGTTATGACGAAGGATCGGTGTTTCGATTCGATGGAGAGCATTGGCTGCCGGTTGGAAACATTCCAAACGCGACGCAGACCTACGGTTTCGCTGTTCACCAAGGAAGACTGTTTGTCAGCGAATGGCCGCAAGCCCATGTATTTCGTTATATCCAAGGCACTCAGTGGGAGGACGTGGGCAAACTGGGTTCGGAATTAGAAGCGATGCCGCTGGTTGTATATAACGGCAAAATGTATGGTGGAACTTTGCCACTTGCAGAAGTTTACCGCTTCGACGGTGACAAACTTTGGTCCAAAATTGGTCGCGTCGACATGACCCCTGATGTAAAATATCGGCGAGCATGGTCAATGTCTGTTTATCAAGGTCGGCTGTTTGTCGGTGCACTACCTTCGGGCCGAGTGCTTTCGATCGAAGCAGGTCGTAATGCAACTTGGGACCGCCAGTTTCCCGCAGGTTGGCATCACATTGCAGCCATTCGAGATGCAGATCGACTTCGGTTATTTGTGGATGGCGAGCAAGTTTCCGAGTCCGCGACTTTCGCAGCTTCGGATTTCCGCTGGTCCGAAAATGGATCACTTAAAATTGGATTTGGCGCTCAAGATTTCTTTCAAGGAAACTTGGCTGACGTACGAATCTATCGCGGAGCATTGTCCTTAAGCGATATCAAGTCACTTGCCCAACGAGACAAATAGGTGCGTTAAGAGAATGGTGGACAACTAGTTAATGAATATCCGTCAGTTTGCGACGACTCAGTGGACCCTAGTTTGGCGAGCGGCTTCGGAAAATAATTCTGAAGGTCGTCCGGCACTTGGCGAAATTGTCCATCGATATTGGATGCCACTTTATGCATTCGCGCGGCATCAAGGATTGTCAAGCGAAGACGCTGAGGACGCCACGCAGGAATTCCTTGGGCAAGTTGTTCAGGGTGATCTGCTTGCCAAAGCCGACCCAGCTAGAGGAAAATTCCGCACGTTTTTGCTGACCGCCTGGAAGCGATTCCTCATCGATGATTACCGAAAGTCGCATAGCCAAAAGCGAGGTGGGGGACGAACTCAGTTTTCATTAAACGCTCAAGATTGCGAGTCCAAACTCAGCGCAATGGTAATTCAAGAACCGGACGCAGAGCGATCTTTTTTGTACATTTGGGCCAATAGTGTGCTCGACGAAGCCCGACGACGCGCGCTTGCGGAAGCCGAGTCCCGAGGGAAGAAGCAGGTGTGCAGTGTACTTCTCCCAAAACTTACGATGCCAATGACCAACGAAGAATACGCTGCCCAGTCGCAAGTTTTGTCCATGTCGCCAACTGCTGTGAAAGTAGCATTGCATCGGCTAAGGCAACGATTTGGCGAACTTTTGAGGGAAATTGTTCTCGAAACCATCGACGACCCGAGCGACATTGACCAAGAAATCAACGATTTATTGTCCGCCGTTCGCGGGCAAAGGTCACTTTGACAATTTTTCTACAATTGCTGTAACCGCTCCAACGAAACTGCGAATGCATCTACAGTACAAACCTTACTTCTCAGTTTTGCGTCGGAAAACAGTAGATCATGAACGCGACATGTCCAACCTGCAATGGTGCACTTAATAGCGACAATTCTTGTAATGGCTGCTTGATGCAACTGGGTTTATCGCGATCGGCGAAGCAATCGCCCAATGCGTTGAACCGCGATAGGCTGCCTAGCCCGAGCCAACTCAATAAGATATTCCCTCAACTGGAAATTCGGACGCTCATTGGTTTAGGCGGGATGGGGGCTGTTTATCAGGCTCGCCAAACGGCGCTTGACCGTGAGGTCGCCTTGAAACTCGTCCACGCCGAACTGTCGCAAGATGTTGCTTTCATGGAGCGATTTGAGCGCGAAGCAAAAACGCTTGCCAAGCTTTCGCATCCCAATATCGTCACCATATACGACTTTGGTCGCACTTCTGACGGCATGGCCTACTTCATTATGGAGTACGTTGATGGTATCAACCTTCGCCAAGTGATTGATACCAAGGGAGTCGACCCGAAAGAATCGCTTGCATTGATCAAGTCACTTTGCGGAGCACTTGAATATTTACACGGCAAAGGGATTGTTCATCGCGATATCAAACCCGAAAACATCCTGATGGGTGAAGATGGCGTTCCCAAGCTTGCTGATTTTGGAATTGCCAAAATTCTCAACGATGGATCGTACGGGACTTCGCTGACCATGACTCGGCAAGTTCTTGGATCGCCGAATTACATGGCTCCCGAGCATATAGAAGCTCCCGAACAGATCGATCATCGCATCGATCTGTACTCTCTGGGAATCGTTTTGTACGAGCTATTAACTGGCCAGCTTCCGCTGGGTCGTTTCGAGCCTCCGAGCGCGATCAACGCTCGGGTTAGTACAAGCGTCGATGCTATCGTCCTCAAAGCACTCCAAAGGAAGCCTGCTCTGCGATATCAAAGCGCTTCGGAGATTCGAGAAGACATCGAAAAGCTCGGACAGAGTGCAATTCAAGCTCAAGCACCAATCCTCGCGCCGATCGGTAAGGTCAGTAGTTCGGTTCCCTTTGAATGGGAATCGCCAAACGGTCTCAAATGGGTTGTTGGAATGGTCCGTGCTGTCCCCAATAGTTTGAAAATCGAATTCAAATATCGCGATCCGCTTTTTGGAAAAATCAAATCGCAACTACATGTTGTCGAAATTCCGGTCAACAGTATCGAACGCCTCGAATTGACTCATGGTGTGTTTAGCTCCAGACTAGCGATTACAACGGATGCCTCGACGACGCTGGGGAATCTGCCCGATGCGGAATCGGGTTGCGTCGCATTGAAGATCAAAGGTGCCGATCGCCACCTTGCGGAAAATGTTTTGGCGACATTGGGCTTAGCCAACATAGCAAGTATTGCGAAAAATCAGCTCGCGGAGCTTTCTGATTCTCGACATACAGTTTTGGCCGTCATGTTGATACTTTTCGGAATCATGAACGCTGGAGTCATCGCAATAATGGAGGTGTTGTACCAGGACACATTGAAAGGCGGGGTATTTATCGCTGCAGCGATCGCCACTGGCGTAATCTTAGGTCCGATCTCAGTTTTTCAAATCGTCGCCGGAATATTGCATTTAGTTGCGAGAACACGCGGGTGTTCCCAAGCAGCAATCGTAATGTCCATGATCCCAGTAACGCCAATATCAATACTGAGTTTCCCAATGGGAGTTTGGGCTTTACGATTTCTGAACGAGCTTAAAAATCCGACAATTCGACAGCAAGGATTATCGCCGAGCAAATCGAACTGGGGCGCAACGACGATCATGTACTTGCGCGAATCGCGAACCGCACGCATCATTTCTATCCTGAATGTAGCGGGCTTGATTCTCGGATGTTGTGGTCTCGTAGTCTATTACTGCGGATATTATCCAACCAATCTCAAATACCGGATCGTCGCCGACAAATGGGATAATGAGTCGCTTGGCCAAGCTATAGAAGCAAGATTGTTCGGTCTTTCCGATATCAAGAAGGTAATGCCCGGAACTCTCGGTCTTTCCAATGTAATTACTATGCAAACTTGGAAATTCGAAAGAGACAAAATCACCTCTCGACTAGCAATCGCCAGTAAAATTCAGCTTGTCGCATTGTATGATGCTGAGCAAGAAAGTTACGAAGCATCGAGCAAGGTAATTTACTTCCCCATTGCTAAAGGCCTTGACGCAAGCCGAATTTCCGTTCAGCCCGATGGGCTCGGCGAGAAAGCAAAATGCATCGACAGCCCGATTAGCATTTCAAGCGATATGATCAGCAATGTGAACGCATCCAATCCTCAATCAAGTTCGCGGCGAACAAATGTTGAGCGAACCATGGACTTGGAATTGAGTGCTGCCGGCAGAACAGCTCTTTCTGGATTGCCGATTAACGAAAAACCGGTAATTGGAATAGGGATGATCATTAATGGAGTCTTGGAAGGAATTGCACTTCGCAAGGACATCTCAAACCAACAAATTCGATTCAGTTTAGCATCCAATTCATCGTTCGAAACGGACGCAATAATCGCCGCCATCCACGGCCCAGAACTTCCTTGCCAAATCGACCTAATCGATCAAAAGTAGTTCCTGCCTGCCGGGCAGGAACTGACGTTACTAACCAAAGCAAACCACTGGTTGTAGACGTTCATGGTAGATCAGCGAATTAGTGTCCTTAGGTCAGCGCGTCATTGCAATAAGAACTTCGAAAGAGTTTCTTTGCCCTGAACGATAAAGGCCGTTGGTGAATAACTAGGCAGCCCAGTTCCCGCTCGGCAAGCGGGAACTACTTTTGGAAACTACTTTGGGATCTATTTTTTTATTAAGGGGATGACGTAGGGGCCTTCGGGGATGAAGGCTACGTTGGGGTTACCGCTTCGAGCGATGCTTTCGGCGATAGCATGTTCGATACTGTCGATCATCTCGACTCCGGTTGCTTGACGATCAGATGGACTGAGGCCTGGGCTGTACAACAACACTCGTCCGATGTTTGTCGCTCTCGTCTGCATTTGGCTTTGCCAGCCATCAATATCTGCCAGCGGTTTATCGCGGATGGAATCCAAGAAGGCAGTCGCGCCTTGGCGAATTAGACTCAATTGAGACTCGCGGAATTCAGGCGAGCCCAGTCCTTCCTCGCACGCGCTTGCGATGATCAGTGTGCCACCATCGCTTAGAATTTGAATTGGCCCCACCATACCTTTGACGGTTTGGTAGTAAGTCTTGTCCAGCGGGTATCCCGCAGCGCTTGTGACGACCGTGGCGAATTTGTGCTCAACCGGGATTTCCGCGTATTGACGAACAAAGTTGACAGCCTCAATATGGCTTTGTTGACACTCGCCGAAATTGACAAAGCTCAAATTGCGCTGCTCGTCGATCACGGTATTCACAGCAAAGACCGCCCCAAGAGTCTTCAAAATCTCCAACTGCCCGCGATGAAGCGGATTGTCTTGGAGATTGCAATTCGTTGCGTTGGCATCGCTCATGAAACGATGGTTGTGAAAGGTCCGAATGGTTTCCTCACCAGCAACTCCTGGCGCTATCACTTTCCTACCCCCGGAATATCCTGCCATGAAATGGGGTTCAACCAGTCCAGTTACGATTCGCAACTGTGCTTCGACGAGTCGTCGGTTGAGAACGATTGGAATTTTATCTGTGGCGGTTTCTCCCAACCGAACCATCGATTCCGCATCCCGCGCATCATGATTCTCGATTCGGACGTTTTCAAAAATCCATTTGTCGCCGATCAGTTCGAGGAGTTCGTCGTCTAGATTGGGGCGATGCAATCCCGTTGCGACTAAGATCTTTATCTTGTCAATATCAACTCCTGAGTCAAGCAAGACCCGAACGAGACTTGGCAGAAGCAAGCCGTTAGGTACTGGACGGGTGATGTCGCAGATAACGATGCAGACGCTTGGATTGTTTTTCGCCAGTTCCCGAATCGAGTCGCATGCAACGGGAGTTTGTAGAGCGCGCTCCACCGCTTGCTTCGGATCGGCCAATACCGGCATGAGTGGCTTTCGCAAAACAGTCGGAATGCATTTCGCGGGAACCGGAATGCGCAGGAAAATCTTCCCAAACGGAATCTCTATTTCGTTCATTGTCAATTCACTAATTCGAACAATCGACATGCCTGCAAACCTAACAGCCCGCACTACAGCCTGTTTTGTAACCGCTGATCAAGTCCTGCGGAAGCAAGCTACGTTTTGATTGTGCAAGGGTCTCGTGCCATTTCCGTGTTGCTGGAATGTTGAACAAATACATCGCGCAGTAAATGAATTTTCATCATTTAGCATCTCGTTCAAGTACCTGAGGTTGTCTACAATGGGTCTCAGTGCCACTGAAATAACAGTCAACAAAACCCGCTTTTATACAGGTAAAGCCTTGATGGCGTACATTTTCCAAAACACAGATCCGTCCCAATCCCAGCCCACCACCGCAACCACGGCAGTTCCAGAGAACAAACCGCAAACTGCTGTATCAGATTCTGCTTTTTCAACGCTCCTTTTTGGTGTGCCTCTGTTAATCGTTGTTGCGGCATGGGTGATTTGGCGTAGCATCAAAACGAAGGACGTTATTGTTCCGGTGAAGATTGAATCGCAAACTAGCCAAAGCGCGAAACAGTCTTCAACAAAGATTGCTGCAGAGACGCAACCGCAAACGTCGACGGTCAGAACGGCTTCCCAAAGTAAGGCTGCAGCGGCTGTCAGTATAGAGTCTACGCAGATCGCGGAGCGCGCAAACCGTGAAGCGGCAGAAACACGAGCCCGTCAATTGGCGATGAAAGAGCGAAAGCGACATAAGAGGCTTACCAAACAGGCCATGCAGGCCAGTTCAAATTCAGCGAAGTCCGATCGTTTGGCCACGCCAGCGGGATTTGGAGCAAATCGAACTGCCTCCAAGCCTGGTGCGGATGAGGCATCCAGCGAAACTGTTACCGATAAATCTATCCACGTACCAATGGTGGTACGAACTGCAATCGCGAAACCTGAGGAGTCGGTGGATTTCGATTCAGACGAAGCGATCGAAATGTCTCAGCCCCGCGTTTCTGCAGCGGCTCTTAGTACGACCGCCATCAACGCCACACGGATGCAACTACAAGAAAAAAATCGGAAGAAGGATCCTTCGGCCCGCAAACCCGAAAAAGTTATCACGTCCGGATTCATGAAATTCGATCGTGTGGTTCACGAACGCCGAGAAGTCGCCCCCGTTTCCATTGGAGAAAACTCAAATGCCTCCAAAGCTCCGGAATCGGGGAGCCAATTCGAGTCGACGAGCCCTTCTGCCCGCGAGGAAAATGATTCTTCAGATGCTCAGGAACCGCGAACTCTGAAAGATTTTATTCGCAAAGAATCTTAAACGCGGGACGCACCCAATACTCCAAGCCCAAGTGACGACCACGGTGATTGCAATTCGCAGTGGCCGGTTTCGTCAAGGTCGATCTGTAGAGTCCAACGTTAAGAACGCGAGCAGGTCTGCGATTTCTTGATCGGTCATTTGTTCAACCAAGCCCGTGGGCATCAACGATGTTTTTAGCTCTTTACGTTGAACAATTTCCGATTTTGTAAACGTGCGTTCTTTTCCAGCAGAGTCTCGAAAGACATCGACACTCGACGACCGCAACAATATTCCGCTAAAAACGCTTCCGTCATCGAGTTCTAACAAAGTTGTATAAAACTGAGGCGCGACATTTTGGTTTGGTTGCAAGATCGATTGTAAAATGCTTTTTGCTTCGCCTTGCCTGGACAACAGAGTTAGATCGGTGCCGACGACATTTCCACGTCCGTCATAACGATGGCAGTTTGCACATAATGCTACCTTGGAATGAAAGAAAATACGTCTGCCGGCTGCGGCGTCAGGTCTGTCCGGCAAGCTAGTAAGTCGTTTTGTCCAAGCAGCCGTATCATCAAGCTTTGGTCTATGTTCATTGATCGTTTCAGGATGAAGGACCGCGTTTACCAGTGACGACGAATCGCGATGCGCTTTGCTGACGTTTTCAAGAATACTTGCCGCATCGTGTTCGAGAGTTCGACCGCGTAAGCTGCGAAGTGCTTCGTCGCGAATCGCCTTGGAAGAACTAGCGGCGAGGATCGTCAATAGTTTGACATGCTCGTCTTCGGCGGAACTCGCCAAACCGCATATTGCCTCGGCTCGTAGTACTTCGGATTCTGAATCGTCAGAAGCAACCGTTGCAAGCAATGCGAGTGATTCCTGTGAATGTTGCGCCGAGAGCGTGCGAACGATTTCGATCGCAAGCAACGGATTGCCGGTAGATCGGAGTTCTGCAAGCAATGGAACCGTGAGCCGGGGATCGGACGGTGGGACTAGACGCAGCGAAAATGCTTTGAGCTGATTTGGAATAGCTTTGCTCTGAATCCTCTCGACCAACACGTCTGCATCCGTCACCCCGGCACCAGGATTTCCTTGCAAAGTGTTCCACGTCGCCAACGCTGCTTCGAACTGTCGATAGCCCAAACTAGGACTGATCATTATCGCTTCGACCTGGGGTTTAAAACTCACAAGGACTGCGTCGGCGATCCATCTTAAGCATTCGAATTGGATGTCCGGGTCTGGGTCATCGATCAAAGCCCGAACCCATTTTTCATCGTTCAGGTCTACACGGCGAAGCGCGACCAAGGCCCAAACGCGATCCGCTGCAGGCAATTCGCGAATCGATTCCGGAGTCCAGGAAGTCGATTGCTTAGCAAGTGAGGTCAAAGCCGCGTCTGATAAGTACGGATCATCACCCTTGGCCAACTCAAACAAACGACTAATCGAAACCGAAGAATTCCCCTGCCGCAACGCTTTTGCAGTTAATGCTGCTTCATTCATCGGCTCGCGTTCCATTTGCACCCACGGTGCGGACGCCTTGTCAATTTCTAATTTCCAAAGCCTGCCCCGCGAATGAAGTTCGTAGGAACTGAAAACCCAATCGGTCAAGTAGAACGCACCGTCCGGTCCTGGAGACATGCAAACGGGCCGGAAATTCTCGCCCCCCCGCACTATCTCGATACGCTCTGAAGTATATCCGGCTCCCTTTCGACGAAGCGGAAAAAAGTCAATGCAATGATTGCTCCACGAAGGAATCACAACACCTCCACCCAATTCGACGATCGCGCTGGGACCTTCGCCGCACGGGTGTATCATTCCTAATGTCCCTCGCAGTTCACCGTTCCAAGCAACGAAAGGATGAATCGGAGCGCTTCCGTATACCCATTGGAAACCGTAATCGGCACCTTCGACAATATTCAACAATCGGCAAGGCGGTCTGCTTCCGGGGTCGTTCTCGGCCGCGAATATCTCGCCATCGGAACGAGCTAACAAACCAAAGGGATTCCAAAAACCGCGAGCGATGCGTCGTAGTTGCTTGCCATCCGCCGAGCACAAAAAAACACCGCCTTCGCCGCGTCCACTGACGCGTGAACCATCGCGCGCAGTCAGTGTCCAGTCCTTTCCAAAGTTTTCACCAAGCGAGAATAGCAACCCGCCATCCGAGTGCCAAGCCATTCCGCTCAATCCGTTGTGCGGATAATCGGCCACAGTGTCAAGCGTCGCGATATTCTCTTCTATGTCCCCGACACCATCTCCATCGGTGTCTTTGACCCGAAGGATTCGATCGCGTTCTGCTAGATACACCCAACCGTCGCTTCCCAACTCAACATGCATGGTCGCATCTGTTTTGTTGTAGAAGACCTGGCGGTTCTTGCCGGCGATGTCAAAGACGAGAATTTCGTCATGCTCGGGGCCAGTGTATCCTTGCGGTCGAAAATGTGTATGGCAAGCGGCCAACCAAATGCGTCCATCCGGTCCGACATCAATCCCCGTCGGTGTGACAAGATCAGGATGCTCGGCCAGCAAAGTTAGTTTGACTCCAGCCTGCAGGATCTCAATCTGTGCAAGCAAGTCATTGGGAACATTCGGTGCCTTAGGCTGTGCCAGGCAACAATCTGTCGAAAGAGTCTTTGCCAAGCAAACAGCAACGAACGCGAATAGTCGGAAAGTTTTCATTGTCAGCTTCCGTAGTTTATGAATAGTATTTTTTTTGCCGCTCGTTTTTATGCAATCAAAAAGTCGACTGACCCCGTACGTCGCGTATCAATTTCGTGATTGGAGTTTCGGTAGCTTTTGGTTTGATGTAACGCGTGTATCGATCATCATAGACATCGCAGGCTTCGTTTGCATCCTGCAAGAGTCCTACCCAACCTCCAGAGATGTTTGTTATAAAGGAAGTTGCCTACAAAACATGCCTTTGTGTGGTTGGAAACCATCGCGAAAACAGTGATTCGCGATGATAATTGTGTGGAGAAAATTACCGATGGTTTTTTGGCGAATGAGCTTGCGCGAAATGCAAAGCCGCCCCGTGCGGACGATTTTGACTCTGTTGAGCGTTATCTTCGGCACATCAGCGGTGGTGTCGGTGTCGTTGACGACTGCAACGATTCGCAAAGCGCAGACGGCAATGTTCAGTACACTTACTGGCCGTACGGATTTGGAGATTACTCCCGAGGGCGGAGCGACCTTTGACGAATCCGTTCTCAAGTCAGTGCGCAGTGTACCCGGTGTTCGGTTTGCTGTTCCTTCGGTATTCCGCTCGACGGTTCTTTTCGCTGGTGATCGCAAAGCAAAGACGCAAATCCTTGGTATCGACGTTTCGATTGACGAACAAATCCGAAGCTACGATCTGGTGCAAGGTAAAATGGTTGTCGAGGGCAACGATATAGTCTTGGATGATCGCTTTGCGAAGTCGATGAATGTTCGCATTGATGATACCGTCAAACTGATGACACGTTCGGGGCTGAAGGAATGGAAAGTTACGGGACTTATTCGACCTCAAGGCGGCTCGGCACTTGCACAGGGCGGAATTCTCATCGCACCACTCCGCGCCGTGCAGTCTGTTTTTCGCGCTAAAGGTAAACTTGATAAATTAGAAATATTGCTCGAAGAAGACGCGGAGCAAGAAGCTGTTCAGGTAGCTTTGGCTAAAAGTGTACCTACGGGCTTGCGGGTCAAACGTCCTGCACAAGACAACCAAGTTGCCGACCAAGCGATCAACGCAACCGAACAAGGGCTTCGTTTAGCAACTGCATTTGCGCTGTTGATAGCGGTCTTTATTATCTTCAATACTTTTCAGATGGTTGTCGGAGAGCGGCGAAGGCAACTTGGCGTCTTACGGGCGATCGGAGCAACGAGAAAACAGATTTCGACATTCGTTTTGAATGAAGCTCTCTTGTTGGGGAGTGTTGGGACATTGGTAGGCGTGGCATTTGGAATTGGTGGCGCATTTCTGTTGACCAGAGCAACTTCCCAAGTTTTGCAATCCGATATGCCGGATCCGCAATTGTCGTTAATTCCATTCTTAATCGCTGCTTTCTTTGGAATTGGAATTGCTTGGTTGGGGGCATTTATGCCGGCTCGACGAGCAGGAAGGCTAGCGCCTTCCGAGGCGATGCAAGTTGTTGTTTCATCGGAATTAGAAACGTCCCGCTATCGACTGCCTGCTCTCGGCCTGTTGATGGTTTTTATCGGAACGATGCTTCATGTAGGTTGTATTACGGGAACGTTGTCGATGAAGTGGTCTATTCCGGGCTCGATCTTGGCCATGATGGGAATCGTTTTCTTGCTACCGCTCATGGTTGCCCCTACGTCCCGATTGGTTCGGTGGCTGATCTCTCCGTTTCTGGGGGTTGAAGCATTATTAGCCCATCGCCAATTGCTGCGACATCGCAGCCGCACGTCTTTGACCACCGGAGTACTATTTATTGCGATCAGCACTGGGCTGGGATTAGCTTGCACCATTATCGACAATGTTCGCGATGTCGATCTATGGTGCTCGCGTGCGCTCATCGGTGACTTTTTCGTTCGTGCTTCCATGCCGGATCTTTCAACCGGCAAGTCGGCTGATTTGCCCGACGACGTTGGACAAGAACTTATGAAGATCCCAGGCATTCGATCGCTCGATTCGCTTCGGTTTGTCAACGCACGTTCCGGTGACAACTCGATCATTGTTGTCATTAGAGATTTTAGCGACACCGAAAAAATCAGTTTTGATATTCTTCAAGGTGACGCTAACTCGATGATTCCCGGACTAAAACGGGGTGAGGTTATTGTTGGAAGCGTATTGAGCGAACGGGCAAACATCAAGCTAGGTGATTCGCTTCCTTTGGACACTCTGGCTGGCAAAAAAGATTTTGTCGTCGCGGGGATTGTTAACGACTATATCGCTGGCGGCCTTACGATCTACATGCAGCGTGAAATTGCGGAACAAGTTTTTCAGATCGAAGGCGAAGATGCGTTCATCGTATACTCAGAACCTGGGCGTCAACTTGAAGTCGAAGAAGCCGTCAGTCGATTATGCGAAGAACACGGGTTACTGTTGCAATCGAATGCTGAATTGGTTGAATTGATTCGGTCAATGTCACGGGGCGTGAATGGCGGATTGTGGGGATTGTTAGCTTTGGGGTCGGCGATCGCTTCGTTCGGACTGATCAACACTCTATCGATGAACATCATTGAGCAAACCCGTGAAATCGGGCTTCTGCGTGTCGTTGCGATGACACGCAATCAAATTCGTCGCATGGTTTTTGCTCAAGCGTTGTTGCTAAGCTTAGTTGGTTTTGTGCCTGGGGCATGCATGGGGATCTTGGTGGCGTATTTGATCAACTTGTCGACTTACACTGCAACCGGACATGTGATCGAGTTTGTTTTCCGTCCTGGATTGGCTACAGCCAGTTTTGCAATCGCGCTTGCGATGGCACTGGCCGCGTCGTTGATACCCGCCGAACGCGCGGCTCGAGTAAGCTTGGCGTCGGCGTTGCGTTACGAATAAACTGCGACACGCTTAAGTGGAAAAGCTGAACTGGGACGTATCATCACTATCAAGATTGCTCTTTCGCTGAGCTTCTATCTGTACACAACTGGTCGGCTTCGAACGCAATCTTAAGGATAGAACTCGCGCGGTAAAGAGCGCCTCCTCGCCACGTCAACACAGTCGCTGGCAATGCGATTAATTGTCACCAGACGAAGCAGTGTCACATAGCCGGGCACTTGATTTGCGAAATGCGAAGCCAGGTTAATGAATACACCCAATGAGTAGCGAGACTGTATTCGGAAAATTTGGTCCAAAGAGCAATCGACGCCGATGTTCTCCGCTACTCGAATTCCCTTAGATGTTTAATCCGACCTGATTTCAGAGATTAATTCGCAAGAAGTTTCTGCAACCTTCCAACAAGCGTTGGCTTTTTAGCGTTTCTCGTAAATAATTGAATCGTTTTCCAAAGCATGTTTTAGTCGTCCCTACGTCACCTTAGAGAATTTGTCTTTAATGAAAGCCTCATCGAACACTTCACGCATTGCACTCGCTTTACTAGTGCTGTCGGTACAGCTTAGTTTGGTTTACAGCGATGATGATCAAGTTCCCCGTCCTGAGCCTCCCAAAATAACCGACGCGTCAACAGAGGGCGCAAATGCGATCGCTAGCTTCAAGATCCCTGCAGGCTGGCGCTGTGAATTAGTTGCCGCTGAACCCGATGTCGCCAATCCAGTCGTGTTCACGATTGCCAACGATGGGCGGATCTTTGTCTGCGAGTCATTTCGGCAGAACGACGGGATTACAGACAATCGCGGTCACGATCGAGAATGGTTGCTCGCTGACTTGTCGGCTCAAACGGTGGCGGACCGCATTGGTTACCACAAAAGATTGTTACCAGATCACGGTGCCTCTTACGTTTTAAAAGACGATCGCATACGACTATTGCTTGACAAAGACGGCGACGGAATTGTTGATTCTTCGACTGTCTTTGCAGACGGATTTAATCACTTGGAGGATGGCACCGGCGCGGGGATCTTGGTTCGAGGCGATCAAGTCTTTTACACTTGCATACCCAAACTCTGGAAATTGACAGATGCCGATAGCGATGGTGTTGCCGAGAAACGCGATGCGCTATACGACGGGTTTGGCGTCCGCGTCGCTTTTCGCGGGCACGACATGCATGGTTTGGTGATGGGTCCTGATGGTCGAATATACTTTTCTATCGGTGACCGGGGATACAACGTCGAGACTCCCAACGGCAAGTTTATTGATCCCGCCAGCGGAGCAGTATTTCGCTGTGAAGCGGACGGATCTAATTTGGAGTTATTCGCTACGGGATTGCGCAATCCCCAGGAACTCGCGTTCGACGATTACGGGAACTTGTTCACAGGCGACAACAACTCGGACAGCGGTGATCGCGCTCGTTGGGTAAACGTCGTACGCGGCGGTGACTCTGGCTGGCGGATGTACTACCAGTACATTTCGGATCGTGGCCCCTTCAATCGCGAAAAAATCTGGTATCCCTTTAACGACCAGACGCCGGCTTATACGATCCCCCCGATTGCGAATTTCGCGGATGGACCATCGGGTTTGACTTATTATCCTGGCACGGGTTTAGCTGATGCTTACAAGAACACGTTTTTCTTGGTCGATTTCCGCGGGCAAGCGTCCAATAGCGGGGTGCGGACATTGCAAGTCAAACCGAAGGGCGCGTTTTTTGAGCTCGGTGATAACGCCGAGACGATTTGGAACATTCTCGGAACCGATGCGGACTTTGGACCCGATGGTGCTCTCTACGTTACCGACTGGGTCAACGGGTGGAATGGTGAAGGCAAGGGACGTATCTATCGATTCTTTGATCCCGATCAAAGCTCGACTGAATTGGTCAAGTCTACGAGAGAACTGTTAGCGAAGGGCTTTGCCTCCGAGTCAATCGAGACGTTGACTTTGTTATTACAGCATCCTGACCGCCGCGTTCGATTGGAGAGTCAATACGAATTGGCTGCGCGTCACGCCGTGGATCAATTACAGTCGGTTGCGGTCAACGAGTCGCTGGACGTGATTTATCGGCTACATGGTGTTTGGGGGCTTGGCCAAGTTGCTCGACAAACGGAAAACAACTCGGCAGCAAACGACGCCATCAATGGGCTGAAATATGCGTGCAATGCGAACGAGGCTTTGTTGATCGCTGCCGCATGTAATGCTCTTGGCGATTGCAAGAATGTGGATGCTGGTGCCAATATCGTGCCGCTTCTCAAACATTCGGACCCACGAGTTCAAGCTGCGGCAGCTTTAGCCGTTGGACAGCTTCATCTATCAACTGGACTGCTTTTCGTTTGTCAAATGCTGGCGACGAATGCGGACGCTGACCCAATTCTGAGGCATGCGGGAATAATGGCATTGGCAGGCCAACCCGACCTGAGTTCGGTCGCACAGCTAAATATCCATCCATCCGCAAGCGTCCGTCTCGCGGCTGTAGTTGCACTTCGGAAGCAGACTGACTCGCGCGTCGCTGATTTTCTTGCAGATACCGATCCACGAGTTGTTCTCGAAGCGGCCCGCGCGATCCATGACGTCCTACCGCTCACAAAGGAACTTGGAAAGCTTGCCGTGTTGCTGCCAACTTTGCCGAACGATGACAACTTGTTGCATCGTGCGTTGAACGCAAATTACCGAGAAGGCACCAAAGAATCCTGCCAACGCATTGCCTCGTTCGCGGCTGATGCTCGAAGATCCAATATGCTGCGGCTTGAGGCAATCAACATGCTCAGCGACTGGGAAACGCCCGATCCGCTCGATCGAGTGATCGGTGATTACCGGCCTTTAGAGCCACGCGACAAACAGGTTGCCGTAAAGGCTCTTCGCGATCGATTGGTTGCGATTGTGGGCGGGTCCGATTCGCTGCGAACGCGTGTTATGGAAGTCGCTTCGGAAATGGGAATTCAAGAAGTGCTTCCAATGCTTACAAAAATTATGAAAGACAAGAATGCGCCGGGTAACGATCGAGCATCTGCGTTGCGTGGACTCGCGCGATTAGAAAAAGATGCCGCTAAGGATACGATCGTGCAAGCTAGTACGGATGCTGCTCCAATGGTGCGTGTCGCTGCGCTTGAATTGCTCGGCCCGCTCGACCCAGGTCTTGCGATTACTGCCATTCGTCGGGCTGCGAAATCGGAAATCGTATTCGAACGGCAAGCCGCCTGGGATGCCGTTAAAGACCTAAAGTCAGAACAAGCTGATGAATTCGTGGCTTCGGGCATCGAACAGTATTTGACGGGCAATGTCGCCAAAGATGTTTTGCTTAACATCGTCGAAGCAGCCGAAGGACGTGTTCAAGGCGAACTGGCGAATAAGTTTCGTGATCACCAAGCTCGGCTTGCTGCGCTCGAAGCAACCGATCCGGTGGCGGCTTATCAAGATGCCGTCGAAGGTGGCGATGCCATGCGAGGGCGCGATCTGTTCTTTAATCGCAGTCAACTTTCCTGCGTTCGTTGTCATAAGGTAGCGACCCGTGGTGGCGAAGTCGGGCCTGTCTTGACGGAGATCGCCGTTAAGAAAGATCGTAATTATTTGCTGGAGTCGATCGTAGCTCCGAACGCGAAAATTGCCGAAAATTTCGAAACAGTGATTTTGGCGACAGATGATGATCAAGTGATCACAGGCGTGCTTCGCAAAGAAGATAGCGAGATCATTCAGGTCGTTTTAGCCGACGGTACTGGGGTTAATGTCCCCGTCGAGAGCGTTGTCGCGCGACGTAAAGGGGTTTCCTCGATGCCGGCTGACTTAATGAAATACCTATCTCGTCGAGAATTGCGAGACTTGGTAGCATACTTGGCCATCTTGGACGGCAAACACGCCAATGCGATCTTGGAATCGTCGGGGGATGGCCACAAATAAAAGGCATTTGCTTGCCATCCACTGTTGTCGTGCAAGCACATGTAACACCGTAACACTGTAACACTGTCCCGACGCGCCGAACTAATGCAAAACCCGTGAATCCCAACGCGCATCGGTCCGCTACACGTTAAACACGATTTAACCCAATCAACATTTATAAACATCATTCTTCGCTGCAAAGCGAACAGAAATTGAAGAAGGACTCTGATGGAAGCTGGTATTGTTGGATTACCGAACGTCGGCAAGAGCACTCTTTTTAACGCGCTGACGGGTTCGCAATCCGCTCAAAGTGCGAATTACCCGTTTTGTACGATCGAGCCGAACGAAGGAATCGTGAGTGTTCCAGACGAACGGCTTGAGCGAATCACAAAGTACATCGTTCCAAAGAAAGTCATCCCGGCGATTATCAAGTTGGTCGATATCGCAGGTATCGTCAAAGGTGCAAGTGAAGGGCAGGGGCTTGGTAACAAGTTTCTTGCACACATCCGCGAAGTCGACGCGATTCTCCAAGTTGTACGTTGCTTTGAAGACCCTGATATCATTCACGTCAACGGCAAAGTCGATCCGCTTGGCGATATGCAGACAATCGAAATGGAGCTGCTTTTTGCCGACATTCAGACACTTGAAAATGCCCTTTCCAAAGCCGAACGAACGGCGAAAACCGGCGATAAGGAAGCGAAGATCCGCGTATCGGCGATTCAAAAATGCTTGAAGCACTTGATGGAAGAAAAACCGCTCCGGAGCCTGCAGCTTGACGAAACGGAAGCAAAAGAAATGTCTAGTTTCGGTTTGATGAGTGCCAAGCCAATTCTTTTTATCGCTAACGTTCATGAAAATGATTTGAAAGGCGAGAGTCCGCTGGTCAAAAGTGTTCGCGAATACGCGGCGCAGGTTCATGCATCGGTTGTTCCCGTCTGTGCAAAATTGGAAGCCGAAATCGCCGAGCTTGAACAACCCGATCGAGACGAAATGCTTGCTGCTGTAGGTCTGACCGAACCAGCTTTGCAAACAGTGGCTCGCGAAGCCTATAAGACGCTGGGACTGCAAAGTTATTTTACTGCAGGGGAAAAAGAAGTTCGGGCCTGGACAGTCCCGATCGGAGCCACTGCCCCGCAAGGTGCTGGCGTTATCCATTCCGACTTTGAACGCGGCTTTATTCGAGCCGAAATCTACACGCTGCCCGACTTGGAGCAGTACAAAACCGAGAAAGATATTCGGCAAGCAGGTAAACTTCGCGTCGAAGGCAAAACCTACATCATGCAAGACGGCGACATCTGCCACTTCTTGTTTAATGTCTAAAGCCGTACTGAGTCGCGCTGGGAAATCAGTTTGTTGTTTTGGTGCTCGGACGTCTCGTCCGCCTGAAAAAAAGATTGCAAAGTTTTAGTGCGCCTCCGGGCGTTTCTTTTGTGCCGTCATGGGCTGAGAAAAAAATATTGCTTACTTTACCGACTCTGGTTTAGCCAGCAAAAACCGAAGCTTTGTCCTTAGCCTGCATTCGCACACGAGGACGTATTGCGGGTGAAAGTGCTTTTCCGAAGACTTTGTTCGGTTCGAATTACCGAACTCGTCGCATTCGCATGATGTTGTCCGAAAAAATGATGTTGCATGCTTAAGTACATTGATTTAATAACGATCTGAAAGTTCAGGGCTGGTCGATAATTAAGGCCAACCAAATGTGAATTACGTTCATTCCCACGAAGCCGTTTGCTCGCTCGACGATAGCAAATTGCTCAGGTCGGGGATGACGATCGCAGGACAGATTACGCAAAGATCGTGGAGTCAAATTAGTACGATGCCAATCCAATCAGATTTCGGGAGTCGACACGGCTTTCAGGACGCGGTGGTTTTGCTGCATGGATTGTTTGCCACCAGGAGAAGCATGCAAAAAGCCGAATATCGATTGCGAGCGAAAGGTTATCGCGTGATCAACTGGGGTTACTCGACATTGCTAAGGTCGGTGGATTCCCAGGTAAAGTCGCTTCTCGCAACCATCGAAACGTTGGAAAGAAGCGCTGAAGTGCGAACGATCAATTTCTTGACACATAGCTTCGGGGGAATCATGGCTCGCTATGCGATGGAACTGCACAAATTCCAAAAACTGCATCGCATGGTCATGTTGGCTCCGCCGAACAGAGGTTCTCACTTAACAAAATACTCGCTTGGGCCGTTCGCAAGATTTTTGCCGGCCATCGCGGAATTGTCCGATACGTCGGACAGTCTCACCAATCGCTTGACGTGCAATCCTAATATCGAAGTTGGCATTATCGCAGCCTCGCACGATTTCATTGTAAAAGTAGCGAATACAATATTGCCAACCCAAAGCGATCATTGCATCGTGCGAGGAACACACTTCCAGTTACCGTATATGGACGATGTGCTTTCTATGTCGATCGCATTCCTCTCGCATGGAACATTTGCTGGAAAGGTGGTCACTCGCGTGGCGTAAACGTTTCTGGTCCGATCCGTGCAGTGTCTGTTTTCACCAGCAATCGCAATACTCATTCTTAAGATCACAAGCACCAAGTAAATAGGCTTTACGCCGTGCGGTCAGAAGTGAGTGACGTGTTGTTGAGTGAGCCGCAAGGCGATAGCCGCGGGTTGTGCATTCGGTCAGCACCGGCGGCTAGCGCCTTGCCGCTCACAAAACCTCAAATCTGACCACGCGGAGTATAAATAAAGCTTGCAACGGTATGATTTATTTGTTGTTATGTTTCCGTCATGTAAGGCTTAAGCGTCTGAAGAATCGTTGAAAACGTGAATAAACTCGATATCTCAGTTGCTGATGAAGTTCTTTAAAGCATTGACATTGCGGCTGCAAAGACTAGGTTCAATTCCATATCGCGACGGGTTTTGTTCATAAAACGTTGATCTGGAAACTAGTGCCAATAGATGGCAAGAGTTGCAAGTGCAAAATTTATGAACCCTGTTTTGTGCTGATGCTGACAGACATATTCTGGATGCAAGCCGTATTCCTGAACAGTTTTTAAGAGTTAGTGCCAATGGTCGCAGTAAAGCGGTCGGTTTGTTTAACTCGTTTAATTCTGTTTAGGAGTCTTGAAGATGTTCTTAAATCTCAATTGTTTTTCGCAAAGAATGATTGCAGTCGCTTTGATGACTGGCCTATCTGCTGTGGGTTCCCAATTAGATGCCGCCATCGTAACGATCAACGCGGCCTGGACGCCGGTTGCCAATAATCCAGTTGGCAATATGGCGAATGTTATCGGGCAATTCACGTTTGATCCGGACGTGTTCCAATTTAAAACCGGGAACAAGTGGTATTATTTCAACGGAGCCGGCCAATGGAGTACATCGGGTGTTGTCGTTACGGGAAGCACGACCGCTTTGGCAAATACTACTTTTGTAACAGCCGATTTTACAGACCTAATCATCGAGTCAGCAGCAGCTACACCGTTGGCGGCATTGACTGCGGGTGATCTGCAAATCGTCTTGGGTGGTGCGTTGGGTTTTCCTACGCGTTTGCCGCCGAACGCGTCTGGTCCATCGGGGCATATGCAAGTCGGATCCGGCGGAACTGGTGGTTATGAGTTTGTTGCATTTTCCGGCGCGTCGTTTTCCGCTGTCCCCGAGCCCGGTACGCTGTCGCTTTGCGGTTTGGCATTAACGGGATTCTTTATACCAGCCGTTCGGAATCGTTTTCGGCGTGTGAAACAAGTTTGATTCCATCATTCCTGCACACAACGCTTTGCAAAATGTTTCGTCAACAATAGGCTTTGTGGGCTGCGTAGAAGGTTCATGGAAGTCAGCGGCGAATCGGCCTAGAACGGGCGCGATTCGCGGCTGAACATATTTTGGCACGCCGCGCTGCTAAACGTTTTTGGGCGGGCTATTTAAGCACCCCAGCACAAGTTATTTTGCGTTATCAGTCGTTTTGGCGTTAGCCTGGGCTGTTAAAAATTCGGGTTTGACACAGGATTTAGTTGCGCTATTTTTGTACCTCAGACGCGTCCCATTCGCACAATATCACATCCCAGCGCGAGGCCTAGTTTCGCCCCCCAAGCGCGCCAGCGACGGATCGGGCTTGCCCCGTTCAGTCGCAAAGGTTTGGCGTGCTAGCTCGCGATTTAGCCCACCAAACCTTTGCGGTCTTCGGGCACGAGACAAGGGAAGAGAAAACCTCTGAACTCCAGGCACGAAGAACAA
>JANMGV010000047.1:0-2658 GCA_031374825.1 Pirellulaceae bacterium
CGCTGTCAGGATGCGTTAGTCCAAATGCAGATGCAAGCTCCCGAAGCGTTGCCGTCGTTCGGCGATGGGCGAGATAGGCTGCCAAGTCACGCCCAACAGCGGTGGATCGTTTTGACTGATAGCTCGCCGGCGATGTATTAAAAAAGGCAGCGACGGTTGCAATCACTTGCTTCGCATCCACACTCATTAATCGTCGAGCCTGCGGTATCTCATCCAAATGGTGTGGCTTGGTAAGTAGTTTCTTTATTCTTTGGAGAAAGGATTCACTACCTAGAAGCCAACCTTCCAATGCGCTGTCGAGTGGATTGGATGGAGGCGTCTCAACGCCCGACTCGACAAAACGGCGATAAGCCAGTTCCGGGCTTTTTCCTCCCATCTCGCCTTGCCAAGCGGCAAGCACACTTTCGTAATCGATCCATTCGTCGCGAGCTGATTTTCGGCAGTAACCGGGATAACTCGACCAAGCCCATTGGCTCGGGTGGTCCACCAGTGGCCGTTTACCGCGCACCGGATTCAAATGGACATAACGGCTGAGCGTCCAAAAGTAGCTTTCGTCTTCGACCAATTCCGCCTTGAATCGTCCTTGGAACAGGTGGCCTGTCCGCTGATGTCGTTTGGCGTACCAATTTGCGTACCCGCTCAGCAAGTACTGCATCCCGCGTGACAAGTTGGGCTTGGGAGTCCTGACAAAGAGATGGATATGATGAGGCATCCAAACATAGGCAAAGACTTCCCAACCGGTTCGGGCGACTGTCTTGGCCAAGCCATCGGTCATACGCTGATAGTCACCGTCGATGAAAAATCGCTTGACGACCATTCCCTCGTGCCATCAAATGATAGATTGCGTTCGGAAATTCAATTCGTAGTGGTCTCGCCATGCCAACAACCTACCACGCAACGAACTGCCTGTAAACTGAAAACAGGGTCTGACCCGAATGACACTCAATGACCCGAATGACACTCAATTGTCGAGCACCCTAGAAAGGCAATCTGGTGGGAAAAGAAGCTCCGGAAGTCCAGCGACTATTTGATCGGATCAAAGATTGTTTAACAAAAGCAGCCGAATTCAACGACGTGATTTATCGTTCATGTGGCGTGAAGTACGCAAACGAGAGAGACTTCATTTCTGGTGCCGGTGCAGCGTACGTTGAGGGGCGATGGAATCCACGTGGCATTCGAGCAGTGTATGGTTCACTTGACCTGATTACGGCCACAAAAGAAAGTTATCAGAATTTGGCAGAAGCGGGGTTCCGGAGCAAAAACATCAGACCTCGAGTAATGGCAGGTGCAACGATCAAAGCTAGACTGCTTCTCGACCTCACCGATTCAAAGATTCGGAGAAAATTGGGCTTCGGACTTGACGATTTATTGGATGAGGACTGGCAAGGAATTCAGGACGGTGGCGAAGAGTCCTGGACGCAAGCGATCGGGCGCGGTTGCCGAGATGTAGGTTTTGAAGGTCTCATTGCCCCCTCGGCGCGGAATCGTCCTCAAGGTAAGAACCTTGTGGTTTTTCCGGACAAACTGGCAAAGGGAAGCACTTGTAAAGTTATCGCGAAGGAAGACTTGCCACCACATCCCTCGAAATGGTAGACGCAAAAACATGCATTTTTGCATGTTTTTGTGCTTGCCACCTCTCAGATTGGCGATAGGATTGTATTAGAGGTAGAAATGGCAACAAAATCAAAACACGTCAAGAAAACAGCAACCCGAATTATTCAAATCCAGGGCTTGCCAGGCGTTCGAGTTGTTCAAGTCAAGAACGGCGAAACGAAGCTTGAACTCAGGCAAAAGCTGGGAATGGCGAGAGAAGTTTTTGGTAGGCTTGTGGAGGTTTCCACAAGAACAATTGCTGAAGTTGAGGCGAACCAAAAGAAGGTCGAGAAACTTAGACGAAACTACATTGAAGTGAATCGACTTTGTGATGTTCTCAACGAAATTGTTGATACGGATTGTCTGGGGGACTGGTTTGAAACTCCCAACGAAGCACTTGATGGATTTAAGCCGATTGAGGTCATCGAACGCGGGGAAATCGATCGACTTTGGGGTTTGGTATACCGCCTCCGATCGGGAATTCCAGGGTAAAAGACTAAACAAAGTCGTTGATTAAATACTAGCGCTCTTGGTCTGCTTTATGCCAGCCGTGATCAAGGACCGATGTTGCTCGCCCTATGCCACAGGGATGCCTTTTCGACACTGCATCAAACCAACTACTATTGGCTTACGCCCGCCCCGCAAGTATCGACTCGACGATGTGCGGAGTCAGTTTGAGCATTCGCCCGACATAACTGCGGTCGACGCCATGATAGTCTATGTTTTCGCTCGTTCTTGGAACTGTCTACCCCGCCGGATAGAATTACACCTACGGAGAAAGCCTATGCACCCCTACACGAGCGACACCAGCCCCGAGGCGGAAGAAGTACAGCTTGACTTGTTCTAGATGGTTTCCATGGGGTCAGACCCTGTTTACTGTTTTTGAAGCAATTCTTCGATTCGCGCGAGGGCTTGCCTTTGTAACTTGGACGCGGAAATGGCGATCTCGGCGCGACGAATCAAGTTACTGACGCTGTCAGGATGCGTTAGTCCAAATGCAGATGCAAGCTCCCGAAGCGTTGCCGTCGTTCGGCGATGGGCGAGATAGGCTGCCAAGTCACGCCC
>JANMGV010000049.1:0-4979 GCA_031374825.1 Pirellulaceae bacterium
CGCAGACGGTCCGAAAGCCATTGGAACTTGGGCATTAAGCAACGAGAAATGGTTGCGAGAACGACTTGAGCTTCCTGGTGGAATTCCCTCTCACGATACGATTGGTCGTGTGTTGATGGCGTTGAAACCATCAACGTTTCAGAACTGTTTTCAAAATTGGATTGTGTCGTTGTCGAAGCGTCACGCCGACTTGGAAGCGGACGTTATTGCAGTAGACGGAAAAGCACTTCGACGTTCCCACAACGGAAAGGCAGGGCTTGGTCCCTTGTTTTTAGTGAGCGCCTGGGCCGTGCAACGAGGAATCAGCTTGGGCCAATTGGCAACTGCGGAGAAATCGAACGCAATCACCGCAATTCCTGAGCTTTTAGGGCAGATCGAGATCGAGGGCTCGATCGTCACGATTGATGCGGCGGGGTGCCAAAAGAAGATCGTCGATACAATCATTCGTGGCAAAGCGGACTATGTGTTGGCTCTTAAAGGAAACCAAGGAACCCTGCATCAAGCAGTTATGGATCACATCGTGAAGCATATGGAGAACAACTTCGTAGACGTCGAATGTCGCAAGCACGTGGAGAAGCTAAAGGGACACGGTCGAGTGGATGAGATTACTTACTTTCAGCTCAACGTTCCCGAGGATATAGCGGCCAAGCACGATTGGACGGGACTGCGCACGATAGGCATCGCAATCCGTCACAGCGAAAGTGCAAAGGGCGATACGGATGAGGTCCGTTACTTCATCAGTTCACTGCCGCTAGGCGTCAAAAGATTCGCAACGTGCGTGCGTGGTCATTGGGGGATCGAAAACACATTACATTGGTGCCTGGATGTGACATTCCGCGAGGACGAAAGTCGGGTACGAAATAGAGTCTTGGCAGACAATCTTGCATGGCTAAAACGGTTCGCAATCAGCTTACTGAAACAGGTTGATGATAAGGAAAGCATCGCCATGCGAAGACGAATGGCAGGTTGGAACTCAGCCTACCTCGCAAAAGTACTGGGAATTCCAACATAAAGTATGCGTCCACCCTGATGACTTCCCCTACTTGACGTGAATAATAAAGTGGTCCAAAATAACTCCACCATTTTTCGCGGAAGTCTTGCAGTCGCAATCATGCACCGGTGATTGGAGAGTTTATTTCTGGTCACGGATTTCGATGTCTTTGATTTGATCGTGTTGATCATTCTCGTAGCTTTATGTTCGACGATTATTGCGAATTCACAAATGCGATTTTGAATCCAGTTTAGGAACTTGAATCAAATGGGTGAAATTGAGAGCCGCAAGATTTGGAGCAGGTTCCATCCTATCTGCCGAGAAACATGGTTTTGGGTTTCCCTTTCGATTTCTGGAATACTTCTTATTGCTGGCTGCTCGAAAATCATCAGTCAGACCGATGAACATTTTTCTCTTTGGTATTTTAGTCTCGCTGTTCTAGAAATACTAATCTTTTTGTTTGTTTTAGTAGGTGGATGGCGGTCTGTTTTTTCGTGGCTGTTGCTGACCGTTTTTTTTGGAGCTATCTCTTCGGCCGCTTCAATTCTTGTTGCAAACGGTGTATCCCAATGCCCTTGTTTTGGAACAGCAAGGTTCAGTCCATTAAAGGCTCTGAGCATTGATCTAATTGCGTTACTTGTACTTTTCCTGTATCGGCCACGGCTGTTTCCGTTGAATTCTAATGGTTTGAACGATCTTCGTGAATCTACAAATACACCAGTACTTAGGTGGCGAGAATGCGAATACGATTGTCCAGCTTGGATCGGCCGGGGCGTGCGACTTTTATTCCTCGGAATCCTCTTAGCAAGCGTACTCCCGTTCGCAAACTCGACTGCCGTTTTGGGAAAATCGCAATTGTCAAACAGGCATCCTGGAACGACGAAAGCAAATATGATCAGTATCAAATCTGCTACGACAGTTGATAAGACCATGGACAGTATTTCCACATTAACGATAACCAACTTGTCATCCAGCATGGTACACTTAAGCGACGTGTCAACGTCATGCGTATGTATGAGAATTGAATCCCAACCAATTAAACTCGCTCCTGGCGGGCAAGGGCTGTTAGTTATTCGCTCCGTTGCAAAAAGCGACATTGATGAGTTGTCTTTACGACTGGTCATGGAAGCAAGTGGGTCGTATTTTACGGAAGTCCATAGTTTTCCCTTAGTTGATCGTTAGGTTGTTTGTTTGATGTAGTTCGCTTACTTGGAGGCCGGCTTTATGAAAAGATGGATTGTCGACACGGTGTCTGTGGCTGCAATTGCAACTCTGTTTTGGATTGGTGCTTCGTCTGTTGCACATGCTGATTTCCTTCCAGGATGTAATGGAAACGTGACAGGCTGCTCGTTCAAATGTTGCACGAGACCCGGGGGTAGTCAGGACTGTTGGTGTGATACATGTTGCATTGCGGGCGGAGGTTGATGTTCGCGTTGTAATTCAAGCCTGACTCGCTAATGGTGAATTGGTTGGAAGCAACGTTTCATTCACCTTGCTTCTTGTTATTAATTAAGCCGCTTTGCATACACGACTTGTTGTAGCAAAGCTGTTTGCCTGCGTACGAATGTTTAATCAATTTTGCGTTTCAATCTGTACCCGTCGCGTTGGCAATTCAATTGAAATCCAACTAGTTGTCGCCGGTTAGAGCCTTTGTGCTGACGGCGGTCGCACTGCTCTTAGAAATTAAGTCTTAGTCACTTGAATGGACCTAATATGAGTTCATTTTCGAACCTTGATTGTGGTACAAAGGAAATTACATTTGTGTATTTTCTAAGAAGCTTTTGGTCATCAGTTGTATTAATTTGCACGTATGTCGCTTGTGAACCTGTTTTTGCAATTCAATCTGCGACTACTTTGGAAACGGTTTTGCAAGGCATCGCAAACATTGAGTCACAGTTCGCTAATTACCGCATTATGTGCGCTCAAGACAGTAGTATAAGCACGCAAAGTAAGACTCTTAGCGAGGATCATCAGCAGGTCGAGCTATTGCGTTCTAAAATGAAAAGGCGATGGGAAATTGAGTCCGTTCTGGATGACGGGACCAAGCAATATAGCGCGTGGTGCAGAAATCCTAGTCGCAATACGTTTTCTGTGTCGCGCATAGGAGACGAAAGCTGGCATCTTGAGCGCCTTTATCCAAATGTCGACCCTCCGGCCGGAACCTCAAACGTAAGTATTTTCCGGTTTGCAAGCATAGCGTATGGCATATACGGAATACCCTTCAGTGAGATCGCAAAGCACCCAACATTTAAATTGAAGGAGGTAAGAGACGAACAGTCGGAGTCAGGCCGCTCGGTGGTGATCTACTTTGATTATCTCCCAAATCCAACTGAGAGTAAATTAATGGGTGGCTTCGTACGTTGTGATGTTAACAGGAGTTTTGCAATCGTTGAGGCCAAGTGCGCTTTTGGAAATAGTGGCGAAACGGTTAGTCAAAACACAGTTTATGGATCAGAAGGAGACTTCATCCCCAAATCGACATTGATAAAGACTGATATTGGCAAGGCGATTGCCACGGAAAAAGCCGATTATCAGTTTGTTTCACTCAAATCTCCGTCGGACAGTGAGTTTACACTCAGTCATTTTGGAATTCCAGAAATCCAAGCCGATAGGAATTACTTGATTTGGATTTGTGTTGCGGCTGTAATCACTGTCATTACTATTGTATACGTTCGACGTTTGCGCAATCGATCGAATGCTGTATAAGGATTTTTGTGTTGCATTGTCAATTGATTAGTTCAAAACAAAATCAAGCGGAATAAATACATGGCGACTTTTCAAACGCGAACGTCACGATTTGGCCTTACATTGGTCGAATTGTTAGTGGTGTTCGGCATTATTGGCATCCTGATATCAATGTTAATGCCAGCTGTGCAAGCTGCGCGAGCCGCCGCCCGGAGAATGGTTTGCCAAAATAGATTACATCAATTAACGCTCGCTTGTTCGAATCTTGGTTCCATCAATGGATCTTTACCAATAGGTCATGAATCGCAAACTGGAAAACGCGCGTTTCAAACTTGGCGAGTTAAATTACTGCCCCATTTGGAAGAAGTTGAAATGTTCAATAAAATTGAAACAGCCTATCTACAACAACCAATTCCAGTAGGGGAAGGTAGCACGCATCGATTTTTTTCTGTACCGGTATTTCACTTTGCATGTCCAGAAGATAGTCGCGTTCTCGCGCCACAAATAAGCAGAAGTTTTGTAGTCGCACTTTCTGATTTTGTTGGCGTATGTGGTACTGATTTTGTAAAAGGCGATGGACCTTTGCTTGTTGATAAGACGGTAGCTTTTCGAGACATTCATGACGGACTTTCCAACACGATTGTTATTGCAGAAAGACCTCCATCTCCTGACATGTATTTTGGATGGTGGTACGCGGGAAGAGTATCAGAATTGTGCGGTGCCAAGGACAGTCTTGTAGGTAGTGCAGAAATGCAGTTTGAATCGCCAGACGTGATCGGTGGGATTTGTCCACAAGGTCCATATAAATTTCAGCATTCAAACCTTCGGGATTTCTGCGGAACCTTCCATTACTGGAGTCTTCATTCTGGAGGGGCGAATTTTGGATTCGCAGACGGAAGTGTACGATTTATTGGATATGAAGGATTTGAGCCTGTAAAGTCATTTTCGACTTGCAGCGAAGGTGAAGTTGCTAACGAAAACTAGCTCGCAAATAACGTAAATAGTTGTCGCATTGCCATCGATTTCGCCATCGACCTTGGAAATGTGGCAAGAGACCCGACTAACTCACCGACGCCAAGCCACCAACCACCGACTGGTTCTGGTGTATGCTTATTTCAAAACGTCGATTCGCTATGAATTTGCCACGAGATGAAAACGCCATCAAAGCAGCGCTTTCGCTCGCATCATGCCACTTATTTCTCATTCATGCAGGACTTCTTATCGGCGAGAATTCAAGCTTGCCGATGGAATTCGGCGTCGATCATAACTCGGTCAATTTGAATTGCTAGCGAATTGACCGAGT
>JANMGV010000073.1:0-18277 GCA_031374825.1 Pirellulaceae bacterium
CCGTCCTACAGGTAAAATATTTCCTGCCGATCGCTTAGTAATCAGGAGATGCGAACGATCATGACGAATTGATTTCCCCATTCAAACCCATCCGGTAATGCAGTTTGAAAACAATTCACAAGCGTTGAATCGATAAAGAAAAAACCAGAGGTCGCTTTTCCCTCTACTGCCCGACCGATATTCACTTTTAAAGCTTTAATGCAGAGACCAGCTTATGCCAGAAATTCTCGCAGCGACATTTGTTCTAGCGGTTGAAAATCTCGATGCATCAAAAAAGTTCTACGTAGAAAAACTAGGCTTTGTCGAAGACTTGAGCGTCCACGGTTGGTCGTTCCTGAGTCGCGGTGCATGTAAACTGCGTATTGGCGATTGTCCGGGCATCAAGCCAATGTCCGCTGCTCCTGACCACTCTTGGTTTGCTTACCTACATGTTCAAGACGCTAATCAGTTCTACGACGACATCGTCGAAAACGGTGTCGAAATTTGGCATAAGCTTGTGGACACACCATGGGGATTTCGAGAATTCTCTATCGTCACACCCGACGGACACCGAATCGTTTTTGGTGAACGATTAGTTGTCTAGGAAAGCGAGATCACCATTAAACAGGCAACGAATGTAAATGGATGTGACGGCTTCATCAAAGCTCGGCACAAAGGATAGTTCAATATCGGGCAGAGGGCCTGTGCTAGTCGACGTTACAGGACTGAAGTAAAAAATTCCTGCGTTGCGTGTCCTTGGTTTATCATTCCGCTAAATGATCGTCTCTCGGTCATGGCATTCGCTATGCAACGATTCATTTCATCCTCCGTTGAGTTGTGCAGGGCGATCCGTGCTTAGTGCTCTCATCGACTAATTCGTAAGCCAAAACGTCCGTTTGCGGAAAATGAGTTAGCATTCTCGGCTCTCCGCTCTCGTTTTGCTGCCTCCAAAAGTTTGATACAATTCAACACTGCTGTATCTCAAAACAATTTCTGAATCATCTAGCAATGTTCTTTGTAGAAAATCAACAGTTATGTCCGTAGTCCCCCCGAACTCGATACCCATGGACACCGACGGTTTGAACGCACCTTCGTCCAGGGTAAAGCGCAATAGTTCATTTCGAATCGCATTAAAATTGCTGATTTTGGTCGCGTGCGTTGTTGCGTCGATTGCAGTTTATAGATGGTTTCAGGACGCCTCACGTACTTGGGAGAGCGAACGCAACCTGAAGCAAATAGCGCAGGCGATCATGAAATATGAAAAGGAAAAAAGACTACTACCACCTGCTTATGTAGCCGATGATCGAGGGCGACCGCTCTACTCATGGCGAGTGGTGCTATTGCCCTACCTAGGTGAACAGCAGCTTTATAGTGAATTCCATTTGGACGAACCCTGGGATGGCCCGCACAATCAAACCCTTCACTATCGTATGCCGAAAATCTATCACTCACCACATGATTTAAACCAGAAGTTCACGAGCTCGAGCTACGTCATTCCAGTGGATTCTAGGGCAGCCATAGTTTATCCGGCTAGGCCTTTCCATATGGTCATTGACCGATTCGCCAATACGATCATGGCCTTTGAGATTCCAGATTCGACAACGCCTTGGACTGCACCAGACACAATGACGACAGAGCAAATTATTAAAGCCAACGCAGGGCGAAAGAACCTTGCCGTAACCGGCGAAGCCTTGCCTGTGCAACTGAATTTCGATAATGCCGCCAACATCAATGCCGGTGTGACAATCAACGGAAACGACGATTTTAGTCAGGAGTGAAAGTCAAATGGAAAAGAGTTTTTCAAAATTCCTCGCGGCGAAGAAAAAGCCAAGAATTGGTCTAGAATTTCAACTGCCAGTTGTTCGCCTAACGACGCATAGGAATAAACCCGAAGGCCTTCGAGCAATTGAATAAATCCATACTCATGCTGATAACTGTTGTATATTGCGGATGTTCGGTTGGCTCGCAAACTGAATTTGCCAATCCTGAGTCGAGTGGTGGACCGACTAAGGAATGGGAGCAATCTGTAAAAGCTTTTTTCAGCACACCTGAAGTAGAGGAAAACGTACGAAGGATTGAAACGGGATTGGTAACAGAACGCCAGATAAGAATTTTAGCGCTCATACTACAGAATACTCGGGAAATCAACGTGCATCGGATGAGGGGCTTTTCGACGAACCATACGTACCTATCCCGTGATGGTCACAAAGAGGCCGTATTCGATCAAAATGGACTGCCGGTCGCTGACGCCTTTAACGGTCCTTCCTACAACTATTATTCGATTAGAGCTTGGCCGTTATCGCATTTTATGTTCGATACGTTTCCGTGGCTCATATTGGGAAATTCACCAAAGGATCCAACAAGTCACTCCGAGCGGACTCACGCCTTTTGTTTAGACTTTGAAGCTGCATTGTTGGAGTCAATCGCGAATCCCGATCGAGATTCCATTTCCGTCAACGAGCAACTTCGATCCTCTGGAGCCAAAGAAGTTGTTGCTCTCTTGCTTTATTGTCTCGAAGAGAAAGATGCGACAGAATTTTACTCCCTGTTCGACTCGGGCAATGAATTGGACCAACAAAAAGTTCACTCGCTCGTTGTGAAACTTGAATCGAAGGTCGAGAGTTACGTTTACAAGGCGAGCAAAAAAGCTGCAAAACCGAAATGAGCATCTTATCGATTAACTTTGTCAGCTCGCGGTTCGCTTCGTGTTGCAACTCGCCTTCGTATATGATTAGTTCGTATTTTCACAAGAAACATCTTGCTGCTAACGGTAGCCATCTTCGACGGCTCGAGGTATCCGAAAGCATGACAGTATGTATTCTGCTGCGCCCGAAAGATTCTAAAATACGTGACTCCCGTCGAACTTGCGTTGGCAGGGTACTAAACTTGAAGCTACTCAGTAGGTCGGAATTTATTCCGACGCCTGTTTGCCGGTACGCTTGGGCCGTTTGACAATTATCTCAGATCGAATTGCTCGCTTCGAACATGTTACTCGAGCGGAAGGGCGTTTTAGCTGGGCGAGAGTTTTTGCGATGATGGACAGTGCAGGAACGGATGGGAGTAACGGAATGAATTCCGTTCTACGTGGCGTGGCGATATTTTTTTGAGTTTCGCTTTCTGGCAGATTGACTATTTTGGAATGAGTAAATTCAATGAATGATAAACAATCATCTGACCGGCATTTGGCACTCAAAGTTGTGATGATGCCAAGAGATACTAATCCGCACGGAACAATTTTCGGCGGAGTATTGCTGAGCTACCTCGATCAAGCTGGTGCCGTTGGGGCTTATCAAGCCATTCGCCAATCTGGTTTCAGCAAAAAATCGCTTGTGACTGTCGGAATGAAAAGTGTCGAATTCCATCGGCCAGTTTTCGTCGGAGACGTTGTAAGTTTTTGGACCAAACTTATTCGGTTTGGAACAACGTCTGTAACTATTCACGTCGAGGTGGAAGCGGAACGCGACGGCCAACCGGAAAAGCTAACAGAAGCCGAAGTTAGCTATGTCGCCTTTACCATGCAAGGCGACAAACGTGTCCCTGTTCCAATCAGCGTTCGTTAGTACGTGCGGATGAGATTGAACTCAAACTGGGGTCATATCGATTGCGAATGAACGGCAAGCAATTACGTCGCGGCTAGCAATCGTGCTATTGGCTATTTGGCGGTTGTCGTCCAAGATCGCGGAGCCTGCCGGAGCGATTGAATGACGAATATCGCGATCGCTATGGCAATTCCCATGACGCTTATCCACTGGGCAATCGTCAGTTGGCTTCCTGCGAATCCGATTTCGTCGTTGCGGATGATCTCTTCAAAGATGCGCGATATCCCGACGAGCACAAGACCAATAGAAAAGACATAACCGTCGCGTTTAGGAACAGGCCACAGGAAATACAAGACCATGCAAATCAGGAATGCACTGGTTGTCGAGTAAAGCTGGATTGGATGGACACGGCGACTGGATTGGGGCAGCGAATTTGCATCCGCAAAAATTGGTCGCCCGTCGATGAGCATTTCAAGCTCGACGGTCGGCGCGCCGGCTGGGTCTCGGTTCTGTGGTGGTAAAATCAGCATTGGTCGCATCGTTTCGATGACTTGTCCAGCTCTTATTCCCTTTGCCTCGGCCCAACTGTTGGCCCGCACTTGTTTGACCGTACGCGAACCTGTTCGATCGGGATCGGACAACGACAGTCCGATGAGGTCACCCGATTCTAGTTGCGACATGTAAGCAGGAGATCCAGCGGGGAAAGAAACACTCGGTAGTGCTTGGTCGCAAATTCCTCCGAAACAACATCCATGTAGAAAACAGCCGATGCGACCCAGAGCTTGCCCAATCATGTAGCCGGGGGCAATCAAATCCATAATGGCCAAAGTAGGTTGTCGATTCCACTTACACCACAATGTCATCCCAAGAAGACCACCAATGATACCGCCATAAACGACCAACCCGCCTTCGGTGAATTTTAAAACCGAAGGCAATTTTTCCGCGACACTACGGCCCGGAAATTCTTCCCATTTTTGAATTACAAAAAACAGCCTCGCGCCAACAATGCCGGGTATGAACGACCAGAAGGCAAGCGACAAAAGAGTGTCGACCGAAATTCCTACTCGATTAGCTCTCTGCAGGATAATGCCTAAACCAGAAAGAGCGCCAAGCAACAGCATCACACCGTAACCGCGAACCGGAAGTCCCAAAATACGTTCCGTAGCTCCTTCGCCAATTCTGCTTTCCAAAATTGGAACCAAGAACACGATAGCTGCCGCCGACAAGCCTAGGAAGGGCAAGGACTCTGTCAACATGCGCCACGAGCCTGACGCTTTCTTTTCGTAGTAGCTCCAAACAAAGACAGCCAAAATGAAAATTATGATTGCCCAACCCCAACCAAATATGGGCAATGGTCCTAAGCTATGCGGTATATAAAAAAGCGTCGATCGCAAATTACGGGACCTCGATAAAAGCGTTGTCGATCAACCGTGTCGTACCCATTCGAACGGCAATGATGATTGCCGATGGTTGATGAAGTGTTTGTACTGGTTCGAGCAAAACTGAATCCACAATGCGAGCGTAATCGATATTGCTTACGCCGGAATCGATCAAACATGTTTGCATGGCTTGCTCCAGTGTTTGAACGTTTTGCTCGCCTTGGTTTACAAGCTCCTGAGTCAATTGGATTGCACGCCACAACGCAAGCGCTTTGTGCCGTTCGTCGTTTGAAAGGTACCGATTGCGACTACTCATGGCCAGACCATCTGATTCGCGAACGGTTGGACAAATTTCGATGCGAATGGGAACGTTAAGGTCTTCGACCATACGCTGAATGACGCGGCATTGCTGCAAGTCTTTTTGGCCAAAGTACGCGATTGAGGCTGGGATCATATTGAAAAGCTTGAGGACAATCGTCGTTACGCCCTGGAAATGTGTAGGCCGTATTTCGCCTTCCCATCGTTTTGCTATCGCGGGTGGTGAAACGTAAGTTGAAAAGCCTTCTGGGTAGACGCTTTCAGCCGGAGGGACAAAGACGATGTCGGTCCCAACGCGGGCCAGAATTTCCAGGTCTGATTCAATCGTTCGCGGGTATTTTGAAAAATCTTCCTTTGGGCCAAATTGAGTTGGGTTTACAAAGATCGTGGCCACGGTCAAATCGCATTGCTTGCCTGCGACCTCGACTAACGAAAGATGACCTTGATGCAACGCCCCCATCGACGGGATCAGTCCAATAGTCCGGCCTTCGTTTCGGGCGAATGCGACGTGCGCGTAGATTTCGTGAGGATGGTGAATGATTCGCATGGTTCAGGGGAAATTTTAAGAGGCGATTGAAACTTTCGCAGTAAGTGTACGCATTCGTTCAAATAAGCGTCTCGCCAGTTGGTTCGACAAAACATTTCATCGCGTCCAAGGAAGCTTGAATTTCATGAACGGCCCAGTCGAGATTGCACGGCGAAATCAAATATCGAGGCCCACAAAAATCGATCGAGCTGGTATTGTTAGATGTCAAATTTAACGCGTCATCCCACGCCAAAGTCGAACGCAATGGCGACGCGATTGTTTCCGGGGCGTCAGCAAGCGACACAAGAATCCCTGCAAGCGGGATACCGACTCCAAAACTCATTTCCCTCGCCTTCTTAAGGATGTAATTCAAAGAATCCAATTTGGAATCCGTTTCGCTACCTGGCATAGCGACAATCCAAACTTGATCCGAGTACTTGATGACATGCTCTTGGTCCTTCGATGGGTCAGTCGTGGGATCTAAACTTTGGCTTAGGTTGCGTAACCAGTCGTCCGAGTTCGATGTGAGTACGACCAAAGAGCGATCTTGCTCGAGAACGCTTGCCAGTTCGCCGATCGTCATTTGTGAAACCGGATCACGCCACTGAGGTACGATCTCTGCTGCAGGTTTGATCACGAAAGATCGGAATGCCATTCGGGGATGAGGTATTCTAAGTTCTGGTGTCCAAACCCGCTGATTGGAATAGAGCAAAATATCCAAATCGATCGGGCGAGCTTCCCAACGCATCTGTCGATGACGACCAAGTTTCGCTTCAACGGCATGCAGGGCTTCTCGCATATCTTGAATTTCAATTTCGGTTTCCAACGCGAGTACAGCATTCAAAAAATCGCCTTGGCCAGTTGGCCCGCCGATCGGTGGAGTGCGATATAGTTGGCTAGCGCGAACGGCGTTAGCGTTTGTCGCGTCGATAATTTCTTTAGCGGCCCGACGCATCGTGTCGCGGGGATTGCCTAGATTGGCCCCTAGGCTTATCAAGCATTGCTGCATAACCTAGCCTAAGCCTTTCCCGCGGGATTTGTTCCAATTCCGCGCGCAATGGCGGCAACATCAACGCCTGATGCTCCAGCCTTTTTGATGACCTTGGCCATTTCATGTACTGTTGAACCGCTCGTTATTATATCGTCGACCAGGAGCACTCTTTTGCCAGAAAACCTTGACCACCTCGAAACGGCAAAAGCCCCCGCAACGTTTTCGCGTCTTTGTTCCGTTGACAGCAGACCCTGCTTTTGCGTTTGACGCGTTCGGCGCAACCAAGTCCGATGGCAGGAAAGCCCGAGTCTGGTGGCAAGCACTTCGGCGATTAGTTCTGAACTGTTCGATCGATGAACAACGCGGCGCAGCCAGTGTTGGGGAGTTGGGATGATCAAGTCGTAGGGTTCGCTTTGAATCGACTGAAAATGATCCGCGAGTAGCTCGCCGAGTCGAAGCGCCAATCCATCATGGAACCGACTCTTGGCAAGGATAACCGCCGTTCGCAAACGATCGTCGTACGGGCCCAAGCAAATCGCGCGTTTAAACGACCACCGATGGCGTTGACAATGGCTACAATCATCGCCAAGCGTCGTTGAGGTTGGAATTGGAGCGCTGCAGCGGATACAGACGTGTTGTGGGGGGGAGAGTGATTGGACACAGGATGGACATATTGCGGCAAACTTTCGATGCCATTCGGTCATCTCGCTACAGATTTGGCATTGAGATGGAAAAACCGACTCTGCAAGTTCCGATAAGGCTTGCCGAATGGCGAACCGGCTCGAATTCGCAGCCGAACGAAAGGCAGCAACGCCGCTTGCTCGTCGCCTCAATAAAGTAATTCCCATTAGACCACGCGTCCTTGTATACCTTCGTCCCCAATTCCAAGAGCAGTATACTCCCCTACGCCAATTTCGAGTACCCGTTTGGTAAACTAGTGTTGGATACAATGGCAAGTGAAGAATTTTTCTCTGGCCAATTCAATGCTGGGCGATGGAATACTTCGGGCCAAGATATTGGTGACGCAAATCGTTTCGCAGCTTGAGATAAGTTATTTTTTACGGGTAAGATCCAGAATGATGCAAGTTCCCCGAGAGAAATTCCCTAACTTTTTTCGCGTGCGTCAGACTTTTGCGACACCGCGCGTGAATGACATCCCAAGTCGAGTTCACAATGAATTGCGACGATGTGAGCTTGATCGACGCATCACCCCTGGGCAGTCGGTCGCCATAACAGGAGGTAGTCGCGGCATTCATAATTTTGAAACGATCTTGCGATCGGTTGTCGATTTTTGCAAGTCGTGCGGTGCTCTTCCTTTTATCGTGCCTGCCATGGGCTCTCACGCCGGCGCGACGGCCGAAGGACAAGAGATGCTGTTGGCTCGATACGGAATCACCGAAGACAGGATGGGTTGCCCAGTCCGAAGCAGCATGGATACAGAAGTGGTGTGCACTGCGGCAGAAGGATTTCCCGTACACTTTGATCGCAATGCATTTCATGCCGATCATGTTGTTGTCGTCAATCGTATCAAACCCCACACGCGTTTCAACGGCGCAATTGAAAGTGGCTTGATGAAGATGATGCTGATCGGTTTAGGAAAGCACGCAGGTGCCTTAGTCTACCATCGCGTTATCATGACTTATTCATTTGATCAAATCGTACGGAGTGTCGCGCGCGAAGTTATCGCCCGATGTAAAATTGCTGCGGGGCTAGCGATTCTCGAAAATGCTGACGAAGAGACTGCCGATATCGTCGCGATCCGCCCCGAGGACATCGAAACGGAAGAAGCAAATCAGCTTCAACGCGTACGCGGTTTACTGCCCAAGTTGCCCTTTGATCGCGCCGAACTGCTCATCATCGACGAAATTGGTAAAGAGATCAGTGGCACGGGGATGGATACCAATGTAATTGGTCGCAAGTTTAGCGATCACTTTTATGTTGGGCGTGAGAAGCCTGAGATTCACAACATTTACGTTCGTCGCCTAACTGAAAAGACGCATGGGAATGCAACTGGAATTGGAATTGCTGAATTCTGTCATCGGCAGGTTCTCGAGCAAATCGATTTGCAAGCGACTCGCGTCAACTGTCTGACTGGCGGGCATGTCGTAGCGGCTATGCTGCCGATGGATTTACCCACCGACCAGGAGGCAATCGGTACGGCTTTGACGCAATGTGGTTGGGGAGAGCCAGAAAAAATGCCAGTCATGTGGATTCGAAACACATTGAAACTACGTGAAGTCGAATGTAGCGAACTATACTGGGATGAGGCACGGCATCGGTCCGACTTGACCATACTGGCCTCACCGAGACCGCTTGATTTTGACCGTCAAGAAAACCTTGTTGAACGATTTTGAACTCACCCCGCCGAGAATGAACAGCATGAAACGCACCTTCGAGTCCTTTGTTTGTTGCGCATTGACATCATTTTGCTTCGCATATGTTCAAGGTCAAGAGAAACAAGGTGCTCCGCCCGCACAACAACCAACAGCCCCACGCGCGGTCGAGGAAATTGGCCCATTAGCTGCATCTCAGTTGCCAACCGATGGTTTGCCGGCAATGATCTCGGAGTTTGCGGCTGATTTGCGGACGGTTCAGGATCGTTTTCGCGTCCCGCTCGACTCGCAAGTCACCGAGGTCAACCGCAACCTATTGAACGAATGGGAAAATCGATTGACGGCGGTTCCATTCGACTCTTTGGTGCGGGAGCATCAAGTCGATTATTTGTTGCTTCGCAATGAAATCACTTTTCGAAAGACAAAGCTTGAATTAGAAGCGGCTCGTGATGAACAAGCAGCCGCTCTCATTCCTTTCCTCGACTTAGTTCGGAAAATTTGCAAAGCCCGCGAAGAAGTCCGGCCCCAGCAAGCTGATGAGATTGCTGAGGTGCTCCAAAAGATTGCGAAAATCGCCGATGAGGAAACTAGAAGGTTGAAGGATCAGAAAGCGACGGATACGGAGGGCCAAGGCAAAGTGGATTCGATGATCGCTATTCGCGCTTCCAATTTGATTCGCCGTTTGAAACGCAGCTTGGAAGAAAGTCACAACTTTTACAAAGGGTACGACCCCGACTATTCGTGGTGGGCTGAACAGCCTTTCAATGCGGCTAGCAAGGCAGTGGATGACTATGCAAAAGTCGTTTATTCCAACTTGGCAGGATTGGATGAATCGGATCGCGACAAGATCGTTGGTCAGCCAATTGGCGAGGATGGTCTTCAAGCCGAGTTGCAATACGCCATGATTCCGTACACTGCCGGTGAGCTTGTGAAAATTGCCGAACGTGAATTTGAATGGTGTGAAAAAGAGGCGACGCGAGCAGCCAACGATCTCGGATTGGATGGCGATTGGAAACGCGCGCTCGAGCACGTCAAGAGCTTGCACGTCGACCCAGGTCAACAGCCGGCACTTATTCGCGAGTTGGCATGGGAAGCAATTCACTTCCTAGAAGCTCACGATTTGCTAACGGTTCCGCCGCTTGCCGCTAACGGATGGCGGATGGACATGATGAGCCCTGATGCACAGAAGATGAATCCGTATTTTCTCGGCGGTGAAAAGATCATAGTGTCGTTCCCCACCAGTTCGATGTCGCACGAAGAAAAATTGATGAGCCTTCGCAGTAACAATATCCATTTCTGCCGGGCCACGGTTCATCACGAGTTAATTCCTGGGCACCACATGCAACACTATGCAACAGCGAGATACCGGCCGTATCGACAAATGTTTGACACACCGTTCTGGGTCGAGGGCTGGGCACTGTATTGGGAAATGTTGCTTTGGGATCTCGATTTCCCACAAAGTGCAGAAGATCGAGTTGGAATGCTATTTTGGAGAAAGCACAGGTGTGCACGAATCATCTTCTCGCTCAATTACCAGCTTGGACGATGGACGCCGGAAGAATGCATTGCCTACCTGACGGAACGCGTCGGGCATGAACCCACAGCCGCTGCCGCTGAAGTGCGGCGGTCGATCATGGGTGGGTATGGACCGTTGTATCAAGCGGCCTATATGCTCGGCGGATTACAGCTTCGCGCGTTGCATAAGGAGCTAGTACAAAGCGGCGATATGACAAATCGGCAGTTTCACGATGCAGTCTTGCAGCAAAACTCTATACCAATCGAAATGATCCGCGGTGCATTGACCAAAGAGCAATTAACGCCCGATTACAAATCCCACTGGCGATTCGCTGGCGAGCTTGAGTAGGCTGTCAACACATCAGATCCGATGGCTATTCTGCTGCTATGATTCGAACGTTCGTTGAAAAGAACGCTGGATAGGGATCGTATGGGAACTCGAATTCGCCAAAAATTGCGACAAATCCTTTATCGGGAGCTTGCAACGAAAATTCGAATTCCTGGGCTGATATAGACTGGCTAGGAGTCGATTCCCAGGTGGCATCGCGAAAGTCACGCGTCGCAGACCGAGCAAGCCAAATTCGAAAATCGTCTGGCGCTCTGTCGGATGACGCTCGCAGTCGTAGGGACTTGTCCGAAGCGTCCTTTGCGTATTCCCAAGTGAGTTTGGGAAGCGATTCAGTACCGTTCACGCCGCGATGCAATGCAGTTACGGAACCGATCACTCGCCCATAATCTTTGATTCCGTGCCCGTTATTCGGAATGTACAAGAGCATTTTGTCTCCGTGCAAATCTTGCCAATACAAGTTGCATGCATCGAGCGGCCAGTAGCGGTCGTTTGTCCCGAATATTAGAAGCTTGGGTTGAAGCAACGATTCGCGATACTTGTACGGATCGACGATGCACTGAAGCAATCGACCTCGGGGAGTATCGAGAGCTTGGTGTAGATGGAGTTCTGTGTAATCTGCAATTTCATCCGAGTAGGAACCCCAGGTCTCGACTTGATGATTCATTTGCTGTCCCATATTGAGCATGTCAATGACAATCGGGGCAAGAGCATTGCAGCGTTTATCGACAGCCGAGGTCAACCAAGTCGTCCATCCACGTTTGGAAGCGCCGGTTACGGTGAACGTATCGATCGGATGGTTCCATTTTTGTTTTGAAAACTCTTGAGCCGCGTCCATTGCCTTGACGGCCGATTTGACCATAGGCATCAAGAGTGGCCAGTCATCGCCTTCGTCTTTCATAAATCGTTCGAACGTTTCCGCGATGATCGCGTCTTCGAATTTGTTTCCGAGCAAAGGTTGATTGGGAACTTGCATCAGGATGACAGCGGGCGATTTAATTCCATCGGCAATCGCGCTGATCAAAGTTGCTTCGCCCGGTAATGGCAGTTTATTTGGTCCGTTTTCTCCCCACTCTTCACGCCAACTACCGCCAGCAATGAGCAGCAACGCAGATCGAGAGTCTTCGCTCATCGAATCGGGTTTGAGCATGTACACGACATGCTTCCAATTGGAACTTTGCCAGTTTTGAGAGACCAGATGAAGCCGCACATATTCACATCGCCCCACACGACCTTCGTCACGCAGTTCCCATCGATAGGACGCATCCACTCGCGCTATGTAATCCTTCAAATGCTCGCTGTTCGCACTCAGTTTTTCCTGCGAACGGCCGACCGTGCAAAGGGCGAATGAGATTGTAAACAAGCAGAAGGCTCGCGTAAAAACCATAGTAAGGCTCCGGAAGAGAAACCGACGTCAACTATCAAATGGTCGCGGGGAGTATAGGCTAATCTACAGATAAAACTGACGCGAGAAATGAACGAAGTTCAACCTGCCTGAGCAAGTTTGCTTTCGTCGCTCGGAATCGGATTCGCAGCCCGTTTGGATTTTCGGGAGAAGGGTCTTACCACTTGCATTGCGACCGAGTGATCTAAATTCGGTCGGAAGACCGTCAACATGAACAGGGGCAAGTACCACGCCATATACAGCCCACCGCCATAGCCATGCCAGAATTGTGCAGCAATCATGATACTTGCTGAGCAGCTGAGGAGAGTCGCAAGATTCTTTTGAGCTGGCCAGAACACAAAGGAAAAAGCCAGCAGTATGAACGCAACCATTACCGGCAAACGGAAATAGGGATGCCAGCCTAATCCCCAAATTCCTTGCAAACCGTCGACTGCGGGGGGGAAGACTCCATACATCGCGCGCAAGTGAGAAATGACGCCATCGGTTCCGAGGAACATGAGCGAAATCGTCATGACGATTAAAGCCCCCGAAAACCCAATTGCAAAACGCCGTAATCCGCGTTGCCAATAATAACTTAACCAAAGAGGCAGCAGGAAGAATGGATAGTAAACCAAACCCGATGCACAACCCAAAAAGAAACCGCCAATCACCGGTTGACGATAACTTAGAATTGCCAGGATCAATAATGCTCCCGGAATCATGTGGTCCAAACGACCCGTCATTTGCGCCGTATAGGGCAGCAGAAGAAACATCGTCGATGCTCCGACTCCTGTTTTGATATTGTCAAAGTGAAAGTAGCCGATTGCCACAATTCCTAAGGCGATTGTTAAATTAGCGAGCACCCCAAGAATGCGTGCGAGATTGACTCGCCAGAAACCAGGTTGGTCTTTGACGATCGAGAGTTGATTTTGATTTGCCGATGGTGTTTCTTCTGTTGAAATGTCCGGCAACGTGTTTAACAGAACATAGCCGGGCCCTAATCGACCTCCCTGCATTCGTTGTTCGTCTGGAGTGCAGGTTAAAATGTTTGCCATCAAGAAGAGGAACAATGATACGCCGATAAAGGACAAACCACCAATCGATAAATTCGGTTCCAAAAATGGACGACGAACCATGGCGGTATCCGCGAGCGTTCTTGCGAGCAATACCCCGCACACGCTCAATAACCAAACAAAACCCCAATATTCAAATTGCTCCGCTGTCCACGGTTTGGTAACGAGAGTTCGCTCTAACCCAGGTGACTTGCTTTGCTCAAGAGTGGCATGACTCCTATTTGGCAGATTATTCGGCGCGGGAGTTGTTTCGCTGCTTGACTTGGAATCTCTTTGCCAAACAAGGTGTGTATCAGTTGAAAATCGATGGTGAGAATGTTGCTCTGCGAGCGTATTTGCGACATCAGCAATTTTGGAATCGTTTTCAAGAATATGTTTCTTGCGCCCTTCGTAGACGAGCATCAATCCAGGCGTCAAAAGAATGAGCAGAAGGATATCGAGATTACGAATACTCCAAATTCTATGGAACATGAAGTAGATACCGATAATCAGAAAAGACGACAGGAATACCCATGTCGCTGGTTCTGGTCTTTGGTAGTAAAACAAAAATTGTCCCATGGAGACTCCAGATTACATTCCTGCTCCCGTGTGCTTCCGCGTGTTGCAAACAGTGAACAGTAAGTTGTTCGCACGACACAAATTCTATACGATTTGCAAAAAAACTAAACGTGCGAACAAACCTAGAAGATACGCGAATCCTAGCAAATCGCAAAGTGTTCGGCAGTTTCAAACATCAAAACTAGGCGGAAAAACCATAGTTTTGCGACTATAGAACCCGTGGAGCGTTTAAACATGGAGTCAACGCTACCCGAATTATTGCAAACGCATTGGCGACCTGTTTTCACAAACAAATCCGCTCTCTAACATGCTCCCGTTCACGCGACAATCAACATATAACGCGCTACGGTATGGTTTATCTTCGCTAGCTTCTGGGCTTTACCAAATAGTTCGCGGTCGATCACTCGTGGTCAACATTTAAATGACTTGACTCAAATCGAGACAAAATCCACCTTCGGGATGATCCCTCGAGTATTTCGAGCCCCCTCATTTCCACCACTGAACAAAATAATCGATACGAAAAAACCGCTGCCAGAAAACTCTGACAGCGGTTCGTTTCTTTTTGAAAACTAACTTAGGCGGATATTATTCGCGGCCGTAAGCGTTTGGATCTGGCTCGCCACCGTTACGAGTACCGAGAGCACCCCAAGCACCGAATGGACTCCTGCCGAATACTTGATTTTGAGATTCGAAGTTTGGAGCTGGTGTGTTAAGGTTGCCGGTATCGATCGTGTCGGTGATGAACTTGGTTGCGACGTCACCCAAGACAACGTGAGCACCACCTGGGTGATAGCTCGATGCCGAGTAAATGCCCCAATCCCAGTCGTTCGCCCATCCAAACGGATTGCAAGACGCTGAGTTTGGAGGAAGAACCGTGTTCACACCGGTAAAGGCAGATGCACCGTCAACCCAACGATTTCCACGCCAAGCACCCATTTGACCCCAGTATGTCGATGGAATCTTGTTGAAGCGAGCGATGTTCTTGCAAAGCTGTGGTTGGTTTTGCGAGTTGGCAATACCGTTAACAACCCAACCTTGCGTTCGCTTTTCGCCATCGCTGGTACCAAGTTCAGCGACGAGAATCGTGCTGGACAATCCGTCGGTTGCATCGCCGAGACGACGATTGTAACGAGCTTGGAACATACCACGGTTCGCGTTGGTCGACCAATCCCAGTGCATGCCTTCGACGGTGTCACCATAGCAGAAACCATAGTTGGTCAATGCAACAGCCCAGTCAGCTTGTGCAGCAACACGACCTGGGTCCGATGGGCAACGAAGGGACGCGATCTGCGTACGCCAAGGAATAAAACCACCGTTGATGGTATCCCAAGGGCATGGTCCGCCAGCAGGCGAGTTCTGGCCATTGTAACGGCAAGAACCGTAGTTGTAGGTGAACGTCTGCATGATCTGGTTGTACAACGGACCTTCTTCCATGAATGGCATCAAGGAAATAAGAGCACTGGCACGACCCATGTTCGACCAGTCTGGACCGCGACCACCAATGTCGGCTGTACCCGTAACGTTGGACGGCAGCATTTTGTAGGTGGATTCGTAGTTGAGCAGTGCCAATCCGACCTGACGGATATTGTTCGAGCAGCTCATACGACGGGCAGCTTCACGAGCAGCTTGAACTGCTGGCAAAAGCAAGCCAACCAAAACACCGATGATCGCGATGACCACCAGCAGCTCCACCAATGTGAAACCTCGAGAATGTTTCTTCATAAAAAACCCCTTACGAATGACTTTTCCAAGGCCATCCCGATAGGTAACCAATTCCTATCGACGGATTCTTTGGTTCAGCGATCAACCAAATTTGCGACCTCTGACAAATAATAGCCAACATGGCGTTTCATTGTCAAGCTTTCCAGAAACTTTTGGCTAATTTTTGTTCACTCCGGCCGTCAATTGTCCTTGCGCTTTGATTTAGCACTTTTGCAAAAAACTCGAAATCGCTTGATTTCGTTGACTCCGCGAGTCTTCCGTCGCCTTTTCTTAGAGGCTGGCGCTTTTGCGACAAACACCCAAAATGGCTAGGCAGAAATTGTTACCACAGGGAAAGCTTGAGCTAAGAATTTTGATTTGGGAGCGAGAGATGCAGCACTTTCTGTTTTACGGGATCCAAAGTCTCAAAATGATTTGTTCGTTTTGGGACACTTTCCGTTCAATTTCGTGCTTGCTAGCCAAGTGATTGCAAGTTTTTGTAACGAAAAAACCGCAGTCAGATTTCTCCAACTGCGGTTCAGGATAGTTCAGAATAATTGATGACTAAGTGTCTAGTCAATTATGTTTGAAATTATTCGCGACCGTAAGCATTTGGATCTGGCTCGCCACCGTTACGAGTACCGAGAGCACCCCAAGCACCGAATGGACTCCTACCGAATACCTGATTTTGTGATTCGAAGTTAGGAGCCTGGGTGTTAAGGTTGCCGGTATCGATCGTGTCGGTGATGAACTTGGTTGCTACGTCACCCAAGACAACGTGAGCACCACCTGGGTGATAGCTCGTTACCGAGTAAATGCCCCAGTCCCAGTCGTTCGGGAAGCCAAAATGCGTGCAAGATGCAGAGTTTGGAGGAAGAACTGTGGTAACACCGGTTAGACCGGAAGCACCGTCAACCCAACGGTTACCGCGCCATGCACCCATTTGCCCCCAATAGTTTTGTGGGATTTTGTTGAAGCGAGCAATGTTCTTGCAAAGCTGTGGTTGTAGGTGCGAATTGGTAATACCATTCACCGTCCAACCTTGCGTTCGCTTTTCACCATCGCTGGTACCCAATTCGCCAACCAGAATTGTGCTGGACAATCCGTCGGTTGCATCGCCAAGGCGGCGATTGTAGCGAGATTGGAACATACCTCGGTTTGCATTGGTCGACCAATCCCAGTGTTGACCTTCAACGGTATCGCCATAAGAGAAACCATAGTTTGTCAAAGCAAAGGCCCAGTCAGCTTGTGCAGCAACACGACCTGGGTCAGATGGGCAACGAAGTGAAGCGATTTGCGTACGCCAAGGAATAAAACCACCATTGATGGTATCCCAAGGGCATGGTCCGCCTGCAGGTGAGGATAGACCATTATGTCGGCACGAACCGTAGTTGTACACAAACGTTTGCATAATCTGATTGTACATCGGTCCTTCTTCCATGAATGGAAGCAAGGAGACTAGTGCACTGGCACGACCCATGTTCGACCAGTCTGGACCGCGGCCACCAACGTCTTGCGTGCCCGTACCGTTAGCAGGCAGCATTTTGTAGGTTGATTCGTAGTTGAGCAGTGCCAATCCGATTTGACGGATATTGTTTGAGCAACTCATTCGACGTGCAGCTTCACGAGCAGCTTGAACTGCTGGCAAAAGCAAACCAACCAAAACACCGATGATCGCGATGACCACCAGCAGTTCCACCAATGTGAAACCTCGAGAACTTTTCTTCATACTAAACCCCTTACGAATGACTTTCCCCAGGCCATCCCGATAAGTAACCATTTCCTATCGACGGATTCTTTGGCTCAGCGATCAACCAAATTTGCGACCTCTGTTAGATATTAGACAGCGAGATGGTCAATTGTCAACCTAAATGGCGAATTTTTAGCACTCTTTTACCCCTCACGGTAAAGAAATGTCCATCCGGCGCAACGTACCGATTCGCCGCCAGACAAAGAAGGCGATTTTCTACTTCAATTATGCGGTTTGAGTTACTTATTCAGCCAAAAGGTGACATCACCTCTTTGGCAAAAAAATGTCGACAAATCTCTCCAATATCGCGCAATCGATATTTTTTTCCGGTTAGTTTTGTCACCTCAGCACACCGATCGTCATGATCCGCGTCAATCATGTCTCAAAATGAAACGTTTAGGCAGCATGGTGGATCATAGCAATGGCTGTAAAGCGTTCGGGCGCCACGGCTTGAGAAGAGAACGAAAAACTGCCGTCGGTATTTCTCCGAAGTTGTTCGAGCAGCTCATACGACGGGCAGCTTCACGAGCAGCTTGAACTTCTGGCATAAGCAAACCAATTAAAACGCCGATGATCGCGATAACCACTGGTGCATTGTCCCGCTTAAACTTTAGGGTTGGAGCGCGGGCGTCTCGCCCGCAATCTCTAGTTTTCTGCGGACGGGACGTCCGAGCACCATAACATCAAGCTAAGTCCATTTGGCTTTCCCTCAGGGAAGGAGTACTTAGGGACAGTCCCGAAATAATTTCCGTGTTTGGAGCATCGGTGTCATTCCCGCGCAGGCGGGAATCCAGCGCAATTGACCCTGGATTCCCGCCTGCGCGGGAATGACGTGCAACTCGGTGCCCTGGATCGACATTACGATCAAGTTTCATTATTCGGGAA
>JANMGV010000082.1:0-25853 GCA_031374825.1 Pirellulaceae bacterium
TTGCGGCTGCCATCCGGCGGCGGGAGCCCGCAAACCGAAGCGCTGCGAACCCGTTACGGTGTAATTCAGATGCGCTGCCGCAAGCTGGCGTGAGCGCTCTACGGCGTGCTGATCAACCGCCACTGCGGCACGCTTTGAATAAAACAATGAAGCTAACGGTTCACGTGCGCTGGCCCAATCGTAGCCCGCGCGTGGGCCTCGGGCTTGCGTCGCCCACAGCGCGCTTTTGAGCAGACCTTGAAAGTCAATCACCACATCGTATAGTTCCGCCTTCAACTGCGCCCGCGCAGCCGCCAACGCGGCGCGCGTATCGGCTGCGAACACGCTTTTGCGCCATTTGCGCCACGCAATCGGAATGACAGTACGGATGGCCGGATGCATCGCGGGCAATGCGGCGAACGGGGCTTCTACCAACCAGTCAATTTGCGCGTTCGGGACATGGGCCGCGATGTCGGAAATGGCAGGCATCGTGTGGACGACGTCGCCCATGGACGATGTTTTCACGATCAGGATATTCAAGCGCGCGCCGTAATCGGAAAATTCGTCGTTGCGAAAAAACGCTGTTTTGCTTCGGCAGGAATCACGAGCAGCGCTACTGCTGCGCCATTTGCGCGGCTGCTTTGGCGACCTTGGCCTCTGCAACTAACACCGGATTGAATCTCGGATCGTTGTACATTTTGAACTGGCGATACACGCGATGCTTTTTTCGCATTGCGCGAATGTCGTCCATTAACTCCGATAAACATTGCGCCAGATCGTTTTGCTGTAGCTTGCAAATGGCAAGCCTTTGACCGACGCGAGACACATGGGCTTCGTCAACATCATCTCGATCAAGTTGTTCTTGCAAGTGATAAATTCGAATAGCCATAATCGACAACCGATCCACGCAACTTCCCGCCGTTTCGGAATTTGAACGCGCACCGGCGGGAGCCGTAATCCCATTTTCTTCTAGAAACTGGGTCAAGTAATCATCGATCCGCTCGATCCAATCGTTTCGTTGTTGGTTGAGTCTATCGATATTGCGTTTGACTTGCGCAATCTCGGAGTCGGATACATCAGGGCTTCGAGCGATATCTTCTTGATGCCAGAGTAGGAAATTGAATTGATGCTGTTGGCAGACGATGGCCATCCAGCCTTCATAGGGATTGGTGGCTCGTTCTCGATGCCATAGATCGACCGTCTGGTTTTGCATTGCGACAATTTTTTCAACGTCTAACATCTAATCTGCCTCTTGGAAAGCGTGTGCGAGTCTTCCGTAGTATTGTAGAAACCAAAACCACTAGTGGCGAACTTTTTAAAAGGTTTGGGCAACCATTGTCGCTGCGAATTTCAAAATCGTGGTCGATTAGCCAGCTTTTCGCGAAGGTGCGAATACAGATAAAGCAGGCACATTCCTGGAATTGGCGTGCTGGATTTGCTTTACTATCTCCGCAGCAATTTCGACCGTCTGACGCCCGTGCTCTCCGGTCACTTTCGGCGAAACACCTTGGGAAATGGAATTTAGAAAATCGTTATGCTCTTCTAAGATCGCATTCACACTGACAGTCGCAACAGGCTCCACTGTAAACCAGCGAGCGTACAATTCGTCTTTTACGCGCAGTCGCTCCGCATCGGGAAGATCATCGGCTTGCCAGTGTCGTGAAAGCACTTCGGCCGAAGGCCTCATGAGTTCTGCCGACGCGGTCGCAAAATCCAGCTCCGCAAATACTTCTTTGCAGTAGACGCTCATTTTACGAATCGGCTGTTGATGGAGACGCGATGCCGTTAGATTTGCAATACATCCATTTTCAAATTCCAGTCGCGCTTCGGCAAAGTCTTCATGTTTTCCAAGTACGGAAATGCCGGAGGCCGTAACACTGGCCAATGGACTATTGACGACTTGGAGGATGAGATCGAGGTCGTGCACCATCAGATCGAATACGATGCCGATATCCGTGCTTCTGCCGGAATACGTACCGATGCGATTCGCTTCGATGTAAACGGGCTCATGCAAATGTTCAGCCGTCGCAGTCCACGCGGGATTGAATCGTTCCACATGGCCAACTTGCAGTGTGCATTGATGGGCAGATGCCAACTCACAAAGCCAATGCGCTTGATCCGCATTTAGCACCATCGGCTTTTCGACGAAGGAGTGAATCCGATGCTTGAGACACCAAGCAGCGATGTCGAAATGGTAGGTGGTGGGTGCGGCGATAATCGCTGCGTCGATTGTACCCGCAAGAGTTTTGTAGTCTTCACAAATAGGCAAACCCATTTGTTGAACTGCTTCGCGTGATGACTGGGATGGATCGACGACGACCACGAGTTCGGCATCGTCGCGAGCCGCCAGGAGTTTGGCATGGATACGGCCAAGATGACCGCCACCAATGACGGCAAATCGCAAATGGCTCATGCGGCTTTCCTCCTGTCGCGACCTCGACCATGACGACCGAGTTGCGAATCGTCGATAAATGCAAACAGAGTCTCTAGTTCGGGGGCAAGAATTCCATTGCCTGAAAGGATTTCACGCGCGTGTTTCAAGCCGACTTTCGAGCGATAAAGCAGCTTGTGAGCTTCGGTAATTGCTTTAATTGCCGAAACCGAAAAATTCTTTCGTTTTAATGCGACGACATTGACGCATCGAGGTCTCGCAGGAAATCCTTCGCAAAGCATATAAGGCGGTACGTCTTGCAGTACACGACTCAACCCGCTTACGAAGGAGTAACAACCGACGGAAGCGAAGTGGTGAATGGCTACGCCTCCGCTCAAGGTTGCATCATGTTGGACGTGAACGTGACCACCCAGCATCACGTTATTTGCCATGATAACGCGATCTTCCACAACGCAATCATGCGCTACGTGAGCACAGGCCATGAGATAACAGTCGCTGCCCAGTCGAGTGAAGCCATCTTCTTTTTCGGTGGCGCGATTAATCGTGACGGATTCGCGAAAGACGTTTCGGTCGCCGATAGATACTTGAGTTGGCGTTCCCTGGTAGCTGAGGTCTTGCGGTTCCGCACCGATTACACATCCGGGAAAGAAATGATTTTCGCGGCCAATGGTCGTATGCCCGACGATCGTCACATTGTTTTCTAAACGCGTTCCTCGGCCGATTCTAACATACGGTCCAATCACGCAATGGTGCCCGATGCGTACTTCTTCATCAAGTTCGGCTCTGGGATCCACTACAGCAGTGTGAGCAATGATCGACATGGTGCGTTTCCAATGTAGCGTAGCGTTTGCTTCGGCGAAGCGAACGACTGAGGGTAAAGTTTTGTCTTACGCAGCCTCTTTATTTTCTTCGGCTGCCATCGAATATTGAATTAGCTCGTCTGCCATGCGTCCGTTTAATTTGTGACCACTTCGACACGCGACGATGCGTCCCGAAAGATCGATTCCCGTTAAAGAAAGGTCACCGATCAAGTCTAGTAATTTGTGTCTTGCGCATTCATCACTGAATCGAAGCGAGTTATCGATCGGTCCATTGTCCGCAAAGACAAGCAAATCTCGATTCGTCACGTGCTTTGCCAAACCCTGCGATTGCAGTTGTTCCGCTTCCTCTTTGGTAATAAAAGTTCTGGCACACGCGATTTGGTGATGGAAAGTGTGCGAGTCGATTTCAGCAGCGAATGTGGCATTGCGAATCGAGCTGTTAGGACCATAGTCAAGCCGATATTCGAGTGTCAAGCCGGGCGTCGCGCTCGGCGTTGCCATGATCCATTGTCGATCATCACCAATTCGAATCGACCGTGTGATCGTGTGCGTTACCCGTGGCGAATCTTGGATTATGATGCCGGCTTGTCTCAGTGCGCAGCTGAATGCAAACGCTGATCCATCGAGGCCGGGCATCTCGCAACCAGTAGTCTCGATCATGCAGTTGTCAATTTGGAACGCGTAGAGTGCTGCAAGAACATGTTCGACCATATCGACAGCCGCATCGCCTTGAACAAGTCGAGTGCGGAGAGGCGTTTCCCGTCGATTGCATGTGTTGACTGCAATGGTCGGAGAATCTGGCAAGTCAATTCGGCGAAATACAATGCCAGTGGATGGTGCTGCGGGTAGGAAGGTCAGCGAGATCGCTGCTCCGGACCAATAGCCCCGGCCACTAACATGGCAAATATTTCGGAGAGTCTGTTGGGATCGAGAAGAGAACATTAGCATCCTTGCATTTCTGTTCGTTCAAGTGCCATTAGCGTCAAGCGATAACTTGACGAGAACGGCACATTCCACGTTTCTGCCCGCTGGCGGCAATGCGGAACAGCTCGCCGAAGCAAACTGTTCACGTTTGGTTTATGTTTACCGTTTATTATCGCTTTGGCGGTTGTGGCTTACCCGCTCCAAGTACACCGCCTGGCACGCCAGGATTAGCTTGTGGAGATGGTTGGGCTGGAGCAGCCGCAGTATTTTGCTTGATGTAATTCAAGATCGGATCTGTTAGGTCCAAGTTTGGACTAAAGAAAACGACGTCTCGAGTTACGCCAGCGTTTACAGTCGCAGGCTTCTTAGGATCCATGTCCATGCGGCTGTATCGCATGACCATACCAATGCCGTTGTACGTTGACCATTGTTGGGTGAGAGCTTGGATCTGTTGGTAGGTGTTGTAAATGATGAGAGCTTTGCGCTCGGCAAATTCTTTTTCTTTACGCATAAAGTCCAACTTGAGTTGGCTCTCTTGATTGGCGATTTCGCTTTCCTTGGCAGCATAGTCCTTGGAGTTTTCATTCAGAACACGCAGGGTTTCGAGTTCTTTCAAGAGAGATTCACGGCGTGTGTTGATCTCTTGTTCGGCGGCAGCGATTTCTGCGTCGATTGCGTCTTGCTGTTGCTTGTACGACGGATGATTGTCGAAGATGTAACCGATGTCGATGACACCGATTCGAGTGCCAGCCGTTGCGTCTGGACCGGCAGGACGAGCGGCCGCTGCAGGATTATTTCCAGCAACAGGCGCACCTTGGGGAGCCTGTGCATGGGTTCGGCCGACAAGTGAAACGGAAAACAGGGCCATCACGGCCAGTACATTTTGAACTCGCACCATTCGCACTCCTTGCTGTTGTGTAAGCGATTTATTCTCGACAGGCACTCTGGGTTCCATCATGGAATTGAGTGTGTCAGAGCATCGGGATTCTAGCACGTGAATTTGTTCCACCTAGGAGAAAAACCCAGGAAGAATTCATTTCACGAACGTTATGGATGACTCAAAACGAAGCACCCCCGATTGCCGTCCGGTATTCTGCAAAGTTTATCGATGCAGGTAAATACCGAAAAACGGTTTAACGCTGCAACTTTACCGCAATCTTTTTTGCCTGTCCATCGCGCATGATTTCTACTTGGATGGTCTCGCCGGGAAGCGTATTTGCAAGGAATTCTGTCAGTATTCGAGGGCTCTCAATATCGCGGTTGTTCATTCGAAGAACTAAATCGCCAACAAGAATGCCAGCATTCGTGGCAGCTTTGCCCGGCTCCGTCTTGCGAATGTAGACCCCCAATTCGCCGTTTGGATTATCTTCGATTTCCACGCCAAGTTTGCCGGGTGGTTGGCGACTGGGGACTGCTCGGCCCTTAACTTCGACAAAAGTGAGTCGTTGAGGATCAGTCGCAAGCTTGATTGCCAAGTTGCCGACAAATTTACTGATCAAAGCCATGCCCTCGACGTTGATTTTATCCGTATCGTCGGACGGACGATGGTAATCGTTGTGCAAGCCAGTGAAGAAATGAAGGACGGGTATCTTCATTTCGAAGAAAGATTGGTGATCGCTAGGACCGTAGCCGAAGGGTATTTTCTCCAAACTCAGGGCTTGCGCTGAGGCTTCGTTTTCAAGCAAGCTTTCAAACTCTTTGCCAGTGCCAGTTCCAAACACAGTTAAAACATCTCCCGTAAATCGTCCGACCATGTCCAGGTTGAGCATGGCGACAGTATTCTCCAAAGCAAATCGTGGATTGCGAACGTAATAACGGCTCCCGATCAAGCCTCGCTCCTCCGCTGAAAATGCAATGAACACAATCGTTCGGCGATTTCCGCTCAGGGTGTTTTTTAGTGTTCTCGCTACTTCCAGCACTGAAACCGTGCCAGATGCATTGTCATCGGCACCGTTATGAACCGCGATAGTTTCCGACGCTAAGGATCCTTGACCACCCATGCCAACATGATCGTAGTGGGCTCCAATCACAACAAATTGCTCGGCCAACTCGCCTTCTCCTGGCAATGTGGCGATGACGTTTTTCAGTTTTATTTTCGAAGGTTGGATGTTTGCTTCTCCAACTGCCCGCCAATTCGGAATCTCAGCGGATCGAGGAATCAAGTCGCTTTCAATTTCGTTCTCCAAATCGGCGAGACTTTTGGAGAGAGACGCTGCCAGCATTTTGTCGACTATTTCGCGTTTGACCCAGAGCGTTGGGATTTGTTGCTGGGTGAAGGATCGTCCGGCACCTTCGACTTTGGGCAAAACGTCTCCATCGCTGGATTCTCCCGTCGCGCGATCGTTAACAATGATCATGGCAGCGGCCTTGTGTTGGATCGCGTTGGCGAGCTTTGCGGAAAAGAACGCGTGCTGGCTAGGGTCGGTCCCGCTAAAGGGACTCTTCTCATCATTTTGCCGTGGCTCTTTTCGAAGGACGAGGACGACTTTGCCCGCAACATCCAAGCCAGCGTAGTCGTCATAATTGAGGTTCAGCCCCTCGTCTTGCGCGGTAATGCCGTAACCGGCGAAAACGATCGGAGCATCGAACGTCCCACTCGACCCCAAGGATACTGGCGTGAATTCCTTTTCCAAATCTAGTTGGAATTGTTGATCCGACGGACCTTGAAGTGTGAAGCGATTTTGTTCGCGATTTCCAATGACAATCGGGCCATCCAACGAGAATTCCTGAAATGGGGAGCCATCAAAAATCTCGGTGTTGAGTCCCAATTCTTTCCATCGGTTTGCAATCAAGTCGGCCGCAACGTCAAGCCCTTTGGTACCAACTCCCCTGCCCTCCATGGCGTCCGAAGCAAACATTTCAATATCCGACTTCAAACGAATTATGGCTTCCGCATCCACTAAATCCGCTTTTGAATTATCTTGCCCCCAACTGACTGTGGGAGAAATCAAAATGAGGATCGCACCGCAAAGGACGCGAATAGATGAAAAACGATTGGGGCAAACGATTTTTTTGAGCATATGTTTGAGCATGTGTATTGGCCGAGGGAAACAATTTACTTAAATTCGTTTGAAGGAATGGAATGCGCTGCCTTTGTGAGTCATTCGCGTTCCGACTTGCTGCCCGCATTGTAGCTAATGGGACTCGCAAAAGGGGGCAACTTGGAAGACAATTTGACCGTAGTAGTCTTCTCGTCGTCCACTTGGAGTCCCTTCCCGTGCCGTCATCATCGAATGAAGCGCTTCCGCCACGTAGTCCGTTCTTGTTGAATGTCAGTCGCAGTGCGGTTCTCATGATTGATGTACAAGAAAAATTAGCGCCGTTAGTGTTTGGAATTGAGCCTGTCGTTCAAGCTGCCAGTTCTTTGCTTGCCGGTGCCAAGTTAATGGGCGTTCCAATTCTAGCTTCCGAACAGTACCCTGAGCGGCTTGGAGGCACCGTCGCTCCGCTTGCAGAGTTTGCAGTGGGGTGTCCAACGAAGCGAATGTTTTCGTCCCGTGAATGCATGGGCGCTTGGTCAGAAAAAATTGCAGCGCCACGCGATACCATAGTACTCTGTGGCATAGAGACACATGTCTGCGTTCAGCAAACAGCGTTGGATCTGCTTTCCGAAGGCTGGAATGTCGTCATCGCAGCCGACGCTGTAAGCTCGCGACGACGGCTAGATCATGATCTGGCCCTCCAGCGGCTATTGTGGTGCGGTTGTGTTATCACTAGCGTCGAATCGATATTGTTCGAATGGTGCGAAACGTCCAAGAACGATAAATTTCGCGAGTTAAGTGCACTAATCAAAACCCGACCAATAGACAATTCCGCTATGTGAGACGAACTCCCGCAATCAAAACTGTGTGGGGATATCTTCGATTCGTCGTTTCGGGGACAGCGATTCTGGCAAGATACGCGGGAGTCTCAAGGTAAAAGTTGTTCCTTCATTGACTTGACTGGAAACGACGATTTCACCGCCGTGTTCGTGCAGGATTTTTTGGCTAACCGGTAAGCCAAGTCCGGTACCGCGAGCGCCCTTGGTCGATTCAAACAACGAAAACACTCGTTGTAAGTCTGAGGACGGAATTCCCATGCCGTTGTCACGAATTTCTATTTCAATCAAGGATTTGTCCGGCCAGTCGAGCGCTGAAATGACAACTTCACCGTTTGCCCGGGACTCTACGGCGTCGAGTGCATTGGTGACTACGTTTAATATAGCGCGATGCAATGCTTCGGGATCGATCATCACGACAGGAAAGTCCTTGGGACGCTCCCATTTCAATGCAACATGTAATTCGGACGCGCGAGCTTGCATGAGATCGACGATTTCGTCGATGGTAATTGTTAAATCCGAAGGAATTCGTTCGGGCTCACGGTCCTTGCTGTATGTCAGCATGTCCATTACTAAGTTGGCGATGCGGTCTTGGTTTTTTTCAACAATTTTCCAGCCGCGTTCAACGACCGAGAGGTCTTGTTTTTGTATTCCATCCTGAACGAGATAACCTCCCCCCCGCAGTCCCTGCAAAATGTTCTTGACATGATGCGATATGGTTGCGGTGGTTTGGCCGATAGCAGCCAGTTTTTCTGCTTGCAGCATACCTCGGTAGTAATTCGTGTCCTCAATTGCCAATGCCGCTTGATGCCCGATCGCAATCATCAGTTTTAGATGATCCTCGTCAAATCGGTTGGGTTCGTCCTCTTGAAGATCGGCAATGGCCGTGGAAGTATCAATGTAAATGGCTCCCACAATACCGTAGCGACCTTGCATTGGCACGCAAATGGCTTCCTGGATTCCAAGTTGAACGATGCTAGCCGCATTATCCCATCGCTGGTCGCGTCCAGCATTACTCGTCACGACACCTTCTTGATGGGAAAGAACGTAGTCTAAAATTGTTTTGCTGATTCGAACGCGTTCAAACGAATCGTTCTCGCTACGCGTCTTAGAAAAGCCGACGTATAGTTGCCCGTTCTCATCATCGACAAGCATGATACAACCGCGATCGCACTCGACCCATCGAAAAATGAGCTCAAGGATTTGTTGCAACAAATCGTCAATGTTCGACGTACGTGTGACGGCCAATGCCGTGTGATACATGATTTCCCAGTGACTGCGATTCTTCGTGTCAGAACTTTTTTCACGCGTCGCATGAGTCAGATCCGCATCATCAATGTGCCCTAGTGAACTAGGGGCCATGGCGCTGCGAATAAGAGGCAGGGAGATTTCGGATTGAGAGAAAATGTCTTTTGAGCGAGCTTGTTTTGGTGTGCGAATGGTTTGGCTTGAAAAGACCATCAAGGTTCTGCCAAGCTGTATTCGGTCACCATTCTTGAGTCCAATCTTGGTGACGCGAACTCCATTCACAAAGCTTCCATTGCTGCTCTGGAGATCGCGAATCTCGGCGATGTCATCGGACCAGACAATCTCGGCATGATGACGAGATACTTCCGTGTCATGGAGTTGGATATCATTGTTGATATCGCGACCAATACGATTCGGGCGCGGCGATAGCACGTATTGCTTGCCCAACTCGCGTCCGCGGATCACGTACAATGCGGCGGGCGAATTCCCTGCGTCTTTAGCCACGTTCAAACCACTTATTTGCGATATCCAAAATGATCCATCCAACTCCAAAGGTAATCTTCGAATGTGCGCAATGGTACGTCAACTACGCGTGATGTTATTCGCAAGTTTCGGAAAGTCGGCGGATTTTTATCTCGAAGGTTGGGAACGTCGACCATTCGACAGTCAAAGGGAACGGATTGAGGCAATAAGACTCCCCTAAACCTATACGAATCATCGCTTCCGCGAGGCTGTTGGAAAATAAATGCTTTAGACCAACAATCGATGTCGTCACACGCGGGTTGATTTCGATTGGAATAAGTTCATTATCTGAGGTATACACCCAATCGAGACCGATCCAACCCAAATGCTTTCCAGGCATGGCAGTCAATGTACGCAAAGCAAAATTCGTCATGGTGGCTTGACTCAGTTCCTGCCAAGGCGCAGTGCCACCTTCGTATCGAACCGACCGTTGTGAAGTGATCCGCTGAGTGCTTGACGGCAAAATGACTTGATCGTTCGGTCCGCATAACACACTAACACTGCCTGCAACCCCTTCCATCCACGGTTGCACGATCCATGCATCCGAATCTAGATTGTCCTGATTAAATGAGATGATGTCCGAAACATTCATCATACGTTGAATGCCGTCGCACCCTGCTCCGTCCCGTTTCTTAACCACAAATCCCTCTTTACAGGACCATGGCGATAGACTGCTTTGCTCATGAATATTCCATTCTCGAAGCACTCGTGTATCGGGATGCTCGATACCGCTTTCCGCAAGAAATTGTGCCGTACTCAACTTGTCGGTCGTGGCTCGTAAAAAATCCTCATCGCTGGCAATGATCTGGATGCCTTCAGCCCGTAGCCATCTGCAAAGTTTCAGCAGGACTTCATCCGTTTCGGGCGCAATCAAAACGGTCGCATCCGCTTGCCGAGCCAGCCTAAGCCATTGATCCCGCCAATCTTGCGTTCGATCAATTGGGGTAAACCGACAAGGGTCCGTAATCCCCGAGGTCGCAAATCGTTCGTCCAGACAAGCTAGGGGACGAATATTGGAACGGTCCAAATCCATCATCAAAGCTTCCAGCATTCCAGCGCCTTCCGTCCGCAGCGAGGTAGGGATTGCATTCCATGGTATGTGGCACAGGCCACCACCCGCAACAAATTCTAGAATCGCAACCGTGAGAGTCATTTCCCGATGATTCTTCCTGAAAACGGCAAATGCACTTTACTAAATAATCAAGGATCGCGACGTAAATCATTGCCACTTGGCGCATGGGTGTCGGCAAACCATCTGAGCCACGCGCCTTTGTCGTAGTCGAAATTAATACCGGGAGCGAGATTCTGAAGTGCTTGTAGAACCGTCAAGTTGTTGTGGTCGAACTCGCGAAATTGTGGTTTGCCACCACCGGGTGAGAAATTCGTGCCACCATCGCTAGAGAATCCTGCATTGGTCTGATTGCCGCCACCCCCGACTTGAACTCGAAGACGAGTGACTAGGGCCTCGATCAAGTACGGAATTGCGCGCGCATCGCCTAGTGCATCCAGTGCTTCCCCCGCACGTTCGATGACATTGGTGTTTTGGGATGCTAGATGGCGGAGAAAACTTTGGAAAGCCAAATCGGGATTGGATTCCTTGAGCACGTCAACTGCAAGATTTCGAATTCGGATTTCGGGATCGAAAATGGCCGCATCACACAAGAAGACTTTTGCACCACCATTATCCATCCTTACGACTGCCTGCATCAAAATCAATCGCAATTCCGAAGAGTCCGCTTCGTCTCGCATCGGAATGACCAAGTCGCGAATCTTCGGCAAGGCATCCGGGTCGTTTAGCTGTCGCAGATACTCCAACTGCTGATCATAGCGACGGGAGGATTGTTCGCGAATATCTTTGACCGCAAGATCGACTTTTTGACCGGCTTTCGTTTCCGCTTGTTTGCGCGCTTCTTTCAGCTTGTTGAGTTGGTATTCTAACGACAGCAGCCACTTGCCGCCATCTTTGACGACGCCGAATCGTCGAGCATACTTTGCTTCGCTAATCCACTCACCGTCGACTTCTAGATATTTCAACTTGCGCCACGATTTACCGTCCGTTGGATTAAGCTCGACAATGCGTTCGCGATGAGCGTTCGCCAACTGGTTCATCCCATCCTTTTCGAGCGCTACTACGACCTTTTCGTGAGCTTCGGCTGAATCGGCGATTTGGTCGGCTTTCTCAAGATAGGTTTTCTCTAAGGGCGCTAGTTGCTCGACCTTTTCAACGTCTTTGGCGTCGATAGTGATTTCGAACCCGTCCGACGTCTCGATGCGATATTGCGAGGGTTTTTCGTCGGACTTATTTAGCCAAGTGCCCTGAATGGATTTGCCTTTACGAAGGACAAAAACTTCGGCCTTGGACGTGGCCGATGTTCCCATTAAACAGCCGGTCGCTGCAATGAAGCACAGAGTTTTTCGCAACATCCGTCGCTCTCCCTTTGGAAATCAAGATTCCACTTTTCCAGTCGCCGACTGTATTGTACACCACAGAGGACAAAAGTAGCCATCTTTGCAAGTCATCGGAACATGAAAAAACCCGTCACATTCAATCGAACATGACGGGTTAGCATTATTTGTTGACTTAGACCGACCCGCTTTTGCAAAGTCAGCGAACCAAGCATTCTTTAGTACATGTCGTGGTCGCCGCCATGGCCACCACCCTTTGAACCCTTGCCATCCTTTGGCTTTTCAGCGACGAGTGCGTCACTGGTGAGCAACAGCGTAGCAACCGAAGCTGCGTTTGCGAGTGCAGTACGGGTTACCTTGGTCGGGTCGATAACGCCAGCTTTGACCAAGTCTTCGTAGACGTTGGTAAGTGCGTTAAAGCCATGGTTGCCCTTGGACTCGATCACTCGTTCGCAAACGATGCCGCCATCTTGACCAGCGTTCGCAGCGATCATCGTCAATGGAGAACGCGATGCGCGGATGACGATGTTGAAGCCAACGACTTCGTCAGCGCTCATGTCTTCGCTCGGCTTGACTTGAGAAGCAGCACGAAGCAAAGCTACACCGCCACCAGGAAGAATGCCTTCTTCGATAGCTGCGCGGGTTGCGTGAAGGGCGTCTTCAACACGAGCCTTCTTTTCTTTCATCTCGCTTTCGGTTGCAGCACCGACGTTTACCTTAGCAACACCCCCAGCCAACTTCGCGAGACGCTCTTCGAGCTTTTCGCGGTCGTAATCGCTGGTTGTGTTCTCGATTTCGCGGCGGATTTGATCAATCCGGCCCTTGATCTCGGCGCTCTTGCCGGCACCTTCGATGATGGTCGTGTTGTCTTTGTCGATGATGATCTTCTTGGCACGGCCAAGATCGACTGTGGTCAACGTTTCGAGCTTGCGACCAAGAGCCTCGAAAACTGGCGTTGCGCCAGTGAGGATGCCGATGTCTTCCATCATGGCTTTGCGACGATCACCGTAGCCTGGAGCTTTGACCGCGGCAATGTTGAGCGTGCCACGCAATCGGTTGATCACCAATGTGGCCAACGCTTCGCCTTCGACGTCTTCGGCAATAATCAACAGAGGCTTGCCGCTTTGTACGACTTGCTCGAGCAAAGGAACAAGGTCCTTGATGTTGGAGATCTTCTTTTCGAACACGAGGATAAAGGCGTCTTCGAAAACGACTTCCATCGTTGTGGAGTCGGTCACGAAGTAAGGCGACAAGTAACCGCGATCAAATTGCATGCCTTCGACGAATTCGAGTTCATCGTTCAAGCTCTTGCCTTCGTCAACGGTAACCACGCCGTCTTTGCCGACTTTTTCCATGGCGTCAGCGAGAAGATTGCCAATGCTGCGATCGTTGTTCGCAGCAATGGTTGCTACGTTAGCCATTTCGGACTTGTCGCGGATCTTGATCGACATCTTGTGCAATTTTTCGCTGATGTCGGCGACCGCTCGCTCGATACCAACTTTCATTTGGATTGGATTCACGCCAGCAACGACTGCTTTCAGGCCTTCATTGAAAATGGCTTCGGCAAGAACGGTCGCAGTCGTGGTACCGTCACCAGCGACGTCGCTCGTCTTGCTGGCAACTTCGCGAACCATACGAGCGCCCATGTTCTCGTACACATCTTCGAGATCGATTTCCTTGGCAACAGTCACACCGTCTTTGGTAACGGTTGGGCTACCAAAACTCTTTTGAAGAATGACGTTTCGACCCTTGGGGCCTAATGTCACCTTGACCGCGCGGGCCAATTTCGAAACTCCGCGGCGAATGGCTTCGCGTGCTTCTTGATCGAATGCAATAATCTTAGGCATGGAAAACTCCGGTAAATTCTGTTCAATGGACTTGGGGAAAGGATCAAACTGCCAGCTTCGGCCCTGCGGGGGCCGAAAAATTTTCAAATGGCAGGAATGACCTGGAAACCGAAAATGACTAATCGAGGATGGCAAGCACTTCGGCTTCGCTCATCAGGATGACTTCTTCGCCATCGACTTCGATTTGTTCGCCGGCGTAACTAGTAAACAGCACTCGATCGCCAGCTTTGAGTTGCATGGGGGCTCGGTAGCCGTTGTTGAGTACTTTACCATCGCCAACGCTTACGACTTTGCCACGAGTCGGCTTGTTTTTCGCGGAATCAGGGAGCAAAATGCCTCCCGACGTTCGCTCGTCGGACTCTTCTCGCTGGACGACAACTCGGTCGCCAATTGGTTGTAGTTTTACCTTGGCCTTTGCTTTAACTGCGGCTGGCATTCGGGAAACTCCTCTAAGATCTTCAAAAAGGTGGGCGAATTCGGATAGAAAAAGCGGCCAATAGGAATGTTGATCCGCGTACAATCCGGTCAAAACGGCAAGAAAATTATACGACCGCACCCTTTAGAGCAACCCGCGTGCCAACCAGTCTATCTCGCGTCGCAAGCGGAAAATAGTTCGGCATACGCCAACCTTGTCGTTCTTTGCCACGATTTATTTTTTTCGAACGAGTGTCGCTGTCAAATTGACAGCGTTGGCCGCAGGCTGGGGTCCAGGATTTGACGATTTTTGTTTCACGGTATCTTGGAAAGTGGCTTGCACTTGCCATGATGCTCATTGCCCATTCGTGCAGTTGAATTCACAATTGATTTGATTGGTGGCTTGTTTTTCCGCTGAATTGAGGGTTTGAGTTCATGCCGATTCGCGTTAGTTGTCAGTGTGGGCAAGTGTTAAATGTACCTGAAGCCATGGCTGGAAAAGCTGGGAAATGTCCTAAATGTTCCGCCGTAGTTCGAATTCCCGCTGCCCAAGCTGGAAATCCATCGGTTTCGCCATCCCAGACAGCCAAAAAACCTCCCAGAAAACCGAGTGGAACACCTTCGACGGCCAAGTCGGGATCGGCGGCAGTTCCTCGAGTCCGGCCTTTGGACGATTTGTTCGAAGAAGCTGGGATTGTCCCGAAAACTGGAAACTTTTGTCCCAAATGTGAAGCCCCAGTTCCCGCCGGCGCAGCGCTGTGTATCAAGTGCGGCTTGAATCTGTCGACAGGTGAAGTCCTAACCGAACATCAACTTGCCAAGCCTGAGGAAAGCTACGGAAACGTCCATCTCGATGAAGCGGTTGTGATGATGCGTCGAGATGTGGACATTGAAAAGCGTACGCTTAACGCCGGAACTCCTTGGTGGGTGCTGCTTTGTTTCTTGTTAGCCGTCTGTATTTTGTGCGGGGCGGGGATCATTATTGTGGACGGAAATACCAACGCCAAACAGCCAGCGGGGACTTTTATTGGAAACATTCAACGCGAGAGTCCCGCCGTCGTAGTCATGGGTGTTGCATTCGCGATTTCTTGTTTGGTCTTCGTTTTCGCTTGGTTAAATTTTGTAGTCCTTGGATTCAAAGAAACGCTCAAATGGGGTTTCATCAATCTACTGATTCCCCCTGCCGTTCTCGTCTATGGTGCAATGCGTTTCAAGAAATTTAAGGGAACGGTCAAAGCAATGTTCGCCAGCGTTGCGATGGGAGCGGCATCCGGTATTGGGCTATTGCTAAACCTCTGACCGCAGCATCGCTAAAAGTAGCAAGTAAACAATAGAATCAGAAATTGTTGGCCTTGATAGATGCGATAGAAGTCGCTTCTAGGTGTTGCAAAGAATGACGGTGTCCAGCCAATCTTGCCATTGGCGGACACTCATGTTGTCCATCATAGGATCTGCGAGCGTCGGAACAATCGCTTGCACGTTGCCGGCTAGCCAAGTAAGTTTTGCGCTAAAAATGCCACTCGTGTCGACTTCGACGTGCAATTGAATCGCATCGTTGTTGGTCCGTTTCGGAAACGTTTTGGACAAGTCGACTCCGCCAAGTCGATGCCAATTGTAATTTCCCAATCTCGTACTTTCTGCAAATTGCAATCGTACGTTTTGTGGGGAGTCGGATTTCAACCGAATCGTACGACTCGACTGATGCGGGATAATCGTGCCGCGTGGCACGACAATTCTTGGTACCGTCTTGGACCGCTGCGCGTCGATCATCAACAAGCCAACATCGTATGTCGTGGTGACTTCCGCGTGCGGTGACAAATTGTCGACAGGTGGAATCAAATGGCGTGCCTGAATCGCTGCCCCGCGGGCCAAATCTGATTTTTCAACGCGATGAATTGGCGTATTCGATCGCACGCATTTTTTGATTTGCGTTCGGAGTTGTGGAATTCCAAAAAGATCACCAATCAATAAGACTCGCTTGATCTGACTGCCATCGATTCCTGCATTCGTCAACGCGCGGGTCGCGAAGGTCGAAATATCCGTCACCAGATCATCTGCCACTCCGAGCAGGTGTTCACGCGTCAATGATACTTTCAACTCTTTTTGCCAAGCTTCAAATCGCAATTCAATCTGTGGTAAAACCACCAGTCGGTCGATCGCCAATTCGACCGAACGTTGTAACCGGGACGCGACCACTAGATCGGTACGTACATCCTTCGAGTGCTTTTCCAAAAATTGCATGGACAGATGTTCGGCCAGTCGATGTTGCCAGCGAAGTTTTCCTCGCTTCCAGTCACCAGCCGTTGCCAGCGACATGACTTGTGTGCCCTCGACTCGCAACACGCTGGCTTCGCATGCCGTACCGCTCAGCATGACAGTTAATATGTGTTCTGTGTCGTTATGTTGAGAATCCGAGCCCTTGATGGTCCCTTGCGTTTCCAAGTACGATAAGGCGGCAGCCAAAGGCATATCCAATAGTTGCAGCAGTTCGATGCCCGCGATCCGTGCTGCAGTAGCCAAGCCAGCTCGATGGAGTTGATCGTAGCAGCCTGGAACCGTTATGACGGCATGAGAAATGTTGCCACGTTGCCGTTTGGCAGTATCCACAATGTGACGCAATATTCCAGCAGTCAAAACTTCGGGAGGGACGTTGCGGCCTGCAAAACTGCGTTCGATGTAAGGCAATCCGAACCATCGCTGCAAGCCATAAAACATTTGTCCAGGGCGACTTGCCCTGTAGTTATGGGCCGCTTCGCCAATCGCGATTTGATCGCCATCGCTCCACAGCATGTTGCGGAGCGACTGGCTGGCCCCGTCCAATTGGAATTCAATTAACCGGCGCGAAGTATCTAGGAAACTTGCACGCGACGTGATCATCCCAAAATCAATTCCAATCGGTGCAAATTCCCGCGATGATGTAGAAAACGACGACAATCCGGCAGTCAGACCTTCGGTGGGAGAGCCGCCGGTTCGCTGACCGGTAACGCTGCTCAGAGCTCGTGTCGTGCGACGCGAGTCTCGCAAGCCCGTTTCTTCCAAGGCATCGATAATTGCATTGGCGTCGGCAAATCGATCATCGGGATGTTTCGCCACAAGTCTTTGGAATATGCCGTCCAATCGCAGGTCGCAGTCGCTGCGAATTTCATACAACGCCGGTGGCTTGTTCTGGCGGTGGGCTAAGGCAACTTGGATTACTTCGCCGGAGAATAGCGGTCTGCCGGTCAACAAGAAAAACAAAGTAGCGCCCAAGCTGTACAGGTCCGTTCGGTGATCGATTGCTTGAGGGCGATCGATTTGCTCAGGGGACATGTACTCAACTGTTCCTACAAGTTGACGCGATTGTTTGAGTTCCGTGTTATCAGATTCCAAATCAGCCAATCCAAAATCGCAAATCTTGAGGACACCTTTCGAGGTGATCATCATATTGCCCGGCTTGATGTCGCGATGAACAACGCCCATCGAATGAGCATAGGAAAGCGCGCTGGCTGCCTGCGACAAGATATCGACGACTTCGGGAATGCTCATCACGCCTTGCGTAGCTATTCGATTGGATAGCGAAATGCCGTCAACAAACTCCATTACCAAGTAATGGACGGATTCGGTGTAACCGGCATCAAAGGCAGTCACAATATTCGGATGCATCAACCGTCCAATCGCGCGAATTTCGGTATTGAACCGACTAACGAAGGCTGGGTTATCAGAAAACGCATTGGGCAAAATCTTGACCGCTACGTCCCGTTGCATCGTTCGGTGACTTGCACGGAAGACTTGTCCCATCCCACCTGCACCAATTCGATCAAGTATCTGGTATTCACCAAGCTGTCGGGGAATGACATGACCAAGTTCATCGAACGTGCCGTCAAGCTCGAAATCGGAGGTGTGAGAGTTTTCTAACGAAGAACCATCGGGCGAATGCGATCCAATCAATCGCGTTGCCGCATCATACGATCCCTGTTTCCCCTTGCCGGGTTTTCTGGAATCTGAATTCGGTAATGGTTCGTCGGAACGATTAGTCACGGTTACTGGCAAATAGAAAGGAAACGGGAGCAATGCGGACCGAACTAGCCAAACATTGGATGACCGGAGGTGAATCCAATGCAGAGCTTGTCGCTTCCAATGCGGGGTTTAGCGCCGAAGTCGTGGACGACTGGGAGGGGTCGGAAATTCCGACATCCCACAAAGTATCTCATAAAAGTTCATTTTTCGACACCAGAAAGTCATCCTATTTTAGCTTTGGCGACTAGAGATATTCGACCCAGGCTGTGTGATTTGCCTTCGTTGGCTGCTTTTCCTGGCTGATTCTACGGGACATTCCCGACGAATCGTCCAACCGACACTCAGGGCGGTGGGCAGAATGGGTCCATTTATTTCAATTGCCCGAGAAATGCCGAAGTACTCACAACTATCGATTAAGCCAATTTTTCTAGTAATTGCGATATCCGTTCAGAGGCGCGAGTTCGCGAATTTATGCCTAATGCGACGCAAAAATAGTCGATTGATGGTACTTGCCGTATCGATTGCCTCGCTCACGGAAATCTTCGATTCGCCCTTCACTCGCTCGGTATATACAACGGGAACTTCCGAAACCACACCCCGCTGGATCAGGGTTAGCCAAAGAACTTCTTCTAAGAATCCGTAACCCGTGCACCGGATGACGTCGAAATCAAACTGTCTAAAAAAGGAGGCCCGGTAACAACGAAAAGCACTGCTGCAATCTTTGGTGCGAATGCCAAGCAACCAGCGAGTATAAAAGTTGGCGCATCGGCTAACGACATGCCTTCGCCAAGAACAATTTTTCATCCCTCCCCCGGTCACATAGCGCGAGCCGATCACTAGGTCGCGTTTTTCCCCGTTGGAAAAACGCGCTTCCAGCAATTTCGGAATCGCGGCCGGATCATGACTCCAATCTGCATCGAGGTTGACGATCCAATCGTAGCCTGCCTGGATGCCATGCTGGATACCAAAACGAATTGCAGAGCCGAGTCCAAGTTTCCCGATCCGACTAATCAGCTTCAATTTTGAATCCGTCTCCATTTGCTCTCGAACCCAATCACTCGTTCCGTCGGGTGAATTATCGTCGACCACCAAGACGTCACATTGTGGTACGACTTGTTCGATGGCATGAATCAAGCTCGGTAGATTGATGCGTTCGTTATACGTGCAAATCAAGATCAACGTACGGTCGGCATCGAACGTATTTTCGTGCGAACCTGATTGCGATTCTCGCTCGCGATGGTTTTCATTCACGGCGATAGGACTCGATTACTTGACGACAAAATTGACCATTCTTCCGGGAACGACGATGACTCTTACGATTTGTTTCCCTTCCAAAAGTTCGTGGATGCGATCGTGATTTCTGGCATAGTTTTCAAGATCGCTTGCCGAGCAATTCGATGGGACGACTACCTTGCTGCGAAGTTTCCCGTTGACTTGCAAAGGAATCTCGATTTCATCTGATTTCAGTAGGTTTTCGTTGTAGGTCGGCCACGGTTCGTAAGCCAACGACTTCGTTCCTCCTAATCGTTGCCAAAGTTCTTCGGCTATGTGGGGAGCTAAAGGGGACAAAAGCAATACGAAGCTACGCATCGCAGAAACTGGTCGCACCGTTTCCTTGGTAAAGAAGTTGACGAATTCCATCATCCTCGCGATCGCCGTATTGAAGCTTAACGATTCGATATCTTTGGTGACTGCAGCGATCGTTGCGTGAAGCATGCGATTTTGTTCTGTCGTAGGCGGAACATCTTTTACGGCCTCCGACAGTTGATCGTCTTCAGCTCGGTATTCGATGATCATCCGCCATACGCGATCCAGGAAATTGCGAACACCGCTGACGCCGGTCATGCTCCACGGTTTTGTGGCTTCGAGCGGTCCCATGAACATCTCGTATAAGCGCAAAGAATCCGCACCGTATTCCCTTACGATTGCATCGGGATTCACAACGTTTCCGCGACTCTTGGACATTTTATTCGCGCGGCTATCGACACGAATCGCTGGATCATCTTTGAGGACAAAAATATCGCCTTGCTTGGTAACTTGTTGCTCGTCGACCGATACCGATTTCAGCGGTTTCTTAGATTGAGCATGGATTAGATCGCTGCCTTCGTTGCGAATTCCAAGTTGGAACGAGACCCACAGTCCGTCTTCGGTTTGTAACGCCGTGTACTCGACTTCACCGAGAATCATGCCTTGGTTAACGAGCTTTTGAAATGGTTCTTTGCACGAAACATATCCGCGATCATAGAGCACTTTGTGCCAGAACCGTGCATAGAGAAGATGCAGCACGGCATGCTCAGCGCCGCCGACATACAAATCGACGGGCATCCAAGCTTTTTCTAACTCGGGATCGATCAACGCAGATGAGTTACGAGGATCTATGAAACGTAGATAGTACCAACACGAGCCGGCCCACTGGGGCATAGTGTTAGTTTCACGCTTGTACCGCTTGCCATCCATCGTGACGTAGAGCCACGATTCGTCCGCTTTGCCCAAGGGTGGTTCCGGTCGACCAATCGGTTTAAAGTCTTCAAGGTACGGCAAATCGACAGGCAAGTCCGCGTCATTGACGGCGCGAATCATACCCGTTGGTTGATTGTTTTCGTCCAACTCATGAAGGATCGGAAACGGTTCGCCCCAGAATCGCTGACGACTGAACAGCCAGTCACGCAGCTTATAATTGACCGCTTGGCGAGCTGTTCCTTGGCAGGCCAAGTCCTCAGTGATCTTGGCTTTGAAAACCGTGGTCTCCAAGCCGTCATAATTCCGGCTGTTCATCGCGTTACCCATACCGGCAAAGCAGCTTTTGCCAGCGTATAACGCTTCGCGATCCAATTCCACCGAAGCGGGTGGAGCAACGACCGTACGGATCGCCAAATCAAACGCTACGGCAAACTCAAAGTCGCGCTCGTCGTGAGCCGGTACCGCCATGATCGCGCCTGTACCGTAACCAGCCAACACGTAGTCGGCGATCCAAATCGGGATTTCCTCGCCGTTAACTGGGTTCTTGGCAAAGCTGCCTGTAAACACGCCCGTCTTCTTGCGATCGCCATCCGTTCGCTCTCGATCACTCTTGAACGAAGCAGTCTGGCAATACTTTTCCACCGCAGCACGTTGGCCATCCGTTGTCAGTGCCTGGACCAACCGATGTTCGGGAGCGATCACCATGTACGTCGCACCGTAAAGCGTATCGGGACGCGTCGTGTAGATTCGCAAGAAATCATCCGCCTCAGCTTCGGGCCAGCCGTTTACCCTGCGCTTTGAAAGCCAAGCCTCCCAATCGCTGCGATCACCGATATAAAAGTCGACTTCGGCACCCGTGCTCCTGCCGATCCAATCCGACTGAAGCTTCTTGATACCAGGCGACCAATCCAGCGTGTCCAAGTCGCTAAGCAGTCGATCCGCATAGGACGTGATTCGAAGCATCCATTGGCGAAGCGGTATTCGCTGCACCGGATGCGAACCTCGCTCGCTGCGACCGTCAACGACTTCTTCATTGGCTAGTACCGTTCCCAAAGCAGGGCACCAATTGACCAAAGCGTCCGACTGATATGCCAGTCGATGTTCATCCCGGTATCGTCGTACGGCTATGTCGCCCTGGGCAGTAATGGTTTCGGGGATGGGCAATTCCGCGATCGGTCGACCCTTCTGCTGCTTGTCATCAAACCAAGTATCGAAAAGGAGCAAGAATATCCATTGCGTCCAGCGAAAATATTCACGGTCCGTCGTTGCCAAGACGCGACTCCAGTCGTAACTGAAGCCGAGCATCTTGAGTTGGCGAGTAAAATTCGCGATGTTTTCTTCGGTCTTGATTCGGGGGGGCGTGTTGGTTTTTATCGCGTGTTCTTCGGCTGGCAATCCGAATGCGTCAAACCCCATTGGATGCAGAACTGTTTTTCCCGCCATCCGAGCGTGGCGGCATACAATGTCGGTGGCGGTATACCCTTCTGGGTGACCAACGTGCAGCCCATCACCACTTGGGTACGGGAACATGTCCAATACGTAGAGTTTTTGGGCTCCCGGTTTTTCGGGGCAACGGAAAGTTTGGTTGTCTTCCCAGAACTTTTGCCATCGCGGTTCCAAAACTGCAGGATTGTAACGAGCCATGAGTATTCCTACGCTGTTGCGAACTTGAAAGGTGAATTGCCAAGGATTGTAGGAAAAGTGACCGATTCCATCAAACCGCCCCATTACGTCGGTCGAATAGAATCGTAAAGGAAACGACAACGCGTGCTTGGAGGAGGTTATTCGATTTTCCGCCTAAACTGCGGAAACCCCTCGCATTCGGGCTGGGCCACACGTTTTCTGACGAAATCAGGTTAAACCCTGTTTTTACGTCCAATAACCCGATAAACTTACACGCTCTCTCTTTTCACCACTCTCCTTTTGTCTGCCAGAACGGGCACTTCGGATTGATATGCTGCAAAATAATCGGAAGCTCCAGCTAACCGGTTCCCAACGAGACGCCATGCGCGAAGCTGGACGGTTTAACGCGCGTTTGATGGACCATGTTCGAGGCTTTATTCGACCGGGAATTACGACAGGCGAAATCGATAAACTAGTTCACGACTTTACGATTGATGCAGGTCACACACCCGCGACTCTAGGATATTTAGGGTACCCGAAAAGCTGTTGCACGAGTGTCAACGAAGTTATCTGTCACGGCATTCCATGCGATTACAAACTGAATGACGGCGACATCGTCAATGTCGACATTACAAGCATTGTCGAAGGTTGGCACGGCGATCAGTCCGAAACTTTTATCGTTGGACAAGCAACAGACATCGCGCGAGCGGTTACTCAATGCGCGTTTGATTGTCTTCATGCAGCCATTAGGGACTTGGTCCCAGGTTGCCCGATTAGTGTCATAGGCGATGCCGTAGTGGCGCTTGCAACTGAACGAGGATTCTCAGTCGTTCGTGAATATGTCGGTCACGGTTTAGGACGTCGATTCCACCAATATCCAAACGTCCCGCACTGGCCAGACCAACGATCAAAACGAGAGAGGCTCTTGCCCGGCCTCTGTTTCACCGTTGAGCCCATGATCAATGCGGGTAGCCGATTCACTGCGCTGGATTCCAAAGATCATTGGACTGTGAGAACGCGCGACGGTAAACTTTCTGCTCAATTCGAACACACTATCCTGATGACCGAGGACGGCCCTGAGATCTTGACCATGACCGCCAAAGGCCCCCAACCCGATCACAAATTCTAAGTAGTTCTAGCCCAAGTAGTTCCAGCCTGCCGGGCTGGAACCCAGCACCCCTCAACTCCATCTACCCCAAAAACTCCCTCGCCCAACCCAATCCATCCCACCAACTCATCTCCACCTAACAGACCGTCGCGCCCACGCTCCGCCCTAACGCACCACCGCCCACCTAGGCCCGCGACAAAAACTCCCCCGTGCGCGTATCGACTTTGACTTTCTCGCCTTCTTTGATGTACTCGGGAACTTGAATCGTCAAACCAGTTTCGACTATAGCGGGCTTGGTACGGGCAGTAGCCGAATTACCTTTCGAAACCGGATCGCACTGAGTAATTATCATCTCGACAGCAACTGGCAACTGAAGTCCCACGCACTCGTCTTGGTAAATCAAAGCGACCATGCCTTCGAGGGCTTCGGTCATGTACTGCATTTGCTCTTCACAATCGGCGGCAGCGAGAGAATATTGATTGAAGTCCTCTTGGTCCATGAGATGCACAAAGTCCGCGTCCTTGTACATGAACTTGACGGCGCGTTTGTGAAAATCGGCCTCTGGAAAGTTATCCGTTCCTTTCAGGACGATATCGACCTTCTGCTTGGTAATTAAGTTTCGACCACGAAATTTATAGAGCGTGGCTGCACCCCGCGCACTTGGCGATTGGACATGAACTCCTTCAAGCAACAATGGCTGATCATCGTAAGTGATTACCGTTCCGGGTTTCATTTCTTTGGCTAACATGGCAGCTTTCTTTCTATATAAGTTTTTTCTAACGGTTGTTTTTGGATTAATCGTTTTGAGACGAAGTCAATCGTCTGCCAATTCTTGACTGCGATGCGTCGCAGCCATGACCGCTTCGATCAGCGCGGATCGAAAAGCCGACTGTTCAAGTACTCGGAGCGCGGCAATGGTAGTACCTGCGGGGCTGACGACTTGATCGCGCATGACCGCCGGATGGGATTTGGATTCCAAGACCATTTTGGCGGTGCCGTAAACTGTTTGAGCAGCCAATTGAATCGCCATCTCGCGGCTCAAGCCTGCTGCAACGCCGCCGTCGGCCATCGCTTCGATCATAGTCAGCACATAAGCTGGTCCGGACCCCGAAACCGCCGTGACGGCATGCATTGCAGAGTCGGGCACTCGCACCGAAACGCCAACCGCATTCATCAACTGTTCGGTCCAAGCAATATCGTCGGCCGTTGCACCGCGTCCTGAGGCAATGCCGCTTGCACCAGCAAGAACTTGGCAAGGCGTGTTTGGCATGACGCGTATGATTCGATCGCTATTGAGCATTTCGCAGAGCTGATGAAGCGACACGCCGGCGACGATCGAAACGATGAGGTGCTGTTTTTCGGAAACCGCGTTAAGCTGGCTGCCAATCTCACGCAACACTTGTGGCTTGACGGCCAAGATGACTCGATTTGCCAGCCGGAAAAGTTCGGTTGGAGTACTCGCGAATTTGGCCTCGCCAAACTCTTGACCCAAGCGATCACGTTGCGCCGATGAAGGATCGCAGAAAACGAGGTCTTTGGCAGCAAACACACCCGCCGATACGCCGCCGCGAGCCAATGCAGTGGCCATCTGACCACCACCTAAAAAACCAAGAATATTTGAAGCAGCCATTTACAGAACCTAACTTACGCGACCCGACTCTATGCAACTGGAACCAGTCGCATTCACTGGTCGTAGAATGTAACCGTTCGTTCAAACTGGCTCTATCGCACTTTAGTCAACCTGAACCGAAAAATGCAGGACTCTGGTCGTCCGGACGTCGGGTTTTAGTAGTTGTGAACCGTTTTCAACAAATCACGCAAGCCGCTTCAACTCTTCAGTGATTGGCGATAAGGACAGGCAAATTTGCGTAAGCGAGCATCCGCCAATCCGATACCGCTTGAAATCGAAACCGATATTACGCGGCGTTGCGGACGATCCGAATTCGACTACAATGCGACGCTTCGGTAATTGTTTCATGTCGGAATTTCCAGAAATAGTACCGAAATCATCAAGGCAACCGCTGGACAGTATGAACGTCAAATTTTGCGACTTGCAAATTCGACGAAAACCCCAGTCCGGCGGCACCAAAAAAAATCGGGCCGTAGCGCAGCCTGGCTAGCGCGCTACCTTGGGGTGGTAGAGGTCGTGGGTTCGAATCCCGCCGGCCCGATTATGCAGACAGGTGCCATGCACTGTCCGCTTGCGACAATTCCCTTGCGAAAGTGAGGGTATTGTCGTTTAGTGACGTTATCGTCCGTGACATTCGGCGACTCACTTTGACTATCAGCGACGCCC
>JANMGV010000129.1:0-14869 GCA_031374825.1 Pirellulaceae bacterium
TTGCAAATCTATCAGGTCGAACTCTTTTCGTTTCAGTTGATGCCCAACCACTATCATTTGGTGCTGCGTCCTTTGGTTGATGGCGAGATGAGTCGGTTCATGGGCTGGATTGGAGGCACTCATACGATGCGCTATCCTGCACGTTATCATACCAGCGGAATGGGGCACATTTATCAGCAACGGTACAAGAGCTTTCCGATTCAAGACAACGAGCACGTCTTCGTAGTTTGCCGGTACGTCGAACGCAATGCGCTGCGTGCTGGGCTGGTCAATCGAGCGGAACAATAGCGGTGGGGTTCTCTTTGGCATTGGCTTCACAAACCTGCACTGCAGCCACCGCTGCTTTCGCCCTGGCCGATCCCAAGACTTCCGGGTTGGGTGGAGCGAGTCAACACTCCGCTATCGGAACCAGAGTTGGCAGCGGTCCGGCTTTCAGCCCAACGGGGCAGACCGCTTGGCGACCCTGACTGGGTCGAGTCCATTGCAAGTCGGCTCAACCTAGAATCGACCATGCGTCCCCGCAGCCGCCAACAGATCCACTTCCCCTCCAGCAAAGAGGCCTGCCCCCTTTGCATTTTCCTGCGACATTGGTCGATCGCTGAAAGTAATCGCAGTTTATCTTTGGATTCTTGAACTCGGAATTTGGCAAATGAGAATTGTGAAAGTTTGAAGACAGCGAACATCAATCTTATGAAAGCCGTCAGCCGCTTGACCTTTCTCCGCAATGCCAGAACTTCCAATTGGAGATCGATCGTATCTTGATCAACGACATCGGTCGAAACGACGGAGGGAGGGCCATGATACCTCAGCCAACCACGAGTCGTTGACCGAGGAATACCGTGTTCGAGAGCAATCTCGATGCTCCCAGCACTTTTCACTATCGCTTGTAGTCGGCGATCGTATCGACGTTGAATTCGAGGAGTAGCAATCATGATCGAACAATCATAATTACAACTTTACGGTGGGTAGATTAAAACGAGTCGAGTACTCGCGCTCAAAAGTCCGGTAGGTCGTCAGAATCTGCCGGGCAGAACGTCAAGATGAGTCGATACGATTTCCGACCGGCTGAGTTTTTTGCCCTTTCGGTTGGGCCAGGTTCTGAATGCGGTTGAACGGAGTCAACCGCTCATGAGAAAACTTACGATTCGCTTAGCAATTGGTCGATCAACTTTTCGATTTTCAGATCGCCCGTAGCGCCCTGCCAGTTCAGTTCTCCTTGCCACCAAAAGCGGATGTATCCTTTTTTGTCGATCACATAAACCGTGGGCCACATGGTGTTTCCCCATGCATTCCAGTTTTTATTTTCAAGGTCGATCAGCACGGGAAACTGGAAATTCTCTTTTTTGGCTGCTTTGATAACCTGAGTTGCGTCCCGTTCGTCTGGCGTTTCTGGCGTCTGAATTCCAATGACTCGGACACCCTTTCGACTTAAGGTCTCGTCCCATCGTTTGTAATGGCTGAAGTTGGCGACACAGTTATGGCATTGGAAGGCATAAAAATGAACAAGGACTACTTGCCCGCGCAATGACTCAAGCGTTGCGGTCGTTTCGCTCGTCCACTTTCCGGAATCGATGAGTTCGGGTGCAAGCGGATAGATACGTTCAAGCTTGGCGGTGTCAAAGGAACTGCCTAATATGGTTCGAAGTTGATTCGCTTGAGCGCCCGCTAACACGGCAAGTGCTTTCGACGGCTCTGCATTTTTTGCGGCCAAGTACGCTTGCATTTTTTCCGAATCACCTTTCGATTTTTCGGAATTGGCGACTGATGCAAGCCGATCATTTTCTGCAAAAAGATCATTCAACAACTTGTTTTGCTTTGAATCCAGTCGGAGAAATTTTGCGATTTCGGGACGAGCAAGCGCTCGAGCGCTCTGCGACTGCAATTCGATTTGTCGTAGGCGTTGCACCGAGTTTGTTCTCACTATTTGGGCCAAACCTTGAATCATTCGCGATTCGAGTTCGGCTACGATTTTTCGCTGTTGAATGGGGGGCAAATTTCTTGCGGGCCACCAAGAACCGTCAATCTCGCGCAACAGTTCTTCCAAGCTAGCTTGCTGACCAACTGACAATTTCAATTCGGCTTGCACTTCGCCGGTATGAATCAGATTTAGAAGATTTTGGGGGACGGACACCAACTCAGGTGATAACGGCTTATATTCGATCTCAGCCCCTTTAACCGGGTAGGGAAACACCAGACCAATTACAAAGATGGCGACCGAAGTCCAAACTATTCCTTGGTTTCGCATTCCTGCCTCACTCGTTCTTGAACCACAATGATTGAGATGTGAACGTATCTTGAAAAGCGAACTGACGCTTTTCGCGCAAGCCAACGGTACTGCATTTAGACGCTTTATGATTCAATTTCTTACTCGCTAGAAGAGAAGTTTTCGTGATCTTCAGCTTCATTTTGTTCCTGATCTTGAGAAAACAAACGACAAATTATTTATTTAGACGGTGGGGGTAAGATTCTGGTTTTCGGCGCGTCTAACCGGTGAAACGAAAGCAGTTGTTTCAAGTCATTGGTGTCACCGTTGAGCGTTGAACTCAGTTTAAAGAGTTGAAATCCGTTAAAATTGACCGTTTAGAAAAATCATTCGCCGCCAAAATGTCCGCGATTTTGTGATTCGTTGACCTGGTTGGCGGACTAGATGTATACGAATTCGTGAATAGTCTAGGGTACGTGGATCAGGAAAGCTGGATTCGTAGGTTGCAGGCGAATGGCTTAGACCGTTCGCAAGCGATTGAGGAGCTCCGTGCCTATTTGGTGCGCGGATTAAATCGCTCCCTGAAGCACCGTTACGGTGGGAAGATTCAGGTCGAAGATGTCGCTCAAGTTGCACTGATTAAAATTCTTGATTCGCTGGACTCATTCCGCTGCCAAAGCCGATTTGGTACCTGGGCAATGTCGATTGCGATTCGCATTGGCATCAGTGAGTTGAGGAAACGATACTACCGAGACGTCTCGCTCGATTTGTCTCTAAAGAATGATAACTTCCGATTGGACATTGTTGATCCTTCCGTACCTTCGGTCGCAGATGAAGCGAGTCGCCAAAGTTTGATTGAGTTGCTTAATAAGCTGATCAGCGAAACGTTGACCGAAAAGCAACAGATTGCAATCCAAGGAACTTTGGTTGGACTACCCATCGAAGAGATTGCAGCAAGGCTGCAAAGCAATCGCGGTGCCGTGTACAAGCTCGTTCATGATGCACGCGTTCGACTCCGGCGAGGATTTGAGGCAAACGGAATTACCGCAGACGATATTTCAAGTACGATCGTGTAAAGGTTTAGTATGGCGATTTCATACACGCAAGTTCAAGAACTTCTATCCGCGATTTCGCTCGTCGTACCAGATCAATTGGATTGCGATGGATGCTTTGAATTGATGGCCGAATTTGCCGAATCGGAGCGGCGCGGCGACCAATTATCGGATGCACTCGAGGCTGTAGTGGTTCACCTGAAACAATGTCCCTGCTGCGCATACGAATACGAAGCATTGCTCGAAGCGGTTCGAGCAGCAAACTTTGAGGATTAATGTGGCACGACAGTTGGCGGATCGAATAAAGAAAAAAGCGATCAAATTGACAAACACGTTCCATGTGCCGTGGTGCATCTATCCAAACCTCAACTTAGCCCTGCGATGGTTCAATGGGCAAACTTTCTAAATCGGCGACGTAAGATCGCTGCGTGTCGTAACGTCTAATCGTTATCACTCTTCTTGCGAAATCTGGTTTCCCAGATTTGCCTTTTTCCAAACTATGAGGTTCAAAACCATGAAACGCTTTACCTTTCTCTCTTTGTCACTCTTGGCCTCTTCCGCTTTGCTCGTTGGTTGCACGGGTTCCGAAAGTGGATCCATGATGAAGAGCGAATCCGCCAAGAAGGGCGACTCCATGATGAAAAGTGATTCGATGATGAACGACGGCATGATGAAGAAAGACGGCATGATGAAGGACGATGGAATGATGAAGGAGGACAAGATGATGGACAAAGACAAAATGATGAAAGATGGCGAGATGAAGAAGAGTGGTGGTAAATAGCCGGCGGCACTAAATTGCAATTGGTAGGGTACGACATTGCAAATGGTAGCAGGCATTTTCCTAATGCCGCACGCGACGCGATGACTTGCCCAATAATGTAATCGCAATTTGACATCACGCTTGACGTGGGCGCGAGAATATTTTAGGCCAACGGGATTCAAACGGGGCGACGGACATGGACGATAAATCAACCTCGTTAGAGAAAGAAATTACACCACCGTCGCTGTATTTTAATCGTCGCCATTTTATGCATGCCGGTGTTGCAGTCAGCAGCGTTGCCACAACCGCTGCACTCTACCGCTGGTTTAATCCCATTCGGCGTGCAGGAGCCAAGACGGACGCGATTGCGACGCTTCAGGAATCCGTGGAATCGAAAGATACGCTTCTTGAGCGAGGTTGGCGTGTCAACGAAACCACGACCTCCGAAGAAAACGTGGTGAATTACAACAATTTCTACGAATTCACCACGCAAAAAGAAGCTGTCGCTTCGGTCGCCGCCAATTTCAAAACCGATGGCTGGAAGGTTGTTGTCGACGGCCTTGTTAACAAACCCCGAAGCTTCACGATTGACGATTTGCACAGCATCAGCGCGCCAGAGGAACGGGTCTATCGCATGCGATGCGTCGAAGCTTGGTCGATGGTTATACCCTGGGCTGGTGTTCCGTTGTCTCGCGTATTAGAGTCCGTCGAACCCATGTCCAGCGCAAAATATGTTGCCTTCGAGACACTGTTGGATCCGCAACGCATGCCCGGACAGCGGACCGACGTCCTTGAGTGGCCGTATGTCGAAGGACTTCGTTTAGATGAAGCCATGCATCCATTGACGCTGCTTGCTACCGGTCTCTATGGCAAGATGTTACCGCCTCAAGATGGCGCGCCCGTCCGACTCGTAACTCCGTGGAAATATGGTTTCAAAGGGATCAAGTCAATCGTCAAAATATCACTGGTCATGGATGAACCGAAAACAAGCTGGAATCGCTATGCTCCGGACGAATATGGGTTTTACGCAAACGTCAATCCCAACGTCGATCATCTGCGGTGGAGCCAAGCGACCGAACAACGGATCGGCGAATCCGGTCGCCGTAAAACGTTGATGTTCAATGGTTACGAGCAGCAGGTAGCACACCTGTACGATGGCATAGATTTGCGCAGATATTTTTGATCGTCGCGGTCGCTTGTTTGTTTACATGGCCTTAATTCCGAATTGCCAACATGAATCAAGTTCCCTTTAATCGCACGTTGGTCTTGGTCAACGGCGCTGTTCCGCTGCTCGTTCTACTGTGGGACGCCTACCGCGGGCAACTGGGTGCTAACTCCGTCAACTACGCGCTGCATGTGACCGGAATTCTTTCGCTGGTGTTCTTGTTTCTCAGCCTTACGATCACGCCGCTACGCTGGATCACAGGCTGGGGTGGTTGGATCGCTTTCCGCCGTACACTGGGCTTGTACGGTTTTTTCTATTCAATCATCCACTTCACGATTTATTTGGTATGGGACAGAGAGTTTAGCTTCGCAAGCACATTGCATGAAATCGGGATGCGACGGTTTCTCCAAGTCGGTACTGCGTCGATTTTTCTGATGGTTCCGCTTGCAGCAACTTCGACGAACGGGATGATCAAAAGACTCGGACCCAAGCGGTGGAAATTGCTGCATCGATTGACTTACATCGTCGTCATTCTCGGCGTCGTGCACTATTACATGTTGGTGAAGTCGGACGTTCGACAGCCGGTCATTTTTGCGATGGTGCTGACGGGTTTGCTCGGCGCGCGCGCCGGACGACATTACTACGAATTGCGCAAAGCCGTTAAAAAAAATTCCGCGTCTACAGCCAAACAGAAAGCCATCGATTCCGCCAAGAATCGCAATTTTTGGAGTGGCCAACTCAAGGTGGGGGCGATCTTCCAAGAGACGCACGATGTGAAGACGTTTCGCTTGGTCGACAAGGATGGCGGGTCGATGCCTTTCAACTACGCTCCCGGTCAGTATATGAATCTTCGGCTGACGATCGACGGCAAACGTGTCAACCGATCTTACACGATCGCTTCTTCGCCAACGCGCCGCGACGCTTGTGAACTGTCGATCAAACGCGAAGCCGACGGATTGGCATCGCGCTTTCTGCATGACTACATCGGCGTGGGCGACTTGCTACAAGTATCGGCACCCGCTGGGAAATTTGTCTTCCGAGGAGATGAATCGGAAGCCGTTCTTTTGATCGCAGGCGGCGTCGGGATCACCCCTTTGATGTCGATCACGCGGTTTCTGACGGACCGAGCTTGGAAGGGCGATATTTATTTTGTAGTTATCGCGAAGACAGAAAGGGACGTCATCTTTCATGACGAGCTTGCGTGGCTCGAACGACGATGCCCTAACCTGCATGTCTGTATCACTTTAACGCGCCTCGATAGCAATAGCTCATGGAGCGGTGATCGGGGTAGAGCATCGCGAGAAATGTTCAATCGATTCGTGCCGAGCTTGCGTCAACTGCCTGTTTACTTGTGCGGTCCAGTGGACATGATGAACGCGACCTGCGAACTGCTCTCGGATATGGGAGTACCCAGTTCGCAAATCCACACAGAGGAGTTTATCTCGCCGCTCGCTGCAGCGTCGAACCAAGAATCGATTCGCGACGATTCTGAACAAGACGACAGGATGGCGAGCGAGATCAAGGCAAACCCGGAGATAGCTTCGGGAGAATCGACGACGATTACTTTTGCTCGCTCGAATCTTCAATCTGCCATATCATTCGATACGTCGATTCTTGAAGCTGCCGAGGAATCGTCCGTCGAACTTCCTTTTGAATGTCGGTCGGGGATTTGCGGACAATGCAAGACGCGATTAATCGAAGGATCCGTCTTCATGGAGTTCGACGACGCACTTAGTCCGGCGGAAAAAGCAAGTGGGCTGGTACTTGCGTGCCAAGCTTGCCCAAGATCGAAGGTTATTGTGGATGCGTAGAAAATTTCGTTTCAGGTACAAACCATTTTTATTTTCTTTGTAAGGGAATTGTGATGAAAACTCTCTGTCTTAGTCTTTTTCTATTGGGAATATTTGTCGTGAACGTACTCGCAGAAAACCCAACGGAATTCTCACTTCAGTCGGCCTTGGACGATTCGAAGTTCGAGCTTTCGGCTTATCAAGGGAAAACGGTGGTGCTGCATTTCCTCCTCAAGACCGAGTGCCCTTATTGCCTTAAGCATACGCAAAACTATGCCCGTTTGGCCGAAAAAACACCCGACATCGTTCATGTCTTTGTGAAACCCGATAGCGTTCAAGAAATTAAGTCATGGGCAAGCAATCTTGATAAGAAGGGTTTGGATAAGTTGCCTAAGATTTTTCGAGATCCAAGCGCAGAACTTGCCAAAAAATTCGGTATTCCGGATGGATACAGTTTTCACGGACAGAAGGTACATTTCCCCGCGTTGGTTGCACTCGATGGAAATGGAAAGGAAATTTTTCGTTACGTGGGTGAAAGCAACGCGGATCGCATGTCCACCAAGGATTTCATGGCCAAGTTGGAAGAGATGCAAAAGGGCAAATGATTGACACTCGCGAAAAGGTTACCCACGTTGACTTGACGCATAGTTACATTTCGAGGGGTGAGTCATAATGCTGCCGTCTAATCGCCACTACGCATCAAGCATTTCGTCGGCTATCGAAAAGATGACCCAAACCAACTTAGCTTCCCAAACGACGCGACATCACGAACTGCAGTGCATGGAGATTTGGAGCGGCAATGAGTCGATTGAAAATTTTGTGACGGCACCGGGAATGGAAGCTTGGGTGTTCAGTCAACCTTATCACGGAGATTTGCACGGTGGCGACGTGCATCACTTGTCGCTGTGCGTTGGCGGCATCGTAACGCGAATTGCGTTGGCGGATGTCGCAGGGCACGGACAGGCCGTTGCCGAGACGTCGAAGACTCTGCGACAACTACTTCGCCGATTCATGAATGCGAAAAGCCAGAATCGGCTCGTCGTGGAGTTGAATCGTCGATTCACCGAAATGGAACAAGGCGGTACTTTTGCCACGGCAGTAATTGCAACCTACTTGAGTCACCAACGCCGAATGTTGTTAACCAACGCCGGCCACCCAAGACCGTTGGTTTTTCGGCAGGCGATTAACGAATGGCAATTTCTATCGGATGAAGCCATAGACCACGGATATGCCGACAATTTGCCGTTGGGCTTGGACGGTGCATGCAGTTATCAGAACTATAGCTTTTCGCTCGAAGCGAACGATTGGGTGTTGCTGTACACCGATGCATTTACCGAAGCGATGGATCCCAAAGAAAAACTTCTCGGCGAAATGGGATTGATCGAACTGGTTCGCCAAATTCCATTATCAACCAATGCGGATGAATTTGGACGAAAGTTGATATGGGGAGTTCAAGCCTATTCGCAAGGTGCCCCAACAGAAGACGACGCCACTTTGATCATCATGCGATTCACCAAAAACCGAAGAGTACCAGGAGTGATGGAGCGTTTACGCGGCTACGGAAAAGTAATCCGATCTGGATTTGCATGAGACCGGGAAATGCAAAGGGGTCAGGCCTCTTTGATTGGGTGTTGGGATGTTGTAGGATGCGGTTTTTCCGGTTTGGATTTGAAGAGGAAAGCCGATGCCACGACCACCACGTGCTGATGAAGCTGGCGGACTGTATCATGCGTTGAATCGCGGCAACCTGCGAGCAACCATCTTTCACAAAGATGCCGATTTCGAAGCGTTTGAACGAATCCTCCGCGAAGGTTTGCAAATCTATCAGGTCGAACTCTTTGAAAGAATCCTCCACGAAGGTTTGCAAATCTATCAGGTCGAACTCTTTTCGTTTCAGTTGATGCCCAACCACTATCATTTTGTGCTGCGTCCTTTGGTTGATGGCGAGATGAGTCGGTTCATGGGCTGGATTGGAGGCACTCATACGATGCGCTATCATGCACGTTATCATACCAGCAGAATGGGGCACATTTATCAGCAACGGTACAAGAGCTTTCCGATTCAAGACAACGAACACTTCTTCGTTGTTTGCCGGTACGTCGAACGCAATGCGCTGCGTGCTGGACTGGTCGATCGAGCGGAACAATGGCGGTGGGGTTCTCTTTGGCATTGGCTTCACAAACCTGCACTGCGGCCACCGCTGCTTTCGCGCTGGCCGATCCCAAGACTTCCGGGATGGGTGAAGCGGGTCAACACTCCGCTAACGGAACCAGAGTTGGCAGCAGTCCGGCTTTCAGCCCAACGGGGCAGACCGCTTGGCGACCCCGACTGGGTCGAGTCTATTGCAAGTCGGCTCAACCGGGAATCGACCATGCGTCCCCGCGGCCGCCAGCAGATCCACTTCCAATCCATCAAAGACGCCTGACCTCTTTGAATTTGTCTTTGGACTAAACGGTTGCTTCATCTTGCACCTCGAATCCTCGCGGTTGCTGGCCCGCTGCGTGGATATCCCACATCGTGCGATAGGCGCTTTCGAGGTTTTTCGTGAAGCGAGGCGTGTCGAACAACGGCCAAGTCGTGCGGTGGGCAGCCAACTTATCGCGCAATGCTTGTAGCTCGTGCGGCTGGCGGGCTAGTCGCACAGCTAGCTGTTCGTACGCTGTGAGGTCGGAAGCGATTAGTTCCGGCAAACCAATTGCATTGAGCAAGCTGGCACCCACGCGGGCTGCAAACGTTTTGCCAGGACAGGTCAGTACTGGCAGTCCCACCCACAGCGCATCAACAGCCGTCGTGTGGGCGTTGTAAAAGTGTGTGTCGAGAAATAGATCGGCCAGTCGTAATCGGGCAAGATGATCCGGCTTGGGCAAAATTCCCCGTGTGAAAACGATGCGGTCGGGGGACACACCTCGGACATGCGCCTCGCGCCGCAGGTTGGTCTCCATCGTCCCACCACCCGTTTTCAACCACAGCACACTTCCGTTTACCTGGTTGAGAATCCGCATCCAGATGTCAAAGATCAGCGGCTCGAACTTGTAGCAGTTGTTGATGGATGCAAAGACAATCCCATCGTCGGGTAGGCCGTGGTCCTGGCGACGACCCGCGGCGTTCGAGACTGGCTGCTCGTGATCGGTGATCAGATACGAGTGCGGCAAACGTACCAGTTGTTCGCAAAAGTCTGCGACCGACTCCGGCGGTGTAACGCAGTGGTCGCCGAAAACGTAGTCGATGAAGTCCGCCCCGGTCGTGCCGGGATAGCTCAGCCAACTCACCTGCACAGGTGCGGGGCGTGACGCCATGACCTCAAACCGCGTGATGCCCGAAAACCCCATCATATCAACAAGTATGTCAATTCGATCGGCCACGATCCGGCGGGCCAACTCACTATTGCGCAGATCGCGGACATCGATAAAATGCTCGCAGGTACGCTGGATCCGCTGCCGATAGTGGCTGCGGTCATCGGGGCCGAATGAATATCCAAAGATTTCAAACTTCTGCCGATCGTGGAGAGCAAACAAACCCTGGGCAAGATGACTAACGGCATGATCGTAAAAATCACCCGACAAATAGCCGACCCGCAGCCGTCCAGACGGCTTTGTTTGAGGGCGGGCCGCCAGTTCAAGCCGCAGGGTTTCCTGCTTGGCCGACAAATCACGCGATGCAGCTTTGGCAATTGCAAGTTGCCGCGACGGCGGCCATGCAAAGACGATCGAGAAGAAAGGAGTAACGCCGCCCTTGCCAACAGCTGCGAGCTGCCTATCAACCCACGCTCCGAGCGACCGCAGATTTTGCTCGCGCTGCGACCAGTCGCAGAGCATTTGCTTCGCGTAGATCAGATTGGAATTCAGATCCTCGGGTTCCCTTGAACATGCGGCTGATTTTTCAAAGGCCATACGCGCCCGGTCCCATTGACTGCTAATCATGAGCACCAGCCCCAATCGTTCCCAGGCATCGCCTAAGTCGGGATTCAAATCGACGAGCGATTCGTAGATTGCCATCGCCTCAGCCAGCCGCCCAAGCGATTCAAGTACGACTCCCAGCTGCAATCTGGCCTTGGCATAATCGGGCCTCAACCGGATCGCTTCGCGGAAGCTCGCCTCGGCAGCGGTGAAGTTGCCAAGCGCCTGGAGAGTATTGCCAAGATTGACATGCGCTTCGGGATAATCGGGCTTTAGCCGAACGGCATTTTGCAAGCTGACCAACGCGGCGTCAGACCGGCCTAGCGCCTGTAGCACCGTTCCCAGATTATTGTGAGCCAGGGCATCATCGGGTTTGAGTCGCACGGCTTCGGTAAAGGAAGCCGCAGCCGAATTCAGATCGCCTTGAACCTGCAAAGCACGTCCTAAGTTATTGTGAGCCCGCTGGTATTCCGGTCGCAGGGCAATCGCCTGCGAAAAACAGTCTGCTGCCTTGCGGTGCTGACCGTCATCCAACCAAACAAGTCCCAAAGCATGATGTGCGGCCACCAGCTTGGGATCGAGCCGCAAGGCTTCATTGAGGCTCGCGACGGCCGCTTCCGACCGGCCAAACATTCGCCAAGCTTCGCCCAGAGCGTGGTGGTATCCCGCGTTGTCCGGCTGCTGGCCGACAGCCAACTGAAACGACCGGATCGCCTCGCTGGAATCGTTCTGGTCGAGCGCCACAACGCCATGCAAATACAACCCCTCGGCAAGCAGCGGCTCGCTCCGCAAGGCCTCAGTCACCGCGCGTCGCGTCAGCTCCAATTCGCCCCGCCGGTACTGGTCCCAAGCATCGGCCATAAGTTCGTTGATCGTCATCATAACTCAATAACCTACCAGAATAATCTCCATTGGCGCGAGGCGAGTGCGCGGGACAAACGACGTTAACAGTTTCGTTCAAAACGAGCGGAATAGGTTTTCGTCTGGTCAGGGCTTGCCCTCTGACAGACGCCGTTTTTGGCGTACTATTTTCATCGCGCAATACGTCTCGCATAAGTCATTGGTGTCGTCGACCCAGTTTAGTACACCAAAACACGCTTTTGGGGGAGGCAAGCTCCCCCGCGATAAACATCTATGTTTGCATCTTGTCCAACGAAGACACCGATCGGGAGTGCCAGGCTCCTGACGAGCTTTTTCTGCGGGGCATTTGCGTCATCCCATGCCGATGGAACGTCGAATCGCAGGTCCAAAAGGCTCCGCAGGAGCGTCGCCCTCCCGATTCGCTTGCAAAGATGTTTAGAGGGGGCAAGCTCTCCCCCAAAGCGACAAACGGCCTGCGTTAGCTCCATTTCTCCGAAATCGATTAGCAGATTATGGTTCGAAAATGCTACACAGCGTTGCGATATCACCGGTCACCGCTGCAGCGATTGGAATATCGGGTAGAGACTGTTTGGCTGTCGAAAAACGTCGGGGAAATAAATTTTCGAAAATATTTGGCACAGGTTTGGCGCAGATGGTGGTTTAACTCTAAAGCGGCGAAATTTTTATCAATGCCGCTTAGCAACGCGATATCTTGGAGGTCTACCCCCCGGGTTGATGGGAATTGAACCGAAACTCGGGAAGCGGAGTCCACCGTTCGTTCGGTCTGCAGGCAGGAGCCCAAATGAGTGTTGCGTGGCCCGATCGATCGGTTTCACGCGGTAGGTTTTTTACAACTAAAAGAGGGGGCTTCATTAGTGAGCGAGAATGTGGGGTTAATGGTGGATGCACCTGAACAAACGGAAACAGATGCGGATTGGCTGCAGGTGTTGGGCTCGCGGTATCTGACGTCGTGGCTAGCCGAGCAGCGGGTGAGTCTGGCGCTGTCCACCTATCAAACGGGCAAGCTGTTCCTGGTCGGCCGGCGCGATGATATGCAGATCTCGGTCTTCGAACGGACGTTCAATCGCAGCATGGGTCTGTGGGCCAGTCCGAACGGTCAAACTTTGTGGATGAGTTCGAAGTATCAGTTGTGGAGATTCGAGAATGCATTGGCTGCTGGGGCCTTGCATCAAGGTTACGACGGGCTGTACATCCCTCGGGCCGCATTCACGACCGGCGATTTGGACATTCACGACGTCGCCGTGGAAGATAGCGGCCGCCTGGTGTTCGTCGCCACGCACTTCAATTGCCTGGCCACACTCAGCGAGCGAGAGAGTTTTACGCCGTTATGGCGACCTAAGTTTATCAGCGGGCTGATCCCCGAGGATCGTTGCCATCTGAACGGATTGGCGATGCGGGACGGTCGAGCGCGCTACGTGACGGTCGTTTCGCAAAGCGACGTCGCGGATGGCTGGCGCGATCGCCGCAACGATGGCGGTTGCGTGATCGATGTGACAAGCAACGACATTGTGGCCAGCGGTCTGTCGATGCCGCATTCGCCGCGATGGTATCACGACAAGCTGTGGGTGTTGAATTCAGGCACCGGCGAGTTCGGTTCGATCGATATGGAACAAGGCCGCTTCGAGCCGCTCGCGTTCTGTCCCGGTTACCTGCGTGGTTTGGCGTTCGTCGGCGATTACGCCGTGGTAACGCTTTCCAAGCCGCGCAGCGATCTGACGTTCGGAGGCCTGGCGTTGGATAACCAATTGCGCAGCCGCGAGGCAACCGCTCAATGCGGCCTGCAAATTATCGATTTAAGAACAGGCGTGGTGGCGCATTGGCTGCGACTCGAAGGCCTGGTCACCGAACTTTACGACAGCGTCGTGCTGCAGGGAATCGTGCGGCCGATGGCGTTTGGTCTGAAGACGGATGAGATTGCACAGACGCTCACGGTAGGCGAAGCAGCAGAGTTATGAATTATTAATCCCATTTCAAGTTTTGAATTTCCAAACTGAGTTTTTTATCGAAAGATTATCATGAGCATTCGGTGGTTTGATCGACTTGTTGCCGGTTTGCGTACCACGGGTGCCAGCAGGAAACGTTTCAACGATGCTTTGCGGGCGATTCGCCGCAGACGACGCGCATGCCTCAGGTTTGAAATGCTGGAAGGCCGGCAATTGCTGGTCGCATCGCTGGCGATCAATGATGTTTCGATAAATGAAGGGAATTCCGGATCGTCCAATCTTAATTTCACGGTCACGCGGAGCGGCGACGATACGCTGTCGGCTGTGACGGTCGGCTACGGCACGGCGAATAACACGGCCACAGCGGGCAGCGATTACACGGCGATCAGTGGGACCGTGACGATTGCGAGCGGTGCCACCACGGCCACCGTCAGCATCCCCGTGACCGGCGATAACACCGTCGAACAGGACGAGCAATTTTTTGTGAACCTGACGGGAATCACGAACGTGAGCGGCCCGCCCGCCACCATGGCCGCCAAGACCGACTTCGCCACGGAAGCAGGTCCCATTTCGGTGGCGATTGGCGATCTCAACGGCGACGGCCGTCCCGACTTGGCCACCGCCAATTTTTTCGTGGGCAGCGTGTCGGTGCAACTCAATACGACGGCGCCGGGAGCGATCACGCACAGCTTCGCCGCCAAAACTGACTTCTTCTTGGGGAACAATCCCATTTCGGTGGCGATTGGCGATCTCAACGGCGACGGCCGTCCCGACCTGGCCATCGCCAACTACAGTTCGAACGCGGTGTCGGTGCTGCTGAACACGACCGCGACGGGAGCGACCACGCCGAGCTTCCCCTTTTCTTTTAGCTTCACCACGGGGACCAATCCCTTTTCCGTGGCGATCGGCGATCTGAACGGCGACGGCCGTCTCGACCTGGCCATCGCCAACCAAAACTCGAACAGCGTTTCTGTATTGTTGAACACGACGGCGCCGGGAGCGACCACGCCCAGCTACACCGCCAAGACCGACTTCACCACGGGGACCGTTCCCATTTCGGTGGCGATCGGCGATCTCAACGGCGACGGCAAACCCGACCTGGCCATCGCGAACTTTAACTCGAACAGCGTGTCGGTGCTGCTGAGCCAAGCCGCCACGATCAGCGACAACCAGGGGAC
>JANMGV010000157.1:0-1559 GCA_031374825.1 Pirellulaceae bacterium
AAAAGCCTTGACCGCAGGGGTCATTTCGGCTTCGATTTCGGGTGGTATGATGGTCTTTGGCATGACCACATTAAGCCAAAAAACCTGACCGCGTGTCTAGATCAATTGCCAAAACAAAAGTCCAGATCGTGAACGGTTACCAGCCACGATGGCACTGACATCTAGCAAAGATGCTCCATTTTGGATGATCGGGCGTCTTCTATTGTAGGGAATAGGAAACGGAGGTTTATCCGACTCTATGATCTATATCGTTCAAATAGTTCCATTTCAGCTTGCTCAACGGATAGTGAACTAATTCTTCGAACTCGGTCGGCGTTTTGACGTTGAGCCAAAACGTCGTCCCTTTCCAAGAATGAAATTTGCGTGATGTCGGATTCGGCAAGCAGCAATAAAAGGTGAGCGCTCGATGTTGTCTTTGCAAATCCCCACTCTTCTGTCGTGATGGTTGTGCAAAAGTAGACATTGAAGTATCCAGTACTTGAATCGAATCCGCCTGGATTTTTCAAGTCTGGCCAAAGTACTATCCATCGCATTTCGCCAAAAGGAGTGTCGCCTCGTTCGGGCTTTCCTAACATAGCATTTTCTTCATCGCGAAACCAAACTGGCAATCGATGACCACGACCCAACGACGCTGACGATTGACGAACGTAGGTGAGTAATTGACCGATTAGACCGACTTTCCAAGTTTGAAACCCAATTGTAGCTATTGCGAGTTCATACCCATCGCCAGACGGAGCATGAATTCCTTGGAACGCCTCAGGACCAATTGGCTGGGATAGTCCAAAGCTCAAGGTAATATGGCAAGAACCATTCCTGGCATTTGGGCCAAACTCCATCGCACAAGCGCCGGGAATTCTTAGGTCAATTTCATCCCAGTCGTATGCAGTCACGTCTTGGATGTCAGATTCGCCATAAGCGGTGCTTAAGATTCGTTCTTTCTCTTTCCACGACCGTTCCCACCACTCCAAAGCGTCTTTGTCCTTGCTCTTAAACATAATTGCTACTGGTCCAAAGGGTTAAAGGGAAGTCGGTCCAATATTTTTGGATCCATCGGTCGGGGTGGTGGAGAAACACGCAACGCATCGATTTCACTTTGTACTGCCGCTCTTGCATTGCGTCTTGCTTCTGCACGAGACAACCCAAATTGCTCAAATGCCAGAGTCAACTCTTTATAATCGCGATAGAGTTTCGCATCGTGACCTCCACGACGCATGTTTGTTTCAGCTGCAAGTGGACGAGTTGCAGGTCCGCGATTGCCCCATACCTTCGCGTGCTCGTGATCCATATGAATCGCGCCATTGTTGTATGGTGGCTGGGCAGGATCGCGGTACGGTACGTCCCGTCGGGCGTTATACGAATTATGAACCCAAACATCCCAGCCCCAGTCGGAACCTCCGACGAAGTAGGTATGGTGATCCGCGACGCGGAGGTTGTAGACGGTGGTGACTGCTTCGGTCGAGCAAACCGAAGCGTCCGCCCTTAGCCGCACCTCATGATAAACCAGCTAATCTACATTTCCTTGCTCCTTGAAGGGTTCATCTCTACCATTATCCAAAATC
>JANMGV010000175.1:0-9846 GCA_031374825.1 Pirellulaceae bacterium
CGAAGGCGCGATGCCGATCGGTCGCATCCCTTGAGGCATCATGCGAATGAGAGCTTGGATCGCGTCATTCGGTCGATTCACGCGTGCCAGCAAATCAACGTACGTTTCGATCGCAACGGTTCCGTGCTCTTGGGTATCGAGCGACTCTGCTCGTTGCTGAAATAGACGCAAGGCAGCGTCAACTTGCTTGCCAAGCAGTGCTCGCAAAAAGGCGATCGATGCCGGGTACAAGTCCGTGAAGGGCTCCTCAGATGGATATTGATACTGCGGATGAATCCCTGCAAGCATACGAACGAGCAGTTGGGCTGAGACGCGAGCTCCTTGCAAAATCACCAGGGCAAAGTCAGCCAATTCATAAATTGGCGTCGGCCCTGAATAGTTTGGGGATGTTTTACCACTGGAGATCCGGAGACACGATTCAAGCCGAAGTGACGCTCGCGGAGGCGCTGAATCTGTGCGAGCAACTGGTCCGTGAAGATGGGAACAATCCAGAATTCCGAACCCAGCTAGCACAAATTCTTCAGAGCCTTGGCCCGATTCATGTCCCGCTTGGCAAGCACGATATTGCATTGCAGTATTCACAACGGGCGCTGCCTTTGCTTGAGCAACTGGCACAAGAGCATCCGGCTGCTCCCGAGTATCAGTTTCGATTAGTTCAGACTCTTACCGCAATTCAAGTCTCCTACCATAATCTTCGCCAGCCAGAAAATGCGCTGAAGCTTTATGATCGAGCTCAGCCTGTTGCCGAGAAATTAGCGCAAATGCATCCGGACGTGCCAGCCTATCAGCTTGCGTTGTTACAGCTAAAAGTTTTACATGGAGGTGCGCTAAGCCAAGTTGGAGAATACGAAAAAGCCGCTGTTGTTGTGGAGGATGCATTAAAAAGTGCAAACCATACCGAAATACTTTACAACGCGGCGTGCACTTATGCACTTGCAGCGAATGGTGTTAAGCATGACGCGAAGCGATCAGCGGACGAGCAGGAAAAGCACTTCCAAAAATATTCGCAGCGGGCCATGGAATTGCTAAACGATGCAGACCGCAATCGAGTGTTCGACGCCGGTCGAGCTTTAAAATTACTCACCACCGATCGCGATTTTGATGTCCTTCGCGATCGCGCCGATTTCCAACAACTAGTAGACAGAGCCAAACTGCGCGCGACTCAGTCGCCCTGAATTTCAATGCAAGTAACTCGGACTTACTGTAGTTCCTGCTTGCCGAGCAGGAACGGCCGAAGTTTGAGTTTGTCAGCCGCCTGCAGAATGTTCTAACACGGAAAAACGGTCCAAAACTCGTATCGGTTTAAACGGAAAACGTATCGCTCTAAATCAGCCAAGTCCAATTCAATCACTCATCAGTTGGCCATTGCAAGTATCGTAGTTCCCCAATTTTTTTAGACAGTTTGTCGCCCCATGTCATTACTAACCTGACAGGCAGGAGCCTGTGATGCTGCTCGTAGCAAAGCCGGAGCTGTGCGTAGTTCCTGCTTGCCGAGCAGGAACGGCCGAAGTTTAAGTTTGTCAGCCGCCTGCAGAATGTTCTAACACCATAAAGCGCACCGAACAACGCATCGGTTGGGAAGGAAAATGCGACGCTGCGAATCGGCCAAGTCGGGTTCCTTTACCAGACAACTGGGGATGGCAATTTCTTCAGTTTCTCGTGTTTATGTGCAGCCGTTTGCCACCTGTAATATCCACCGTCATAGGCGGAGCCTGTTTGGCAGTGCGTAGCAAAGGCCGGAGCCTTGCTACGAGGGAAATTAGTCTGGTCAAAATATTCGTAAGAAGTCGATTGCTTTTGGAATCTTGGCGTTGCCTACTGAAAATTCGTCAACAATCGGACGAAGCGATTGAGGTTTCGCGACCGCTTTCATTGATTGTTAATTTCGCAAACGGCAGACGGCTTTGCTCTTTTTTCGAAAAGGCATTGTACGTTCAAAGTGCTACGCAGCTTTTAATGAATTGCGGTTCGGACAAGCCGGAAACCGATAGCTCGACTTCGATCCCATCGGTCGGCTACGTTGCGTTCTGCGGCTCGACAGTGAAATCCGTCGGAACCCCATGCGCCGCCTCGTTGAACCCTTCGATGTCCCTCCGAATCCGAGCACCACTGACTCAGATTGCCATGCATGTCATATAACCCTATTTGGTTTGGGGGATACGAGCCGATTCGCGTTGGTTTGTCCAAGCATTTGCCTTTGGGAGCTCCGCCAAATGGTAACTCGCCATTGAAATTCGCATCGATTGACGAGATGTCGTTTGTTGGCCTAGCGAAGTAGAAATGGTATGAACATTCTTCCTCTGTTGTTGCACCTGCCCGACAAGCATACTCCCACTCCGCGCTGGTCGGTAGTCGGTACTTCCATCCACGCCCTTGAGTGCGTTCGTTTAGCTTGCTGATGAATTTTTGAATGTCTTCTTCGGAAACACATTCGACCGGGAACAGGCTGAGCTCCCCATCGGGGATGTTTTGGGCTCGGTCATAGTCAGGGCCGAATCGCGAAAAGGAACTGGGATTGTTCCCCATGACTTGCTGCCACTGTCCCTGCGTGACCAAGTGGGCTGCTATTTCGAAATCCTCCTTAATCTCAGTCTGAACTCCGGTTATTCCACCACCGCCACCCATGTAAAACGTACTTTTTGGAAGGTGCACAAAAGTCATGAGTATGTCATCGTCGTGTTCGCGAACTGCGTCGACGGGTTCACAGCCTTTTCGGCGGACGGTCGCTTCTGATCCAGGTTTGAGGCGTTCTTTATGCATGTCGAATAGAAAAGCGAGGATGACTGTGGCATCGTGCGCTAAGCTTAAACGGTCGCCGCTATAGAGTAGTGCCTGATTCACTGCCGTTCGTTTTTGGTCCATTGTGGAGTGCATCTTTACCTCGCCACTAACCTCGAGGATTATGGCTAGTGGCGACGCGGCGTCGAGTTTGTCATTGACTTTCCCTACTTGATTTAGCAGCTTGTCACGCAATTCGGGCTGATCGGCAAACTGCAATGGAATGCTCCGTTCAGCGTCGGCGAGAATTTGGCGGGTAGTCATTGTGCCGCGATGGCCGTTGTCATCAGCGAGTTCAAATATACTCGCGATATATTCGCTGGCACGCTCCGCCTTGATCGCTTCATTTCTGGCTACTCGCCTTTGTTGCTCCGCATCCACATACTTCACGAAACTCACCATTGATACGATAGTGAGAGCCAATACAACTGCAACCGAAGCGCCAGCCGTAAAGGGATTGCGTCGCACCCATTTGACGGACCGCTCAATGCTTCCAACCGGTCGCGCCAGGATTGGTTCGCCACGCAAAAAGCGCGCAAGATCGTCCGCCAATTCGGCTGAAGAGGCGTAGCGATTTTCGGGTTCCTTTTGAAGGCACTTCAGGCAGATCGTATCCAAGTCGAGCGAAACGCCCGGCCTCCACTTCGATGGTGGCACGGGTTGTTGATTCAAAACCTGATCGAGGGTTTCGACAAATGACTTGCCTTTGAATGGGGGACGCCCGGACAAACAATGATAGAGAATCGCTCCAAGTGCATATAAATCCGATGCCGGACCGGCCTCATGCGCGTGTCCCGCCGCTTGCTCGGGCGCCATGTAAGAAATCGTACCCATGACAGCCCCCGCCTCCGTCTCCCCACTTTCGATGTCGAGTTGTCGGGCCAGACCAAAGTCGGTAATCTTTGGCGTACCATCAGCAGTAAACAAGATGTTTGCAGGTTTTAGGTCCCGGTGCACTATGTTGCGGCTATGGGCCGCCTGCATTGCTCGTGCCAGCACTTCTATTAGTCTGGCCGATTCGATGGGTGAAATCGATACTTCTTTTAGCTTGCTAGCCAGACTGGCTCCATCGACGAATTCCAGAGCACAAAAAGGATAACCGTCGGACTCTCCAACTTCATAGACTTGAACAATATTCGGATGGTGCAATCGCGCGCCCGCTTCGGCTTCAATGCGAAAGCGCGCCATTTCCTTAGGCCCTGCATGGATGCCTGCAAGCAGCATTTTAAGAGCTACGGTGCGTTTCAATTTCCGATGGCGGGCTTTGTAGACGACTCCCATGCCGCCGCGGCCCACGATGCCGTCAAGTTCGTAACCTGGTATCGAAATCGGCGTTCGCTCGGATTCGATCGCCGGCGTCAACAAAAAATCGCCTGCGGTCTCATGCAAATGGACCAACTGACGCACGCGATCTCGAAGTACAAGATCGCCGGCGCAACGCGAGCCTATGAATGCTTCGCGTTCGGACGCAGAGGCAATTTCAATCGCTTCAGCAAAGATTTCGTTTGCTATTGGATTCCAAGTAGTCAATTTCAGTGATCCGCAATGCGTAATTTATCTATCAATCAATGCGAAATTGAAAGGTGCTTTGCACCCAATTTTTTGAAAATCGCGCATCAGCCCCAAGCGTCTGGTCTTGACTCTGATATTCTTTCTCGAAGCCATACCCGAGCAATTGCCCATAGTCGATCAGCCGATCGTCGTCCAATTCCCATTGCATCGGCCGCTTCTTGATGACCTAAGCCTCCGAAATATCGAAGCATCACCAATCGGCAGGCCTGCGGATCCACTGCTTCCAAGTCATGGAGAGCCTCGTCTAGTGCCAGAAGGTCTTCGGAGCGTGTTATAGCTTCCAGGTCGATGGCATCGATATCCAATCTAAGATGGCATCCACCATGTTTCTCCGATCTTTTCTTCCTCGCTCGCTCGACGAGAATTCTTCGCATGGCGAGTGCTGCGGCGGCGAAAAAATGCCCAAGTGAATCCCACTTCTGCGGCTCATCGGTATTGACTAATCGGAGGTAAGCCTCATGAACCAGAGCGGTCGCTTGCAAAGATATATCGCACCCTTCATTCAAAAGCCGTCGCTGAGCTAACTGTCGCAGTTCATCGTAGATGATCGGTAACAATTCTTCAGCGGCATTGGTGTTTCCTGAACCAACTTCGTCCAGCATTTGCTTGAGTTCCATTGCGCATTCCTCAACGAGCCAAAATCGCTAAGTTCAGATTGTTTTAGATTCCACCATTGCATAAACAGATAATCTTCCGCTGTTGCCACGGCAATTGCAATCGATTTCCAGCGATTAAGTGATCGATTTGTCCATCCACAAACTCTCCATCAAACTGACGCATTGAGTGTGCACCCACTCAAAAGTAGTGCTTTGTCTCGGGGCTCGTTATCTAAAAGCCGACGAGTTTTGAAAAAAAAGTCTTTTCGCGTGCAAACGATCACCAAATTTCGCATTGATTTAAGGATGGTAACACTGGAATTCTTTGCTTTGAGTTTCTTGTGTTACTTGACCGTTGATCCGCATCCCCCTTGCTGACTTTTTTCAGTGAAGAAAGGCCATCGCATGTCCCGCAACCGAATTCGCCCAGCCAAGCTAAAACCCAGCCGCAAAACCTCAAGGACTAAAAACCGCTTGCTGTCGGTGGAACCGCTCGAAGATCGCCGGTTGCTTGCTACTGTAGCGAATTGGATGTCTTTGCTGCCAGATAATCGCTACTTGAATGAAATATCGATACCGGGCTCTCACGATACGATGACCGGTAACAAGGCGGTGCCATCACCTTTAGGTGTTGAATGGACACAAAAACTCAAACTGGAGCAGCAGTTAAATGCGGGAATCCGCGCGCTCGATATTCGGCTCCAGCATATTGGCAATGAACTAATAGCCAGACATGGAGACGGGTCTCACGATACTATTTATCATGAGTCTATGTTAGGTGTGACGTTTGAGAAGACCATGTTCGACTGCGTAAACTTCCTGGATGCAAACCCGACGGAAACCATCGTAATGCGGGTGAAGGCGAACGAGGCAGATCCGGAGGGCAATTCAGAGAATTTTGTCACTACTATGGTGAATCGGTACATCAAGCCAGGACCGCAATCACATGCATTCAAGGATTTTCGGCCTTATATCTATCTTCCGACAAGTCTCATAGACGTTCCCAAATTGGGAGACCTGCGAGGGAAAATCTACTTGCTTGCAAATAATTGGGGTCACCGGCTCTGGGATGATCCCAAGGATAACACGTATGAGAATTGGGACTGGGACGATAACCCAATTACTACCAACCCATTGCTTGCCACGCATTTTTACGAAAAGTGGGTTAATGGGCAAAAGCTTTTGCCAAACGCATTAACGACTTCGAGCCCGGAAATAAACGGCATTACTCCCTATAAAGGTGCCGAAGAAACTATTAGATATGTTGTGCAAGATATGAATCGCACTAATAGTTCTCCGGCCAACCGTCTGCCCCCGGCCAACAAAGAAGATAATAACGCGTTTAACATCTTCATGACTTCGTCTGCAGGTGGTAGTATTGGTGTTCCTCTTATCACGCCGTTGGTTGCAGCAGCAGAAATAAATTGGCAGCTTCAGAAGCTAATATCTTCGTATCGTTTTCCAAGAGGTACGGGAATTGTCATGATGGATTTTGTCGGGGTTACTCTCCACGACAACTCAAACGATTGGAAATTGACGGCAGATATCATTCGCCAGAACCTAGACGGCATGGTCTTGAACGAGGAAGGGATCAGCACCTCCGGTTATGCTGGTGGGCTTCCAATCCCTGGTAAGGCATTTGCGAAGGACGTGTTCCAAGGTTCTCCCCGTCACTCGATTGCCCATCTAAACGACGGAGTGTATGGCAATGACAACAGTTGGATTGGCGGTTCCGACAATAGTTTTGCCGGGATTGCGTTTGACGGACTCAGGCAGGTCAGCAGCGTCGCTTGGGGGCGGGATAAAATGCAAAATTTTAATGATCGAAGCGATGGTGCATACGTTGTGCAGTACACGACCGTTCCGAATCCCGATGAAAACACGCCTGATTCAGGCTGGAATTACATCGGGCAAGTTCATTATTTTACGGACATAGATATTAACGCTGGAAATAGATCATATCCTTTTCATTTCGACGCCTCTAATCGGCACCGTTACGATTTTGGCACTGTGCAAGCTACCGGCATTCGAGTGCTAACGTTCAATAAAGTCACCGGAGTGTTTGACCAGATTCCAATCGCCATCGACGAGTTGGAAGCTTTCTCGGATACCACGTATCATCAAACGACGGTACGAGATATCAACCTCTATGGGACGACTGGTGACGATGAATTAGTAGTATTACGAGCCAAGGACGGTAACGGCACCGCCATTCCCAACATGGTCCAATTGTTCCGCAACGGAATTATTTCCCAGCCGACGTTTGTTGATGGTAAAGTTAATATTCTTGGGTTTGGCGGTAATGACACCATCGTTAATCATTTGGCCCACGCCCCGGTTCTGAATCCCGCGCTGACCCCGAGCTTAGGTGCCAAGAATACCAATCCATTAGACCCCAATGGCGTGCTCGTTTCCGCGTTGCTGGGTGGGGTCACCGATGCGGATGTCGGCGCGCTGAGAGGAATCGCAATCACTTCAGCAGGGCTGGCTGCCCAAGGCAAATGGCAAGTCGGGCTTGCGCTGCATTTTGGGGACCCACTTTGGTTTGACTTGAGCCTGCTGGGAACTCCCAGTGACGCATCGGCGATTCTGATCAATACCGCTCACCGCCTCCGCTTCGTTCCCAATGCAACTTTCAATGGCCAAATGAAGCTGTCGTATCGTGCTTGGGATCAAACGCAAGGAACGGATTTCGGCACTTTCGATCTTTCGACTGCCGGAGCCACCGGGGGCAGCACTGCTTTCAGTGCGGCGATCGTGAACGATAACCCTGTGGTCTTCAATGGCACCGCAGGTAACGACACGATCCATGTTGCGCCCAAGCTGAATGCCGCAGGTCGCCCAATTCCCAAGCAAGTGAATATCACTCTCAACGGCCTCACGCGAACCTTTACGGCCAACGCGTTGTTGGTGGTCCGCGGCGGTGCCGGCAACGACACGATTACTGTTTCGAGCAATTGGCTTCAAGCGACTCGGCTCTACGGCGACGGTGGCGACGACACAATAACCGGAGGCGGTGGGGACGATTTCATCGATGGCGGCACAGGCACGAACTTCGCGAGTCCGAGCGGTGGCACTGACAAGTCCATCCGCGTACAGGGACTGAAGATCTACGGCACCAAAGGCAATGACCGAATCGTACTAGAATGGTATACCGATCACGAACATGGCGGTGGCGTACTTGAACCTCCTTTCGAGACGCACCGCGACTTCCTCGGAGTACACATGAATGATCATGAGATGATTATGGAATACACGCCCAACGAAAACGCGGAGCAGCCCACGGTGGCCGTGTTTGCCGGCGATGGCAACGATACGGTGATTATGTCGGAAGACGGCGCAGGCCAGCACTGGAACGCCGAATTCCACGGCGGCCGCGGAAACGACATCCTACGTGGTGCAAAATTGCTTTTCCACAAGGTGCGTCACGACAAGTTTTACGGCGATGAGGGAGATGACATCCTGATCGGTAACGCCGAAGACGATTATCTCGATGGAGGCCCAGGGCAGGATCGGCTGGTCGGCGGTGATGGCAACGACACGCTGATGGGCGGCGATGGCAACGACACGCTGATCGGTAACGCCGCCGACGACAATCTCGATGGCGGATTGGGAGAGGATCGGCTGGTCGGCGGAGATGGCAACGACACGCTGATGGGTGGCGATGGCAACGACACGCTGCGCGGCGACGATGGCAACGACATGATGCATGGCGGTAAAGGGCACGATACCCTCTACGGTGGCGAAGGGGATAACGAGCTCCATGGCGACGCCGGAATCGATTCGCTGTTAGCTGGCGCTGGGCGCGATCTGCTAAAAGGTGGTGATGGGCCCGATTTCCTAAATGCGGGCGAAGGCAACAATGAATTGTATGGCGATGCAGGCGACGATCGACTCGTTGCTGGGGGCGGTAACGACCTAATGTATGGAGGTCTCGGAAACGATTATCTCGACGCGTCAGATGGAAACAACCTGCTTTACGGCGATGCCGGCGATGATCGGTTGATAGCCGGTGTCGGTGACGATTTGCTCAACGGTGGTATTGGTGCTGATTTCCTGGATGGCGATCGAGGCGATAACTCACTTTATGGCGAAGATGGAAACGACCGCTTAATGGCGAGCTACGGTGATGATTTGCTCGATGGCGGTGCAGGAAACGACTCTCTGTCTGCTGGCGATGGCAATGATACACTGTTTGGTGGCGCTGGCGATGATTCCATCGATGCTGGTAATGGCAGTGATATCATGGTGGGCGGCATCGGCATTGATATTTTACTCGGCGGCGCAGGCCGCGATCTAATGATAGGAGGTATGGGAGCCGACAAATTGTTTGGCGGCGGCAATGATGATTTGCTAATTGGCGGGAGTACTAGCTATGACTCTAGCCGAACCAGTTTGAATGCAATAATGTCGGAATGGACACGACGCGATACGAATTACATAACGCGCATCGCCCACCTCCGCGATGGTACAGACGGCGGTCTTAACGGTTCCTACCGACTAGATTCTACGACGGTGAGCAACGACAAAGTCATCGATGAGTTATGGGGCGAATCTGGAACCGATTGGTTCTATGCATTTCCTAGCCAAGTGAATAGCGACAAATTGAAGGACCGAGTTACCGGCGAAACGGTTAGCTGAGTGACTGTACACAAATTAATTTGGCGTTGAGTTTTGCTTTTCCTCGGTCAGATTTATCTGATCGAGACTGGGAAGAAACGGGGACGAGTCCATTCCACTGAGTTTTGGATTTGCCCTTCATTTGCTAGGCTGATTCAAGGCCAAGTTTCTTTGCGATTTGTGCGACATATAAAGTGTGCGGTTGTGTTTGAAGTTCCCCAACTTTTTAGGACGGTCGTTTGCCACATGGCATGACTACCGTCACAGGCAGAAGCCTGTA
>JANMGV010000222.1:0-15884 GCA_031374825.1 Pirellulaceae bacterium
TAGGCGGAAAAGTCATTCGTGCCGATGTGTGCGCCCTGCGGTGGATTCCACTTTTCATCCGCCGCACGGAGCATCGCGATGGGGACCGCGATACCCACCGCAATGGCCAGCGCTAGTCCTGCGAGGGCCACGGACACGTCGCGACGATTGAGATCCTTGCCGAGCACGGCGGTGAGTCGGCCTTCGAGCGACGACTTGCGCGCCATCGCCAACCCGCAGGCTTGCGTCCAACGAGCCGGCGAAAGCCCTGTGACGACGTCGAGCAAATGCCCCGCGTAAGCGGACGGCCTGATGCCGCTCGCCAGAACCAGATCGTCGCAGGACCGCTCGCGTTCCACATCCAGTCGCCAGGCGGCAAACCACACCAACGGATTGAACCAGTGCAGAGCACACGCGACCTGTGCCAGCAGTTGCACGATGGTGTCACGGCGTTTGATATGAGCCAGTTCATGCAGCAGCACGGATTGCAGTTGCTCGTCGCTCCACTGTCTCGCCGCCGCGGGGAGCATCAGCCGACAACGAAGAATGCCCCAGACCACGGGAATCGTCTTGTCCGGGTGAATCAGCAGGGTGACGGGGCGAACGATTCCAAGCTGTGAGCAGATTGCCTCCATCGCCATGACGATGGGATCTTGCGCCGTAGCCGAGTCGCTCCACGACTCGAATGCGAGCTGCGGAGCAACTCGCCTACATACGACCGTCGCGGCCCGTTGGGAATTCCAGAGCATCCATCGCGCGGCCGACAGTCGCAGCATGAGCACGGCAAAACCAATCGCCCACACCAGCGGCAGCGCATGGATCCAATTCCAATTCCAACTCGACACCGCCGGCGCTGGAACCGCTGTCGGTGTCACCAATGCGAGCTGTGAATGCGGCAGAGCAGAGACTGGTTGATCTATGTTTGGAAAGGGCCGCTCGACTTCAATGGGTTCCGCCATCCGTGGCGATTCAATGACTCCACCTGTGGACTTGGCGATTGATGGCGGGCTGACAGCTACGACATCCGGTCTCGCTGAACTCATCCAAGCTGGCAGGACGCGCCATTGCGGCAACATGGCCGACAACAGCGGCAGCACTAACATCGCGACAATCGCCAACAGCCACACCAGATGCCGAGTCGCCGCCGAATCGCGTCTCAGGATCAAAGTCACAACAGCCGCTAGCGCGAGCAGCACCGCTCCTTTGATGGCGGAATCCACCAGCAGCAGGCTCGACGCGCTCAACACCCCGGCAACGGTCAATATCGTGCGATTCATCTCACCGACCCTCCTGCTGTGCTTGTTCGATCAACACAATCAGCCGCTGACGCTCGTCGGCCGACACTTGGTCCTTGCGCGAATGCAGATGCGCTGCGAGTGCCTCTTCAAGAGACCCGCCAAAGAACGTCTCCAGCACTTGCTCAAACGCAAGACGTCCCGCTTTGCCCTTTGTCTGCCGAGGCAGATAAACCACCTCTCGGCCGCTCTCGCGCCGTCGCAGATGCCCCTTCTCTTCCAGAATGTGCATCATTCGTCGAACCGCCATCGGCGTCGGCGGTGACGGAATGGTGTCGACCACTTGGTTCACGGTCGCTTCGCCAAGCGCAAAGACAGCATCCATGATCTGCCGCTCGCGGCGACTGAGTTCTGACGATTCCGGCATGAGCAGTTCCTCGGCAAGTGTATTCCGTTAGTGCGTTCGGTATGAACCCTGTAATGCGGTGTGCGTTAAGATATTAACGCAATCCACATGATCCAACAAGATAAATGCGTTATTTTTTTAACGCGCTAAGAAAATAACTGTACTTTGATGGATTCAGAGGACCAAGACGCGACCTTGTCGGCTCCAGTTCCAGAAAGTTTGGATAAAATATAAACTTCGCGACAGCGAGGACTTCAACGTTTTGAGATCATGTGCACCAAGTGACGTTTTATGGAATTGGTCAACAGATTGTTAGGTTCGAGTTGCGGTGACGGATTTACCTGGTCCGATGCACCTTAAAACCTCCCCTTCGCCTCAAATTTCCCAGCGAAATGCTGCTCTGATTCGACCACAGTCAACTCGGGGTTGGGTGTCGCTCAAGTCTGTTCGGAGGACGGTGTGCATTGCGTTTTAGCGGACTCCGGGACGGAGCGAGCTTCGCCACAAATCGCTCAGTCTTTATTCTCGCGGGCTGGCGATCTCCTTTTGCAGCGTCTTCAATTGGTCTTCCAAGTGCGCCGCGCGATTTCCCGCCGAGGTGGCTTGCTGCGATTGTTTCTCCGGGCCGTTCTTCTCAAACCGCTCATCGATGATCGGGGTATCGGCGGGTAAAGGAATGCGGTTCAGGTCGATGATCTCGCCGTCCACAATCAACTCGATGTAGATAGTCTTTTCCCAGTTGCCCTTCGCCTCCTTCCCGTCGGCAATCGGGGCTTCGCCCGTCGGCGGCGTGTGGACGCAAAACCCTGCGGTTGCCTTGTCACCCAGCCAGAAACTCGGACCCCGCCTCAGAACGATCGGGGCTCCCTTGGACTTGATCTTCAGGAGATGCGGCCAGGCTGACTCAAACTCATCCCGCTTGGTAACGGGGAAGGCGTAGTGCAGCAAGGGGATCATCGGACCTTCCAAATTCTTAGCTTGCTTATGCAGCTTCTCCAAATCCGCAGGCCAAGTCCTTCGCCATTCTCCCTCACCTGTCACGATGTAATTCTCATGAATGGAAAAGGCCAAGGAAAGCACCATTGCGACAGAAATCGCGACCCGTACGTGGAGATTTAAACTGAATAGAAAATGTAAGCGAGTGGTAAAGCGAAACTGAATTGTCCGGCCAAGCGACGAAGTGTAATGAGAAGCTTGTCCACTGGGCGATGATTTTCCGTCATCAAAGGTCGTCGGCGGATTATGCTTCGAAAGCACACTCCGCCTGGGCTGTGCGACAAATAGCAATACAAAACTTTTTTCGTTGATGCGGCTTTTATTCGCAAAGCTGCTGGATCAATTCTTAAGCCAGAAAGGCTGACATATCCTCTGCCGGTGGTGATAACCACCGGTTACGCGCAACAATGAAATTCAAAGCCCGAAGGGCTGACATTTCAAAAGTTCTCTCCCGAAGCACAGTTTGAACTCGAAGTTGATGTGTCGGCCTTTCAGGCCTTTATGCTCAATTCCATGTTCACCGGGGACTTCGCCCCCGGCATAGGATATGCCAACCCTGCGGGCTTAAATCCGTTCAAGAGAGCCAATGGTCCTAGCTCAACGCGGAACAAAAAAATACGCAAAGATATTTCTGAAATCTACACCATATCGCTATTTGTCGCACAGCCCACACTCCGCCCCAAAGGCCGCCTAAAAAAAAAAAGGTCCCTGACGCAATACAAACGGTTCATTACTCCGTTTCTTGCCGAAATGTGTTTGCTTGCCTGCTTTTGCTGCGGAGAATTCGCAAGCGTCTTCCATTGTCTTTCAAAACTGCCCTTGCCAGAGTTTCGCAAAAAATCAAGGCGAGAATATGGACATTTCTTGTAAGGGTACAACGATTGAATTTCGATCGTCGACGTAGGATTTGGTATTCTGGTTCCGAATTTGTGACTGGTCGACAGAAATCGCAGGACCACTAAGTCAATGACAAACCCGGTAACAATCGCAACGTACCACTCGCTGACTAAGGCAGAAGCCGCTCGTCTGCTACTCGTACACAACGGAATCGAAGCGATATTGTTGAACGAGAATATTATAGCGATGGACTGGTTTCTGATGAATGCGGTTGGTGGAATCAAACTGCAGACATCGTCGGAGGACGCTGAGCGTGCGACTAATATCATTGATGAGTACGAACTCGATCAGCGCGCGCGACTAAAGAGTCAAGCGACGGAGTTCATTCGCTTCAAGTGCAGTGAATGCGATGCGCCACAACAGTTCACCGGCGATCGTCGTGGAGGCGTCGAGACATGTAAAGAATGTGGGGAGTTTATCGACGTGCCTGACGTGTCTGACGATCAAATGATTGAACAGCACCTGACGGTCGATGCAGCACCTAGTTTGCCAGGAGTTTCCAAGCGACGATTGTCGTTGCCTGTGGAAGTCGGCTGCGTTTTGATATTCGCATACTTGCCATTATTGATCGGTGCCATTTTACCCTGGCCTTCTTACGACGAATCGGAAGTCGATCTCGGACAGCAAATGATTTCCTTGATTGTCAATATGCTGCACGTTGTCCCACCCTTGCTTGTCATCATCGCACTTAGTAACGAGTCTTGGTCGAAGTTTGGAATCACAAAGCCGAGGTGGATTGCAGACTCTTTTGCCGCAGTTGGTATTTGGTTTTTCTCAACCGCTGTGATGGCCCCGACGATGCGTTTCTTTCCGCCGGAGACCGGCGAACAAGTTGCTGGAATTGGTCTGGGAGACGTTGGCTGGGGAATGTTGCTGCTGTGCTTTGTCGGGCTCACTGCGAACAGCGTTGCCGAGGAATTGGCCATGCGTGGCTATCTGATCCCGAGATTTGAAGAGCTTTTCAAGTCGCCCGTAATCGCCGTCGGGCTGTCAAGCGCTCTCTTTGCAAGTTACCACATCTATCAAGGTGTGCAGAGTGCTTTCGCAATTTTCCTGATGGGAATAGTCTATGGCGTTTTTTTCTGCTTGCTAAGACGCTTATGGCCGCTTGTAATTGCGCATACCCTTACTAACGTTTTGATCTACATGAATATGTGACCACTGCAAGCCTAAAGCACTTTGCGAGTGGCGCGTTCTTGCTCCTTGAAGGTTTGGATACGATCGATCCTCACGGACGTTGATGCGTCCGATAGCTTCGCACAAGCCAGTGACGATGTTGACGTCAACCCAAGAGCCATACAATCGCACTTCACCGACAGCAACTTGAAACGCATCGGGCGCGCCGTGCAAAGTGGCCTCCATTACGGCCGCTGCCTTATGCCCTAGTCTGCTATCGAACGGGGCTGTCGTGCCAACATCGCATTGAAAACAGTTACCACACCGCAGGATCGGGTCATCCGCCGTAGCGACGTGCGTGTGCGTGCCAAGCACAGCAGAGACGCGACAATCGAAGTAAAAATCTAAGTGACAGCCCATGAGCTGTTTGTCGCTCGTTGCTTCGGGGTGAAAATCAACCAGTTTTACTTTGACCGTAGGATCAAATGCGGCCAGTTCACGATCGGCAGCGTGAAACGGACAGTCGACTGTTTTCATTAACATGCGGCCGATCAAGTTGGTCGCGCCAATCGAAACGCGATCCCGACAGTGCCATTCGTTCCTGACACCTTTGCTGTCGCGGGAAAAGAACCTACCACTCCGCGAAGTCAAAAATGATATCCGGCGAACCATTTTCGCTCGTAAGCTGCAGTCGGTTGATGCAACCTCTCTCAGCTGCGGAACTAGCGTACTGCATGAGGTGTAATTGACTTAATCACCAAAACGGTAGTCCTCGCAGGCGCTCCGGCGTGCCCAGACCGGAGTGAGTTAAGGCGGGTTTTGAAAAATCCTTCGACTGGCCAGGCTTCCCCATGCAGCGTCATTTTAGTTTATTGACCACAATTGCGTTACCAGCGCTGTGCCCGCGCCGTAGCGGCAGCTAGGGCTTTGCCGCTTTGTGTTCCTGGCATCGAATTAGGATGATTGTAGAGATCGACTCAGTCGCTTTCGCAGTGTTCTTAAAAAATTTGCCCACATAAGGAACTCGCCCAATCTTCAGAACATCTCGCTCCACGACCGATTCTCGGATAATCGGTCCGCTGCACAAGGCAATTGTCTTGTTGATTGGAGCTTTGTAAGTTGTCTGAACTTCGGTAAATGTAAATTTCGGTTGTTGCACCGTTAGCGTTCTATCCTTGGATTCGTACGTAAACGGGTTCCCCATTCCCTTAAATTGTGTTCCTGCAAACCTGATTTCCAATTGAACGTTTTCTTTCTTGTCATCGAATGCACCAGTCAAACCCAGCTTGATGCCGTCATGGATAGTTCCGACCATTGGTTGCATGGTTGCACTGTCGTTGCCGTTCTCGTCTTTTACAGGTTCGTACGCCGCGACAAATTGCACATCACGGCCGACACGCACGTTAACTTCAGCACCGTTTTCCCCTACGATCTTGGGCGAGGAAATTACCTTCCCCAATCTAACAAGCTCGTTAATTTGCTCTTCACTAAATGCTTCGGAAATCCGAAATTCAGACGTAGTGGTAGACGAGGTAGAGGAAGCAGGCACCACAGCATTTTTCAGTAGCCTATCGGAGTTTGTTTTCTGCGTGGTACTCGTCGATCCGACTACCAGATTCCATTTTTCGATGATTGCCTTTGCCTCTTCTGTTGGTACCTCGACAACAAGCATCGTGTATAGCAACTGCTTCAGTCCAAACTCCTGAATATTTATCAACTGTTGCTTAACCAAGTTGATATACTCACGGCTTCCCTGAACATGGAGTTGATCATTCTGTAACTGAGCCGAGGGGACTATTTCGGTGCTGTTTGCGTGGTTTGACCAATCATGTCCCTTTAGTAGTCGATCTTGTAGAAGTTGCCGAGCTTCGCTGGGGCTATTACCGTCAGCTTCGATTTGCGCCAAAGCGATTTCTGCAGGGAAAGACTCCGTGAAGTAGTCGACTTTCCCTAAGCTTTCTTGCGCGACCGAGAGAGCAGCGCCCGGTAAGACGACTGTGGCACCAATCAGCAAAACAACCGTAAACCAAATTGAGCCACGACTTTGACTTCCGTGTCCGAATCGCATGAGTGTCTCCGATTTACTCGCGGCACTGGGTTCACGACTACTTAGCCTGTGCTTTCGTGATTACTTATTCATTTAGCGTATCAATACGTTTGTATCCCTACGTTTGTGCGAACCGCAATAGCAAATTGACTTTCGCAGCCCAATGAGCTCGGGCGGTGGAGTAAGCCCCCCCGAGTTCTTGGTGAAAGCGCCTAAAATGATATTTGTCCGTTTGCGATTTTGGTCGGCGGCCTGCGTGAGTTGTCGTTGCGAGGCATTACCGAACCAGACCGCGAGCAAAGGCAATTCCTCTCGCGGCTCGGAAGCCGCTTCCAAAACTCGGATTTGTAGTGAAGACTTTTGACCTTGAACCTCACTTTTTCCAAGGATCTAACAAGCTGACACCCCATAACTCCGTAACTTCGGTTAAGCCTGGGCTGTGCGACAAATAGCAGTATAGAAATTAGTTTTGATGCGACTTTTGTTCGCAATTGATTGTGCGAGCTTTCTGAAGCCTGAAAGGCTGTTACAACCTTTGCCGGTGGTGATAACCACCGGTTGAGATCCAATGCCAAGAAAAAGCCCGAAGGGCTGACACAACAATAGACCGCTCCGGAAACACTGCTCGAACTCGGAGTTGATGTGTGGGCCCTTCGGGCCTCTTGGCTTCAAATCAAAGCACACCGGGGCCTTCGACCCCGGCAGAGGATCTGCCAGCCCTTCGGGCTTAAATCCATTCCAGACGGCGATGTGTTCTAACTCAACTCAGAAGAAAAATCGACCATGTTCATTTTCTGAAAGCCTCTCCAAACTGCTATTTGTCGCACAGCCCAGGTAAAGCCAGCCCCAACCCAATGCATTCACAATGCTTGCTTACGATTTCGAAAACAAATGTCCATGTTGTCGAAGAGGATTCGAACAAGCAGAGCCTTGAGCGACTGCGACTCGTCTCAGGACGTGGTCGGTCGGTTCGTCCTGGAGCACCAAAGGCAGCCGCAGTTGGTCCTAAAATCGACCACTTCGCGCGAACTTGGTTTCCACCGTGCAAGATTGGCAATGGAGTAGTTTATGGCGATGGTCGCAAGGAACCGCTCGCGACAAATAAGTTCTATCTCCCTGGCGAGTGCGTCGCAGCCCAAACTGGATAAACTATGTCACTGAACCGCAGAGCGAACTAGTATTGGCGGCGATCCGTCGCAGCGTCAAGATAGGCTGTCCACTGGGAGACGAATCATGGATGTCAAAAATAGTCACGCGACTTGGACTAGAAAGCACTATCCGCCCCCATGGCAGACCCAGAACCAAGATAAACGGTTATCGCCACTTTTTCCTCTTTAATTGATAATCCAGCAATTGCACCTGATAAAGTTGCTGCGCCTCGTGCAAAATAGTCTCGAAGTCCGCGTATTCGCCCTCTTTGTGAAAAATGGTCGCTCGCAGGTTTCCTCGGTTTAAAGGCGTGATACAATCCGCCTGCTTCAACTGCTCGTGGTGGTCGTGGCATGCACTAACTTCACAAAAATGAGGCCTGCCCCCTGGTCTTGCATACTTAACAAGCTATCTACCAGGACTCTGAGGTTTCCGCCTAAAATAAGCGGTGCTAATTGCTTGATGAGCGCTCACTTACCGATTGAGGAATAGCACTATCTGGGCTTGCGACGCGAAGAGTCATTCTAAGACCGCAAGTCATGAGCATTAAGCTTGGGGCAAAAAGCCACCACCAAAACACGCCCGGCGTGTATTGGCTAAGTTCTGCGACGCTACCCCTTGCTAATACTTCCACGGCAGGCTGAAAAAAGGTGATCAAGCCCAGGGCGGCACCAAGTGCGAAGACCGTAAAGCTGCTGGTGGAAAACGCGATCTTCTCATTTGAACGCAGCGTCCAATAGCCCCACGCTATGAACAATAGCGAGATGAGTACGGGGCAGATCCAAGGGCCTAACCAGACGACTGGAATCAGAAACAAGACATCCCATTCGAGCCAAGCTTTGGGCCAACCTATGAGGACTTTCAACCACGCATAGTAGAAAAGGTCCCATACGCCGAAAACGAAAACGAAGGCGGCGAATCTCCGAGTGCCTGACGACTGCTCGACCAACAATGCGATGGTTAGAAGCATGACGATGGTCGCTACCTCGCGGCTAATCTCAACGACCGAATCATAAGCATTCAAAAACTGCATTGGAAAGATATTGAGTGGATCGTCTGGGTAATAGAGTCGCCGCATGTAGACTACAACGGCTGATTCCAGCAACGCCATCGCGGCAGCGTAGATCGTTAGCAGTATTAAATTTCGACTTGTCATTTTATTGCATCCTCCGAAGCGATTTCTGGGCTCTTTTGGAAAAGGGGGCTGTTAGAAATGGCGGGTGACTCATTTTCCAACGCACCCTTTTGTTTGGTGACTCTTGAAAGAACGGCCTCTAACATGGGTGTCATCAAGCCGAGTCGTTTGAATTGGATGATCGCGTTCCAAAGAGGCTCAAATTTCTTCCAACCGCTGGCGTAGAAGAAATGCTTGAGTTGATGTTTCACTGTTCCGTGAAATAGACTCGCCTTGAGAACAGAACCCCAAGTGTAGAAATCACGGTACGCTCGATGATAGCCCTCCTCCAACTGCGAAGCCGTCAGATTCGCCGGTTGAAACGTGACATGTCGAGTGTCAAATAGATCCCAGTTCTCTGTGCACATTCGCCCCGATTGCTTCATGGATTTGTAAAAAGCAGTTCCTGGATAAGGAGTCGCGATGTGAAAGGTGGCTGTTGTGATTCCCATTTCGACCGCCCAGTTGACTGTCCTTGCGAAAACGCTCGGATCGTCGCCATGAAGGCCGAACACGAAACTACCGTTGATCATGATCCCAAGATCATGCAAACGCTTGGTGACTCGCGAGTAGTCGAGACAGAGGTTTTGTCGCTTGTTGCTTTGCCTGAGATTGCGAGGATCCAAACTTTCGAAGCCAACAAAAATGCTTCTCAGTCCAGCGTCGGCAGCTCTTTCGATCAGATCGCCCTCCAGGACCGAGTCCACTGTTGCAGCCCCCTGAAAGACTCGACCCATACCTTCCATGCCGCTGAAGAGATTCCTTGCAAAACGCTTGTGACCAAGTAAATGGTCATCCAAAAAGTAGAGATGCCTTCCCGGTAAACGGTCGATTTCAGCAAGGGCGTCATCAACCTCTTGGGTGTAGAAAGTTTTACCGCCTTCGAAGAAGGCGTCCTTGTAGCAGAATTCGCAGTGGTGCGGACAACCTCTTGTGACAACAATCGAATTGGGAACCAGATATAGCCGACGATCTATGAGATCTCGCCGAATCGGTGGCACGCCGACCAGGGTTCTCGTTTGTGAGACATAGCGTTTTGCGTGTTGCCCCTTGCGATAGTCCTCAAGAAATCTAGGAAAACTGTCCTCGGCTGGACCGAGGAAAACGACATCTGCATGCTTCTCGGCTTCCAAGGGCAACGAAGTAACATGCAATCCGCCAAGAATTACGAGCACTCCTTTGGCGCGATATGCGTCGGCGATTTTATACGCTCGGTAAGCGTTCGTAATGTAGACCTGAATCGCGACGACATCGGGCAAATCGTCCAGTGATAATCGCTGAACATGTTGATCGACAATTTCGGCCTCATCATCGGGCGACAAATAGCCCGCAAGCGTAGCAAGGCCAAGTGGTGGAAACAGTGAATACTTGATTGGTCGCCAAAAGGGACTCTCCGCCTCGGTCAACGCGGGGAGAATGAATTTGAATTTCATTGGTCACAACTCTCTCTCTGCAATTGAGATTGTCGTCCAGGCATTTGCTCTAGCTTCTGTTGAACCGCATTGATGGTTTCGTCCAGCGTAGACGTACCGGCGGTTAGCCCAACTGTTTCGACATCCGTAAACCACTGCGGCTCCAATTCATCGGCGCACTCGATGTGAAGTGCCGGAGTCAAATGTTCGTGACAAAGTTGCACAAGCCGCCGCGTGTTGTTCGAGTTGCGGCCGCCAACGACAACAACAGCATCGACTCGACCCAGCATCTCTTGCAGCGCAGACTGTCGACGTCGGGTCGGATGGCAAACGGTATCGATCAATCGAATATTTGCGAGTGGATTGTGAAGCTGGATATGCGAGCAGATTTCGGTAACCGTGTCCGGGGGCATCGTGGACTGGCAGACAATTCCTAAATTCCGACTGGTGTAACAGCGGACCTCACTGACACTGGCAATCACGTCGTGGCTGTCGAGATCCTCCACGATTCCGCGCACTTCAACATGTCCTGGTTTACCGATTAATAAGACGTGCCGACCCTCGGCCTTCAGCTCCATGGCAGCGTCATGGACACGGCGAACTAGCGGACAAGTCGTGTCGATCAGTTGCTTACCAGCAGCATGTAGACGTTGTCTTTCCGCGTTGCTAACCCCATGCGCAGTGATCAAGACCAATGGAGTTTCAACGCTTGACTGACGATTGTCCTCCGGGGACTGTTTAAAGCCCGCAGCCTGCAATCTTTGAGATACCGCTGGGTTATGGACCAATTCGCCATGAATGGTGACCTGCGAAGGGGCGATGACCTGATCGGCGATCTTGAGCGCGTCCCTGACTCCAAAGCACATTCCCATCTCGACAGCGCGAATGACTCTCATAACTGAAAACTCCCAAAGTCAACGGTAACTTTGCAATGCAAAGTGAATGGACAAAAAAAGAGACGAGGGCTACGCGGGTGACCATCCTCCCGATATGTCAGGATTCTTAACTGCCTGCGTTTTAGCTTGTGCGTCCGCAACGACTTTCTCTAGCACACTGATGTACTCTGCAAATCGCTCTCGGCCGTCGCTTGTGAGCCGATACATGGTTTGTGGCCGATGCCCCGAGGTGCCTTTCCAGATCTCAACCAGTCCGGCTTCGTTGAGCACACCCAGATGCCGACTCAGATTGCCGTCCGTCAGAGCGCAAAGCTGCTTCAAGTCGTTGAATAGCAAGCCACGCTCATGAGCCGCAAGCGAAGCCATGATGCCCAGCCGCGCCTTTTCATGCATGACACGATCGAGACCTTCGTATGAAAAGCGACCACCCTTCGCGCGCGGCGTTTTTGGTTTGGTTAAATCGGTTTCCGAGGTCTTCTTATTCGGCATTCGTTCGCTCCAGATTCCAATAGAGAATTGCGGCACCCAATAATTGACCTCCGCCAAAGCTCATCGCCATCTGCCACGCCGCCAACTCATTCTCGCCTTGTCCGAAGAACAAACAGATGCACCCGCATGTTGCGTAATAAACGCCAACCCAAAATGCTTGACGTGGTAACAGCCGATATGAAGCAAAAACGCCGAGACTAAAGAGCAGCGACCACAAGCCGGGTAACATCCATGCCACTTGCCGCGCTCCATAGCAGATGCTTATCGTCAGCAAAGCACCAACAGCTAGGCATGGTAAAAATTGTTGAACAGCGAGCGTCATCATCTCTCGCGATAATCCCGGACCTGCCAATTTCGAATTCGAATACATTTCGGTGCCAGCAACGATCAAACTAATGGCAGCAACGGTTAGCCAAAGTCCAACAAAACGTCCGAGATCACTCTGGGGATTCGAGACCCACCGCGGTTGCATTGAGGCGGCGACAACTCCCAAAACACCCGAAAAACCAACGGTCAATGATCGATAGCCGCGAAATACTTCGCTCTGCGCCATTTGTTGACGTATTTCAGAAATCTGGCGTAACGCCTCACGAAGTTCCATTGATTCACCTAGCAGAACCGAACATGTCTCAGATGCTTTGCATTACAAAGTAACATTCCTGAAGGTAAAGGTCAAGCTTAGACAGAAGAATTCGTTTGACCGCGACTCGCAGCGAATCGCGTCCTAGTAGTGGGGCTGCGCCGGGGTCGGACTTGGGCTTCGGGATTCAATTTGAGCTTCTTTTTGATTGTTGTAAGGTGACGCAAGGCTTCGCTCGATTGTTCTAGTCTTTTGTTTCCTCACTGAATCAAATCGGCGGCACTACCCACGGGAAGAGGCAGAGGTGTCAGAAACGTTCCTGACACAGGCTCATCTGTCCCCTTGAAGAACTCTTTGATCTGCTCTCCACTGGCGACTTCCCATCTAGCGACCCCGGACGTGTTGTAGATCCACATCCCGGCGTGGGACGTGAGGATGTGGCGGCTGTCCGGTGAAAACACTGCAAGGCGGCTGCCATGTTCTGGCCTCACAGGGGACTTCAGGTCCAACGTCTTAATGATCTTGCCCAACTCAAAATCGATCAGTGGGAGCTTGCCCCGAGAATGGTCCCCAGCACATACCATTTGTCGGCCATCGGGACTGAACGCGAGCCAAACTTTATGGCAGCCTCCTGCGTCGATTCTGCGGAGTTCCTGGCCGGTCAACCGGGCCTGTAAAAAAGATTGTATGAGGCTAGCATAACGAAGATGTTTTCTAACCAATTTATTTGAAGGAGATGATCGCATGGATGCAATTTTGCGGAAAAAGGCAGACGCGTGTCATCATGTGTCATAGCCTTCGTGACGCATCGGAGTGTGTTGAGTTCATGTATCGCTCACGACATTCTCCTCAGCTCCCCTCAACTCGTATGGCACCTGCCCTCTTGGTCACAACGGGCGAGCTCCTGTAATCGTTGCCCCAGGCAACGCCTTCTGCAATTCGCCGATTGCCACGTCGGTCACTCGCCAAGGCAGATACAGCAACCGCAACTCCTTGAATCCGGCCAGCGACTTCACGCCAGCGTCGGTGATCTCCGTTTGGCCCAGGTGCAGCGACTGCAACCGGGATAGTCCCGTCAGTTGTTTCAGTCCGAGGTCGGTTACCCGATTGCCCTCAAGGTTCAGATGCTCCAATTGTTTTAGCGCGGACAAATCCTTGAGGTCTTCGTCGGTTACCTTGATCCCGCTCAAATCCAGCGATTGGAGCTGATTCATACCAGCCAATCCGTCTAATCGAGTGACGGGGGACCGATTCGGGGTCAGCGACCGCAGTCTCGTCAGCCTCGCCAATTGGTTCAGCCCCGTGCCTGTCACTTTAGTCTCTTGGAGGTCCAGCGTCTGCAACTGCCTCAGGCTGGCAAATCCCACCAGCCCCTCGTCGGTGACTGGAGCGCCTTGAAGTAAGATTGTCTGCAAATATGCCAGGTCGGCCAGATCGTTCAGTCCCGCGCCGGTCACCAGCGTTCCGTACAGATCGAGTGTCTCTAACTGGTGCGAGCCAGCCAGATGTTTCAGTCCCGCATCGGTCACCTTCGTGCCGAAAAGTCGCAGGTACTGCAACTGGTCCAATCCGGCCAATTCCTGCAATCCGGTATCAGTTACTTTGGAAGTCGAAAGCTCCAGTCGTTGCAGCCGCTTGAGCCCAGCTAGTCTATTAAGTCCGGCGTCGGTGATCTCGCTGGAAACTCTGAGTTCTTGTAACTGGTCAAGTCCGACCAATTCTTGCAAGCCCTCATCGGTCACGCCGGTGTCGGCAAAGCTCAACGTCTTCAGTTGCTTCAGCCCGGCCAGCACTTTCATGCCTGCGTCGGTTACTGGGGTTCTATCGAACCGCAGCGACTGGAGTTGAGTCAGCCTGGAAACGACTTTCAGCCCCTCATCTCCGATCATGTGGTTCCAGCGGATGTCCAACGACCGCAATTTCTTCAGCTCGGCTAGCTCCTTCAATCCGGCGTCCGTGGTGTCGGTCCTGAAGAGGTCCAATGTCTGAAGTTGATTCATTCCACCAATCACCTTGAGGTGTTCGTTTTTCAACGATGTGTGGCGCAGGCTCAGCGACTGCAACACTTTCAGCTTACCGAGCTCGTTCAATCCAAGGTCCGACACTCCGCCGCCGCTCGACAAGATGGTCAGCGTCCGTAGTGCCCTGAGTCGGGCCAGCGCTTTCATTCCCTCGTCGGTAACAGACGCGGAGATGATGTGCAGCGAATGCAGGTGTTCCAACTCGGCCAGTTCATTCAGACCAACGTCCACCAGCCGGCCCAGCGTCAACCTGCGCAACTGTTTGAGCGCCGCGATCTGTTTCATGTCCACATCCGTGTAAGCAGTGTTTTCCAGGCTCAGAGACTGCAACTGTTTCAGCGGGGCCAGCGCTTTCAGGCCTGCATCTGTCACGCCGTAGGAGTTAGTGTCATCGAAGTTCAGAGCCCATAAATGACTCATCCCAGTCAGCGCTTCTAGGTCCGCGTTCTTCGTGGACCTGCCGAGCCAGAGAGCGAAAGGCACACCAGGGTCGACAAGCGTTTTCACTTTTTCGGCCCTGAAGTTTCTGAATAGAAACGCCGGGAGGCCTCCGGAAGCGGGCTGTTCCCGATGAAACTGCCACTCCCCCTGGGAATCGATGGTGCTCCAGCCGAACACGGCACCGGTCTGCAGCCACTGGGAGATGACTCTGGGCTCCGGCGAAACAAATTCCCGTTCGGCTGGTTGCGCAGTCACCGTCAGCGGACTAATCAAAATCGCCACGACCACGAACGCAGTCTCCAACAGCGCTCTCGGTCGCGAGCCCCCAAACGGGTTTAGAACCAGTTGCAATTCCAAAGGATTCGGCGCGGCTTGACGCCGTCCGATCACAGCGAGTGCGGCGGTAAACAGTGTGCGACGCATCGACTGACTCGTATGTGGGCAATTGGTTTTCATGGATTGCGCAGTGGTGTCTGAAGGTTACCCGCGAACGACTCGGTGAATGGAACGCCGCTCGGGTCGATGATTTGAAGCTTCTATTCGGTGAACGGCATCCCGTCCGCGCGAGCGAGCAAAACAAGATCAGAATCCTGGGTTGCTTGAAACTCTGTCGGAAACACAGGTGCTGGATCGCCACCGGCGGGAACGAGTTTTCGCGCCATTGCAATCTCACACAATCCAGACCGGAATCGGACGATTCCCACTGCAAGATTTGGCTTGCCATCGGGTCCAGTACGCTTGAACGTAATTCGTGCCGGAGTCGTCGAGGCATCGACAGACAGTTCGCCCATGACAACCGTTTCCACTTCCTCACCAGTTGCGTGACGGTCACAGTTTCCGAATGCTGTCAGCCGCCACACGTTCGGAGTCGTTGCCGGATCGCTCTCCTTCGTACCGGCTTTGGAATTGAGTTCGTGCCAAGTCCCGCTGAGTTGCAGAAGCAACTGGTCGTTCAATCTCTGTTCCCGCAGGCTGCCGATCTCCATTTGCAGCTTCGTCAATTGGTCTTCCAGTTGCGCCACGCGATCTTCCGCCGCCGAGGCTTG
>JANMGV010000234.1:0-158109 GCA_031374825.1 Pirellulaceae bacterium
GTCGTGTCTTGCACAATCAAGACAAAGTCTTCTTGTTCGACTCTTTTGTAAGTTGCTTCCACATGAGGTTGGAGAACCTTATCCGGCTTGACATTTTCATTGTCCATAAGCCGATAGCAGGCCTCTATATCGGCGCGTCCCGTTAACGCGGCCGGTATGCTAATGTTCGGCTTTTGGCCCAGAGCATCGATAACCTTGCAAGCTCGTTTGTTAAGCCTTGCATCACCAAAATCGCAGCCGCGAAGTTCATCAGACAGATTGAATGCACTCATCAACCCAACTTCCATGAATTGAAAAGACTCCTCGTTCGAAACAACTAACGGCAAATGATTCGCAGTTGCCCACCCAAAGTCCACCCCACGCTCGCCAAATCAAAACCGGCAAATACTAGCAAACTTAGAGAGATATGTGGTACAACGAGGGCGTACCGAGGAGAACTCGTTGTACCACACAAGTCCATTTTCATCCTTTGCTTCTACGACCTGTAGTGTTTGAAATCGCAATGCTACTACGATATGGAGTAGCGAAATGAGATGTGTGGTAGAACGAGCCGAGGAGAAGGGGAGATGAGAGTCGGAGCTAACCTTCGCCTCCTGGTGACATAACCACACTTTACTGTCGCCCGCAATCAAGTTTCACTATTATCCCGAAACAGAGTTTTATCATCGCCAATCACATCGTTTCACCATCGACCACAACCAAAATTGACTATCATCCCGAAACAGCGTTTCATCATCGCCCATAACAACGCTTTCCCCTCTTCCGAACAATGGGACACACTATAGCATTGATGAAAATGAACATGTAATACTACAGATCGTTGAAGCGATTGTCGTTAGGGAAAATTGATCAAAGACTCCTCATCCCTCTGCCCCTTCTCCTCGGAGTACCGAAGAGAAGGGGAGATATGAGTCGGGCGAACAACGGGGAAACACCATATCATTTACTGCGCTCCGGTGGTCGTCGCTACAAAGCCAAATCCAACGCCCGCGAATTGCTGGCGGCGTAGTGCGTCGTAAAGCAGTTCTACAGCGGTGCATTGAACCTTGGCTGCAGAGTGACAGAAAGGTTTTTGGCACCGAATCACCGAAGTCATCTCCTGTAGATCACTTGCGTACCTAGCCAATCTGAATTGTTAACTCCTGTGCAATTCTAGATACCCATTTCAGCTTTTACGTGAGCTGATGCATTATTCATAAACGCTCCATCAGCCCGTATTTCGTCAACGGACTTTTCAATATGAGACCAGTACGTGTTTGGATCTCGAAATGATGCGATCTCCCGTTGATAGGACCTCTCAATTGACAGAATGTGAGCGGGGGCTACGACAAGATAAGCAACGAGTAAGATCGCGGAAGTTGCAAAGCAAACCCGAGTCATTGATTGCATTAGTGCCGCCAATAGCGATCGCAAAGACTGACTTGGGACTGGCTTCTTGCAGATCTTCTGACGAATAAACATCCATAAAGCCGAAATCATGATCAATGAGAGCCAGCATGCCATCGATAAATAGGGCCCGCCGTATGCGATCCATTGGTAAGCCACGTCTAACGGACCTAAATCATATCCAGTCGGCGTGTTGATGAGTTCTTCTGGATGGTAGTTCCAAAATCGAGGAGGGACGTGAAATGAAAAAGTGGGAATGATCTCGACCATCTGTTGAGCAGACAGGGAAAGTTTCAGCACGACGGCTACCAAAAGAATGAACACCATCGTTTCCGGGATCCCGAAACGAAAATTCCTTTTTTGCAGCCTATCGAAGATTGCGAACATCAAGAGTACTGGAATCGCGACCTGGATTAGAATTTTGGCTATCTTTCCTACATGCTCGACGTTGGCGATTCCGGCTGGGAACAGCCCGAATACAACAATTGTAAAAGTGAGCGCACCGAACACTGTTAGAGTTGGTTGCAAAACTCCGAAGGACGCTTTTTCTGAACACCGCAGTCGACGCGACGCGATGGAAGTCAACACGCCCATTATAAAGAACGAAGCGATTCCCGCTGGCAAAACAGTCGAGGCCGCGACCGAGATCGCCAATTTCACGGACGTGCTAAACGTACCGAACACGTTTGCCCATTTATATAAATCTTGGTTCTCGCTTACTTCCAATCGACGTACCAATTCAAATTCGATCTGCTGGTTTAGACGCGCATCGTATTCGGCTTCTTGGAATTCGTCTCCTTCCTTTGTGGACAAATCCAAGCTGATGCTTTGTGCCGTTTCTCTGATCAATCGCAGCATTTCTATTTCGAACTCAGTAAATCTGAGGTCACTCTTTTTCCTCCCACTGCGAATTTGCTCGGAGAGCCGCAGGCACTGACGGTATCTTTGAATTATCGATTTTTTGTCGTTGTCGCGATAAACTTCGGGCGAGCGGAACACTTGGAAACGCCCTAGATCCATGAGCAGCACTGGTAGTCGTCTATTGATCTCGCAGCTTCGTAAAAGATATTTTTGTTCACTCAGAGGCAAAGATGAATGACTTAGGAATTTCGAAAGCGCGATATAGCCAGCATCTCCAACAGTGCAACTGGGAAGCGATAGGCCGCGTTCAAAACCGGGCAGGCAACGCGAAATACTCTCTGCATCTTATTCGATGAGCCAGTTAGGACGATTGAATGGATTGGAATATCGATGCGGACTCCACTCAACTTCGGTCGCGAGAAAATCATACAAAGCGTTTTTGGGATCGTGTTGGAGGCATTCGTCGAGTGTCGCGACCAAATTTTGGTCCCGCCGGCCATTAGCAGTGTAATAGTCAGGGCTAGTTGCCAAGAGTGCTCTAATCTGCCACCATTCTGGATTTCCCGGATTAAGTTCGGTTGCCTTGCCAATCAATTCTAAGGACTTGCTGCCGGAACCTATTCGAATATTAGGCCCAGAGTAGTATTCTTGAGGTTCATCCGGGATAACTTCCTGGCGCATCAAGCGTTCGCGGATCCCGTCGTTATCGCCCCATGCCGACGCGATTGGGGAGTCAAGAAGCACAGCGGCACCGACTAAAATTTGAGGGTCGTCGCCATGCACTTGGAGGATACGATCGATTTCACGAATCCAGAAATCTTCTTGGTCTGCGGTAGGCTGATTGTCGAGGGGAACTGTAGGACCCACAATCCATGCTGTGTTCGCGTCCCGCCATTCTCGACGACGCTCTTGAAAACCAGTTTCTGTCGTCACCGTAAGCCAAATTAGACGAGCACCCAATAGGACGCTCAAGATCGAGATGCTTGCCCAAAACAGTTTTATGTAATCGCGAATCATGGAATGACTGGCGTGATTCAGAAAGGTTGGTTTTGCCTGAAGATTCGATTTAAGATAAGCTGTTCATCGATATAGCATCATACAAGATTACGCCATCGAGTTCATGCTGGCGGATTCACGAATGTGTCGGCTTGCCGACCGGATAACGCTGTAGCCAGGACTTGCTCATCATCAAATTTTGGGGTTACGAATGGAATTGGACGCACCCGCAGAAACTGAATCCAAATTTCATTCTACATCGAAACTTCAAATGTTTGGGCTTTCTGCAACGTGGTTCTTTTTAATTCTGACTTCGTACTATTTTCTAAAACCACTTCGAGATGGCCTAGCCTCAAGCTTAGCTGGCAATTTTGGCAATTTGTATCTTGCCACGTTTGTTACGTCGATGGTTGCGCTCGGATTCTATACCTTTCTCGTTGCGCGCGTCGATAGGCTACGACTTGTCTTTATCGTCCATCAGTTTTTTGTGGTTTGTCTCATTGCGTTTGGGATGTTCATTGTAAACAAGCCTCCTGTTTGGATCGTTGCGGTCTTCTTTGTTTGGGTAAGTGTATTCAACGTTTTCCTGGTCACGATGTTCTGGAGTGTGATGGCGGACTACTATTCTGTCCAAGAAGGCAAAGCTTGGTTTGGCTGGATTGCTGCGGGAGGTAGTGTTGGATCGCTCGTTGGCTCGGGATTGGCGTTCGCTGTCAACAAGTATTTCGGGATGGCCTCGTTAATTATCGCCGCGATCGTCCTGCTTGAACTGGCAGTCGTCGTTGCGTTCCTGCTCGATCGCAAGCGAAGAGGATCTTCGAGATCTCTGCCTAAGCCCGAGGCGGATAAAGGCGGGGCAAAAGGTACAGGTGGGAGTATGCTTGACGGACTGCGACTTGTTTTTCAATCGCGATATCTCATGGCAATTTGTCTGTTCGTACTACTCGGAAAGTTCGCGGCGACCTTCTTCTACAATAACTTGCAAACGGTGATGAAAGCAGAAGTGATCGAGAGCCAGCAGCGCGTGGAGCTGTTTTCCCAAATCAATTTTTTCGGCCAAGGCGGTAGTCTCTTTTTGCAGTTCGTCGTTGCGGGTTGGATGATGTCGAAATTGGGAATGAGGTTTTCGCTGATTATGCCGACCGTTGTAACGATCAGCTTGTTCTTGTTAGTCGTTTTCTGGCCTGCTTTGAACGCGCTAATGATTGGCCAAGTCGTCCAGCAGTGCTTGGCGTACGGGCTGCTGGTGCCAGTACAGAATGTGCTGTTCACAGTCGTTTCACGCGAAGAGAAGTATAAATCCAAGGCTTTCATGGACACGGTCGTATTTCGCGGTGGAGACGTCATCGCTGGCAAAGTCTGCGATGGGTTAACTGGCTTGCAAGTTTCGCTTGCGGCATTGAGCGCTTTGGTGACGCCGGTCGTTTGTTTGTGGGCACTGGTTGCAGGCTATGTCGGATATCTTCATATCCAACGAGTTCCCGCAGAAAGCGATGTGCATCGTAAAGGCAATGCGGGGTGATTCTAAGATTGACGTGTTCGTCTGATTAGATACTTTGCAAAGTCCACTAATCCGGAAAAGCGAAATCGATCATCGACGTAATGTTGGATTACATAAAAAGCAAAATAGTAGAATCGACAGCTTGCCCAAATGCAACAAAGCAACAATGCGGCGATCCGCCAATCCATCGTTTGCAAAACAATGAGGACCGCCGAGAAGATCGCTATGGCCAAGAATAAAAAACCTTTGGCGTAAATTGCAATTGGATTTTTAAGGTCGGACATGATAACGCAAGGAATGGATCAAACCGAATTTCTTATCCGCAAACAGTTCGCAGATCGAGGAAGACTATTTCAGGTATGGTGCGTAAAATTTGTGCTGGGGATCAAGGCCGGTACGAATGCGATGCCAAAATTCACGCCCCGAGTATGAGCCTAGTAAACGATGAGTTTGCTTGGAAAGTAAGAAAACGCCTTGATGACCAAGTCTTGTGACCATCTCGTTCAGCTTGACGACATCCGCATCGTTTAGCCACTCCACCAAACAACTATTTCCACCTTGACAATAACGACCCTGCAACCCTATCGCGTGCAAGGATTTGTCGAGCAAAGCAATGTTGGATCGATTGCACAAGATTTTTATCAAGGAATACTTTTCGAGATCGAAACTGGGATGGCTTTGCGCGGTCCAGTAGTCTGTTTCTTCCGTGCCGTGCATAACCTGGGCCGGACGGCCGTGAAGCAACTTGATGATTCGCTCTTCCGTTGCGTCGAGCGCAACGTGGTCACCTGCGAATCGAACGTACAGTGTATGATTATCGAGATCCATAGCTGCGATGTTGATTGGATGGTGCTGCAAATCGGACATGCCCTGCAACGCAGAGTCCAAATTCTGCATGGAGATCGCTAGTGTGCGATAACCGAGTGGTTTTGGAAAAACTTTAAAACACGCGGCTGTGACAATCCCAAATTGTCCATAGCTCCCGACAAAGAACTTGGGCAAGTCATAGCCGGCAGTATTCTTTACAACGGCAGCGCCAGCGCGAACGAGATTGCCGAGTCCATCAACAAAGTCGACAGCCAAAATAAAGTCGCGCATGCCACCCCACAGCATTCGGCAGGAGCCATTCCAGCCCGCTCCTACCATGCCCCCAATCGTTGCCCCTGCGTTGATCATCGGTGGATCGAAGGGCAAGAACTGACCGTGTTCCTCCAAGCAATTTTGGACTTCGAGGACCGAGGTTCCTGCGCGGACGGTGATGGTAAAATCGGCGGGTTGGTAATCGATGATTCCTGTGACTCCTCGCATGTCCACGCAGGTCACATCTTCGGCTGTCGCGGACAAACCCGTTTTCGTGCGACTTCCAATGGGGTGAATTTTCTTGGCTTCATGGGAAGCTACAAATTCGCGGACTTCTTCCGGAGTTGTTGGATTGATGGTGTTTGACATGGTTACATTCGCGACGCGATCCCTTTCTCTTCTAAGGGATGCAAGCCATACAATGACATCGCGGGTGCTTCGGCGGACGGGAACATTTTGTCACGATTTGCAATTTGCATGGGATCGCAAGCTGCTCGAATCCTTCGCATCATATCCAGCGATGGTTCGTCAAACATGCTTGTCATAAACGAGCGCTTTTCCATCCCCACGCCGTGCTCGCCCGTGATGGATCCACCCAAGTCGATACACAATTGCACAATGCGAGCCGCTGTTGCTTCGGCACGTTCGAGTGCTCCATGTTGACGACCGTCAAACATGATCAGCGGATGCAAGTTGCCGTCGCCCGCATGAAACACGTTGGCTACGGGAACACCTGTCGATTCGCTGATTTTTGCAATTTCGCGAAGAGCTTCGCCAAGTCGGTTTCGGGGCACGACTCCATCTTGCACAATGAAATCCGAACTCAAGCGACCGACAGCGGAAAAGACACTTTTTCGGCCTTTCCAAATCTTGGCTCGTTCCATGGCGTCCATGGCTACGATAACGGCGATTGACGGTGTCTTTGCAATGATTGCATCGAGTAGTAGTTTTTCCGAAGCCACATTTTCGCGGGAACCGTCAAGCTCGACGATCAAGACTGCTTCCGACCCCGGAGGGTACTCGGCACCAACGCCAGCAGTCGCTGCTTGCATGCTTACGCGGTCCATAATCTCCATCGCAGCGGGCAGTAAACCTGCTTGGATAATTGCCGACACCGTATCGCCTGCCGCATCAACGCTGCCATAGCCAATTAAGACCGTGTGAAATGCATCAGGCTTCGGAATTAAACGTAAAGTGATTTGCGTAGCGATTCCCAAAGTCCCCTCGCTGCCAACGAATAATCCTGTCGCATCGGGCCCAATGGATTCACTCGAATGTGATCCCAATTCGACCAGCGTTCCATCTCCCAAGACAACTCGCATTCCCAAAATATGGTTGCTCGTCATTCCATATTTGAGGCAGTGAGCGCCGCCCGCATTGAAAGCTAGATTGCCACCGATCGTACAGACCTGTTGACTAGATGGATCGGGGGCAAAGTGCAGGCCGTACTCTTCGACAGCTTTGGTGACGGCCAAGTTGATTGCACCCGGTTGAACAATCGCGATACAATCTTGAGGAATGATTTTCAATATCCGGTTCATTCGATTCAGCGCGATCACAACGCCATCGGCGTGCGGAAGTGACCCTCCAGACAAACTTGTTCCCGACCCTCGAGCGACAAACGGAATTTTGTGTTGATGGCATAGTTTCACACATCGAACAATTTCGTCCTCATCCAATGGAATGACGACGGCCCGCGGTCGTACGGCAAAAGCTGTCAAACCGTCCGACTCGAACGCCGACATTTGCGCCGGATTTTGGTGAAGGCGTTCTTCGGGGAATATTAAAGACAGGGATTCTAGGAAGTTTGACATCAACGCTCCAAAAACAACTCTCCAAACCACCAAACAGGAATTCGACCAACATTTTTACGACAACAAGACATTCTATCCGAGAAGGACAGTTGTCGGAGATGCATAGGTGCGTCTCGCAGAAAATAATCTCCGCCGCGTCGCATGACGATTAGCTGCCTTAATGTATCACGAAAATCCGATCAAACCCACGCAGGATGCTGTCGTTTCGATTGGTGATAAAACTACCAATTTAGGTGGTGGCCATAATTGAACCACAATATCAGGTCAGCTATCTTCACTCGTCCGACTCGAGATGCACACTGAGTATTTCGCGAAGGCAATCGACGAGATGCCTAAGTTTGGATTCGCAGATTCTAGGTTGGGCCATCAGAAATATTGACTTTGAGTTCGTGTAGATTTTTGGAATCGTGTTGGTTTTACCAAGGAACCGAAAATGAGTAGTGGCTCCTATGTTCCTCGAAACCTCGCTTTGTTTATCGATTATGAAAATTTTGACCGCGATGGATTCGACGTTGGGCAACTCGCTCAGGAATTAACCGCTCGCGGGCGTGTGTTGATTAAGCGAGCCTATGGTGATTGGGGACGCTACCCTGGAGTCAAACATGAGATGCTTCGATGCGGAGTGGATGTTGTAGAGTTACCATCCAACTCACGTGGAAAAAATCGAGCGGACATTCGGTTGGTTGTCGACGCCATGGAAACGGCCATGACTCGCGATTACATCGACACTTTTGTAATCGCATCGGGCGACAGCGATTTCCTTCCCCTTATTTCTAAACTCCGCGAACTAAATCGCTACGTCGTGGTCATTGCTCGAAAAGATAATGCGAGCTCGTTATTCGCAAAATGCTGCGATGAATTGTTGTTGTACGACACGCCATCGGTTGCGGAGCCCAAGCCCAAGGGGAACTTGACCCATGCCCAGGAACTCGTGACACGGGCATTGAAGCATCTTTCGGAGGAATCGATAGAAGCCAGCCTTTCGCGAGTGAAAGGCCAGATAAAAGATTACGAGCAAAGTTTCAGCGAAGCCGACTTTGGATTCTCCCAATTCAAATTGTTCCTGCAGTATTTCGAGAAAAAGGGAGTCCTCACATTAACTTCACTGCCTTTGGGCGAATATCGAGTGGAGTTACGCGAAACAAGCGTGGCAGGCAAGGACTCAAAAGTGGTCAAATCAGAAAAGACGATTGCCCCGTCGGAAACACCAGCAATAGTTTCATTGCCGATCGATTTGCTGGACTACGTCGCTTGGGCTTGTCGTTACAAGCTCAAAGAAAATGAGAACACGATCAGCTTGTCTGTTTTAAGCTCGGTGACGAGAAAAATATTTCCAGACTTCAAGCTTAGTAGTTATGGATTCCCTCGCGAGGGAGGGTGGCGGAAATTGGTTTCCATTATGGAACAGGATAGATGGTGCGATCTCACGTGCGACGCGAAAACCAATCAATTTATGGTCGCGTTAACACCTGCGTTCTTGGCAAGGTCCGTTGCAATGCCAGAGCCCAGCCATTTCGTGGAATTACTAGCCGAAAGTGCAAGTCGGTTCAGTCCTGAATCGCTTCAAAAGTCTACGGTTCCGGCGTCATCGACAACGGAAATCGCTTAACAAAAACCAACAAGAGACGGATGCCTCCGCCGATTATGATCGCGTTGTCTTGCTTGTATCGTAAGCCTCGATCAGTAGTTCGGCTGCGCGATCGAGTTCTGATTCTGTTGTGTTGATCCCAACGCTGACACGCACCGTGCTGGCAGCTTCCTGCGGCATGACTCCCATGGCAGCCAACGTGTTGGATAAACCGTGATAGCTTTCTGGATTTCCTTGGTGGCCGACCGGACCCAAACACAATTCGGGTGTAGATAAGAGAAGTTGGTGAGCAAGTCGATGTGGTAGCACGAGACTCATCGTATTCGCGAGTCGAGCCGCTTTTTCTCCATGAATGCTGACTCGAAAACCAAGTCCAGCTTCAAGACGGTTCATGAAGTAATCGCGCAAATGGGCCAAGCGATCCTGGATATCATCTTGCGATTTTTGAATGAACCGTGCTGCTTGCCCAAGGCCAACAATGTCGGGAACATTTTCCATTCCGGGCCGGAGACCGAATTCTCGCCACTCACCTTGGAGAACGCTATTGAGTTCAACGCCTTGGCGAACATAAAGTGCCCCGACCCCTTTTGGTCCATACATTTTATGTCCGCTTAGCGAAAGCATTTCGATTCCCAGGCGGTCAACGTTGCATTCCATTTTTCCAACAGATTGGGACGCGTCGGAATGAAAAATGATCGGGCGACCTTCGATCAGGTCTGAAATTTCGCGAATCGGCTGAAGCGTTCCAACTTCGTGATTGGAATGCATAATGCTGATCATCGCTGTTGTAGGACGAAGCGCTCGTTCGATCAAATCGATACGAACAACACCTTGGCAATTGCAACCGACCCGCGTGACATCCCATCCGTTTTGCTCCAGCCAGTCGGCCGTTTTCGATACGGCAGCATGTTCGATTGTGGAGATCAGTAGGTGAGGTTTTGTGCCATTGCACTCTTTTGTGATTTGCCGAGCAGCACCGATCAGCCCCAAGTTAATACTTTCGGTACCACCCGATGTAAAAATAATTTCCTGCGATTCGCAGTTAAGCAGGTTTGCAACAAAGCCACGAGCGTCTTCAATCGCTTCGCGACTTATTCGGCCAAGCCAGTGTTGGGTGGTGGGGTCGGCAAATCGTTCGCCTAAATAGGGCAGCATGGCTTCGCGAACACAGCCAGCCATTGGGGTTGTCGAATTGTAGTCAAGATAGATGGGATACATGTCGGAACCGATTTTGCGAGAATGCGATTGGTCTGATATCCACATTAGTCGCCCCGGTTCGTTGCTGCATGGGTGTTCTTGGACAAACGTTCGTTGATCGAAAATCTTTTTTCGCGTCCGCACCGAATTTGCCGATTCTGCCAAGCGATCATTCGTTACTAAGCTGCCCCAGATTGCTCCTTTGTTTTTTTTGATGAAAATGCTTTGTTTTCGAAGCGAAATTGCGAAGAAAGAACAAAACGGACCAGACGTTGATACCCCAACTTTTATTGGGCGTCGCGCGCGATCGGATCGGTTGTCAGCTAAAATGCTTGCTGCTTCGTTGAAATAAATCGTGCTGTCAAGATTCCACAACGTATCCGAAAATGACCGGTCAACTTGGGTAGCATCGTGCCCACAAAGTTCGATGCCCTGAGGCTCCTCGACGACTCGCATCCAAATGCATACGCCGAATGCATGCGCTTCCCCTACCTTTTCTAGCCTTCAATCAAACCTTGCGAACCAACCATCATGAAAGAATCAAATCGTTCCCGCTGCTCGTTTCAGAAGTTATCACTTGCCGTCGGGATTGCAATGGCAATGATGCCGAGACTAGTGTCGGCCCAAGCGAATGAACTTGAAAAGGAATTGATTGCGTATGTGGGAACGTTTAGTTCTCCGCTGGGAGATGTGCTACCAACACAAGTCGACTTGCCACCTGGAAATGGGCGGGGAATCCATCTGTTTCATGTGAATAAAACTACGGGCGCAATGACGCCTGCGGGCGTTTACGAGATGGGCACAAGCCCGAGTTGCCTCGTGTTGAACGATTCTGGAGATCGACTGTATTCGGCAAACGAGACAGATCGGGTTGGCGATAACAAAGAAGGCACCGTCAGCGCATTTGCGGTCGATGCGGTCGATGGCCATTTGACTTTACTGAATACGGTCCCTGCTGGAGGAGCCGGACCGACTTATGTAAGCATCCATCCTAGTGGCAGGTTTCTTTTGGTTGCCAATTATTTTGGCGGTTCGATCGCCGTGCTCCCGATTTTGACTGATGGCAAATTAGATAGTGCATCGGATGTCAAAATCGACTCGGGTGCGATTGGCCCGACGCGAGCGACGAATGCACCACTCGGCAGTTTTGCTTTTAGCGGACACGATCGAACCCACGCGCACATGATTCAGTCCGATCCGTCGGGACGTTTCGTGCTTCACGTAGATTTAGGATTGGACAAGATCTTTGTTTGGAAGTTTGACGACAAGCAAGGCAAGTTAACACCAAACGATCCACCGTCCGTTTCCTTGCCAGCAGGCGATGGACCAAGGCATTTCCATTTTCACCCGAACGGGCGCTGGTTCTATTCGATCCAAGAAGAAGGATCGACACTTGTTTTATTGGACTACGATTCGAAATTGGGAAAGCTAACATCGCGTCAGACTATTTCTACGTTGCCGCCGGGATTTGCAGGAAGTAATTTTTGCTCCGAAGTATTGGTCTCGGCAGATGGTAAATTCGTCTATGCCGGGAACCGATTGCACGACAGTATCGGAATCTTTTCGGTCGGTAACAACGGCGAGCTTACCTTTGTTGGTGAAGAATGGACCCACGGGAACTATCCCCGAAGTTTCAATTTTGATCCTTCGGGAAGATTTCTATATTGCTGCAATCAGCGAGGCGACAATGTCGCGGTCTTTGAGGTCGATCGTCAAAGCGGTGGATTGAAATTTACAGGCCACTACGCGTCAGTCGGGAATCCCTCAATTATCGTTTTCCGCGATTTGGCTGAGTGAATTTGTTCGCGCGACAATCAAACAAACGGGTTGAATAAGCCGGTATAAGCTTGTTGCGATGGCCAGCTAAGAAATTCGGGTTGAATTCGGGTTGAATTAGGGTTGTTCGCTGAAGGACACGAAATCAGCGGTTCCTTTACTCACCGGCCTGCTCGTTGTCATTGTCGCACATCGCAACTCGATGCTTGTGAGAGAAATCTTCACGAGAGTCAAAGGCATCGTTAGTTGGGTTGCGCTGTTAACGTCGGACTTGGCTGGTGCACCGGGCGTTGTCCCGTACCGATGAATTTCCATCCGACTTGATACCATCCGCTGCCATAGGCATCACACCAGCGAACTTCGCAGCGAAGGTAAACTGGATCGCCCGCCATGCAGTGTATTTCGACGGTTGCCAAGGTTCCGGATTCAAAAGGCACATCGACAATGGTGCCCATACCTTGAGATGACAGGTCTTTTGAAAAAGCGAGAATCGGCTTCTCTTGGCGCCGATGAATCTTGATTGGCCGCACAAGATTGTGGCGAGGCTCAGTTCGTCTCTCCGAGTACGTCGCTTGCTGAATCTCCATCAACAGTTTGTCGATTTCCTTTTGCATGGTCGCAAGCCTTCGTGAAAAAAGTTGGAGGAACGATTCAGTCAAGTCTGGATGAAATTTAGCAACGGCAAAGACCATTCTCGTTCGAGGCAGCAAACGAATTTATCGCAACAGAACTAAGGCTTTTACGAAACGTAACTGTTTTGGGAGTGGTTGTTTTATTAACGAACGCAATTGGTTTTCCATGCCTTTTCAGGTTCATGTTTCCTGACAATCAGTAAAATCAGAAGCTTGAACGACGATCTTGCGTCAAATTAACACTTCTAAAGGTTAGCTCTCAAAAACCAAGATGCTGGTTTGAAAAGTTCAAGAGACGCGAATTTTTCGAGATGTCGCTTACAAACCGTTGGCAAATTGATCTCAAAAGATGGGCAAAACGAGTTAACCCAAAGTCTCTGTGTGCGAGACTGAAAGAACAGACACAGATTTGCCTGTAATGATTACCTGCTAACAAAATAAGGGCGGCGGGACTCGAACCCGCGGCCTACGGATTAAAAGTAACCCCTAGAAAGTGCGTTTCACCAATGAAAAATATGGGTAAAAGTGTTTTTGCTCGTTTTCAATGAAGTAACAAAAAGACAGGGGAAAATAGTTAAAAAAAACTTAGTCGGGTGTAGTACACCGGCTACACATTCAATAAGGTACTGATCGAACAATCTCACTTTATCGCAAGACAGAATGCTATTTGACAAAGAGTTTGTAAATCAGAATGCCGAACAAAACTCCAAAAACGATCGGTCTAATAGGATCATCAATTGCCAACGCTACTGCTCGAAATGCCATCTGCCGATACGTTGCCGTCCTAAATCTCTTTGCGACACGTGGGGCACTTGACGCATCATCTCCAATTGACGGCGACATTGAATGGAACTCCTTTGAATACAAAGCCGAATATTATGCGTTGAAAGCTGAAGGTTACCTAAATGGGGAGCAATGTAGAACAATCAGTCATCCCAATTTTGAAAAAGATACTGAGATTATTTCGATGCCAACCATTACCGTTAGCGGGGCAATAAAACTTGCGGAACTTTCAGACTATTTATGGAACACGTCAAACACTGGCAAAACCATGAGAACACTGACTCAAGCATTATGGATTGCGCTTGGCGCTGTACTTGGATGGCTCGGTACTGCTTATTTCTCTAAATAACGAAGCTGATTGAATAAAAGCCAACTACGCAATTCAAAAGGGCAGGAAGAACTGCGTAGCTGGCTTCTAGTTTGATTCTCTGACAACTTAAGTCGTAATGCCGGTCAGATTGTAGAACGCTGTCGGCTGTGTGCAAAGAACATCACCACGCCACGTAATGCGAATCAGCGTTTGATTTTTCTTGAACGCATCACCCGCAACCCGTGAAGCTTCGATGACTGGATTTCGACGAATCACCCAATACAGATTCGAGAAGTCGCCGCAGACAGCTTTGGTAACTGTGCAATTGGTCGTATTCATCCTTGGAACGTCCCGAACGTTTTCCGGTGGGTTGAGTGGTTGACCGGTCGTATCGGCCAGCAATGCCAAATCCTCTGCGATGCTTGGATGAAACACGAATGCACCTGGAACATAGTTAGCAACTCGAATAGCTGTTGCTGCGCTGCTCAAATCAGCCCATGCAATCGCACCAACGGAACCGGTGCTTGGAATGTCGCCATTGTTGAGCAACCCAATGGGCTCACCACTTGAACCCGAACCGGCTAATCCAAGTCTGTCGAGTTCGGCACCAAGCGATTTCGATAAAACGCTGTCAATCAATTCCGCTGCGTTTGGCGCGTCCTCAAGCAGCTCGTTCGAACACGTTAACAGGCAACCGATTGTCCTTGCAATTGCTTGGACGTTACCGAACGTGACGCTGCCTTCGCTGAATGCGGCATTCTCGGCTTTGATTTCGAATTCGGGATCTGTGACAACCTTTGCCCAAATCTTCGAATCGCTTTTCATGCCAACAATCTGACAACCCGCATCGACCAAAACGCTTTGCGCTCGGGACTTGTCGAGAACCATATCAGACAATTCCTCTGGCACCAAAAAACCGCCAGCACTATTGCTGCCCTCAGACAATGCCGCCTTAATCATTGGGTGTGCATGTTGCGAACCGATGACCATGGCGCGAATCAGCTCACCCATTGCGTTAGGTGGCAAGTCGGATCGCTTGGCCTGAATGCCTTGGTGCTTGTTGAGCACGATAGAGCCCTTGCCAAAACGATCGGCAATGCTTGGCTCATCGCTGCCAAAATGCTTGCCAGCCATCGCATTAAGTGCAACGCCAGCTTTTATGCGGGTTTCGTTTTCGATCTTCGATGCTCGTTGAATGTCTTGGCGTAGTGCTTCGGCCTTTCCGCCATCGTTCAAAATCGCGTCGATTTCGTTTTTCTCGGCTGTCGAGAGTTCGCGATTGCTCTTTTGTGCATCGCTGTGAATCGCTTCGACGCGTTGTAGCATCGAATCGAGTTCGGCCTTAAGTTCCTTCGCTGATTTCATTTGGAATATCCTCTTTCTTTGTTGGTCCAAAATGCCGGTCAAGTGATTGAACAACCGCCGGCCAGTAAAACAGTAGTTGACGTTTGAACCTCATTGGCTGTGGAATAATTCCTTGCTCTAACATCGCAACCACAATTCGAGGTTGAACGCAAAGCTTGTCAGCCAAATTCGGTAACGATAAAAAAACTTGTTCAATCATTTGGTCAAATCCTCTGCCTAGTGGTTATGGTCATTTGAATCGGACTGTTGAACGAAGTACGGGTCTAAATGCTCGAGCATTGCGGCGCTTTCGCATGTGATATGTTTTTCGAGTAGGTCGATGAATGCCGCCATGCCTGGAGTGATCGGCAATCGAGCGAGAATGTAAACCGCCATCAACGCATGGCCTAATTCGCCTGGGGTCCAGTCTGGCAAGCGTAACATGCCTGGCTCTCTGCCTGGATTGCTTCGCCCGTCCAGCTCATCGTCGATGGTACCGATCAACCATTTCGAGAACGCTGGAAACTTCGTTAGGTGTCCTACGCACCAATTGCGAATAACTCGCAACTCTGGAGCGAGTAGGCTTGGTAAAACGATTTCCATGGGTGGGCTTTGAGTGCTCATGCTTTCATCTTTCAAAAAAACGTAGTGAAGTAAAGAACCAAAAATTACGATTGCGAGAGATTGCATCCAGTTGCGAATTAAAGTTGTTTTTTCTCAAATCGCTCGATCTGTTTTTCATCGTCACGCCGTAGCGCTTCGACTCTTGCCAATTGCGAGTGCGATAGATGCACGAAAACATCGCAACCAATGTCATTCAAGTAGCAAGCCAAATCGCCAACGTCGCATCGTAGTCTTGCTGATAGTTGCCGCAAATTGAATTCGTTAGTTGGTACGCTCATACCGCCCCCCCCGCTCGCTTTAACCAGTCGTCAAATGCACTTGGTTCACGCTCTGGCTCTGCGTCAAGTCGTTTGCGGTCGAGTGGCGACAATCCGAATTGCACCGATAGGCGATTGATCGACGCCGCAGTTTGCACAAGCAACCGCCTTGCACGATCGTCAAGCGGATCTTGCCGCAAACGCTCTGCGAGTACGTCCACGCTGTCAAGCAACTGACAGAGAACAAATAGCTGGTGACAATCCACGCCACGCAAAATTGAGTTTTCGAGTTGTCCAAGCAGCTCTTTCCATTTCCGCTTGATCGCTGCCGATGCCGTTTTCGGACAAGCGGGTAAACCGTCTTTTTTCGTTCTGTCGCTGCCCAACTTTTTTCGATTTCCGCCTGATCTGCCTGGACTTCCTACCATTGTCAAATCCCTCTAAAAGTGCCTAGAAAAACTCATTTGAAGCAAGTTTTGGCGCATGTTTATCGGTACCTCTTTTGGGGTGGGTCGCCCAAATTCTGCTTACCCCCCGTATTAATGGTTTCCGCCTCTTGCTCTTGTATCCACGCTTCGAGTGATCGAATCGAATACTTGACCGTTCGACCAATGCGAACGTGTGGAACGATGCCACTGGTACGCCACGCCCATAACGTACGCTCTGATACGTCGAGCATCCTTGCCGCCTGTCGTTCGCCGATCAATAAGCTATCGGTGCTCATCGTCGCATCCACCGCGAAAGAACCAAACAGACTGCCACGCCGCAAATGAATCCATGCAAGAGAAGTAGCCCAGCCAATTGAGTGATCTCGGATCTCATTGCTTCACCTGCTCCCATGCTGCATTGCAAACCACTGGAACCGCCACGCCTGCCAGCGTGCTTGGGCTCGTGTCGATCTTCATAACGTCCATCGAATGCAACTCATACCGATCTGTGCCAGCAACACGCATCACGAATAAGGGACAGCCACGGTCTAGGCTGATCGCGTCGATGGTGGAGCCTTCGAGGGACTTCTTATCCGCTGCCAATCTGAGTAGGGCTAATCGCATCGCTTTTGATCTCTCAAAATCTTTTCCGGTTACGAACCAAATCACTGAATGTATGTATGACGCCCCTAAAGGGAGCGTCATATACATTCCGGATATGAAATAAATGTTTGCCCAAATGTTTGAACATTACCGCCATACATTCGAGGATTAAAACACGCATGGTTTACCACCTGCCAACGGCAACAACTTGTACACTTCAACCCTACCGCCTCTTGTCCGGTTCTTGACCGTTTTGGACTCCACCAACCCCTTAAGCAGTACGTTTAGGCAACGCTCCACCCGATCTTTTCCATAGCCTGTTGTTTTCCGAATTTGGGAAACTGAACGCCAGCTTTCTTCGGATAGGCAATTGCGGACTTCCTCTTTTGTGATCTCGTCGTTTTGGTCCTGTTTTGGTTTCGGCTTCGATGACTTAACAGCCGGTTCAATTTCGCTGGTATGCCATAACGGATATTCCCAAATCAGTGTTTTCGATTCCGGTGCTTTCCAAGAGCGAGTGACACAATCGAGGACAGCACAATCAGCAACTTCATGTGGACGCAAAATCAAATGACTGTCAGCCGCCCTACTGATCGCACCTGCCCCGCTGCCAACGTCAGTGATTGATTTCCCGTCCTGGCTTCCTTTGCTCGTATGATGGATGACAACGATTGCAGAGCCGGTAGCCTTTGCGATTGCGTCGAGGTCGTTATAAATCGCCATCATTTGGGCGTTATCACTTTCGCTGGTACCAGTCGGCAAAACGCGATACAACGCATCGACGATGATTACGGCATACTTGCCTTGGATCTCTAGCGGGTCGCTAGAATCACACAAAACGCTCTTTAGTTCGCCGATTGCAACGCCGGTGCCGCGAAGTGATATGCAATCAACTTCGTTCACGGCCTGCATTGCATTTTTGATCTTGTGCAACCGATTCGAAAGTTCTTCTTCGTGTAGTTCAAAGTCGAGAATCAGGACGCGCCCTTCGGTGGTATGGAATCCAAGCCAATCATTGCCATCGACGATAGAGTATGCGAGACCGCCAACCAAGAATGACTTGCCAATCTTCGGTGATGCAATCACGTTCATCGTTTCGCCACAGCGTAGCAAGCCATCGACGATTGCAGGGCGTTTGTCTGGATGCTCGCAAAACAAATTCTCATCCGTGACGATACGGAATTTAGCTCTTGCGTCCGCTTTGAATTGCTTGTCAATTTCTTCGGTGGACTGGTCCGGTGGATAGTCAGCTTTTTTTATCATGCTGCCCCTCGCTTACCGAATCCGAGACCGATGACAGCCTTTGCCGCTGCCGATCTATCGCCGCGATGATGCAACCGGCAATAGGCTTCGAATTTGTTGAACGATTGCTTGTCTCCAACTTCGGGTGACAATGGGCCTGCATTCTGCGAGAACACAGTTAGGACTTCGCATCCATCTTTTGCAATGACTACCTTTGCAGAGCATCCAAAATCTTTTCCTACTCTTGTCCATACAATGCCGTCCACGCTTTTCCATCCAGCCGGTTCAAGGATCTCTTGCCAGCTTCCTCGCATAGCAAAATCATTCCAAGGCTTGCTTGGGTCCGGTGGTTCAGTCGATCTCGGGTGGAGTTCACGCAACCGCTGTTTTTTCGACTCTTGCCATTTGTCCGGCCTTAGGTCCAACTGTCGAGCAACGCGCCATAGTTCGCGTCGTTCTTCGAGTGTGATAGTAGGAATCAACGGCAATGTTGGTCCTGAAACTTGCTCGTACATGCCCAGCGTATGAATGCCAAACGGACTTCCAACCGCCGCGATGTAGGCACCCTCTCCCCGCGATTCAATCAACGTCTCTTTATTGTTCTTGTCCTTCGCGATTTTTTTGGAACCGCAAATTTCGTCACAACGATAGATGACGTGATAGCCGCCCGATGGAGTTCGAACGATAGGCAGAGCACAAGCGATACCAGAAACGCATTGATACCAAGCAGGGAATAACTGGTCCGCCCATTCGTCAAAATCGAGGACTTCGAGACCACCTGAAACGAGACCGCAGACTATGCCGATACCATGATGACCGCGATAGAACCAACGATGTAACTCTTCGGTAGTCGCTTGCCGTTCCTCGAATTCCTTCCAAGTCGGCCTATCGTTTTCATTCTTGGGCAAACAGTATGCTGGTGCTTTGCTGCCATCCAAAAGTAACGGGATGACGTTCAATCCAGCCGCGACATATCGCAACGCAATTTGGTGGACAATCGCCGATGGAGCCGGTAGAATGCGAGTGGTTGTACGCTGGGGGTGCTGTGGTGGTGCCCCTTTTTCATTGCTATCGGTCATGCGTCACCGCCAATCGGGATAACTACCCCTTGCTCATCGTCGGCTAATGCAACGTGGTCGATTGGGTATCTCCACTTACCGAGTTCACCAAAATCTATTTGGCAACGTGTTCGATGGATCGCTAGTAACGTTCCTGTTGCGTCGTTACGCGGACAGTCTGGGTACCTGTCACGCGGTTTCACGCCGTTTGGCTTGCCAATCACTTCACGCAACGCCTCTTTGCGAAGTTCGGATTTAAGGTCAGATATTTTTTGCCGATCTGCCTGATTAGCTGCGTACCTCTCCTGGCAACGCTTCTCTATTTTTTTGATTTCGTTTTGGATTTCTTCGATACGTATGCCCACGATTCGCTTAGTAGTCATGCGTCGCCTCGCATTCCTTGCAATGTCGTTCCCATTCGGCGAATAGGCGAAGATACTTTTCGTGTGGTCCGATTTCGCAAAGTTCGATTGCTTCGTTTGTCGTGAATTCACGAAACTTGCAAAGCCAAATTTGGAAGTCGGACAATTCGAGAATTGTTGGCTTGGTCATTCTTGCGACTCCCTAAAAAACCTTAGGGACGTTTGCGTCAATACGACGGTTTCGAGACACCTTTGGCGGTTCAGGCTTAGGTGGAGTCGCTCCGTTCAGGAATGCTTGTAAGGCTTCCTCGGTGACTTGCCAGAATGGACGCTTGCCGCAAGAGATATTGATCGCTGGGAGCCTGCCAGCTTCGATCAATTGCCGAACCTTAATCATGCTCCAACCGGTGCGAAGCTTGACCTGCTTTGTTGAAAGCAACATAAAAAAACCCTCTGCAAAGTGAGTGAATGAAACTCCATATTGCAAAGGGTAAGAATGAAAGCGGATATTCGGCGGATAAGCTTATCCTAAACTTTTTTTAGTCGAAAAACTCCTTCCGTTTCATCTATGACGACATTGAAAAACGAAAGTGTTTCCTTATTGAGTTTGCGAATGTAACGCTTACAGTTTTCTGCATTGGTTTCGGCTGTTGTTTCAAGCTCTGCTATCGTCGCACCTCGCTGTCCACGTTCCCGAAGTAGCTTGTAGAGTTTTTGTAGCTTGGGGCTTTTTGAAAGACTGTCCTCAATCGGATCGAACATCGACAACTTGCGTGCGAAGTGTGCGATGTCGCTTGCCGTTTGTTGCATTTCAGAGAACGCCGTACATAATCGGTCGCCAATCATATCTGCCAATGAAACATATTCGGCCAATGTATCAGAAGCGTTTTCAATCTTCTTCTTCGCAATGTGGTCGAAACTCTTAAGCTCCGATAGCAGATTTAGCACTCGCGATTCAAGATGCTTGCCAGCTTGCAATCTGTTTTGAAGTGCCAACTCATCCACAAGTAGTTGCAACATCGGTGGACCAACGGACAACACTTTACGATCATCTTTTATCAGGATGTACGGACTCGTTGACATTGTGACATTAGTCAGAATCCCACAGATGCCGAATGGTGTCTTAAGGGAAGCGCAAGTTTCGTCGCCATCCAGCAATGAAAGTTTTTCGAGTGCATCAATCAGTCTAAGCAGTAGTTCCTCCGCTTCGCTATTCATTTTGCACCCGTCAAAAACCATTGCCGAACATGCTCGCAAACTAAACGAATTCGATCATCGGAAATTGCCTGGGTGTATCGCCCTGCCATATCCGTTTCCGGAATGACGTGTCCCATAACATGCGAGACAGCTCGAAAGTCGAGGGTTTCCGCTGCGATGGTTTGGAACGTCCTGCGAAGGTCATAGAATGTGCCACGCTTTATGCCTGAATCACGGCGGGCAATCGAGAACGCTTTACCAATTGCGTCTACTCGGTCTTGGCCATCGTCACGAACCCACGCAACGCCGTCCTTAGTCACGAATACGCGGTCCGCGGCCTCTGCAAATGTTCTCGGACGGATCTCTAACCAAGCTTTGATCGCGTCGCGCGTTTCCGGCCATAACACGAACCGTCGAGGGGCTCCCGTCTTGCGTCTTGGCAAATCAATCCAGCATTCGCCCGATAGCTTTTTTGGCAATTCGTCGAGGGTCCAATATGCAATATCACTTTGACCGATTCCCGCATTCATTGCGAGTAAGATAATCGGCTTCATTCCTTTAGATGACTGGTCTAAAATCGTGTGAATGTCGCTTGGTGATAGAATCTTGGGCCCTTCGGATGCTCGCTGCTTTCGAGCAACCTTGGCGGAAGTAGGCGAAAAATTCTTGCCGTATCTTGGCGATGCAATCAATTCATTATCGAACGCCCATTGGAAAAAAACCCGCAACCGTCGAACGTCGCTGCCAACCGTTATTGGTGATCGCTGCTTGACGGTCCGCCCGTTTTGGGTTTCCGGTCGCTTGACGGGCTCATAAAGCTTTTGGCGAATGTCGGAAAAATCGAGGGGGCTCAAATCTTCCGGCCTGCAATCGCGGCCAACAATCGAGATTAGACGTTTGATTGACTTGGTATATTCGTCCAAGCTTCGCTTCGTCAATTCGCCGGTAGCAACGTCCTTCGATCTGTCTGCATGGAATCTATCACCCAAAACGTGCAACGCTAAACGGGTGTCATTCCTGCGAACGGGGAGCCCTGCCAGTAGATGGTCTTTTTCCTCTGCCCAACGCTTCAACGCGGCATCGAGGTCTTTACCAAAATAGTGCATCTTGCCACGGACTTTTTTTGCCCATTGCCCGGACGCATGCTGAAATAGTGGGCAGTCTTGCTTCTTCTTCTTGGCCATAACGCTACACCCTCAAAAATGAGTTTTGAACCTAACTGGTGTAGTTTAGGGTGTAGTGTTTTCGAAAATCAATAAGGGCGGCGGGACTCGAACCCGCGGCCTACGGATTAAAAGTCCGTTGCTCTACCGACTGAGCTACGCCCTCGGTTCCTGATTGCATTCTAGGGTGCGAATCGCAAAAAGAATGAATCAGAAGGATTCGTACTTTAGCAAAGACATGTCGCTCGGGAAAGGGTTCAAAAGTCTTCGAACAAAAATCGAGTTAGTTTGTCCCTCGAACAGCCCATTTCTGACAGCTTTCAGTTTCAAAACGTCTCTACAGTTACAAGATTGCGGTACGGTAGGAACCGTCTAGTTCTTTTAGAGTTAACGGTTTTCGCTGCCAATCTAGATTCAATTCAAAAGATATTTCTGGAAAGTCGATTTTGCTGGAGCAAAAAGCGGTATTTGCGTGGCACGGGTGGTTTCGGTGATTTTCCTTCCTTTAAAGCTTAGTTTAGGGAGCCCGCGACGACAGTGGATGGGGATTCAAGCAAGGTGTTAAGTGTTGGCGTTCTTCTAGTTGATTTCGAGCTCACTCCTCTACACTTTTTGCCTGTTTGCGGAGGTGAATGTGACCGATACAATCCGTCGGACATGTCCTTGTGAGTGAGAGAATTCTTTCAACGAGTCGGCTGAACATGAACCCATCAAATATCAAACGAGTTGCCATTCTTTTCGCTGGTGGCCCTGCACCAGGTGCAAACGCGGTTATCTCCACGGCGGCGATTGCTTTTTTGAATTCGGATATCCAAGTTATTGGAATCAATTATGGATACTCGCGGCTCGTTCAGTACGCCGAAGATCGACCAATGGTTGAGGGGCATGACTACATTAAAATCACGCACGCGGAGTTGCATCACAAAAGAACAGCTCAAGGCGTCATGATCGGCACCGCGCGAACGAATCCCGGTAAGCAAGTCAATAGTCCAGATCACCTGCTCGATCCTGAACGCAACGCATTACTTCGGCGCGTATACGAAGCGCTCTGTTCTCTCAATGTGGATGCGTTGATCAGCATCGGTGGAGATGACACTCTCAAAACGGCAAACAAGCTGCAAATGTACCAAGAGACGTTGCCATCGGGTTCGGATCGCATTCCCGTTGTTCATCTCCCTAAAACAATCGACAACGATTACACCGGAATTGATTTCACGTTCGGATATTTTACGGCTGCGGAGACTTTGGCAAGTGAGATTCGAAATCTGAATCACGATGCGTCCGCTGGGCAGTCCTACTTCTTGGTAGAAACCATGGGGCGCAGCGCGGGTTGGCTTGCCTACGGTGCGGCGATCGCTGGTGAAGCTTCGATGGTGTTAAGCGTTGAAGATATCATCGGTAGTCTTCTTGAAGAAGAAAATGTTTTCGATACCGCAACTCAAACAACCAAGAAGCGGAAGATCATGAACATGGAACGCGTCGTTGAACGAATGGTCAAAACAATGGAACGTCGTGATCGAGAAGGTCGGTCCTATGGCGTGATCGTTGTGGCGGAAGGTTTGGTGGAATATCTTCCCAGCAAATATCTTGAAGGTGTTGCACAAGACGAGCATGGGCACTATTCAATAGCCAATGTTCAGTTCAATCGGATTCTCGCCAAAATGATTGCCGACAGCTACAAACGCAAAACTGGTCGGACACGTAAAGTCATTGGACTTCAATTGGGATATGAGTCGCGATGCGCGCCTCCCCATGCGTTCGACGTCATGCTGGGATCGCAGATCGGCGTAGGAGCATATCGCGCTTTGGTCGAAGAAAAACTGAGCGGGGTCATGGTTTCCGTAGGTGGGCAATTAGAGATTACCTATGTTCCGTTTCACGACTTGATCGAACCGGAAACGTTAGTGACTCGAGTCAGGTATATCGATGTGGACAGTGATTTTTATCGATTAGCTCGATTCCTGGAAACGAATCCAGATGCTTAATCAGAGAAGCACGGTATAGTGGGTTCGTTTTTGTTGGTTGCTTTTGTTGGTTATTGTCCGCTTGATTAAAGTCGGCTAACCTTGGAAGCCGACCGAGGAGCCAAAAATATGCCGACGCAATATGAAATTCGACCTGTCGATTCGAGTTCCCTTCAAAAGAAGTTCATGCGCTTCATCTGGGATCTTTATCGAGGCGATGATAACTGGATTCCGCCGTTACGACAAAACCAATTGGAACTCGTGGGCTTTCGTCCGCATCCTTTCTACGAACGTAACAAGATCAAAACTTTTTTGGCTTTCCGGGACGGTGCCCCGGCGGGTCGAATTGCCGCGATCGTCAATTATGGTCACGTCGATCGCTACAAAGAGAATCGCGGCTTCTTTGGATTCTTTGACTGTATCAACGATCAGCAAGTTGCGAACTTGCTCTTTCGTGAAGCTGGGCTCTATTTAAAAAGCCAAGGCATGGATTCGGTTCGTGGTCCGGCCAATCCTTCGCTCAATCACGAAATCGGTTGCTTGGTCGAAGGCTTTGATACGCCGCCGACATTCATGATGACCTACAATCCTCCGTACTACGATGAATTGATAAAGGGCTGGGGCTTTGAAAAAGTTCAGGACCTTTACTCGTTCGAAGCCGACGCGTCGATGCTCGACAAGCTTGATCCGAAAATGCGTTTTGTCATTGAAGAAGTCAAGCGGCGTTTCAACGTGCAAGTGCGTCCGATCAATCGCAAGAAATTCATGGAGGACGTACGCATTTTCTTGAATATCTACAATCGGTCGCTCGAGGGCACTTGGGGATTCGTTCCCATGACAGAGAAAGAAGTAGACCACTCTGCCAAGGGACTTAAAATGCTCATCGAGCCAGACATAACGAGCTTTATCGAAGTCGATGGCCGCACGGTAGGAGCAGGACTTGGCTTGCTCGACTACAACCCGCGAATCAAGGAAATCGACGGTCGATTGTTTCCGTTTGGATTTCTAAAACTGTTGTTCGGTCGCAAAAAATTGACTCGAGTGCGGCTCATGAGCACCAATGTGCTACCGGAATTTCAGCGTTGGGGATTGGGAATCGTTACCTTGGATAGAATGCTGCCAGATTGCCTAAAGCGAGGGATCACCCACGCCGAATTCTCCTGGGTGCTCGAAAGTAACGACTTGTCGCGCGGGAGTCTTGAGCGGGGCGGCGCAAAACGTGCAAAAACGTACCGACTTTATGACCGTTCGTTGACTGATATTTCCTAGTGAACGTGATCTTGGTCTCGGATGTAGTTGCGGACTCAGCCTAAACCTACCATACTATTCGGTCTCAATGACAGGAGCCTGAACGCGAAATTGCGAGCGCGGGTTCGCATGCCCTATTTCTCTACTTCAGATTACACATCCAAGCTCCATGATGGATCGGCAAGAAATCGTCATTACTGGGTTGGGTGTCGTCTCGCCAATCGGAACAGGGATTCCAGCTTTTTGGCACGCCCTCGAATCGGGTAAAACGGGCATTCGCATTTTCGAAGGCGAAACGCGGTTGCGTGGCTACCCCATTATTACAGCAACGGTTACAGACTTTGATGCGAAAGATTGGGTGAAGCCTCGCAAGTCGATTAAGGTCATGTCGCGGGAAATTCAGATGGCTTACGCAGCGGCTATGATGGCCTGCGAGAACGCGAATATCGAAGCGGGAAAATTAGATCCGGATCGATTTGGTGTTGTGTTCGGCAGCGAAATTATTTTTAGCGACTATCGCGAGATCGAAGGCGGCGTACGGCGATGTTCTGAATCGGGCGTGGTGAACCATGACATGTGGGGCCAATATGCACTGTCCGAAATCTTTCCGTTGTGGATGCTGCGATCGCTGCCGAACATGGCAGCTTGTCATGTCGGAATCGCAGTCGATGCCCGCGGCCCAAACAATACGATCACGACCGAAGAAACGTCCAGTTTAGGCGCCTTGATAGAAGCTGCTATGGTAATCCAACGCAATCAAGCTGACGTAATGATTGTAGGGGCAGCGGGATGCATGACAAACGCCTCGAGGTTGCTTCAACGACACGAAAAGTTCTTCTCCAAATGCGATTCGGTAGAGGATGCGTGCCGACCATTTGACGCTCGTCGTCAAGGTACCGTGCCGGGCGAAGGCAGTGCTGTGATCGTGATCGAAAGACGTGAGCATGCCGAAGCACGCGGCGCCAAGGTGCTTGCACGTCTAGCGGGCTGGGGCAGTCGATTTGCCAAACCGGAGTCGCCGCTAAATGCAAGTAGTAAATCGGTTACCGGTTCTATTTCGCAAAGTCTAACACACAGCAATTTGTCGATCGACGACATAGACTTTATCAATGCAAGTGCTAACGGAAGTTTGGAAATCGATCGCGCCGAAGCTCATGGAATAGCATCAGTAGGCGCAGCACCCGTAACGTCCTACAAGGGATTTTTTGGCGACTCGGGTTGTTCCTCAGGGATGATCGAATTGGCAGCCTGCGTTTTGTCCTTGAAAAATAAAGTCGTTTGCCCCACTTTGTTTCATGAGTCAACAGCAATCGATTGTCCTATCGAAGTTGTCAGCTCAAAACCCATTGCCATAAGCAAAGGTAACGCACTAAAAATCTCCACGACGCCACACGGGCAGTGCCTATCGGTAGTGATCGCTCGTTAGATTCGAGCTTTTATTCGACGTTTCGAAACGCCATCGCGGTTCGATCTAAGAATTTATATTCAGCAAAGTAAAATGAAAAAAGGCAGAAATAGATATGAAGCGAAATCCTGGAATTGACCTCAAAGACTTCATTCGCGCCATTCCAGATTTTCCAAAACCAGGAATTCTTTTTCGCGACATCACGCCCCTGCTGAGTAATGCAGAAGCTTTTCGTGAATGCATAGCTAGATTGGCCGATCAATATCGGAATACACAAATCGACACGATCGTTGCCGCCGAAGCGCGGGGCTTCATTTTTGCCGCTCCGCTAGCAATCGAACTTGGCGTGGCCTTTGTTCCTGTTCGTAAACCGGGAAAACTTCCGTTCGATCGGCATTCCTATAGCTACGATTTGGAATATGGCTCAGATACGCTGGAAATGCACACCGACGCAGTGGGTGCCAATCACCGCGTTCTGGTCGTAGACGATCTTCTGGCCACAGGAGGAACCGTCGAAGCATGTTGTCGACTCTTGACACGAACGAATGCTAATATTGTAGGATGTGCATTTTGCATTGAATTGGCCGATCTCGACGGTCGCAAACGACTGAGCGAGTATCCCGTGTTTAGTTTGCTGACGTACTAGATTGGTGAATTGATTAATGTCCAGCAATTTCAGGAATCCCGATGCTGGCGACAATGTTCCAACCGATCAGTCGTTGAATCCCAGGCCATCTGACGAATTTGTCCAGCTGCCAAGTACCCCACCGCAGGGAGAGGCGGGCGATTCTTTTGGTTTTCGGCGGGCTTCGGAGAAAGTCAAATCGTTCCCGCAAACTCCGGGGGTCTATCTGATGAAAGACTCATCGGGAGTCGTCATCTACATTGGGAAAGCCAAAAATCTGCGATCACGTGCGTCAAGCTATTTCAATTCAACCGCCGCGAACGAGATTCGAACGGCCAATTGGATTCATGAAATCGCCGATATCGATCACATTGTATGCTCCAGTGAAGTCGACGCTTTGTTGACCGAAAATCGTTTGGTCAAGGACATTCAACCTCGACACAATCGAGACCTTAAAGACGGTAAATCTTTTCCGTATCTGATGATCACCAAGGACGAGGATTTTCCAAGAGTCGAAGTGACGCGTCAGCCGAAAGACCGTGGAGCAAAATTATTTGGTCCGTTCACCAGCGCGGGTCAGTTGCGCGGAGCCATGCAGGTCCTGCAACGAATCTTTCGATTTCGGACATGTTCATTGGACATCTCCGAAGGTGACCCACGATGGCGATGGTTCCGCCCATGCATTCTCGCTTCTATTCGGCAATGCACGGCCCCGTGTAATATGCGAATCAGCAAAGATGATTATCGCAAAGATATTCGTCGATTAGAAATTTTTCTCGAAGGTGGCAGAGACGCTTTGGTCAAACAACTTCATGAAGAAATGTCCGCAGCAGCAAAGTCCTTGCAGTTCGAAAAAGCTGCGAGGCTTCGAGACGACATCCAGTTGATCGAAAATCTTGATCGCCGCGGCGAAATTGACAAGCATGCTCAGCCCGAAGTTTTTCACATCGATCCCAAACGAGGACTTCGTTCGCTTAAGAAATTGCTCGATCTCGACGAAGAACCGCGAGTCATCGAAGGCGTCGACATAGCTCATCTTGGCGGCCAAGCTACCGTAGCCTCACTCGTTCAGTTTATTGACGGTTTGCCATTTAAGCCGGGCTATCGTCGTTACAAAATCAAGAGCGTGGACGGAGTGGATGATTTTCGGAGCATACACGAAGTCGTCTCACGTCGATTTCGTCACCTTAGTGTCAACGACGAAGCAAAGCCCGATATTTTATTGATTGATGGCGGGAAGGGGCAACTCAATGCCGCGATTGCCGCATTCCGAGATCAGGACATTACCCCACCTGTCTTGCTGTCGTTGGCCAAACGCGAGGAAGAGATTTTTCGGCCCGGTGAAAAGGAATCCATTCGCCTGGGACGACGCTCCTTTGCTCTTCGACTGCTGCAGTATGTGCGCGATGAGGCTCACCGATTCGCTCAGCATTACCATCACATGTTAAGACGTAAGAATTCGTTTGATGACGAGTCGTGATTGCGAAGGTATTTTTTCGATCGTTCAGCCTACTAGTTCGAAAGCAAACACTTAGTTCTCTAGGACTGCCATTGCAGACTTCATTTTCGCCAAGCCCGTTTTTGCAACTTGACGAGGGTCTTGCTGCCAATAATCGCGATTGAAAAGCTCTAGCGACAAGACACCCTCGAACCCATTTTTCCGCATGGTTTGGAAAATGTATGCAAGCGGCGCAATACCGTCACCCGGATAAACGCGATCCGCATCGGTAACCTTGTCGCGAGGAATGTCCGGATAGTCGTTGATATGGAAGACATAAACGCGACGGCCTTCCAGCATCTGCAAATCGGAAAACTCGGTGCCGCCTTTGTAAAGGTGATATACATCGGGGAGGATGCAAGCATCGGGATGATGGGATTCGGTCGCAACGTAAATCACATCGCTCAACTTTGCCAGATTTTTCGAAAATCCCCAGACCTCAATTTGCGGTACAACTTCGATTGCTCTGCCAATATCCAGCAAAGTCGCGTACCTTTCGGCAACTCTGTCAAGGTCGATTTTGTCTCCGTCGGTGGCACCAGCCGGTGGAGCTGCAATGCGTCGTCCCCCTAATTCGCGAACAATCTCCATGTCTTTCCGGCATTGGTCAAGTCCTTTAGCGCGAGCCGCGTCGTCGTTGACAATCCAGGCCCCGAATGCAATGGCACCTTCGACCGTTATGCCTGCGTCGGCAATCATGTGCCGCAATTCAAAAATCTTACCGCCGGACTTCACGAATCGTTCGACATCGCGAAGCCAAATTTCAATCCCATCGAATCCGGCTTCCGCTGCAATCTTGACCTGCTCGCGAATATCAACTTTTTCGCCTTGGATCGTGCTCGTGTTCAAGCAATAGCGAAAAGGCGCCTGCTTTGTGGTCTCGGCAAAGAGAGGTTGGCTTTGCATCGTGGCGGCCGCGACGCCAGCGACTACGCAATGTTGCTGGAATTGTCGACGCGATATGGAAGTGCGATGGAGGGGATTCATGGAGATATCCAAGGTGCATAACGAGGTGCGATCTTGATAGAAAAAAACGACGATTTCGAGTTACTAAACCCGAGTTCGCATATTATGCCATCGTTAGATGCGATTGGATAGCCAAGGAATCGTTGCGTATCGCTAAGACTTGAATCCTATTTTCCGTAGGATTTCTTTATGGGACCGGTCCCCGGCTTTCCTAGCACGGATTTGATTGCCTTCTTTTCAGCAAGTTTGGCAATCACTTCTTGTTTCATATAGGGGGGCAATTTTTCCCAAGCTTGCTCGTACATGACTTGAGCCGAAGTCCAGCTTTGTTGATTCCGTGCCGAGTGGGCTTGGTCGACATAGAATCGAATGTCGCCAAGTAGATCTCGCGTCAGAGTCGGGTCGTTGGGATGGCTCAAGATGGCCAAGTACGCGTAATCGGGTGGCGAATAGGGAGCAGGATTTCTGGCGAGTGCTCGCTCCGCTTCGCGAATTAAATCGGACTGGGACGACGAGTAAACGAGGATGTCTGGCGGTGGCGCGCCACGCTTTACACCTGGTTGTGACTTTGTAGTCGCTGTATCGAGCAAGGCCTGTTCGAGCTCGTCAAGATCGAGGATGGTCACGGAGGTTGCGATTCCCGATTTCGAGAGGCCCGTCGAACCAACCAGCGATGGTTGTGCCAGCGATCGACCTCTCTGAAAATTATGCCAATGCGTGTTGCCGCCGACAAACGTCGTGCCCCCGTCAGGAATGGCCACAGTCGTATCGATGGAAAAAACGCCCACAGTTGGCAGCATGACCGTCTGCGCTATTGCTGGAAGACTAACGGCGAATAACGCGATCATAAAGAGACCAGATTTTGCAAACATAACCAAGGGCCTTCATTCCGACGGGCGATATGGGACGCGTTTCGTGTGTTTCCATACTAACAAAAAAAATAAGCGGCGGCGCCAAAAAAGTCGCCACCGCTTACGTATTCTCAAACCAATTAGCCCGGAACAGGCTTAGTAGTTGTATGCACCGCCAAAGAAAATTCCATGCAGGATCAAGCTATCTGTGTTGTTGATCCGTTGGATATCGTTCAGATTTGCAAAGTTGTGCGGGATTTGCCCCGTTGCGGTTGCAATACCCGAAGCACCGACCGCTCTGTAACCTGCATACGCTGACCAACAACGCGAGAGTCGCAAGCCAACACCGGCATTCAATTCGCCGAGCAAGGCAACAGCACAACGATTCGAGCTCAAGTCGAATGGTGAACCGTCATAGTTGTTTCCGCTGACAACAGTCGCAGCATCTGCTTCGGTTCCCGCATAAGTATGGTATTGCATGTTATTGCCGTAGATACCCATCTTAGGACCAGCAAAGAACGAGATCCGATTGGTCAAACAGAAGGACGAGAGACCGCCAACTTGGAAACCATACAGATCATTCGTTACGTAGTTTCGATAGTACAAATCGTCTGCACCCGAATCGAACGAATTATCCGTATCGCTCGTAGCATATTCCATGCTGTCTTTAAATCGGAACCAGCGGAATCCAGCCAGCCAAGTCATCCGAATTCGGCTGCAGTTGGATGGAATCATGGAGGCACATGGTCCGCCCAAGCATGTTCGGCAACTTCCGCCGCAGCTTGATGTACCACAGGAATTGCATCCGGAGCTAGCTCCGCAACTACCCGAGCTGCCGCAGCTACTACCGCCAAATCCGCCACCGCCGAAACCGCCCCCACCAAATCCACCACCGCCGCCCAGTGCAGCTCCGCCGATACCAAATCCGAGTAGGTTGATTTCAAGACTGTTAAAGCTATTGCTTCGACGAATTCGATGGGCCGAAGCGCCATCGAACCAATCGTAAACGCTCTGCGCAGGCATCTCGATTCCGTTCAAGGTTGCGGGATTGCCACCAGGTCCGAGAGTTGTAAACGGCAAGTCGGATCGGAGATTTTGGCCCGCACCCGGCATGACACTTGCCATGGCCGAATTATCGAGCACACTCCAGTAGTCCGCGATGATCGCATTTCGACCGCAGTTGATATAGCGCCCGAAATACGTTTGAAACCCTGGCCCAGTACCAATTCGCGCCGATCGCGTGCTTAGTAATGGGGAAGTTGGCATATTGCTATCGTTCGTCAATCGTACATAGCGAGTGTCTTCCGTATTCATGAATAGTGCATTTGCACCACCAAAGAACATGCTTGGACCGCTAGAACGTGCCATTGACCAAGGCTGGGAAAGTCCCCCACCCGTGCCATATCCATAGGCTGGCATGGAACCATAAACTGGAGCCTGAACGTAGCCCCCGGTCCAATTACCTTGTGGTTGTTGACAGCTTTGGCAACCCGTACCGACCGAGTTGTCGACGTATTGAGGAACAGGCTGAGTAGGTGCCTGTTGATAATATTGAGGCTGTGCATCCACTGGGGGCAACGGCGCGATCAATCCTTGGTTTGGATATCCTTGAGGGACATTCATGGGTTGAACGTGTTGATGACCGCCTTGTTGTGCGCCGTTAGGAATGAATTGTCCTGGGTTAACGGGTTGAGCGGGAACAGGAGTGACTTGTTCCCCTGGTACTTGAAAATATGAAGCATATGGGTTTGCTTGGACTGTCGGGGCATAGGCGACGTACTGTGTAGGGTACGTTCCTAAGGTTGTCCCGCTGTAAAGCGGCGTTTGTCCATAATACGGTGTTTGTCCCGTTGCCATATTGTTGCCACAAGCGATCGCAAGCGACAACGCGCATCCGTTGAGCAATTTTCGTTTCACTGCTTACTCTCCTTGCAGCATTGAAATCTTTTTTCCGACGATGGTTATCCGTAACCGATCGACGATAGCATTGCTTTAGGAAATTTCAGTAAACTGATTACTCGATAAAAGTTTTTTGAATTCTTTTTCGAGAATTTACCGACCGCGCTGCTATTCGCATTTCTAGATTCGTCAATGCAGATGAAGAACGGCCTTTGAAACCACTGCTACAGACGGGAATTACGATACAAGCCGTTTTACAATCGGAACGAACCGATCAAACGGTAAAGCACCTACTGTCCTCAAATGCAGAATAGTTCATGCGGATCGCGGTAAACTGTAACGCCAACGCAAACTTTGGCGTGTTAGATTTCGGTCAGGGGATTTCGATAGTAACATTCAATCCGTTTCGGGTGAAACCAATTTTGGCTTGCCGCCCAAGCTCTTCCAGCACATTATCGATTGTGGCGTTCTTGAAATTGGTTTCCACGGGCCGATCTTGGATCTGCATTGGCAGCGGCCAAGGTTCAAACGTGATCTGCGGCCCTCTACGAAGCTCTTCGAGTACCGGTAATAGTCGACCTTTGAATTTTAAATTGAATCTTTCCAAAGCCAACGGATCTTTTCCATTCGAACGTAATGGCTTTGGGCTCAGCGGAAATGCGACTAGTTCGCGTTGGGCTGCCGGGCTAGCTTGAACAACCTGCACATCGCCGCTCCTTACAATCGTTGCTGTGGGCCAGTGCTTTTTCCAATTCGCAATCAGTTTGCTATCGATTCTTTCTTGCTTGTAGTTGCATGCAAACGCCATTTCGGTGCCCATTGGAACTAGCTTGAGAACTTTCGCAGTCCCGTCGATATTTGCTTCCATTCCAATCCCCGACAATAGGCACGCGAGTTGAGCCGGAGCATTTCCTGCGGGTAGCGATTTGCCGGACCATAAATCGTGTTCCATTGCTTCGGAGCCGATCAGTTTCCACTGGTTCTGTTCGCTCCAATTTTCCAGTAATTCACGAGGCGAAGTGGGCACGGTCCATTCAAATTCATTCGCTGACAATCGGGAACCAGGCCAGTTGCGATACATGCGCCAGTAAGCCGATTCAATCGAGCCAGCAAACTCGATGGGAGCGAAGTAGACTGTGTCACCAATCCACACAGGGGTTGCTTTTTGCGAAGCAGCTAGACTATCCAGAGCGATTGCAAACGATTTACCGGAGGAGAGGAAGTCCGACGAGGCATCCAGATCGATGCGGGCATCCAGCCACACCCGAATGCCGTATTCCTTTTCAATTGAAGCGACACCGCTCCTCAGATTTCCATTCTTAAAAGAGATGGAGCAGGTCCTTCCAAGCGTCTTTCGAAGAGATTGAATGGGCTCAAAATCAAGTGGGTTAGCTTCCCCTCGATCCGCTCCGAACGCAATTGCCGAGCAGCCTGTCGTCAATAGAAGGGCAGCAAAAAAGTTCAAAATAAATCGGGCTCTAATCACCACATTTCGGTTACTAAAGTCAATCATTGTTAAGCCGCTCAGGTGCAATTACACTGGCTAGTACGCTCTGAAATTGTGATTCCAATATTGCCTGCCCGCCACCTTTGCATTTTAACTGAATTTAAAGTTCCGTGGACAAGAGACCAACCAATAGCCCGTTTTTGATTCGAGCCTTCCAAGCTTACTTGAAAGACTTAGATACGGCTTCGTTTATGATGGCAATTGCGCCTCGCTATTCGCTTGGTACACTTGCTAGACTGGCGGGGAGCCGCGATTTGACTTGCAGACGCTCTGCAGCTTTTTCTCTTGGTTTGCTGGGTAATACGTCAACTGTAGAACTATTGGGGCCAATGCTTGCCGACGAAGATCGCCATGTACGCTTAGTCGCAGATGACGGGATCAAGTCGATTTGGCAACGCCGCCACTCGTTGTTCTATCAGAATCAATCCGAGACTGTATCGGGATTAATTGAGCAAGGGAATCACGAGCGAGCGATTGCACTGGCGGATAGCTTGCTCAATTTGGATAACCAAGTTCCCGACTGGTGGTGCCAACGCGGATTGGCCAAACTTCATATGGAAGACATCAACGGAGCGTTGCAGGACTGTGAGCGCGCAACACGAGTCTGCAGGTTTCATTACCCAGCTTGGATCGGGATCGCTTACTGCCGCCTCGAACAAGCAGAACCGCTTGAAGCTCTAAACGGTTTTCGTCAATCGTTGGATATCTATCCCGATCTCGAGCACATCCGAATGCAAGTTCGCCATCTCGAGCGAGCATTATGGGAATTGCAGTAGTCGATTTTGCCGAGCATTTGTGCACAATTCCCGTAAAGTTCGCATTAGGCTTTGAACTACTGCGACATCGATATTAATATTGGCCCAAACAATTGGTGGCAGAGTCGCTGCCCCACGAAATTCTTTCTTCATCCGTCGATTACTCTGATCCCGTGCGCTGATGATTCAACCGCAAGATTTCTTAGTTGGTGTTGTGGCCTTGGGCTTAGCGGCGGCATCGGTTGTTGGAATTGTCTCGCCGATTGCTTTCGCGGACAGATGGAGCATTGCGAAATTTATTCAGATGCGATTCGGCAACACAGGTGTCCGCGTTCTCTTTGCAATCCTGGCTTCGATCATGGCTTTAGTCGCGTTTCAGTTGCTGATGGTCGTGCGAAAGTAGACTCTCGCAAATCAGCTCGCGCAAAACCATGGCTACAGCGGCACGGGAATGGTGTCCGCAAGCGATTCCAAAGATGCGATAAGAATACGAAAGCATGTCGAACGGTGTTTAGCGATACACCGCTTCACTCGATTCGGACGCTACTCGACCCGCAGAAGCTTGAAGGGACTGTAGCTGCTGAAGGTACCGGTCGACGTTTTGATCGAATATTTGTCGTGTCATTTCCGACTCAAACAAGTAAACGCGTCCACCAAACCAGCAACCGAATTGACGTTTTCCACTGACTACTTGCCCGCTTTCAAGAAACCGGACAATATCATAACCGCTCAACATTGGGCTGTAGCGATCGGGGTCAGCTAAAAACGCGGCGCGCGCGGCTTCGCTGCTGCAATGATAGATTTTTCCACGGTGTCGTACAGCAAACTGCGCGTTGCCCAACTCCCAGCGTTTTTCGTCAAGGATGACTGGGCAGTAGCCATCGATTGCGATAATCTCATCGGCAGCTACAGAAATTTGTGGTGGATTATTTTGAGCACCACCATCCCGAGTGAGCAATGATTTTTGCTGAGAAACAGTCGACATCTGGGAAGGCGGCTGAGTTTGGTTGTTGGGTTGATTAACAAAGGGCGAAAGCACTTGAGAAGGAACAGATTGAGCTGGATTGGGGATCGAGCCATTGAAGGAACTGCTAAAGTTCGCAGACTGGCTGCGATAGCGATTGACCTTGGGCTTGTCAGCCGACGAATCGGTCTGGTCTGCTGCGTTGCCGTTGGAATCAGACGCGGGCCGAGCATCCATGTCCTGACGATATGAGGCTACCGACATATGATTTGGGGCAGTGGATTCAAACGTAGGTAATTCTCTTGCCGAATGTTTGGGAGGCTCATGCGAGACACGACTAGGCATCTTATGAGAAGCAGTCTTAGCTGCAGTTTTATTTTCAGTCGCAGGTGCTTTCTGCGAATTGGAAGGATTCTCTGCGCTATTTCTTGAGCCTTCCATTTTTACTTGGGTGTCTGATTTCTCAGGCGCTCGTCGCGAATCAATTTCGATTTGGTGATCGCGACATCGCAGAGCCACACGCTGAATAACTTCTCTGTAAACGCTGGGGTCTTGAGGGCAAACAGTCCGGTGCAATTCGCTTCCGTCGGGAAACAAGTAAACGTCGGTTGGCCATCGGGTTACGCCATAGTTTGCCGTGAATTCCCGTTGTTCGTCAGCATTCACTTTTACGGGGACCACGGAATCGGAAAGGATTTTTACGAAGTCCGCATCGCGAAATGCACGGTATTCCAGCATTTTGCAGGGTGGACAGTCTTCCGTGTAGAAATGCAACAAAATAGGTTTTCCCGTTTGTTGCGCTATTCTGGCTGCATCGTTTGGGTCGCCAACCCAAGGGATTTGACCGAACGTCGTCGAACCCAATAATAAAAGTAAGCAGGCAATACCGCGAGATATTAAGTTCATTGATTTCCATCCTGGAATATCGGCACAGTCTTAGCCCCCTTCGGTCTGTATCGACTGTAGTGGTCGTACTGGATAGCACGATTTTGGCGAAAACAGGAAAAAAACGAACTTTCTTTTGTTATGGCAGCGATCCGACTTGACAGCTAATTCGCCCAAGGTAACATTCCACCAAGTAATCAAAGGAATCTAAAGTGTTTGACAGGCCACAGTACTGCTGTTGGTGGCCTTCCACGAATCCGGGACCGGATCAGTAATCATTTCGCACTCGTGATCAGATGTAGCGAAGTTGTGATCTACCCGACAATCTCATCGGCAGGCATCGATCTCAATCGATTCTGACGGTAAAGAAAACTTTCGACCCATTCCGCACGATCCCGGTCAGTTTTTGTATCGCTACCGGGAACTGGATAATGACATGGTCATTTCCGCGTTGAAACTGATTTCACGCATGGCCTTGTTTCCTGTTGTTATTACGAAGAACGTCTGACGTTCGACACTGTTTTGCAATCCAATTCCTCAAATGAGCTCGTATTGCTCGTGAAAAATCTGTTCGCTGGATTCCGTTTGTTAGAGGTCTTAAGTCCTCTAGGAAATCCTGCCCTTCTATCTAGGTTCTCACTCTATGCCTAAGAAAAAGCGATTCCGTTCCCGCATTCATCCTGCTGCGGGGGAGCACTCCAGTCTCGATGGTCGCCGTCCACGTGTAAAAAGAAAACGCATTCGAGGTCCACGACCTCCTCGTGAAAACGATGGTACAGCGACCGATCAACCGGCGTCGGTCCAAGAGGGTGGTGAAGAGGAAGTCGTGCAAGAGTTTATCGGACTTCTGGAATTGCATCCAAATGGATACGGATTCCTAAGAAGTCCTTCAGGTAATTACTGCCGTGAGCGGAGCGACCCATTTGTCCCCGGGACGATGATCGAAAAATTCGGACTCCGACAAGGTGTAAAAATCCGAGCTAATATGCAGCAGGCTCGTCGGCAACAAGGGCCTCGCGTCAAGGAAATCCTTGACGTTGATGGCATGCCACCTGAAGAATACATCAATGTAAAACCATTCGATACGCTGACGGCAATCAACCCAGAACAGTGGCTTCGATTGGAAGTTGGCAAGGAACCGCTTACAAATCGCGTAATCGATTTGCTGACTCCACTCGGACGCGGCCAGCGTGCTTTGATTGTAGCGCCGCCCCGTTCCGGCAAGACGATCATGTTGCAACACATCAGTCGCGGAATTGCAGCGAACTATCCTGAGCTGACATTGATTGTATTGCTCATCGATGAACGTCCCGAAGAAGTTACCGACATGCGACGTAGTGTGATCAACGGCGAAGTCATTGCTAGCAGTTTGGACGAAGATGTCGACAGCCACGTTCGGCTTAGCCAACTGGTGATTGATCGTTGCAAACGATTGGCCGAAATGGGAAAAGATGTATTCTTGCTGATGGACTCCATCACGCGACTTGCACGCGCATTTAATAAGTGGGTCGGCAGCGGTCCAACCATGACCGGCGGCGTAAATATCAAGGCAATGGATATTCCGAAAAAGCTTTTTGCTACCGCACGAGCTTTTGCCGAAGGTGGCTCGCTTACGATTGTCGGAACGGCACTTGTTGACACGGGCAGCCGCATGGACGAACTTATTTTTCAAGAGTTCAAAGGCACGGGTAACATGGAATTGGTGCTGGATCGAAAGCTAGCTGACCGCCGGGTTTGGCCAGCAATCGATATTTCCCAGTCAGGAACACGTCGCGAAGAATTGTTGCACGATCCTGCTACTTTGCATGCCGTTACCATGATTCGTCGCACGCTTAACTCAATGCATCCCGTCGAAGCCATGGAGCAATTGACCAAGCAATTGAGTCGCTTTCCAAGCAATGCAGAATTTCTACGACTCATTGCCAGCGCCCGAGATGAGTAGATTTGCCAGCATTGTTAACAAAAGGTCAAAATCTGCCGACAATGCAGTTTGTATCAAGTCTTAGGATTTCTCCGTCGATAACGAAACTAGGTGCTGGGCTATCGCTACCACGAGTTCACAAAACCGTAATGTGCTAGCCCATACTTGACGCGAAATTCCCAGGCCCGTAAACTCTCGCCCGTAGTTAAATACTTGGGTGCGAAGGACTTACGGCGTCTGCTTGCAGATGGGGATTGAGCGTCGTGACAAAAAAAGAGATCGTCAAAACGATTTCCGATGAAACTGGTTTAACCCAGTTGCAGATTAAGGATATCGTTCAACGAACTTTTAATGCGATTATCGATACGCTGGTTGAAGAGGGCCGGGTAGAGCTTCGCAACTTCGGAGTATTTCAGGTCAAGCCAAGGGCTGCACGAAAAGCACGCAATCCGCGAACGGGTAACCAAGTTGAGGTTCCTGAGAAGTTCGTGGTGATTTTCAAGCCAGGCAAAGAAATGGAATCTCGCGTGATGTTGATCGAAGGCTCGGAAGCCGCTGAGCGAATCAGATTACAATCCTTGGATGACGATTCGCCCGAGGAATGATCTGTCGCAAGAAACGACAACTTGGTAACCCTCCAAGAACAGCAACATACAGTTATTGCTTCGATTTCAGGAAGAAATTGCAGTTGAGGAATTGGTTCCTCAACGCGAGCGAACATTCACGGAGGATGGGCCATGCGACGCTGGCTATGTGGAATCATTCTAGCTTGTAGTTTAACGCCCCTTGTTGGTTGCGTTATTCCGGCCTATTCAGCCTTACCGCAGCGACGAGCAGAGCAGTTGATCTACACGTCCGAAAACCTCCGCAATATTCTTGGCGAATGGGAGCGTTTTTGGTTCATGGAAGGTCCTGACCATATGACGCCATTCCGCGTTCACGGCGGAATTATCTAAGTCGTCACTAGAATGACCAGTTGGTTGCAAAATTATTCTTTGCAGAATGTTTTGCAACCTATTTCTTGGGCATCAGTTCCAATGCGGACAAGCTAAGGGTGATGACACCTGTTGGCAAAGAAACCTCCAGCTCCGGATAAAACTGGGGTGAATGGAGGCTAGGTGGCGTTATACCTTGCTTCTTGTAACGCTCAAGCGTTTCATTGGGTATTACGCCCAACCGATACATGAGAATGGGGACGCCAGCCAATCCGTATTGGCTGAAATCTTCACCACCCATCACCTGCTCCGCCTCCAGTACTTTCTCCTCTCCCAACCCGCGAATGAAGACCTGTCGAAGTCGTTCAGTCAAAACGGGATTGTTCGAGAGTGCTGGCGTTCCTTCGGATACACTAATTTCCGGTGTCGGCGCGTCGTACGCTTTGGCGATCGCATTGGCTCGTCGTTCAATGGATGCCAGTATCTTGCTCCGAACCGTATCCGAATAACTTCGGACTGTAATCTGCAAATGGCAACGATCCCCGATAATGTTGTGCTTGGAGCCGCCGTTGATTGCACCAACGGTGACAACGGCGGGTTCGGTGGGCTTGATTTCGCGACTCACGATCGTTTGTAGACTCATGACGAGTTCGGCGGCTTGAACGATTGGATCGACCGTCGTTTCTGGGGAAGCCCCGTGACCGCCCTTCCCTTTGACCTCTATATCAACGCTATCGACATTCGCCAAGATGAACCCGCTGCGAACGCCAATGGAACCTGCTGGCGTTGCTGATTCGACGTGCAAGGCCACTGCAAAATCCGGTTTCGCGAACCTTGTGAACAGACCGTCATTGAGCATCGCTTTGGCTCCTGATCCGCGTTCCTCAGCCGGCTGACCGATGAGAATGAGCGTTCCCCGCCAAGAGTTCCGATGTTCGGCCAAATACAAACCCGCACCAGTCACGCATGTCATGTGAAGATCATGAGCACACGCATGCATGACTCCCGATTTCGTGCCGCTTTGTGTGACGATCTCTTTTTTCGAAGCATACGGCAGTCCCGTATCTTCCTTGACCGGCAACGCATCCAAATCCGTCCTCAGCATGACCGTTGGGCCATCGCTATTTTTCAAGACTCCCACGATCCCAAAACCACCAACATTTTCCGTTACGACAAACCCTGCTTCCTTCCAAATACCGGCCAAGAACTCAGCCGTTTTTTCTTCTTCGAAAGATACTTCAGGATTCGCGTGCAACCAAAAATAATTGTCGAGCAACTCCTTTTGATGGTCTCCCACCCAGGCTCGTATTGCATCTGTAGATACTTTCTCGCGATTGTTTTCTGACTGGCCAAAGATCGGCGAATGGGCAAAGCACAAGGCCAACAATAAAGCAGCAACTCTCATTTTTTTCTCCAGTTTTCCGGGGGCGTTCTTAGTTTATCGCGCTGCCCAATGAATCTTGACAGGTTACAATTCCCAATAGCTGTTGACCGATCATGTGTACCAAAAGAGGAATTGATTATGGATTCTCGAAATCCGCATCGTCGAACGTTTTTGCGAAACTCAGCAATCGGTGGAGCTGGAATCCTTTTTGCGTCGAATCTTTGGGCCGACGATAGGATGCTGACACCGGAGCAGACAAGCGGACCATTCTACCCGATTCCCGAAATCAAAAAGCAACCCTTTTACGATGCGGATTTGACTCGCAAAGCCGCTGACGGTCCGGTAGCGGAAGGGGAAATCATCTTGGTTCGCGGTCAAGTGGTCGATGTTCACGGCGAGCCTTTAGCAAATTCAATCGTCGAAGTTTGGCAAGCCTGCGCGGCAGGACGTTACAACCATCCGAAAGACAACAACCCTGCTCCGCTCGATCCGAACTTCCAGTACTTTGCTCGCATCGAAACCGACAAAGATGGCAGATATTCCTTCAAGTCCATCCGTCCCGGAAAATATCCTGGCCGCACGCCGCATATTCACTATCAGATTTCATCCAAGGGCTTTAATGATCTGACGACTCAAATGTACTTTGAAATGCACGCCAAAGATAATGATCGAGACGGCATCTATCGCTCGCTCGCTAAGAATCAACGCGAATCAGTCACCGTTGCATTGGCCAAAGATGACAAGGCCGAGGGAATTCTCGCGGGCGATTTTACGATCGTTCTCGGCGCTCGCGGTGACAAAAAAGCTACACCTCCGATGTGATTGAGTTGGACTTGTCGCCACTCCCCGAAACGATTTTCAAAGATCAGACGCCGATAGTTTTTTGTTCGGGCAGTCGTTAATAAAGGTTGAATTACGAGTTTGACAATGCCAGATTTTTATCGAGCAACGGAATCCGATATTCGGCGATTTCAGGACGAAGGATTTTTGATCGTTCCGAAATTGTTTTCTGATGACGAGGCCGTTCTGATGGGCCGGTACGCCCGCGCCGATCAACAGCTTGTCCGTCGCGCATCAAGTCGTTCGGATGCTCAAGGCGGTACGACGACACTAAGTCTAAGTAATGACCTTGGCTCGGACCTCTACGCTGCCGTTGTTCGGTCTCAACGCGTGGCGGACAACATGTCGAAATTTCTCGGAGACGAAGTCTACCATTACCATCATAAGATGATGCTGAAGGAACCTCGCGTCGGCGGTGCTTGGGAATGGCACCAGGATTATGGCTACTGGTACAACTATGGCTGTCTGTATCCGACCATGGGAAGCTGTTTCATTGCGGTGGACCCTGCTACTCGTTCGAATGGTTGCCTTCAAGTTATCGGCCGTTCCCATTTGATTGGCCGCATCGACCACGGCAAAGTTGGTGGGCAAACCGGTGCTGATATGGAACGCGTTAACGCTGCTTTAGAAAAGTTGCCGTTGCTGTATGTCGAGATGGAACCCGGCGATGCCCTTTTCTTTCACGGCAATTTGCTTCATCGTTCCGATCAGAACACAAGTGAAAATCCCCGCTGGGCTTTGATCTGCTGCTACAACACGAAATCGAACGACCCGTACAAACCTTCGCGGCATCCAAACTACTCCGAGTTGCAGCTGCTGGACGATGCCGATTTTCTAAACTTTGCTCAATCAGAGCTAACCCGAATTTCGACCCCAGCAAACTAAACACTCCCACAACAATCACCAACCCTGATCCCAAAACAGCCTCACCACCCAACAAAAAATCACCCACCCCAAATTCGCCCGTCCCCAAATTCGTCTGTCCAGAAATTCGTCTGTCCAGAAAAAATGAGCACCTCCCGAATCATTTCAAGAACAAATTCCGGCTGCCTTGAACTGCGTCTGTCCCAACCTTCATCGGTCCAAGAATCTAGTTGAGCTGCGAAAAGAAAAAAGCCAAAGAGGTTTTTCGTCTTTGGCTGTAATCAAGATTGGTGAACACAGAACTATGGCGTCAACTTGAAACCACGGAAAGCGATGGCGCTAGTTCATAGAATGGGCGCGAGCCATCGCGTCCTCGGCCAATTGGATGAAGCGTTTGTCGCCTGTACCAGCAAAGGCGCGCTGATAAGTCACACTCATCGCAGTAAAGTTGAACGGATCGGTTGGCTCGATCTCGCAAGCTTGTCGCGCATGTTCGATCGCTTCGTTATGCTTGCCGACCAAAGTATAAACTCTGGCCAGCGTGAGATGAGAAAGCACATGCGTTGGATCTTCTTCAAGGATTCCGTTCAGCATGGCGATAGACTCGTCATACTTGCCTGCATCTTTTAGCTTTTCAGCTTCGTTGTAGCGAGCCACTAAATCGGACATGAAAACACCTTAAAGAAGTCGAACACTGTAATTAAAAACCGGCTTAGACCTTGGCGAACTTTTTCTTGGCTGTCGCAGGCTTGCCTTTGCTGGCCTTCGCCGCTGCTGCCATCGGTTTCAAAGCCGCTTGGGCTGCTGCCAATCGTGCGATTGGAACTCGGAACGGCGAGCAACTGACGTAGTTCAAGCCAATCTTGTGGCAGAACTCGACGGATGACGGATCGCCACCGTGTTCGCCGCAGATACCGATCTTGAGATCCTCACGACGCGAGCGACCTTTTTCGACGCCGATCTTCATCAACTCACCAACGCCGGTCGTGTCGATCGACGCGAATGGATTCGCTTTGACGATTTCCAATTCCTGATAACGAGGCAAGAACGAACCGCTGTCATCGCGACTCATTCCCAAGCAGGTTTGCGTCAAGTCATTCGTACCGAACGAGAAAAACTCTGCCGACTCAGCGATTTCGTCAGCGGTCAAAGCCCCTCGCGGTACTTCTATCATTGTTCCGACCGAGTAAGCAAACTTCTTGCCAGACGCCTTCATTACTTCGGCTGCAACACGATGAACGATCTCGACTTGGAGATCGAGTTCTTTCTTGAAGCCCACCAATGGAATCATGATTTCCGGCTTGACCTTGATGCCTTCCTTGAGGACCGCTGCGGCTGCCAAGAAAATCGCACGCGCTTGCATTTCGGAAATCTCGGGACGCAAGATACCGAGTCGGCATCCGCGGAAACCGAGCATGGGGTTGAACTCATGCAACTCGTTGACGCGACTGAGGACTTCCGCAGCCGAAATATTCAGTTGCTTAGCGACTTCATCAACGCCCTTTTTGTTGTCTTGTTGTGGCAGGAACTCGTGCAACGGTGGATCCAGCAATCGAATACACGCTGGCAAGCCATTCAACGCACGGAAAATTCCTTCGAAGTCCTTTTGTTGATAAGGCAACAACTTGGCCAACGCTTTCGTGCGATCCTCATTGGATTCGCCAAGAATCATCTGACGAACAGCAATGATGCGATCGCCTTCGAAGAACATGTGCTCGGTCCTACAAAGTCCGATACCTTCCGCACCAAACGCAATGGCGTTCGTTACTTGATCAGGTTGGTCAGCGTTGGTCCGAATGCCCATCGTTCGATACTTGTCAGCCAGCTTCATGATAAAGTTGTAGTACTGGAATACTTTGCTGTCAGCAGGCTTAAGCGTTTTGGAAACGAGCACCTGCTTGAGTTCGCTATCGGCCGTGTCGATCTTGCCATGGAACACTTCGCCAGTCGTACCGTTGATGCTGATCGCGTCGCCCTCTTTCAAGGTCACTCCTTTGCACTTCAGAGTACCCTTGTGGTAATCGATCTGAATGTCGCCCGCACCAGCAACACAGACTTTACCCATTTGGCGAGCAACCAAGGCCGCATGACTGCTGACACCACCGCGGCAAGTTAGGATTCCGTCTGCCGCGATCATTCCGCGCAAGTCTTCTGGACTCGTTTCGATTCGAGCCAAAACAACGTGCTGACCTTTCTTGGCCAGTTCTTCAGCCTTGCCGGCGGTAAAAACAACGTGACCCGAAGCGGCGCCTGGACCTGCTGGTAGTCCCGTTGCCATCAATCGACCTTCGGTCTTCGCCTTAGCATAAGCCTTTAGATCGAAAATCGGCTGCAGCAGTTGGTTCAGAGCTTCTGGATCGCCGGACTTGATTGCGTGCTCTTCGGTCATCAGTTTTTCTTTGACCATATCGTGAGCGATTTTCACGTACGCCAAAGCAGTTCGTTTGCCGTTTCGAGTTTGAAGCATATACAGCTTCTTCTTCTCGATCGTGAACTCAAAGTCCTGTACATCGCCAAAATTCTTCTCAAGCGTCTTGCGAACTTCGACGAGCTCTTTGTAAGCCGGACCGATCTCTTTATCCTTGGCCATGTCAGCGATCTTGAGCGGTGTGCGAACCCCAGCCACAACATCTTCGCCCTGTGCATTCACAAGGTATTCACCGTAGAAGACGTTATCGCCGTTTGCAGGGTCCCGCGTAAACGCAACGCCGGTTGCACAATCGGTTCCCATGTTCCCGAACACCATGCTCTGCACATTGACTGCAGTGCCCCATTCATCGGGAATGCGATATTTTTGTCGATACAGAATCGCTCGCTCGTTCATCCAAGAACTGAAGACGGCAGCAATCGAGCCTTCAAGTTGCTTCACTGGTTCAGTTGGAAATGCCTTTCCCGTCCGTTCCTTGATCAGCTTCTTGAAACGCTTGACCAGCTCCTGCAAATTTTCTTCGGACAACTCGGTATCGTCCGAAACTTTCGCTTCTTTCTTTAACTGGTCCATGACGTCATCGAATGGCTCGTGTTCGTTTTCGTGACGCTTTTGAACACCCATCACAACGTCGCCGTACATCTGAATGAAACGACGATAGGAATCCCAGGCGAAACGACCATTGCCGGTCGCTTTCTTAAGTCCTTCGGTGGTCTCGTCATTGAGGCCAAGATTCAAAATCGTATCCATCATTCCCGGCATCGAATCGCGGGCACCGGATCGTACCGAAACGAGTAACGGATTCTTGGGGTCGCCAAATTTCTTGCCGGTCTCTTTTTCGAGCCAAGCAATCGCCTTCGTCAATTCGCCAGGCAAACTCTCTGGGAATTTCTTGCCGTTCTCGTAGTAATGCGTGCAGACTTCGGTTGTGATTGTGAAGCCCGACGGGACTGGCAAACCGATCTTTGTCATGGCTGCCAGATTAGCGCCCTTGCCACCCAACAGGGCCTTCATATTCCCAGCGCCGTCAGTCTTGGATTTGCCAAAAAAATAGATGAATTTGCTAGCCATGAATCGCCTAAACTCCCGCGAAAAAGGTAACTTTGTTTAAGATCGAAAGTCTATTGCTAACCTGCCGAATCGTCAATTGGACGCCGTTTCCGCCAAGGCCAACTGACCGGCTTCCGTCCTAATGGGATTCTTGGAGCTATTCATGCCTGTCCTATAAGCGCAAGGGACGGAAGGTACGCTTTACGATTTGGAAACGTTTTTATCCATGCTGCTTCGCAGTCTTACGCGTGCGCAGTAACCCAATGATTGCCAAAATCGTCCCGAATATGCCACCACCATACGCAGCCAAGTGCACGGACCAAGTTACGATCATTCGTTGAATTTGACTGGTTTCCAAAATTGCGTCCCATTGTGACCGATATCCACGCGGGTCGAAAAACAGAACTGCCATCACAAACGGAACCACGAGAATGAGAAATGTGACTAGGTGAATGCGATACCAAGCGAATAGTCCGAGTGGCCTTACCGTCCAAATCCCGCTTTTTGCATCCAAGCTGGCGACCAACATGGACGCCGATGCGAACAATCCCGGAATGAGTGCCGCTGCGAAACCAAAAACAGCGATTTTGATTCGCAGCTCGAGTTCAGTCGGCGCCTCGATTTCCTTTAAATACACAAAATAGTGACTCGAGATTGTGAAAGTGACTTGATCGAAAATCGCTCCAAACAGCCCTGCTCCCAAGCCGCTCCCTAGCAAGAACCCGTAGACTTCGATTCTTTCGCGGTTGGGGCGAACGATGCCTGCGTCGACAACCGCGACGATGGCTGCCACGACAAAGAAAACCACAATTCGAATTGCGAAATTGTCGTCCATCAAAGATTGAACTCCGTGCCAGTCCTTAGCGTCTCGAATCACTAGCCCCTGCTCGCGAGTATCTCCAAAGTGTTCTGGGGAAGGTCATGCGCCAGCTCTAGGCTTGTGCCCCATTCCAGCAAGGTTGCTGGGCGTAAATCCAGAAAAGCGACTTTAAAAGCTATTAGCCGATCACGAGCTGGATCGACTTGTCAAAACCTTATTTCAAGCGTTCAGCAAATTTTTCGCACTCTTGATCGGTGGTCTAGTAGCGATTGTAGCGAAGTTTCGCATGAGAAATGGTGACCCCGCCGCAAGGGCTTGGTTTATGGTAGGAATTGTGGATTCCTGTTGGAATTGTCGAATGGCGAGAACGCTGAATTCAATTAAACTGGACCGTAGGAAGTTCGGTTCCAGCGAGATCTTCTGTTCTCTCGAATTCAATCACAAGTACTCAATTGGTCGTCCCTAACTCCGATATGTTGAACATCCGATTAGTCAAAGGAGCGGATCTAACGGATGACTTAGCTATCCAATGGGAGAATCTGCGTAGCGAAAACCCTCGACTATATAGCCCGTTCTATTCTTTTGACTTTACCCGAGTTGTTGCCCGAGTTCGCAACGACGTCGAAGTCGCGGTTATCAGCGATGCAGATGCTATCGTTGGATTTTTCCCCTTCCACCGAATCACGAATTCACATGCAATCCCGGTCGGCGGAAAAATGAACGACGCACATGGCCCCATCGCGTCTGCCGCCACGACAATCAACATGCATTCGTTACTCCGCAAATGCGGTTTGCAGTCTTGGGATTTTCATGCCCTCTTTTGGCCCGTTGAAGAGCTGGAAGATTGCAGCTTCACTAAAGTAAAGTCCTATACGGCTTGCCTGGACGAATGCCCCGAAGGATACCGAAAAAATCTTGAATCTCGAAACTACACAATCGAAGCCCATCGCAGGAAGTCACGGAAATTCGCTAAAAAGTTCCCAAACGCTCGCTTGGAATTCCACAGTACCAGCGTCGAGTATTTAGAGAAATTGATTCAGCTCAAGAGCGACCAATATCAACGAACACATATTTTTGACATCTTCTCAGTACCCTGGACAACAAATCTGGTCAGGGAATTCATGGGGCACAAAGGTCACACGCTGTCGGGTTGCCTGTCCGTCCTATTCGCCGACGCTCAAAATGTTGTCGCTATACATTTTGGTATTCGCGAAGGCGATTTGTTGCACTATTGGTTTCCCGTCTACTCACCTGAATTTTCGCAATATTCCCCAGGAACAGAATTGTTTCTTCAAATCGTGGATGCAGCGCCATCAAACGGAATTCATCGGATTGATATGGGATACGGCGAGCAGCTTTACAAAGAAAAACTCGTGAACAGGATCGACGAAGCGCTCGTAGGTACCATTGCGACAAGCGATTTCGTGTGGGGAGCTCGCCGATGCCAATATTTGGTCCGCGAAAGAATGAAAAGCGTCATACTGAAAGAGACGATCAAACGCGGCATCCGATCCGTTTGGCCCAGTTTCGGAAAAGGCCAGTTTCGCTAAAACGACCCTCGCCGGTACGCTCGACCGTGCTAAAATAATCTGAAATCTTGGGAAGCACGGAATATGAGCAAAAAATCAAAGCAATCTCGGGCAAATGCGGCGAACCCGACAAGTGCAACTTCAGTGGTCGATGTAGTACCTTCACCGAGCACGCCATTGTCAGGTGCCCTCACCGCCACACAGCCCGTACGAAGTTTCAAACATTTGCGTTTGATAATTTTGATTGCCATCTTTATTCCCTTGGCATACTTCGGGGGTCGGCAGATCAATGCGAATTGGCAATCCGATAAGATCCGCAATTCCATTCGCAAATTTGATGATCGCACCGCGCTCGAACAGATTCGGAAAATTGAAAATCGAGCTGGCAAAACCGCCGAGCTAGAGTTTCTACGAAGTCGGGCCTATCGCCATCTGGCAAATTACGAAAAGTCGCAACAGCACCTAGAACTTGCCCGGCAAATGAAATATACACCGGAAATTTTGCGACGCGAACAGATGCTGCTTGACGCTCAGCAAGGTTACCTGGAAGAGCCAGAAAAAAACCTTGACAAAATGATTGAACAAGCCGGGTCCGATTTTGGCGAAGTCTGCTTGGCCTTTACCTACGGCTACTTGATTCGTATGCGTTTCCAAGAAGCGATGGGTATGATCGGATTGTGGAAACGTCAAGAACCTAAATCGCCCCAACCACCGTACTTCATGGGCCTCCTGGCTCAATATCAACGTCAGTGGGAAGCAGCAGACAAACTGTTCGACGAATCGCTCAAGTTCCAAAAGGATTTCTTGCCGACCGTTCTTTCCAAAGCTCAGAACAAACTCAAACTCAGCCAGTTCGCTGAAGCGGTTCCTTATTTCAATGATTACCTCGCACGTGTTCCGGACAACGCCGAAGCTAAACGCGGTCTTGCCGAAGCGTTATTCGGCAGCGGCTCACCCGGCGAATCTCAATTGATCCTGAAGGAACTCATCGACGGCGGGAATCGTTCGTTTGAGACACGACTGTTGCTCGGCAAATCGCAACTCGAAACGGGTGATGCAAAGGGTGCCGTCGATACCCTTGTGCCGCTCGCGCAACTTTGGCCCGACGATGTCGATCTCAATTACACGTTATCACGCGCTTACAGCCAGATTGGCCAAGAAGACCGTGCCAACGTGCATCTGGCGCTAATGGAGGCTGGTCGAAAGAAAATCGAAGACATCGACCTTCGGCTGCGCGAAGCCGAAGTGGCTCAGGATAATCCTATGCTGCGTTACGAAATGGGGCATTTGCTAATGCATTACAGCTCACGCGAAGAAGGACGCGTCTGGCTCCAATCCGCCCTGATGCAAAATCCAAGTATCATCGCCGCTCACCAAGATCTCGAGCAGTACTTTACTCGAAGCGGTGATACAGCTATGGCCATGTACCATCGCAGTATCATCAAGAAAATGGGTGGCGAAGTCCAGCAACCACCGACACCACCGCAAAACCCAAATCAAGCCATCTCGCCCAAACCCTCATGAGGTGAAAGTTGTTTGGACGCATGACGATGACACGAAAATATTTATCGTGCAGTTACTAGAAGCCGGCTTTGGAAACTTGAGCGTGTCGCGGCTTGAAATGAATGCCTCCAGCACTTTAAAGCTATCTTGAAATCGAAGCAATCTTCAACATAATCGGCTACTACCAATGACCTTGCTCAGCTCAAAAACAAATTCGAATGCTGAGCGATTTGTGGCAAGCCTAATGATCGCGGCGATGCTTGCCCTTGGCTGCAACAAAAAAGGAGATTCGACAGACTCGGTTGCTTCAAGCGGGAAATCACAAATTGCAAAAACTGGGTCGAACGAAAATAAACTTAGCTCCAAACCAATCGATACTGCAACGAACATTCGATTTGAAGACGTTACTTCGACAAGCGGCGTGGATCATGTTTTCCGCGACGGTCACGAAGCCGAAGTATTTAGCATCGTCGAATCGCTCGGCGGGGGAATCTCCGTCATCGATTTCGATCAAGACGGACTGCTTGATTTGATCTGCCCAGGCGGTGGAACATTCACGCCGCGAACGTCGGTCAACGGATTGCCCGGAACCCTATATCGCAGTGTGGCTCCTTTTCGTTATGTCGCAGTATCGCAGCTGGCGTACGTCAACATGGATCGCTTTTACAATCACGCAGCCATTGTAGGCGATTACGATGCAGACGGTTTCGACGACTTCGTTGTTATGGGGTACGGCGGACTTCAACTGTTCCGGAACCAAGGCGACGGCACTTTCCAAGAGTGCGCGCCAGAGTCGAAACTCAATGATACGCTCTGGAGCAGTACCGGCGCTTGGGGCGACATCAACGGAGACGGATTGCTCGATCTTTACGTGGCGCATTATTCTAATTGGTCATACGAATTTGACCCGCCCTGCATTCACCCAAGGACCAACGTCCGCGACGTCTGTAGTCCACGGGAATTCAAAGACCTACCGGATTCCTTCTATGTCAATTCAGGCGACGGTTCATTTGACGATGCTACGGAAACAGTCAACCTTCTCAAAGGCGGTCGTGGCCTTGGCGTCCTCGCCGCCGATCTCGATGGCGATCGCGACACCGACTTCTTTGTGGCTAATGACGAGCAGCCTAATTATGTTTATCGTAACGATGGCGGTGTGCTTAGTGAAATTGGCGTTCGTTCCGGTGCCGCACTCGATGATTCAGGTTCACCGGACGGAAACATGGGAATTGGCATCGGCGATTACAATCGAGATGGCCAGTTCGATTTGTTTGTCACCCATTATGAAAATGAAATTTGTGCCCTTTACCGAAATACGGGCAGGCTCAATTTTACGCATGCGTCGCGGTTAACCAATGTCACCGCCATGGGCAACATGTTTGTCGGGTGGGGGACAGCTTTCGTCGATTTTGATTTGGATGCCGACGAGGATATCATGATCGTCAATGGCCACGCAGTCCGTCATTCCGCCATGGCGCCGGTGGAACAACAACCTGTCTTGTTGGAAAACAATGACGGCAAAAATTTTCGTGTCGTCCAGTCTCCTGCTGGCAGTTTTTTTGAGCAACCAAAACCGGGACGTGGATTGGCCACGCTGGATATGGATCGCGATGGTCTGGTCGACTTAGCAACTTCGAATGTAGAAAAACCCAGTGTCCTGCTTCGCAATGCGTCGTCGGCCCAAGGCAAATGGTGTGGCATCGAGTTGGTAGGTACCAAATCGAATCGCAATGCTATTGGAGCCATCGTCGTCGCCCAAGCTGGCCCATACAAATTGGTCCGCCAAGTAGTCGGCGGCGGTAGCTACGCATCGAGCAGCGATCGCGCTCTAGTAATTGGACTTGGCAAGATTCAGCAAATCGACAGCCTAACCATACACTGGCCGCAGAGTGCACCTACAATCATTGAGAAGCCCCATTTAGGACGCTACCTAAAAATAATCGAATAAATCCCTTTCCCCATGCGAAGTAGCATCCACACCGCCGTCATTTCACACGCTCCCATACCAGTTTTCCCCTGAACCCCCTTGCCCAAACGAAGCTCAAATAGTAAAAGACTTGAATCAAAATTATCTGCACCCGTAGCTCAATTGGATAGAGCATCGGTCTACGGAACCGAAGGTTACATGTTCGAATCATGTCGGGTGTATTTGCGGGCCTTTTAGTGAAGGGGCTTCCGGAGAGTTTGTGAAAGCGTTATTGAACGAAATGAGTTTGCATTTCGTAAGACTCGTCTTGCTTGAGAATCCCAACGACGAGGAAAGGTTGCGGGTCAGTAGTTCCTTGCCTTACATTCTACAGAAGCTAGATCTATTTCAGGACGGCTATAGGTGAACCGGTACTCGGGAGACGCGAAAGCCGAGGTCGTAGTAGGCCCAAGGTACTGTTGGAGCTTCGATTCGAGAGGTCCGACAACCAACAGCCGAATCACTCCGACTGCCTGAATGAAGGAGGCGCGATTCCGTGCTCAGCCATTTGGCTTTGTCGTCGCACCATTCTCCGACGTTGCCATGCATTCTTAGAGTCCGAGTTTGTTGGGTGAAAACAGGCCGACTCAACAAGGGCGCTTCCAGCCAAGCTCGTGAGTGAAGTTGGCCTGTTCTGTAGATAATTCGTGTCCCGGCGACGGTGCGTAGTGATCAAACTCCGCCTCTGTCGCATCCTGCATTGGACCACCTCGACACGCATATTGCCATTCGGCCTCGGTCGGAAGTCGATATGTCCAGCCAGGCTGCTGATCCATCTCGTTCAGTTGCTTGAGGAACTCCTGATAGTCCAGCCAGGAGACTCGTTCCACCGGCAATCGCTTCATTCCATCATCCCGCAGAACCTTCACTTCATTTGCACCGTCAGCATTTCGAGCGAACCAAGTGGGATTTGATCCCATGACTGTGGCCATTGCTCCTGAGTCACCTCATATGTACCCAGATAGAAGTCCTGCTCAAACACGGTCACATGCTTCTGCATCGGCCGTTATTCCGATTCCCTGCGAACCAACTAGGGTTTGCCCTTCGGAACATGAGCAAACTCCATCCCGATCGAATTTGTGAAGGCGGCCTGGACTCCGGAGTTCCTGACGTCGCGGCTCCATTCCCGCAGAAAGTCGCTGGCTCGCTGGCATGCAGTTCAATCGCACCGAAAATGAAAGCATGCGTGAGCGTTTCCGCAAGCACTCGCGAGTCACGCTGAAAGTCGTCCTGGCTTTGAACAACGAGCGAACCGCGACCCACCTCTTTGCGCACCGATGTCTGCAATTCTTCGAACGGAACCCAGCGTGGCGCTTGGTTTGCCAATTGCATAAACGCAGTCTTTATCTGCGGATCGCGAATGGTCAGTTCCGCGCCCTGGCTTGATTTCAGCACCAGCGGCTGGTCGGCACTTTGGTTCTCGGCCGGGGCCATGGGGCTAGGCATCGCCAGTCGAAGTCCGCTGATGCGACTGGCCATCGCGCTGCGATCCAGCGTAACTTCCCGATGGCACATCAGCGTCCGACGAATCGTGCGCCTCGTAAAAAAGTCCAGATACTGCTCACGCTCAATGATCTCCATTTTGGAAAGCACTTCGGCAATCTGCGGCGGAAAGCGTTCGGAATTTTTCATGCAACGATCGTCCGTAGGCACTTTCGGTGCCCGCCGCCTGGGTCATGAGAGTAAGAACGTTTTGGCTTGTTCGATCCGTTTGGCTGGCTCGGTAAAGCGTTTGGTGTGAAACAGCATCATGTCACGAATTATCCGACGTTGATGCCAGCCAGGGAACGTGTTGTCGCTGACAATCGCAACGCCATGCGGTGCCGGATGGTCGCGGCAAATCTGCAGGATCTTGTCGCGAACGGGCTCGGGTACCCAGGAGTAAACTCCATGGGCGTTGATGTAGTCGAACTTGCCCGCATCGGCCGGGAAATCGAGAATACTTTGTGTTCTCAGATTGATGTTCTTCAGCCCGAGTGAATCGATCACCGCCTGACCAGATTCGATCTGTCGCTGCGATAGATCAACGCCGAAGCAGTGTGAGTTCGGATAACTGACGGCCAGAGGTATCAAATTGCCGCCTTGTCCCGTGGCCAGTTCAAGGATTCGCGATGTTGGAACCGGTGCTGGCTGCATTTCAAACAGCGCCGCGAGTGTGGCCAATCGATCCGGATGCGTTTGCAGATGGGTGAGGCTCGGATAAAGGACATCGTCGTAACTAATTGTGGTATTTATCACTGAGCCTGAGGCGCTAGCCGATTTTCAATTTGAAAAATGCGAAGAAATGCAGAAACAAACCTACAGAAACACGAATGCAAAATCGGCTACCGCCGTAGGCTCAGGTGATTCAGTCTTGACTACCTGTGGTGTTCGGAACAAACGGGTTGTCAAAACCGTATTCAATCCTGCATTCTGGCACGGCGGCGCGGAAGCTCTCAATCGCATTCGCAGTGACGCGCGTATCCCTTACCCAAATAACCTTGAGTCCTTTGATTGCCTGCAGATGCGCAAACCCCTCATCCGTCACTTTTGTGTAGCTAATGCTCAGATCGGTCAGATTTGGATTTTCGCTGAGTCGCTTTATCGTAGCGTCACCCGCATTCGTGGCGGCAAGATCAAGTATCATCAAAGTCTTCATGTCGGCGACGTGAGCGAGGCCTTCATCGGTAAACCCACTGATACCTCCCAGGCCGAGACTTTGCAGATTTCTAAAGTCGCTGAAATGACGGAGGCCAGCATCGGTGAGATTGGCACCACCGATGTAAAGCTTCGTCAGCGCAGGAAAGCTCTTGAGCGTGACCAGGCCAGCGTCCGTGAGACCGGGTTTCCCTCCGATGCCAAGGTATGTCAATGCTGGCAGATCTTTCAGAAGTTCCAGAGCTTTGTCGCTGATCCCGCAACCCTGTGCCTGAATCCTTCCCAGGCGAGTACACCCTCGCAGGTTTTCGATGGCAGCGTCAGTGACTCTCTCAAACGCCCCATCAATGACGAGCATCTGCAGATTCCTCAGATCTCGAAAGTGGATAAATCCGGCGTCATTAAGCGCCGCGTTTTTTGGGAAATACACATCCTTCACTAAGAACGGTTCCTGCGGAATCTCCACGACCCTGTGGATCTCTCGATATGTGTTGTCGATGATGTTGCCATCATCCGCCAACATCTCGATTGCTACCATGCCGCCAATTGACAAGACCCACATCGTGGCTCTTCGATCCTTATCTGCGATGGATTCCAACGACATCTCGGACGGCAGCGATTTAGAATCGACTATTCCCTGGCCGTCTTGAACGATGCGAACTTCTCCGTCGAGTACTTCAATCTTCAGAACAATCTGATCGCCCTTGCGAACCACTAGCTTGTCGGTTTCAAACACGAAATCTTCACCGTCTGGCTGCGGCTTCGTGATCAGCAGATCGACTTTGCCTGGCGTCAGCGTCACGGGCTGGTCAAACGCGCCGGTGACTTTGAGTTCGCCACCGCCGAATGCCACCATGATCGACGGATCATTGCATTCGATGCGGACAACTTTGCCGTCGGGAATTGGCCAGAACAGCACTTGTGCTGTTAACAGTAGCAGTCCCAGCATAAAGGAACCGACGGCGAACTTCACGCCTCGTCCGGTAGATTTTCGAACCGGCTGATTGACCACAGCGGGTGGTGTGCTCATGGGTTTCGAATTGCCCAGCAGCGTTTGTCCAAATGCTCCTGTTGTCGTGGTGGAAGCGGTGATGCACTGTTCGATAAGGCGCAATCGTTCAATGACATCGCGAGCGGAAGAAGGCCGATTTGCGGGGTCTTTTTCCAGCAGCTCCATGATGAGACCGGAGAGCTTTGCGGGAACCGATTCATTCCGCTGATTTGGTGGAACAGGATTATTCAGAGCCAACGCCATCAGGGTGCCAACGGTTGTGTCGGCCTTGAATGGGATCTCCCCGGTACACAAGACGTACAACACGCAGCCCAGCGAAAACAGATCGGCTCGCGAATCAACCGCTCGGTCCGCACGAGCTTGTTCCGGGGCCATGAAAGCCGGAGTACCGACGATTGTGCCGAACTCCGTGATGTGGACATCGTCGACAGCCGCGCAAGCCAGTCCGAAGTCCAGAACCTTAACGCGCATTCCACCTTCACGCGTTATCTCAAGCCATAGGTTAGCAGGCTTGATGTCTCGATGAACCAAGCCCTTTTCATGAGCATCGGCAAGGCCACGGGCAATGTGGCGCGCTATGCGAATCGTTTCCGCAATACTAAAACGACGTCCTGTCTGAATCGCCTCTTCCAGCGTTTCTCCTTGCAGCAGTTCCATAGCAAGAAATGGAATACCGTTAATCTCATCGACCTGATGGACCGTCACAATGTGGTCATTTTTTAAACGTGCTGCCGCTTTTGCTTCTCGCAGAAAGCGATCATGAGCCGCTGGAATTCTGGCGATCCGTGGAAGCATGACTTTCAGTGCCACTCGTCTACCAAGTTTTGGATCTTCGGCGAGAAAAACGATCCCCATCCCTCCTCGGCCCAGGACTTGTAAAACTCGATACGGTCCAAGTCGCCCCAATTCGTCTTGTTGCAAAGGCGGATTCAGAAAATTTACGTCTGTATCTGCTAAACCACCCGTGCCATCTCGCGAAATGCCGGGACTGCTCAATTTCGAATTCAAGTCCATGGTCGGAATGAGCTTGAGCATGTCAGTCAGATGCTTCGGCAAACGGTCAGAAATTCGCTCTGTAGGGGTCTTTTCACCTCGTAGCGAGTCGATCAGCGTATCAGTCGAACCAAGCGTCTTTGCGATGGACTGGCATTCTGTACAGGCTTCCAGGTGATGGGCAAGTGCTGACAAATCGGGGTCGACGATTCTGCCGTCGATAAAATCGTAAAGCGTGCTGGAGGGGGGGCAAAGTTGTTTTTCAGGCATGCTTTAACTCGAATAACACATACGATCGACCACTGTCACCAGTCCCGGTTTGAAAAACTTGTTCCCAATCAGGCCTAAACACCAGCTTTTTTGGCGGCTCGATATTCCATAATGTGGGGCTAGAGTTAGTACGCTGTTCCCGTCGAAATTCTTCCTCATAATTCATTTTTTTAAGAGATCAATCGAGGATTTGCTGCAATTCCTGTCGTAGTCGACTAAGGATTTTGGACTTAATTCCGTATACCGTTCCGAGACTGATGCCAAATTCTTTGCTCACCTGATCGGGTGGCTGTTCTTGAAGAACGTAGTTGCGAAACACTTGCTGTTGCTGCACGGAGAACTCGGCTTCGATCAGGCGGAATGCCTGGCGAATCAAGTATCGCGTGTCATCGTCATCGGCCAGCCTATCGCTGAAGTCGGCAATGCTGAAGTCCTCATCCGAACTCGGCGAATTCATAGTTGCCGAACTGCGCTTTCGCATACGTGATCGGTAACGATTCAGGAATATCGTTTTCAGCCAAGCATGAAAGCTCTTTTCCGAATCATATTTGAACTCAGGCAGCTTACGCCAAAGAATCAAGAACACGTCTTGCACGAGGTCCGCGCAATCCGATTCTTGTTGTCCCAACTTCTGAGCCCAATGGAACATTAAGGGTGTATACAAATCTACAAAGCGAACCCATGCAGTCACATCCTCTGGCTGCCTCAGTCGGTATAAGAGACTAGCAGGAGTCACGAACATCGTAGCTCGTCCGTTCCGCTTCTGAAAGGAAACGCCGCGATAAGGATTCAAAGTTTAATAACCCCAACGTCCCCTACGCACGTAACTGTTTTCCCAAACTTGCTCAAGGCAGCAATCAACTTGATTGTAGTAAGTTGGGAACCGGTAATGGTCGCAATAACCATGCATCTAGGATTCAGGGTTATCGGTAATTCCCTGAGGTTATCACTCCGTAATGATTCCGATTCTATCAAATTAATATTGGCACGCAAACTATTTTCGTGCCTTTGGCAAGAGATCAAGAAAAGCCTTTGTTTTTCGCGACCCGCATGCAACAATAATGGTCTATTGGCAAATTTTCTTGCGGTATTAGCAATTTCCTTAACCCAACCTCATTTAATTGTTGGCCATTTTGTTGTACCCAGACAGTTCTTTCAGGATTTATCGCCTATCACTCGCATAAAGACTGTTGGGATCGGTCTTTTTGGAGTTAACCCAGTTCAAATCGGTCCGACAAGAATGTAACCGCGATGCGGTTTGGAAATAAGACTGGCTATACGGAGACATTTTCAAAAAGTAAGGAAATTGGACTCTACTCGCGGAATGCCACCACGTTTTGCTTTCAATCGTGCTCTTGCTCGTATTCGTTTGACGGAATCGAATCGCGCAGCAGCGCGAGAACCGTCAATGGCTGAGCACAAGCACGAAAAGAAAGTGTACGTATCGAAGGCTTGAATCGAAAGGTGGTGATTAGCAAGAGGTCTCGGAAATTGCCTTCGCAGGCTTCCTACTCCCTCCAAGTATTCGGACACACGATTATCAACAGATTGCCCAAATCCGAACTTTGCTGCAAACATGGGCGCTAGCACAGTTTATCGCGTTGAAGAATTTGGTTGCAAATAACGAATACTCAATCGCTTCGAGGATCGGATTCTAGTCATCATGGCCGGAGGAATAAACTCCTTGGCCTCTCCATGTCAATGCCCGTCATTATCGGTATCATCGTGCTCGAAAGCACCGCGCCTGCTCTGCACGCGAGGCCCGCTGTTTTGCAAGCGATCGCTAAGTTTAATTGCGTTAAGTTCAGCTCCGTAGCCAATTACAAATTATCGATTTGTTCTCCAGCGAAGAGATCGGTAATTGCGTCGTCCACGGCGCGGAAGTACCAGTCGGTATCCAATCCACCGGTCAGTATGTCATCTTCGCCTGCGTCATTCAAAACATTGATAGTCGCTTTCAGCGAGACCGCTGGTGAACCGACGCCCGCTCGTAAATTCAAGATTCGAGTCGCGTAGGGTTGTGCACTTACCCATTCTGTTTGCATGGTCAAGAGATTGGCAACATTGGCGTCGCTCGTGGTACGGCCTGCAATAAGAATGTCCTCGCCACTTCCACTGTTGATATTATCCAGCCCAAGTCCGCCGATGAGAATGTCGCGGCCGGAGCCAGATACCAAAGTGTCATCACCCGCACTGCCAACCAGTATGTTGTTTCCGTCTCCGCCGGTCAGAATATTGTTGGACGCATTACCCAACAGCACGTCGTTTGCAGAACCACCAATCACGTTTTCAAACGTAGTGCCGGAATTCAATTTCAAGGTTCGGTTCGCGTGAGCGTTTTGGACGAGACTAATTCCCAGGTTAAAGTTTACATTCGTTGTCAAGGATGCAAATGAAAGGGTATCTGTCCCCTGACTTCCGGCTTCGGTAACAAGGTCAGCTTCCGCAGCGGTTGCCGTCTCGAATACATAAGTATCATCGCCCAGTCCACCGAGCAAATTATCGTTGCCAGCACGACCGTTGAGTGTATCGTTTCCGGCATTGCCCGTGAGCGAATTATCCAGATCGTTACCCGTCAGAATATCCGCACCAGATCCACCAACAATGGCCTCCAAACTAGCTGCGAAGCTAAGTTCCAAAGTTCGATTCGTGTGAATGGATTGGACTACAGTGGAACCCAGATTTAGCGTCAAATTATCTGCCAAAGATGAGAATGAAAGTGTATCGATGCCTTCATTCAGAACCTCAACGACGCGATCGGCTTCTGCACTAAGTGCGGCACTAAATAGGTACATGTCATCATTGAGGCCACCGATCAATTCATCGTTTCCTCGCGAACCGTTAAGGCTGTCATTTCCCGCATTGCCCCGCAACGTGTTGTTCAAATCATTTCCAACAATAATATCTGCTCCGGCACCGCCGGTTGCATTTTCGAACAAATTCGATGACCCGAGCAACAAACTCAGATTTGCATTGACTATTTGGGTTGTTGCAGCTCCAAGATTAATCGAAACGTCAAGAGTCGTTGTCAAGGAGAGATCGATCGTTTCTGTACCGTTTCCTGTTTCAAGGATTGACCATAACCCCAAAGCAGCGTCGGCATCAAAATTGTAATTGTCGTTTCCTACCTCTCCCGACAGAGTTTTGTTCTCGTTGCTGTTGAGTTTCAAAGTGGCTCCATTGACCGTCAGTCCATCACTCGTGACCGTGAAGGTATCTGCCAGTCCCGTCCCAACAATTCGAACTGAATCGGTTCCCCCAAGTCCGCTCAAAGTAAGCGCCGCGCTCATCGGGTAGGTGCCGAGACTGGTCACTGGGCCACCATTCGACGAAACGGTAACAGCGACGTTTCCGGTTGTCGAAGTGCTGGAATAAGTTAGTACAAACGAATCGTCGCCCGCAGTTCCAGTCGGCTGATTGTCCTTAATCAATATCGGGAAAGTCTGCCCGATGTTCGCACCGGATGAATCAGTAGACCGAACCGTAACGAATACAGTTTGCCCAACAGTGAAACTGCTTCGATTGACAACAATTAGTTGCGACCCTTGAATTGCAAAACTGCCATTGGTTGGAGTAACCAGCGTGTAGGAGTGAACATCCCCGTTGTCGGGGTCGGTGGTGCTAAAGGAACCAACCACGTTTGACGTAACAACTTCGCTTCCGCTTAGAGCGAGACCTTGGGGAGCGTCGTTGAGCCCAACAACATTAATGGTGACCGTCGCCGTCGCAGTTTGACCGCTACGGTCCGAAATCTTATACGTAAACGAATCGGTGCCTGTAGCTCCAGTTGGTAAATAGTTGAACTTACCATTAGGATCATATTTATAGGAACCATCGGGCTGGACCGTCAGAAGCGCGCCTGATGGCAGCGTAAACGGTGCTCCGACGTTTTTCGCTAATCCATTCACTTCGACTACCGTCCGAACATCTCCCTGGTCCACGTCGTTATCGTCTGACAGAATGCCCGTCGCCGTGAAGTGGCTAGCTACTTTTGCCGCTGTAAGGGCCGTGTTGTATAAAGCGACTTCGTCGATTGTGCCAACAAAGTTAGAGCCCGTGGCTGTCGTCCCAGTGTGGAATCGCGTCGTATTGGCACCACCGATGGAACCAAAACCCGAGTGCGCAGGAATTCCGCTAAAGGTAGTCGCCGCGGTTGCCGCTTGAATACCGTTGATATACAGCGTTGCACGACTCGCCCCAAACACTGCCGTTATATGATACGTCGTATTGCTCGAGATTGCTGCCTTGACGATCGGACCAAAAGTGCTGGCGGTCCAAGTTCCGAAATACAATTCTCCACCTTGAATGTAAAGATTGAGGCCGTTGACCGTGTTGCCTTGTTCATAAATGACTTGGCGTGACTCCACGCTGGAGGCGCGGAACCAAAGCTCAATGGTTTTCGCAGTGGCGTTACCCGAATACGAGTTGATAAGTGCAGAGTTCGGGATGGAGATTGTCTGTGTACCGTTAAACGACAATCCCGAATCGGGAGAATTGCTGATCAAGCCACCCGCCGAATAACCAATTGCGCCATTGATGGTCCCATCCGGCGTGCTCGGAGCTTTACGATTGCCCGCTACGGTTCCGGCGCTTTCGTTAAGCCGCCAATAGGCCACTGGGTTATCAGCAAATACCACATCATCGTAAATGCCCGATTCGATATTGATTACCGCAGCAGCCGATACGGTGTTGGAATTTGCAACCGCGACGGGGGCATCATTGACTCCGGAGATGTTGATGACAAGTGACGATGGCGCGGTTGCTGCACCGTCGCTCAGGAGGTAGGTAAAGGACTCGGTGATGGTCTCTCCTGCAGCGAGTCGTTGAATCGCAGGCAAAGTGTTGTTGAGCGTGTAGGTGTAGTTACCATTCGCATTCCAAACAAGCGAACCGTATTGCCCGACAACTGTTGACGCAGTTCCACCATTAACGGATGCAATCACGAGGACTGTTCCCGTATCGACATCGGAGTCGTTTGTTCGCAAGTTGCCGGTAACGCTCTGAGAAGTTGCATCTTCTGCTATTGAGTTCACGTCAGCAACCGCAACAGGCGCATCGTTAAGACCTGGTACAACGATGGTCATGGTACCAGGGCTTGTCGCACCAGATGAATCTGCAACAAAGTATCGGAATGTATCCGTCGCCGTTTGTCCCGCTCGAAGCGCATTAATCGAACTGGAAGTGTTCGCGTTGTACGTCACACTGCCATCCGGATTGCGAGTCAGAGTTGCTCCCAAGGTCGATATCGATTGCACGCTTGAAACTATCAAACTCAGCTTATCAACTGGGCTTGGATCTGTGTCGTTGCTCGTAAACCGGACCGCAGGAATTACGGTAGCGTTATTTTCGCCAATTGTTGGCGTACCCAAAACGTCGATCTCGCGGAATCCGACGTAGCCATTCTCGACCGTTGTGAATTCGAATCGGATAGCCGCTACACGCGTTGCGAGTATTCCGCTGCCGCCACTAATGTTGACTCGTGAACTCGACGGTGTATTTGCACTTGGAACGAAATTGACGGTCGTCAAAGTTGTAAAGACTGTTGGATTGTCCACGGTTGAAAAGCGAAGGACATAATTTTGGTTATCGCGCCCGTTATCGCGCCATCCCGTGAATGTGTCGATCGAACTAAGGTCGAAGCCAGAAGGGGAGCTCGCGGTGTCCAGGTTGAACGTCCATTGACGATTGTTGGTCGCGAGGAACGCGTCTGGGTAGGAGCCAGAAGTTCTGGCGACACCAAAGGTCCCGTCGGTTAGAGTTAATGTGTTTGTTGACGCACCTTCAGAAGGATCGATAGCCCCACCAGTCACCACCGCAGCAATGCCTGAAACGAGATCGGTGGTTGCAACTGAAAGCGCTGTCGACGCCGAGGTGCCGGTCGTCGTTGGCGCTGTGATCGTAGGCAGTGGGATCGTGTCGCTAACTGCTACGGGCGATCGATTGGCGATCGTAATAATGATTGGTTCAACTCGAGTGGCACCGGCGTTATCGGTTACCGTCAGTGTTCCGGTATAGGTACCGTCTTGAACAAATGTTTTGGTTACGGAAATGATTCCCCCGACCACATTGCCAGTCGAGTTTGCCGAACCGTCACTCCAAACGATGGAGAACGTGTGAGTATCCGTAACTCCGGGATCGGTTACGCGCGCGACGATCGTTACAGGCGAGTTCTCAAATCCGGTCGCGTCATCCACTACCACCGTCGCAGCCGTATTGACAGCCGTGATATTGGCGCGATCAGCCACCCTTACGAAATTAGTTAACGGAAGAGGTGCCTGATTAAAGCTGTCCGTAATAGTGGCATTAACCGTGTATAGGCCGTCGGCTGTCACGCGGATGCGGAACATCTCTGGATCATTCGTAGGCACTAAAACAAAACTTGCAGGGGATACACTCCACACGACGTTTCTGGTGCCGAATTCAGAAACTGGGGGCAGGGCGCCGAGTGTAAACGTTAGTGTATCTCCTTCGACCGCAGTAGAGTGTTTGGCCCAGCCGAGACCATTCACCATTAAGCCAAAGTCATTTACCGTCAATCCGGTTATGCGGTCACCAGCTCCGTCATTCATTCTCCAGTACTTTAGTGGTGAACTGGTCGCCACGTCGCCCGCGCGAACACGATTGAGTGTATCGGAGTTCAATACCGAATTCCAAACTCCGATCTCTCGCAGCATTCCATCAAAAAATTGAGAATTACCCGAAGCCGTTGTCCCAATGTTTGCATTTCCAGCGATCTGAGCGGGCGCAAACGAGCCTAAAACTTTCCCAATAGAAACGCCGTTGACAAAGAACTCCACTGAGTTATTCGACAGCAGTGTAGCAGCCACATGCATCCACTCACCAACCCGCAAACCAGAATTTGAGGATGTGTAGTTAAATGCAGTAGCCTGAACTGAAGCATTCACAACCGAGAAGAGTAACTGGCCGCCGGAAGTGCCAAAGCTCCAGTTCGGAGTGGAAAGGATTCGTCGAACGCCGACCAGCGTATCTGTCTTTACCCAAGCTGCAACCGTAAACCCATTGGTCAGTGCAGTGAGCGGAGCTGGCTGAGCGAGACTGATCACGTCATTCACGCCATCAAAATCTGGCGAAGTAATTTGATTTTCGGATTCGATAACCGGCGTTGCGGTAGAGAATACAGTAAAGGTTGTGCTAGAGGATTTGCTTAAATTCAGAGTCCCAAAAACATCCGAGACAGTCAAGCTGGCTGTGTAGCTGCCTGGTGACGTGGGCACAAAGGACAGTGTAGGAGTATTTCCTGTCGCAACTGTTGTCGCGCCCAACTGAACCGTCCATAAGTACGTACGCGTTGGCACTGTGCTTGACCCTATCGTTCCACCAGCAGGGGCTAGCGTACTTGTAGTGGCATCCAGCTTTACAATATTTCCAGTAAACGGTGTGGCAGGAGTATTGATGGATACGCTTGGCAGTACATCGATCGTTTGTGAGCGGCTACCGATAGCACCATCGGAGTCCGTCACGGTAAGTTGAACTACGTAACGACCTGCATACTGAGGAACGAACGAGAAGTTGCGCTCGTCGCTTCCGAGGATGCGTTGTCCATTGTTCGCGGTAACTGACCAAAGGTAAGTGAATTTATCGCGAGTGCCGGGGTCACTAATCGTCGGCTTGAATGTCATCAAGCGATCTACGGCGACTGGCAGGTTCCCTTGGTTGAGGTTGGAAATGTTCGGAGCGACATTGTTCACAGTGAAATCCGAAACGACCGTGTCGGACCCGCCATCTGGATCGGAGAACGTTGCGTTCAGCGTATACGTTCCATTGTCGGCCAACTTGTAATTTGTCGTCGCATACACCGGGGGAGTCGAGCTATTCCAAAGGTTAGGAGTACCCACGAATCGAACTTTGCTAAGCCCAACAAATGGACCACCGTAGTTTGAATCGATCTTGATCCGAACAAACCGCACACTCCTTGCCAACCCTTTCAACGAGATATTTTGAGCGGCTTCGGCATCCGTTCCACTGGCTTTACTCAACTGCCCATCGGTGATGATCGGCGTTGTGGCCGGTGAAGTCGTTCCGACAAACAGATCATATTGCTTTACTCCGAAATTGGTTTCGTCGCCACCAACTGGCATTCGGTTGTATTGCCAAACGAGCATTTCGCTGAGGTCGAAATTCGCTCCCAGGTCAAACTCAATAAACGTGTTGTCGTCGACTGCAAAGTCAGTGCGCCAGAAAAAGTTATCACTCCTGGGGGGGTGAATGCTATTCTCGAAAGGTTGTGAAATTATCAATCCCAAGGCCGAAATCGTTCTCACAGGAATACCAGAAGAACTGTTAGCTGATTGAATAGATATAACGCTGCGGACCTTAGCGTCATTGGCTTGCAATGACTCATCTTTCGCAATGGATCCAAAGCCTTCATTAAAACTCCACCAGCCTGCGAGGTTTGGCGAATCGACGGGGACTGGCCCATCGTCTAGTTTCGATACTTCAGCGCCGGTGAGGGCGCGATTCCAAACGCGAAACTCGTCGATGTTCCCGGCAAACGAAGCACTGCCCCCGAAATCGCTGCCGATATACAGGGTTCCGACCGTAGCAGGCAAAGCGAGCGTGGTTGGGGCACCTGACGCAACGCCATTGATGTAAAGCTGCAACAGATTGGTATCAGTATTGAAGACTACCGCCAAGTGTCGCCAATCATTGAAGGAGACCGCGACTTCCGTATCGAACTGTGTTGTCCCGTTATCAATGAACCAATTCGTACCGTTGTGATACAACGCCCAGCCTAGACCGCCGGTGCTGGCAGTATCGAAGACAAATCCAAATCCCGATGGCGTCGGGAAGACCCATGCTTCGAAGGTGGTTGCTCGACGGCTTGGTATTGCACTCAGTTGATAACCTGTGTCGACAAAGCCAACACCGTTAAAAGCCAGTGAGCCGCGATCATTGAGTTCCGTGGCTTGCCCTGCAGGATCGGTGATCGTGACTTGAGCTCGCATACTCGTACGATCCGTCGACCCAGGTTCGCCAACCACATATTTGCTGCGGACGACACCGTTGACGAGCACATCGTATTCGACCGTGCCGCTTAACACACGTCGCGGGCCAACCGAGATCGTTTGCCCTTCCTGCACATTAGTTCCCAAATTGGGCGTGGTTATTATGTTCGGATCGATATTTCGAATAACGATCGGAAAACGGTTGCCGAGAACTGTTGCTGTAGCAATTCCTTCATCATCAGCCGTAAAGCTGATTGGACCGGATGTCCCGCTTGTGGTAACTGCCCCGGTTAACGTCCAGGGTACATTGGTGAGATTGCCAAACGTCGCGCCTCCGGAGATAGTTCCCGGTCGATTGTAGAAGCTGCTATCCACTGCAACGGTCCCTGAGCCGTCATTAAACCGATAGTTGGCAGTGACATCTGGTCCATTGAGCGGAACACCATCAAACATGTTACTCGATACTTCAGCCGCGCTTAATGCGCGATTGAAGATACGAGCGCCGTCGATTGAGCCATTGAAGAAACTCAATAGAGTTGCCGAATTGAAGGCCCGTCCAATCATAACGGGATCGTTGCCAGTGAAGGCTCCTGCAACGCGATTACCTACTTCTGCACCGTTGACAAATATTCTTTGCGTGAACTCCGTATTACTGTAAACCCATGTAATATGATGCCATTGATTTATTGGGAGAGCTGTCGGTGCTGACAAATCGTTTGCGAAGAACCCCATATAGGGCCGACCATTTTGAAGCCCAAGATGCAGCCCCTGATTCGCCGCTTCTGACGCAGTGCCAAAGACAGGCTCAATGATCGAATCAGTCGCTGTCGGGAAGACCCAGGCCGACGCAGTGAAGCTACCGTTCAGCCCCAGAACCGAAGCCGGGGAGGTCGTGACAAAGTCGTCTACGCCATCGAAGTCGAGAACCCCAACCTCAAATGGGATGCTCGTCGCTTGTCCTTCGAGAGTGACTACATTCTGTACGGGGCTCAGGATTTGAGATGGCACGGTGACATTGGTGAGCTTTGCGAGCGAGGATAATGTGCTAGTGGTGCTTGTTGCCGTCAGATCGACGCCGGTTCCCTCCAGCCGCAGCGAACTCAACTGGGGAAATCCAGTCAATTGGCCGATGCTGGTGATCGAGGAATTGTTCGAAAGATCCAGCGACTCAAGCGAAGACAATCCCACTTGTTCGCCCGCTTGCGGACCCGTCGTCAATCGACGCGGTAGCAACGCACTGAGATCGGAATCATCCAAACGATTACCGCTCAGATTCAGCGACTGCACATTGACCAAAAACTCAGCGCCATTGAGATTGGATATACCACTGTTGCTGGCATTCACAGTCGTAAGCGATGCTAGCCGCGACGCTGTGAGTGGTCGATGAAGAATCGACTGCGTTTCAAAGGAAGTGGACGTCCAAGTCGGCGATCCTTCGAGTGTTCCGTTGTTCTGAGGTACCGTAAGATCCGTAGCTATTGTTCCGGTCCCTTCATCCAGCCTATAGTAAGCGACCAAATTCGTGTTTGCCGGGCTCGATGGGCTGATCGTGCTGCGGAAATTGCCATCAATTTGATTGGCAGTCCTCACTGTATTCCAAATTCGAACTTCGTCGAGAATGCCGTTGAAGTTGGACTGCGTGTCTAAAGGGCTGAGGTGCTGTGCACCAATCAGCAAATCGACGCTCGTCTGTGGCTTGTAAAGACCGGACCTGGCTGCCACCAATTGTCCGTCAACATAGAGATACATCACGCCTGAGAAATTTCCGTTGCCATCCGGACCACTGGTTGCATCAAAGGTTGCAGCGACATGTGTCATTCGATTCAGAATGATGTCTGGGCCCTGAAGGACATCCGTCGTTGATTGCCCCGAAATTCGAAACTCCCATCGATTGTTGAAATTGGCGTTGATCCTATATCCTAGTGGAGTCCCGGAATCGGCAGCTGTTGTGATTGCAGTTCGCTGCGTGCCTGTGCCACCATCCACTCGTGCCCAGAATTCAACGCTAAAATCGCCTGCAGGATTTAGTGCTGCATTGAATGGGACACGTACAACGTCATTGACTCCGTCGAAGTCAATCGCATTCTTGCCTGAAATAGGTCCTGAAGTTACCGGATCCCCCAAGCTCAGCGCGATAGCGGCCTGCAACTGCGGTGAACCATAAGATGCCGACACAGCCACATCATCAACAAACCAATCGTCGAGACCCGCGTCGCCGGTTGCTCGAATTCGGAATTTTACGTTTTCGCGAAGCGCATCGTTGGGCAGCTCAATTCGGCGTATAGCAAAACTGGTCATATCAGGACCACTTCCTAGTTGCCGATCCACCTCGGTCCAAGGGTTCGGGTTATTGGGATCGACATCCTCGATTTCCAGAATCAGGTCATTCCCTGGATCAGGCGATTCGCCTCCTCCAGCCTTCTGAAATTGATACGTAATGAAGCCGCTGGAGGCTCGTGAGAGATCAATGGGAGCTGAAGTTAGGTTGGCTACGCCCGTGAACCTCGCCGACCGAACACCGCTCGGTTCGTTCAGTCCTAACGTGTCTGAACTCACGTTCGTGGTGGTACTCCACCTCGATGTATCCAGGGTGGATAGTTCGAAATTGTCAAAAAATTGGCGACTTACTGTTGTTTCTATAACCGGATCCAAAATCGGGGCCGAATTGCCAAAAGTTGTTTGGCTCGATGGGACGGGCCGGATGAAGCCATCGGAAGCGTCTGCGTCCCTCAGTTCGACCAGTTCACCTGTAAACGTGTCATTGCCGCTGCCACCAAAGATGCGATCCAAGTCATGATTGCCTTGCACAATGTCATTGCCGTCCCCTCCATCAATCACATCGCGATCGGGGTAGCTTGAGCCCTCGTGGGTCTGTCCAGCTTTGGGTGCCGACATATCGATCGTGAACGCACCGACTGGGATCAATCGCACACCTGAGAAAACCCCGTGATCTTGAAAGCCTCCGTCACCAGCGCTGGATATGCCAAGACTCAGGTAGCGAGCATTGCTTGGGATATCCACATCGTACGTTGAGAATCCGCTGACGAAAGTTTGTGGATCAGGGATCACGCCGCCAAAAGACCACGTACCTGCGGTGTTGTCCATCGTCATCGATTGTCCATTGATGAAACCGCTCAGCACGGCATCGGTGCCACTGACGAGCACCATATTGCGAATGGTTCCCACGGGAGCGGTGTCGTTCAAACCTGCTTTGTCAATAATCAGCCTAAAGCGTTGAGACAGATCGTAACGGCCTGCTGCTCGTATCTCGTTGAGGTCAAATGTTACCAATCCGTTGGAATGAATTCCGATTCCATCTTCGATTTTGACGGTTGTCGAGACGGAGGTCGAACCACGCGTCGTTCGAATCGACTCATCGCTCGTTCCCGGCCTATGGGCGTCATTGGTAGGTTCGCCAGCCGACCCAGTATCCCACCCCAAGTTTGTAAAGTTGAAGGGTACTTGACCTGCACTGTCCAAACTGAACGTCGGAGCAATCGCGACTCGTACACTATCCACTCCAAGATCAGAGTCTTCAGCGATTGCTCTAAAGGTGTCCGTGACAACCGCGTCCTCAAGTCCCATAGTGGCTGTGTCGTCGAATAGATTGCCTAGTGGAATGGAGAACGCGTTGGCCAATGCAGCCGTACTACTAGGAGAAAAGACTCGTAGATAGTAAGTGCCGGCGCTCAGAGTCCGCATGGATATGGCCGCTTGATTCTCTACGAGCACCCCCCCCTTGGCGTCAATTAGATCCATCCTCACTTGACCGTTGAGGCGAATCAAGTTTTCTGCTTTGCCATCCCCAACAGTCGTGAACTGAAACCATCGCTCCGTGGTCCCAGTGGCAAACGTATAGGGATTGCCACCCACGTCAAATCTTGCGGGTTGTCCTGTGCCCGTATCCTTCACAAAGGATCCACTTCCGGCTACCGACCAGTTTTCGAGCACATCGAAAACGCTCGGCAATGTTTGAGATACACGTTCTCCATAGAGGAAATGGATCTGGCCCGCCCTGGGAACAGTCGTTGGACCAAAAGTAGCGCCGATGACAACGTCCGAAATTCCGTCCGAGTTCAAGTCCACGTTAGGCTGGGTCGGTAAATTCCGTTGGCGATCGGGACGAATGGTTCGCGTCGGCAATGATAGGGTATCATTTGGCTTTCCAAGCCGTCCAGGGGCGTTGCGTCCCGTCGAATCGATCAGGTCGAGACCGCTAGGTTCATCCAGCTTGTACCATGCCCGTAGAAGGGGATCGCTCGCTTTGATGATACCAGAGTTCAACGATTGAATTTCGCTAAAGGACAGAGCTCGGCTCCAAATGCTGAGGTCAGAGAGGTCACCTTCGAACCGCCGAGCCGCGTTTGAGCCATACGTCGAACTCGTGATGTCGTTGCCCAAAACAAAATAGGCATCGGTCAGTTGAACCGCGTTGTAAGAGCTAGCTGGCATAGTGAAATTGCCGACCTCATCACCGTCCAAAAAAATCCTTGTTACTAGACTTGCTGCATCACGGACCACTACTAAATGGTGATACTCACCGTCATTGATCGGTGGTATCGGCAAGATTTGCTCTTGAGAACTTTGGAACGGAGAGTTATTGAAATTGAAACGCATCCTGCTACCGTTGTGTAGGGCAACCGTGAAAAGGTTGTCGACAAATACTCCGTCACTCAGCCGAGCTCCTTTGATCAACGTTTGATCGGCGTCTCTGGTTGTACGGAACCACAGAGACGTTGTGAAGTTTGTTCGTCCATTGATAGCGGATGCAGGAATCAACGCCATGTCGTTGCCGGCAGAGTCGAAAGAGATGCCCGCGAATGTCTTGTCGATACCTGCGGTCGCAATGTGACGCGATGCACTTGCTAGTCCGAGTGTGATCCCGTTAGGAAGGTTGGCAATGTTTAAGAATACGTAGGTCTGCGATGGCCTTTGCAGAGCTAAACTCGAAGAATCGCGGCCAGAAACCGCAATATCCCCGAGTCCATTCCCATCGAAGTCGCCCCCATTCACAGACAGATTCGAGCCCACAATCGTCAAATCAGGCACCATGACATTGGCAAGGTTAGGTCCCCCGTAGAATACTTGAAGATCGTTTGGACCTGAGAGAGCAAAGTCGTCGAATCCGTCCTTGTTTAAATCTCCAATCGCGAAGGGGTGTCGTCTTTCGCCGAAGATAGAATTAATGCTTACAAGGTTTTCGGTACCTAACTCCTCAACCAGCCCACTCAGGAATGGAGTTCCGCTCGACACACCCGAAATCGAGACGAAGTTCCCCGAGTTTCCAAAAAGAATATCATCCCGACCATCGCCATTGATATCACCGACAACACGGGATTCAACGGCAACTGATCCCGACCCGTTGTTCTCGATCGATCCCAGCCGATCAGGCAGGCCCAATTCGATCTCCGAGAAATTGGTGATCTTCTTACCAGAGAAGATATATCCGATCACCCCGAAGCCACCGAAATTGTTATCTTTCGACGACGTGATGATAACGTCGTCCATTGTGTCGCCAGTCGTCTCAAAAACTTGAACCTTCAGCCCATTTGAGCTCAACTCCGCAGTCGCCGGCAACGAAATCCGCTTATAGTTGGCGCCCGTTCCAGTTTGAACTAGGAACGATGTCGCGAAATCTGCGTCCCAGTTCCGAGGCCATGCTGTGCGTCCACCGAAAACCATATTGGCATTGATCGTTACCCCGGTGTCCTGCAGAAAGACTAGGTCCGACAAGCCGTCACCGTTGATATCTCCCATCCGTTCGCCCGGTTTGCCAAGGGCTTTGTGATCGATAATGATATTGGCCGCTTGCCGAATGGATTCAAAATCCTCGTGCACTACTGGTCCAAACAATAGATAGCTGAACGATGAACCGACTGCCATGAAATCTTCATGTGAATCGCCATTGAAATCACCGATCGGTTCCAACCGCGACAGCTGTTCATTCTCTAAGTCGCCGTGCACTCCATAGGCGATGTTGTCCGTGACAAGTCCTGGCGTGAAGGAAGCGAAGATAGAAGCAATTTGATCGTCGTTGAGCGCTTGATTGTAGATCCCGACCTCATCGATCCGCTGAGCGAACCGTTCGGAACTACCCGCCCCGCCAATAAATCGGATATTATCTAATGGTTGTGAATTGCTGGTTCCAACGAGCGTGCCATCGACGTAGAACTTGACCTGCCCCCCGCTCCCGACGGCTGCAACATGTTGCCACCGATCAGCCGAACTTGATGGAGTAAGGTCTGCACCGCTATCCGAAAAACCGCCCAGATAACTTCCGAGGTTATTGCTTCCTGTTTCGACCAATAACATCGCATCATTCGAAACAGTCACGAACAGCGAGTTCCAGTCGTTCGAGTCAACCAGTCCTGTGAACCATCCGCTGGCGGTCCACTGGCTTCCAAGGCTCAACCCGGAAGCTCCGAGGTCAATCTGCGAATCGGCAGCACCAAAGAATGCAGATCCACCTCCGTTTCCACTCGATCCCTGCGTAATTCCCGTAACCGTTGCGTTGTTACCTGACCCCGAGGAGTCCAAGCCTAAGTTGGTTGGATCGTTGAAGGCTAAGTAAACAATCGGTTTAGGTAGCGTATTTGCACCGTTTGGAACGTCGTTCAAAGTGACGCCGCTTCGGGGTGGAATTGCAATCTCGAGAAACGGCGCTGCAAGCGTATAGACGAACGGTTCGGCCGGCGATGGCGTAGGGAAACCAGGGGGCAAAACAAATGCATCTGGCGTGCTCTTGATGGTGATGCTTGCTGGCGGCTGATTGCCAAAGAGCCTGTCATTGCCACCGCTTCCGACGATCTCGTCGTCCCCTAGATTGCCAACGATGTCGTCGTTGCCTGGTCCGCCGTTGATCACATCGGCCAGTACGCCACCGAACAACCTGTCATCACCGAATCCACCATTGATAGTTAATGCTGCTTCCGTAGCGCTTTGTTCATAGTCGCCAAGCTCTATTCCCCAAGTATCAAAGTTGCTGGCCGTGAACGTTCCCGATTTTGGCAGGAACTGGAAGCCGGGATCGGCGTGGAAAACGTCGTTGCCCGATCGCAATTCAATCTGCGTCTGCTCGACATCGCGAGTTTGATAGTACAGGTACTCTTGCTGATAAATGACTGTGTCGCCCGGTCCATCCTGCGTTCTGAACGACTGAGTTCCAATATCCCATACCAGTGCCGAAAATTCATAACGATGCAGCAAAGTGTTGTACTGCAAGGCTGCGAAGTCAGGCACATCGAAGCCGCGACGGTCCTTGTCCCCGCCAAGGAACATGACACGATCCGTTCCAGCGCCACCTAAGAATTGATCGCTGAAGGTCGGAAGATAAGTTTGTGTTGCCGGATCGAATTGAGTGTTCGGCTGGTTGCCTAACAACGGAAGGAAATCAGGAATGATCTGGAATGTATCGTTGCCAACGCCACCGATGAGCAAATCGCTGGCTTGACGATCGTCACCGCCAATCAACACGTCGTTCCCAATGCCGCCGATGATCCAGTCTTCACCCGCTCCGCCACGTAGAATGTCATCGCCGACGCCGCCGATGATAATGTCACGTCGATCGACCACGTCATTGCGTACGCCAAGGAACGTCTTGGGAATTGCAGCTAAGTTGTTTGGATTGGCTGTGGCCGTCAAATTGACCCGCAGGCTGTACGGTGTTGGAACAACGTTTGGCGTAGTGACCTTTAGCAAGTATGGAACATTTGCAAACAATCCGTTAAGCAAAATTGTCCCTGCAGCACCAGTCGTTGTCCCGCCACGCAGGCGCGTGTTCCAAGTTCCGCCGCTCGTGTATGCGCCATTCCCAGCACGTCCCGTAGTTAACGCTGCATTGGTGTAAAGACCAATGCTGGTTGCCGAGAGGACTTTGGCAAAGAACGTACCATTTGCGTTCGTGTTGCCTCCGACACCTGAGATGAAAATCGGTTGGCCATCGACTAGCCCAACGGTGCTCGCCGTCGTGAGGACGATCGGATTCGCATTCGTCGCGCCAGTTATGCTTGCCGACAAGGGCGCACCGGAGAATATTTCCATGCCCAAGCCATCGATGGCTGCACCGCTTGCCAACTGAATTCTGCTCAATGCCGTAGGTGTAGTCGCCAACGTGAATCGATACCAGTCGACGTCATTGGGATTGTCAATCGTAAGTCCCGTGAATTCGAGTCCATCCGTTGATGCCGGCACTCCGTTAAACGTTTGTAGCTGACCGGCAACCGACTTTGTTAACGTAAATGCTTGACTTGGGATATCGTTTCTACCCCGCAAGCCGCTACCGAAAGAACTTTCCGTCTTGTCGACCAAGATCGCATTGCCTGCAAGGATCTCGACGTTGTCGTCCCCAGAACCTGCATCGACCCACACGGACTTTTGTACCGTTGGACCAACCGTGATTTGATCATTACCACCTAACGCATCGATCAAGATAACTTGGAAGTCACCTTCGGGCGGAATGATGCTTGCCAAGAGTTGCTCGTTCGTTGCGTCGGAAGTGGCAACCGCGATCTTGCTCAATTCAGCCGTTCGCGCAGTTGGGTCGGCATTTGCCAATAGCTCATCGACGCGGAACTTAAGCCGATCAGCATCCCAAACTTTGTTGCCGTCAGCATCCGTCGCTTCGAAATCCATTCGAATTTGAGCCGCAAAGCTGAAGTTGCCGTTGTTGTTTGTGAGCCGAGTCAGCAAATGATGATCGGTCAAAAGGCCAGGCTCTGTCACGAAATTTAAATCGATCTTGTCATCAGCGTTCGTTCCACCGACATACCAGACTTGATCGGACTCGCGAGCATAGCTTTTCCAAGCATCGTCGGCCAATCCTTCATCCATAGACTCAAAAGTCGTTCCATTGGCGCGATACAGTGTATCCGTGCCACCATTGCCGTACATAAAATCAACGGACGTTCCACCAAACAGGCTGTCATCGCGTTCGCTGCCCAACATCCGGTTGAGGCCCGTATTCTCAAGCTTGCGAACACCACCTCCGTCATTGTTAAACAACGCACCATTGCTGTCGACAAAGACGCCGAACTGCGTATCTCCGAATGGCTGCGGATCAAAACTCCACGCGTACAAACTGTTCCGGCCAAGGCCGCCGATCAAATCGTCGTTGCCGGATCCTGCAAACAGACGATCTTGATCGTTGGTAGAACCATTGCCGATGTCGCCCCACAGTCTGTCGTCACCAGCAAAGCCGTAAAGATTGTCGCTTCCCAATCCGCCATCGAGCTGATCGCGTCCTGCGGAGCCGAGTAAAGTATCATTGCCGCTGTTACCGTCGAAGACACCAACATAATCTCGGGAACGAGCTGCCAACGAGGAGGTATCCAGAACACCTAAACCAGCCGTTGGAGAAATCAAGCCAGCCTGAACTGCGGAGGCCGAAAAGAAACCAATCGTGTCATTTCCTGCTAGACCTGCAATGCGGAATTGTTCGACGAGCAAATTGCCATTCGATGCCCTCATGGCTACCGGCACATTCGCGTTGTTGAATCTTACTAAGGCTTGATTGAGATTGGCTGTGTTGCTGCCGATGAGAATCGTGTCATTGCCGGTGGTACCGAGAACCATTGCAATATCGGTGGCATTATCATCCGGCACGTCACCCGCAACCGAATTGCCGAAATGCCCATCAATGGTGTCGATGAGTGAAGGCTCATTCGTTTGGATGGTGAACATATCGATACCCGCACCGCCATACTGCTTGTCGGCACCGCGCTGGCCATCAATCAAATCGCTACCGGATCCACCCCACAGCGTATCGTTACCGCCGCTGCCGTATAATTGGTCCTCGCCACTTCCGCCCACGAGAATGTCATTTGCCCCGGTCGTGGTTTGATTTGGCAGAGAGGTAGGACCGATCACTGCGTCTCCCGTGAGGACGTCATTACCGTCATCGCCCGATAGCACTTCGCGTCGGATGTTCCCCTGCAACGTATCCCCGCCGCCACCACCAAAAATCTGATCACCAGCCAGCCCAGTTTGGCTTGTAGTCGTTGGTGCGAAAGCAAAGATAGTATCTCTGCCTTCACCACCAAAGAGCCGCTGACCGGCTTGACGGTTGGCAGCATCGCCAGCACCCCCGAAGATTTGATCTTCACCATCATCACCGTACAGGTTGTCGATGCCGTTGCCACCGTTGACCACATCGTCTCCAGAACCGCCACGGACGACGTCATCGCCTTCGCCACCGTCGACGTTAACGTCATTGCCGGAGCCCGCGTCGAGGTAGTCCAATCCGAGTCCACCTTCCATGCGGTCAACGTCGGCGCCGCCAAACATTACGTCGTTGCCATCTTGACCGCGCAATGTATCGCGTCCATCTCCCGACGTTCCATCCAAGCTTAACCCACCCGCAATCCCAGGAGTGACCCGAACTGCCGGCACATAAGCACCCGTCGTGATACCTGGCAAACCAAAGTTGGCTATATTGTTGCTGCTGGAAAAAAGACTTTCTACCTCTGAGTATTGCGGAGGCAATGTGAAATCGTTTGTTTGGAAGCGGTAATTGTTACGGACGCCAATCGGAGTTCCTCCAAAGAGAATGTCATCGTTTGCTCCACCGTCGAGCACGTCGTCCCCGAAGTAGCCGACCATAAAGTCATTGCCACCTTGACCGTTCAACTGGTCAAGTCCGTTGCCACCATACACATCGTCATTGCCGTCTCCCGCATTGACGATATTGTCGCCGTCGCCAGTGTAGATGATGTCGGTGCCGGCCAAGCTGTTGATGGTGTCGTTACCATCCAACGTCGATGGGGTCAAGGTTACCGAAGTCGGTGTGCCATTGACGAACCCAATCGTTCCGTCGTCTCCAAGAATAAAGTTATTACCAGCACCAGCGTTGATCGTGTCGGCATTTCCGCCCCCCACGATGATGTCGTTGCCAGCGATGCTTGTAATACTGTCTGTGCCACTGAGTACGCCCGATTCGCTAGATACTCTCACGGGTGCACCGCTGGCGAATGTCATCGAGCCGCGATCGCCAATGATAATGTTGTTTCCACCACCGTCGATGATCGCATCATTCCCTTGACCTGCGATGATGCGATCGCTGCCAGAGCCACTAGTAATCGTGTCGATTCCTTCGAAGGCAGCACTAATCGACTCGAACGATGTAACAACACCACCACTAGCGATGAGAAGGGCGCTATCACCTGCAATAAAGCTGTTGCCATTGCCAGAAGTGATCGTATCGTTGCCAAGTCCAGCGAGAATCCAGTTGTCGCCGTTGCCATCGGTGATTGTATCGTTGTCGCCACGCACCGAATTCAAACGGATCGACGTGATTTCGGCACCGGCGTAGCTGACCACCGCTTCGTCGCCGATCAGCACGTCGTTTCCATCCATTCCCGAGATGTTGTCTGCACCCGCGTTGCCGATGATGCGATTGCTGATGTTGCTGCCGACCAAGGTGTCCGCTGCGGAACCACCTACAATGTCTTCGACGTTGAGGACAGTTCCCGTGGTGTTAACGCTAGTACGGTTCAATCCACTGGTGAGATTTACATTGACGGATGTGTTCCACGCACTGTAGTCGATTCCATCTCGACCGCCGCCACCGTCGCTGACGCCACTGATGGCAGAGCCGAACGCCATCGCAAAATTGTCGTCTGCTAAACCACCGGTCACGTTTTCGATGTTGGTGAAATCGATCAACCGATTCACCCCGGCCTGGATGGCCCCTTTGTTGCGGCTTTGAACTTGGATGTTTAGCGAAGCTGTTTGAGCCGACATATCGAGCGAATCGTTATCCGCGCGGTCTGGTGTAAAGTTACCAAGCAAATTGCCAGTTAGCTGGCCACTGCTGGAAACGCTGAAACGATCATTGTTATCACCGCCCGTAACATTTTCGAAACCTTCGAAGGTAAAAGCTGTAGTCGCTCCTGTATCTAAAATGGAACCTGAATTCCCATTCGAGATCGTCCAATCCGCATTAATATTTCTTCCAATGATGGTGTCGTTGGTACTTGAACCTGCTCGAACCAACTCCATATTCTCAAAGCGAGCGATATTGTTGACCGTCTTCAACTGTCTATTCACAATCACCGACGTGGAGCCAAACGCCGAATAATCGAGAACGTCAAGTCCACCTGCACCATTGACGAAACCAGTGACGCGGTCGGTCGGATCCAATAAGAAGCGGTCTTCCTGGGCGCTTCCTATCCAGTTTTCAAAGCCTTGGAATCGGAAACTGCTATTGATGCTGGCACCGTTCATTCCGTCGGCAGTCCAAGTGTTGAAATTGCCAGCGCCAAGAACCGTTCCCACGGTGAATTGATCATTTGTGGCAAGACCGCCGACTACAGATTCGATGCCTTCGACCTGCAAAACGTTGCCCGAAGTATCGGTGCTTCCATTGACCACGTTGGCACCGCTAGTGACTCGCAAGGCACTGCCAAGGTTCGAAATAAGAGTGCTAGTAACCGAGCTGAAATCGAAAACGTCATTGGTATCCGGTCCAACCTTGACTTCGGTAACCGAATCGACCCCCCAGTTGTCCGAGAAAACATAACGGTCGTTCCCGGCTCCCCCAGTGAGCACATCGTTTCCATCGCCACCGATGAGCACATCGTTGCCGCTGCCACCGACGAGTTGGTCATTGCCTGCACCGCCAATGAGTCGAACGGGAACCATAACGCTGGGGTCGACGATGAAGGTATCGTTGCCTAATCCACCGGACAGAACGATCTGCGTTACGTTCTTGTAGATTCGCTTCGTCACATCGGGTGCATTGTCTCGATTAAGGTAGTGGAACGTGATCTCTTGGGCAGGTACTCCACCATCGATAATCTGCTTGATTTCAAACGACTCATTGATATCGGTACCGTAGAAATCACTTCGTTTGGGTGAAAGATCGCCAGCGAACAACGTTAAGGTTCCGTCTTGACTGACTTCGCCCAGTCCTGGCGCGGGACAGGAGTGATTGAACGAAAAGAGGTTGATATCGGCGATGGTAATGCTGTCGCCACCTAATAGAGCTATGTCGTAGTAAGCGCGAACGAAGGCGTCGATCGAACCACGCGCATCGAAAACGCACAGTCCAGGTGGATCGCTCTCGTTTGCAGGGGATGGTTTGAGCGTGAACAAATCCGCCAATTCATCTAGGTAGATTTTTCCGTCCTTGTCGAGGTCATTCCAATTGAAGCCGATATTGGCGCGGACTCCACCCTCGATACCTGCGGACGCGAGCTTCAGATCGATGGCGGCCCCGACGGTCGCTTCGAGTCCGAGACCAAATTCATCGATGTCGGCACCGGTGGTGACTTCAGCCAAATCGCCGAAGTAGAAGCCGTCGAGAAAGTTACCGGTCTTCGCGATACCACGCGTGTCAAAGCCGATCGAGAATTGGGCAAAGGCATTCAGATTGGCACTGAATGTTGCGTAGAGCGGTGACAAAGGAACCGGGATCGGTCCAAATCGCATCTTAAACGGTACGTTCAGATCCAGCTTGGGAATCTTCCACTGGATAATGTCGGCTTTCTCGCCGGTGAACAGCTTGAAGATGTTCGATGGGCTCGAGAGGAGCGGAATCTTGAGGCCCAGCCCGCCTTTGCCGGCTCCGTTGGCGGCTCCGGTCAAGCGTCCCAGTAGGGATTTGGTATTGGCTGCGCCAGGCGTTCCCGCTGTGCCAACTTTGTTGGCTACTTCGTTTGGCTTTGGGTTCCCGCTGCCATCGAGCAAGTCCGACTGCAACGCATTTGGCTTGACTTGGACCGGTGTGTTCTTGTTCGAAAGATCCGTCGTGCCACCTTCGGTCGTCGTGTAGGTGGCCGTTACAGGGTTAGCCGGCGCTGTAGTAAAGACGATCTTGGTCTTCTTTGCGTTCCCTTCCACATAACGGACGATAGTATAAGCGGTCCTCGGCAATTCGACGTTATTAGCAAAGACGCGAACTTGCGTGCCAGCACGTGGGTTGGTTGGAAGTACGCGTTCGAGACCAGTGCCAGTCGTAGCGACATTGGTCTGAGCAAGAGGCTTGCCGGTCACGTAGAAGGTACCGAAATTGATGACGATTCCGTTACCGTCCTTGGTCAATTCATCAAACAAATCGGCTAACTTAAAAACCTCTTTCAACAAGCCGACGACTTGCTGTGCTTTCTTGGCGATCGCGATGTTCGCTTCCGAGGGAGATTGGCTTATGATGCCAAGCGTCAGAAACGTGATCTCGGGACCATTGAGCTTCGTCGACAGTTCATTCAGGCCGGGAACAGGTGAACCCAGAAACTCGATCAATGGACGAATCGGCCCGAGATACTGATTGAAGGAATCGAGTACTGGCTTGATGACCGAAGTCAGGAAGCTGCCCATGTCGAGTTTGACATCGCGAATCGCGATATCCGGTATGCCGCCACCGATGACGCCATCTTTCGTCGTGAATCCAATCGCCCAGTCGAGGGTGAGATCGGCATTTATGTTTGGCAAACTTGATGAACCAACGTCTGCCTTTAGTCGAAGATCAGCGAACGCTTCGGTCGCGATACCGGCATTGAAAAGTGTCTTGGCAGGCGTTTGTTTGATCTCGGCAAAGGTCAATCGATTCTTGGTGTCACCGTCAGGATTCAAGATATCGACGAAGATATTGCCGGCGATGCCGGTTCCTTTGGACAAGCGTTTGTTGCCGTCAATATCCGATTCGGACAGAATATCATTGGTATCTCCATCTCGGTTGAAGTCAAATCGAGATACGGCTTCGTTCAGCGTGGGACCTCGAGTCAAACCCGTAACGGGATCAACGCCTGTTCCGCCATTGTTCAAGATACCATCGCGGTTGTAATCTTCGATCGCGTTGCTTTGCGCGGACAAATTCAAAACGAACAATTGGCCGCTTAGCGTTGTTCCTGGCTTTAGAATCACATCCATTGAGACGCCGAGTTCGGACGCGCCCGTGGCCGGCAAGCCGTTGTTGTAAACGGCGTTAGGCTTCAGTTGGAAATAGAAGCCGTTCTGCAGGCTGACTCCAAATCCAAAGCTAAAGTCGTAGGCAAAGCTAAGCTCGACGCCTCCCTTGGTTTCCAATTCAAAGGCGAATGCATCCACACCGAGATCAAAGTCGACGTCGATCTTGTCGCGGCCTGCGATATTGAGATTGATGCCAAACTCTGCGTCTGCAATCGGAGTCGTGAGCGATGGTATGGTAATGTCGATATCGCGGAAGTCGGCGGTTTCCACATTGTCTGCCACGTTCGGATCGTTGTGTTGCAATGGATTGAGCTTGAGGATCTTGAGTCCATTAGGGCCCAACGAATCGAAGATCGACTGCTGCACTTGAGCGCGGACTGCTTCCAGTGGGCCCCCTTGTGTACTGATGACCGAATCGAGTCGATTGATCATCGTGCGAAGCTTGCCAACGAAACTGTTTTCCAGATTGACATTGTCGCCGACCAGAGGCATTTTGGTCAGCAAGTCGTCTTTGAAACCGGCTTCGATCATCGTCAAAACGGCTTTCACGCCACTGATGATCTGGGCCAGACTGATCTTGCTCGGGTCGGTTAGGTTGGCAATGGTAGTCTTGATTCCATCGAAGTTCAGATCGAAGCTCGTTGGCTTGTCGAGGCCGGCACCTACTGTGATTGCGTTTGGAACCTGAAGGCCCAATAGGTTCCCGTTGAGCGACGACGACGCAAAACCGCTGATGTTGAAATCAAACTTGTTGGCTATTGGGATCGTCGACGAGAAGACTTGAGAGAAGGGAATGCCACCGATCGAGTTTGCATCGCTTGGAACGAGCGCAGGGTCGATAGCAACGTTGATTTCGGCCGGGTTTGTGGCCGGAGTTTGGGAAGCGAGCGAGTACCTGAATTCTGTTGCAGAAGCCGACGCGTTCTTGAAGGTGACTCTTGGCGGACTTGCCGAATCGACTGCATAGTCAACATCTAGAGTGATGGCGCTGCCTCGCTTGAGGTTGGCGCTCCAAGCGTCGGTGGTCGAGGTCACGTAAGCTGCGTTTCCTGGGCGTCCTGTTCCTGCAGTCAGTGCAGAAGTGGTGAACAATTCGTAAGTCGTTGGCGTCAGAACTTTCGCAAAATACTTGCCGTTGGCATTGGTATTTCCGAGCACTCCTTTGATCGTGACCGACTGACCATTTCGCAGCCCATGCGTTGCGGCGGTCGTGATCACGATCGGATTGGCGTTCGATGCATTGTTGATGCCACCTTCGCGCGTCACCACCAACAGATTGTCTGTAGGTGCACCGGCTAAAGCGATACCTGTCCCACCGGCAACAACCGACACAGGATTCAGGAACTGAGCCTTCTTGAGTTGCAATTTCCCTTCGAGACCACCACCAATACCGCCGATGCCAGCTTGCGCTGAGATGGTTGAGTCGATCGATGTGGTGAGTTGGAATCGAGTTGTGTTGAGCAAGTACGGAGTGAAGGTTCCGAATCGGAAACCAAAATCGAGGTCCAGTGTTCCTCCAACGGTGAAGTCGATGTTTCCACCCGTGGTCACATCCACAGGCCCCAGATCAGGCAGGTTGAAGTCGAAACCAACCGACTTCGTGACAGACTTGGCAATATCGATCTTGACGATGGCGGTCGCTTGGAAGCCAGGTAAAGTAGCGTCAGCATCCACAAAGTCGATCGCTAATGTAAATGCGTTAGCAGGTAAATTGAGCTCTTTCTTGATCGCGTCGCCCAGGATCTTCCCGAGGCTGCTGCGAGTCGCGATGGTGTCTTGGATCTCCGTCACTTTGTCGAGAAGATCATTGCGTCCATCGGTGGTGGCGGGAATGCCCGAGATGGTGTTTCGTAAACGCGTAATCGCGGCTACCAATTGACCGGTGGAGACAAAAGTCAACTGCTGGACTTCGGAGGTTGTGTTGGTCACACCTTGTGTCAACGTACGAGATTGAACCGTGAGTCCCGTTCCACTAGTGCCTTTGAGATCGTTGACGTTACCACGCGAAGCTTCGAACGTCACTTCGTAGGGACCGCCGTTCTCGCCCGTGACGCTCGTGACGACTCCTGGGCCCCAAATGCGTGTCAACTCATCAAAGACATCGACCGCAGACGAATCGAGCGGAATGTCGTTAAGTGCTAAATTCCACGTACCGCCACTCGTATACACTCCATTGCCTAGACGACCGACGGTAAGTTCTGCATTGGTGTATAGTTCGAATGTAGTTGGCGAGAGCACCTTGGCAAAGTAAGTACCGTTCGCGTTTGTGTTTCCAGCTACTTCGCTGATCGTAACTTTTTGTCCATTTGACAATCGAGAAGTACTGGGGGTTGAAATCACAATCGCCAAGTTCGCGGGATTGGAGGCCCCCGTTATGGTTATGGCGGAAGAAAATGCTGGCAAGCTCAGTTGGTACACATGGTCTGGATTCTCAAATGACTTGACACCCTGAATCTGCTCCATCACGGCATCGTTTTGCTCGGGCGTTCCGCCGAGGCTGTTGAGCGAGGTTTCTAGCTCAAGAATCTTTGCATTCAATAGTTCGAGATCCGGACCAGCCAGAAGCTCTTCGGCGGCTTTGGCTAAGCCACCTACCACATTCAGAATATCGTTCGGTGTTTGATTGATAACCGGAATAGGTGTGTTGAGTCCTTCGATATCGCTGCTTTGTAGGAGTTCAACGACTTGTTGGACAACACCGACCAAATCGGCGACGGAGAAGTTTTTAAAACTCTCTAGGGCAGCTCTCAAATTGTCAACAGCGAAGGTCAAGGTCGGCTTGGTAAAGCCGCTCCCGGAAAGCGTCGCTACGATTGCCATCGGCGTCGCCCCACCTTGCTTGAAAGCAGGTGGTAAGAAAACCAACGCGCTGCCATCGATCGGTAGATTGGCCGATCCGCTGTAGGTAAACGATGGTTGGATGATCGACTTGAAATTCCCCAGGGAGAAGTCGCTCAATCGCAATTTGCCATCGGTGGATTCATCGGCTGGGGTTTCTGGATCATTGACGTCGACCAAATTGATCGATGCATCCGCAGTGAAATTAAGCACACCATCGACGATTCCTAGATCAAGAATCCCGAGCGTCGCGACCAGATTGACATCCGTCGAGTCGATCGTCACGTTGGCAAACGCTTTGCTTCCGGTCGTTGACACATAGAACTGGTCCGTAGTAAACCGTCTGAGGAGCGGATTACCTATCAACTGCGTTCCATCGTTGACTTCGTTGAAATCGGGAGTGTTGGGATCATCGGTGATCGGCGAGATTTCTTGGATGATTCCAAGCAATGAACCAATCGGACTGACCCCGTTGATATCGCCTACGGCCGTTACTTGCAGCTTACTAGTTCCACGGGTCCACGTTCCACCCGAAGTGAATGCACCATTCCCTGCTTGGCCCACGGTAAGTGCCGCATCTTGATACAGTTCAAAGGTTGTTGCGTTGAGAACCTTGATGTAAAAGGTACCGTTGGCAGCGGTATTGCCTTGAACATTGGCAAGCGTCACGCTTTGCGAATTGACCAACCCTGCGGTGCTTGCCGTCGTGATGACGATTGGATTTACATTGCTCGCGCCGGTCACCGTTCCACTGATTTCCGTCACCGCTGTGGACTTGTCCTTGAGCCGGATCACGTCACCCAAAAAGCTGGCCGTACCGCCACTGGTGTAATTTCCATTGCCAGCTACAGGTGTGAGAGTCAGTGGGTCGGAGTAAAGCTCAAATGTCGTCGGACTGAGCACTTTAATGTAACGGTCTCCGTTTGCGCTCGTGTTCCCTAGTACGTCGGCAATCGTTACCTTTTGTCGGTTGGCCAGTCCAACCGTGCTCGCAGTCGTGATGACGATCGGGCTGGTATTCGATGCGCCTGTGATGGTACGAACGTCCGCAAAACTCACATCCAGCGTAGCAGCACCTGCCGCAGCTTCGATTTTTGTCTCGATATCGCCAAGCGTTTCGGAACGATCCAGGTTGACGAGAATGTTTCTGCCGTCTCGCAGCTGAATCTGCAGGTCGGGAATGTTGCTTTGATTACCAGGAGTAAATCCAAGGAATGCCGAAGTCCCGGCTGCGATGGTGATACCGTTGACCTTGTTCGCATTCGAAACGATGTACAGTTTGCCATCTGACGTCACCTGAACTTCGATGGGCAAGACGATCGAAGAGCCATCGACATCTGGTGGAACTTGAAGGTTTGGCGAATTCAGTACGCGCAATCGATCCTTGATCGCACCGTTCAGATCGGCGGCCAAGTCGTCGAGGCTGGCATTGTCGCTGATCGATGCGGCTGGCACGGTAACGTTGACAGCCGTCGAAATATTTCCGTATTGATTGACGTTCAAGTTGAGCGTCAGGTCCGTGACAGGGGAGTTCTTTCCACTCGAGTTGACGACCGCTCCGACCAATCCAACTTTGACCTGAGCACCACGGCCCTGGTTCAGCGTGCTCAGCAAGGTTGCGTTAGTGACATTCCCAACTCCAACCGGATCAAGATCGATACCGACCGTCAGTTCAATGCCCGCTTGAGCAGTGAGAGTCGCGGCGGCACCTCCGGCGACACTCAATTGTGCAAACCCGACGTCAACTCCCTCATCAAAGTTGAGTTCAATCGACTTCTCGAACTCGGTGGCCAGTTTGATCTTGAATTCGACCGAACGAGGAGCTGCATTGTAAACGAGCTCAGCCTCGAAGGGGCTGACTCCGATTTGAGTCTGCAGCATTCCATTGATGACGTGGACCAGATCCTGAAACGTTCCAGCGCGGAACGATGGGCTAGCCAGCATCCCATCGCGGAATCCAGGCACGTTGCCAGACTCGACGGTTTCCGACCCGAGGCCCAATTCGGTTTGCGCTGTATTCTCGTCCTTGGTTTGTCCCTGCGCGAAGCCCAGTACCGTGGCTCCGTTGATGGTCAGGGATTTGGTTTCGCTATCAATCGCCACGATGCGAAGCTTGTCACCGCTGAGCAGGGCTCGCAGCTTTTGATTCAGCTTGCCACCTCCGAAAATCGTGTTCTCGAACGCTTTATTGACACTCGCAACCATGTCCGACGGTTGACCGTTCTCTTTGGTGGATGCGGCCGTAATGGCCACATCAAGTTCGTTTTCATCAAACACCAGCTTCATCTTCAGATCGCTGGTCAACTGGGCGGGCAAGTCGCTGGTGGCGGTGACCTGTACCGTGCTCAATTCCAGCGAAATACCGGCTGTTGGGCTGGTGGTTCGTATTGCCAGTTTGTTGGCTTGGTCTGATCCAAAAAGCGATACCGACCTGTCTTCAACATTTGCATCGGGCAAATTGGTAGGATCCGTCAATGAGTCGGGCTGCAATCGGAAGGTCAACTTATTGATCTTCATTTGATCGACGCTGGCTTTTTGAAAATTGCCAGATGTGTCGAGATATTCGATGACGTCGCCGACTCGAAGGCCCAGGTTGTACAGGTTGACCGTGTTGGGCAAAGTCGCGACCCAGCGTTCAAAGCCATCAGGAAGCGGTTGCACGAAACTCGGAAGTGCGTCCGTGACCTTCGCGAGAGAAATGATGTCGGTGCCCGAGAAGGGCAACTGACGTTCGGCTACCAGTCGGCCTGAGAATTGCGGTTGAGAAAGAACGGCATTGATGTCCGCGTACAAATCATCAATGGAATTATTTGTCGCGGTTGCACTGGCGGGAATCGTGATAAACAGCGGTTCACCACCTTCGATGCGGATGACAAAGGTCGCATCGCTGGAGAGTCGGCCATCAGTGACGGAGATGTCGTTGGCACCGACCAACTTGGGATTGAAGTAGAGTTGGCGGGCAAAATTCTGGGTGATCTTACTAAAGTCGACGATGCCACTGATGGCTTCCTTGACATAGGGGATGCCGTCCGGTATCTCCAGTTTACCAGCAATTTCTTGGACGGAATTACCCAATTGGACGAACATCGTGGCAACCGATTCTGGTGTGAGCGAATCGGTGGTTCCGATCGTATTGCCGACGAAGATCTTGTTGATAAGGCTGCGGAGTTCGGACAGATTTCCAAATTGCGCAGGTTCGCGAGTTGTCGTGGAAATTGGATTCGCGACATTCGTGGTGAAGATCGTCACTTCGCCGGGAATCGGAGAGCCAGCTACCTCGGGACGAATCTTCAAGCCATCGATATCGATCGAACCCGTGAACGTAGATTCGAATGAAGCCGAAAGGTTGCCTGGAGTGAGAAGTTCCGAAATCGTGGCTCGGCCAGTTGGCCCGGACGTCGGCAACGGATCCTTTACATTGATACCTAGAGTTGTATTGAACGTGACGCCGTCGTTGGTGGTGATCGCGGGATCTTCTGCTAGAATCGCGCTGATGAAACCGAGCGAGGCGCGAGCCTGAGGATTGTCTAGCTGCGCGGAAATGGCGAGACTAATTTCCGGAGTTGCATCGTCTAGAATGGCCACTCGTTCTCCGAGTGGGATTGGAGAAGTGGGCGAGGCGGGGTTCGGATTCAAGTCGATGACGATTGGCAATCGAATCGTAGGAGTCGCGGTCACCAAAAAGTTGCCCGAAGCATTGAATTCGAGTCCGGCAATTTTGTTTCCGAAATCGAGTCGCGTCGCATACTCAATCGACTTGGGAGTAAAGGATGGGATCAGCGTCAACAGCTTCGTTGTGTTGTTGTAGGACACCGCTCCAGGACCATCAAACTTAATTCCCAAAGGCTCGGCGAGTTCATTGAACAGTTGTGCGAGCGATGTGGCGACTACCCCTGGCTTACTGAAGTTGACGAGCGCCGACTTCATCGTATCGCCAAGTGTTCCGCCCACTTGGAACGTCAATTCGGGTTCGGCCACGTCCGGTTCGTCGATGCGAGAATCCTCATAGCGAATCGTCACTTCCTCGCCGTCGACCGCGTCTACGATGCCTTCGTAGAACTCGCCCGTCGTCGCCAAGAACATCATCTTGTCATCGGGCTTAATGCCGATCGACGCAGCCGTCTTGCCGCCCAAATTGATCTGTGCCATAAAGCGTTTGAAGCCATCGCCAGTCGTGGTGGGAGTTATTGAGATGATTTGAGAGCGGTCAAACTTTCGAGCCTCGGCAGGAGTTGAGAGAATCTCTCCAACAGTCTTGTTGAGCAGCGGAATCTTGATGTTCAGTGCATCGCTTCCGGTGGCGTTGTTCAGCCAGCTGGCAAACTTGATCAAGCCATCGACAATCGCTTCGGAACTCAGGTTGAGCAGAAGTGGTGAGAGATTTGGGGTTACAAGCGGTGGGGGCGGATCAAAAATATTTGCGTCGAAAATCGTTACGTTCGGCAGCTCCGCTCCGGCATTGAGGATACTCGAACCGTACAGACTCGCGTTGAAACGAAAATCCACGTCCAAAGCCCCAGATGGCGTGATTGTAATGCGATTGACGATCGGTCCAGCGGTATTCGCAATCGCGATGGTCGCACCCGCATCCAATCGCAACTTGGCCGCAGTCACGGTACCGCCGATTGTGTCGTTGGCAATGGAGAATCCAAGCGTGGAGCCGTCACCGTTGAGTGCCGCACGAACATTGAATCGATTGAGCGTAAAAAAGGGATCGATTCCAGTAACCGTGCTTAGGCCTATTCCAAAACTAATCCCAATGTCGATTGTCGTCGCGACGTTGACTTTGGAGTCCGCAGTCAAGACAGCACCAATACTTGTCAGTTGATCTGCGCCGAGCGTATCAAGGTTGAGTTCCAGTGATCGTGTGTACGTTCCGTTGACGGCAAGATCAAATTGCAGTTTGTTGGTCGTTAAATCGAGACCTCCCTTAAGCGAGATGCCGACGCCACCCAAGATGTCGCGAGTTACTTGATCGATTCGGTTCGTAATTGCGTTACGCAGGCCGAGTGCTGTGGGCTTCTTGCCCACATTTTCGGGAATGAATACGCTGCTGGATGGATTAAAGCTGTCGAAGTAATCGCGAGCGGACGTCTCAAACTTGACCAAATCGCCCCATCGTTTTGTGATCGGCTCGCCAGGTTCGTTGATCAAACCATTGAGGGACTGACCTATCCCAGGGATCTCCTTATTGAATGCCGAACGACTGGAGACATCATCTGCAGCCGCGTCGAGCGATCCAAGCTGTGTGAGAATTTGGTCTTGGATTTTTGGCCCGATTTCGATGTCCACAATGACATCGGGTGTGCCGACGAACAGGTTTTGCGAAGCGGCTGAAATGACGGGCCGACCGAAGTTGGCCAGATTGAAATTCGTAGCGGTGTTCGTAATGTTCAACGGCAATCGCATAACAACGGCTGCCGAAGGAGTGATATCAACCAATTCAGAAAACGGAGTAGAAATGATTTGCCGAAGTGAAACTTTGTCGGCAGGCGGCGCTGACAACCCGATAGTGGCGTTAGCACTCAAGCTGAAGTCGCCGTTCTCAATCCCCGCGCTCAAACTGCCAATGCTGATGCTGGCGTTGAAATTGTTCAGGGATCCTCCGGCACCCATGGAAAGAAAGAGTCCGCGGACGAATAACGCTTCGGCAAAATCGTCTCCTTGGGTCATGTCGATTCCGATTACTCCGGAAAGCGACAAATTCCCAGTTAGCGTATAGTTCGTGTTTAGGCTAAAACCGCTTCCCAAGTTGAGCGTGCCGGAAACAGAAGGTGCACTTCCCGAAACATTGGTGAAATTGGCTGCGCTCAGAGCAAAACGAATTGATTTCTCGGTTCCGGAATCAGATTCGACCGAGAATGCGGGCACGGGAAGTCCAACGTTCAGCGCGGCAACGATTTGAGCCATCGTGGCACCGGCGTTGCTCGACAAGAGATTCGTCAGCGGCGCAACAACACGATTTTGCCAAAGAGAATCGACTGGCAATAATGTTCCAAGTTTAGTGGATGTGTAGGCGAGCGTTGAATTAAGGACGCCTGTCGACACGGTCGATGACAATATGTTTTTGAATTGCGCCGCCGCTTCACCGATCGCATCCGTAGGACGCATTAAGCCAGTCGAGATCGCTTTGGCCACTGCCCCCGACCGGGAAACAACGAGGTTGGTGACCAAATTCGCGTTGGTAAAAGCCGTCGCGCCGACCGATTCCAGGATCTTGGTCTGGGCAAATGGGTTCACCATCAGTTCATTGTGACTCACTTCAGTGACACCAGCCGCGGCGCCAGTGATCGGAGTCAAAATGAGCTTGGAGCCGTTGCGTCGATCGCCAAGAAACGGATCGATAGAAGAGAAAGTCGAGACGGTGCCGTCTCCGCCGTGGCCAGAAACTCGATCCTCAAACCAGCCTTCGCCCGCATTTGGGCGGCGCCCGAAAAAGTTCTGGAAAGACAGTATTTCGTCAGTTTGAATACCCTCCGGCGATGGGCCGGTGCGAGAAATCAATTGATCGCGGGTCGTGACTTCTGTGCTGTAGACTACATTGGTTTTGCTTAATACCAAATCAAGCCACGCGTTCTTAGTGCCCGCATTAAGATCCGTCAGCAGATCATTAACTCGTGTATTGCCAGCAGGATTGGTCGTTGAAAGCTTTTCAAAGACACCATCGTCATTCGTGTCGACCGCTTCATACGTGGGAAGCATGTGGCGAAGGGAGGCTATGTAGCGTTGCGTGAATTGCTGAGGAGTCAGATTCTCCGATTTAAGTATACTCCCCGTTGGGCCAACGATTGCTGTACCTGCGCCGGCATTCATCAAATCATATGCTCGATCAAGCATTTGCGAGGTCATACGCGCCGTGGCCCGCGAACTCCAGTCATCTCCCGACAGATTAAACGGATCGGTCATTCCTTCATTGGGAACGCCTACCAAAGTCAGATCGTCAATTTTCGGCAATCCGCCTACGCCATATGCAGCGCTCTGAACGTAACTGCGTGCAATGACGCCGCCGAGCCCGTGAGCAATCACGTCGACCTTGGTCGCTGACGGGTACTTTACTTTCACATCGGCGAGGAGTTTGCCAAAGTAGTCGAGGCCTGTTTCAAATACCGTGTTCGAAATGCTTGCCGCGGTCACACTGGAGAGCGTGCCGTTGGGTGCAGTCAACGCATCGGAGTCGACTGGAGCGACAGGAACTCGCCAGTCCCAATTCGCGACAAACAAACTCTGTGACGAGGAAGCGGGGTCAGCGTTGTAGCCAACATTCTTCAAGGACTCGACAACGTTTTGGTAAGTGCCGCTAAATGGCTCCAAAGCCAGCTTGTTTGGAGCTAAACCACGGGTGGCCAGCCACTCGTTGGTGGTTGTATTCGCTTCATTGGCCCAGCTTCCCCCAAAGCCGGGAATGAGGATCAGTGGTTCTAATCCCGCTGTCATTACCTCACGTCGTTCAAGGGTTTCGAATAAAAAATTCCTGATAATTCGCCGGGCTTGAGTTCGTTGACGGATAGACGTTGCGCAACGGGATCGGGGAGCGTTCACGGAATTATTCCTTGCAAAATTCGCCCTAGTACATATTGGGGAGCAAGGAGAGTACGCTAGCTCAGCAAATTCCTTCCTCGAAATTGTCTGAATTTCGAGAAAATCTCTAAAGTTCTCACTATTTCAACGATTTTGACCAAATGGATCGGAACTAGTTCGCCATGAGGGTGGTTTTTGGGGCGTTCACGACTTTGTCGAGAATTCGATTTTTATGGTAAGCGTTTCCGCTCGCCCTCAGAATTACAAAGAAACTCCATGAGCATGGAAAAGCAAGTGCATGCAATCAAACACAAAACATGCCTTGAAAATTCGATAAACGAAAGCAACGTGGATGGGCTACTTTGGATTTCCCTTTTTCTGCGGACTTGTCAGCATTTGACAAATAGAACTTGATCGTAAAGGGCTTCGTCCGTTGTGTAGACACGCTTACGCTTTGACTGATCGAACCCATTGCACGATTTGACTGCCATTCATTAGTCCCGCCTGTCGAGCGACTTCCCGGCCTTTCATGAAAGCAATTAGGCAGGGAATGCCGGTAATTTGAAATTGGCTGGCAATTTGATTGGTTTCGGTGTTTAGTTTCGCAAACAATGCCTGAGCAGCCATCGTTCGGGCAGTTTGTTCGAATTGAGGAGCCATGGCACGACACGGTCCGCACCAACTTGCCCAAAAATCGACGATGACAGGCAATTCGGATCTCGAAATGAATTTCTCAAAATTGTCATCGTTAAGTTCGATTGGATGATCGGGCGCTAGTTCCGTTTTACAGCGTCCGCATACGGGACGATCTGTGACACGCCCGGCGGGAACGCGATTCACTGTCGAACACTTGGAACAAACCAAATTGATCATTGCCGGCTGAGAGTTTGTCATTGAAATTACTCAGGGACTCGCGAAAATAGTCTATCTGGTTGTGGAGCATTGCGAAACAATTTTATCACCGAATACCGAGAACCAGAGCCTACTTCTTCAAGAATCGAATCGTTCTTCGCCATGCATCTGCTGCAGCATCTCCTTCATCTAGGATATCTTTGGCTGTTGGATCCGATGATTGTTCACCATAAAGCCGGACGGGAAATGTGCCGGTGCCAGCAAGCTGATGACCGGCCTTGGGGTAGATTCGGACTTCGACTTTTTCGCCTTTGCCTGCCGAGACCATCCGTTCAACAATGTTTCGAGCCATGTCACCTGATGCCCAGACTTCGTCGCGATCACTGGCCAAAAGCAGGATTCGTGTGTTGACGTTTTCTACCAGGATGCGGGCAGCGGTTTCTTGGTACAAATAGAACTTGCGCGATCGGGTGTAACGCTCGGTGTTGGTCCGATACATTCCTTCTCGTGCGGATTCAAATTGGAACAGAGGGATGAACGGCACTGCCTTCCCACCAATGGACCACGACGAGTTCGTAGTCCCTGTGCCGCCATTTGCGGAGTAACCTTGCCAGACAACATCGGACGGTACTACAGCAACGACCGAAGCAATCCAGTCAAATCGAGTCGCAGCAAGCAGCGCGAACTCCGCCCCTTTCGAAACTCCGACGAGATGGATGCGATTGGCGTCAACTTCGGGGCGAGTCTTCAACCAATCGCGGATCGACTCAAGAATCTCAAGCTTGATTTCCGCATGTTCGATCGGAACGCCTGGGATGGCTTCGTGCGGGTAAGCAAAGTAATTCACTCCAACTGCGGCGAATCCATTATTGGCAAACTGACAAGCCCGTCCGCGAGCTTTGTCGATACTGCCACCTTCGCTGCCATGAAGACTGATCACTACCGGCAATTTGTCGCCTCCGTCCGGTCGAGCGTAGACGGCATGCCAACCTTCACCAGACTTCTGTCCCACCTCGAGTCCCTTGGCCTCGCCGGACAATTCAAAGAACGCCTCGGCCTCGATTTTTCCATCGCGTTCCAGCTTGACCCATACTCGGTTTTCAGGGCCAGCAATTAGTGGCTCCTCTGGAAATGAAATAAAATCCTTTAGAGTAGGGTCGCCAATTCCGTAACCGGTTCGAAGCAACGCCAGCGGGTCAGCGGTTGTGTACGTGCCGACGATCGGAGCTTGCGTGTCGACCTCAATCCTACCGTAAGCGTTGGCCGCAAAGTCCGCGAAAGCGTGGAGCGATTGTCGTGCACTTTGCCATTGGCCGCCGGATTCCTTCCACTTTGCAAGCGAACGTAAAACATGGATGCGCACGACTTCTTGCCGGTTCAGTCCGGAGACGGCGATTCCAGGGTTGAAACCGTCGACGACAGCCTCAGGCACATTCAGCTTTGCGGTCGAAGCATTGTCATCTGCGAAGTCCGCTTTGGGCGGATGGTCGGGAATGTTCATTCCCAATATGAAGTCTCGTTCCGCCACGAGTGTGTCGCCTGATTTCTTCAGTTGCACGATGCCAGACCCACACCGGTTCTCCATCGCCTTGCGCAAATCCTGGGTCAGCAAGGGATCGTCATCGAACACCACATCGTCGACATAGTATTCGTTGAGTTGAGGCTCTTTGACGGCAAAATGAATGTGCGCGGGAATTTTTTCGTTGGGGTACGGAGCGGGACGAATCGTGCGAATGGTGTATTTGCCGTTCGCATCGGATTTCACCCAACCTCGCAAATGTCCATGCCGGATCGCCCGGGGATCTGCCCCTGATCCACCTGCGTAGTAACCATCTGAGTTGGTATGGTAGTAGTAAAGAACGATTCCTTCGGCCGGTATTTTACCATCGCGATTGTAGACTGTGCCGGTAAGAATCAGTTTTTGCCCTCCGCTCTCCCAGCCAACGCTAGTGTGCGTTGAGTCGATTCGCTCCGGCATACCGTAATAAAAGTACTCGGCATTCTCAAATGGCCCACCGACTCGTTGATTCGGATTATTTCGCGGATTCTCTTCAGCAATTACTCGCATGCACAGCAATGCGAACGAAACGAGGACGAACGTCGGAAACAGTCGCTGGCAAGTCATTTTCTCGCCCTTTATTCTTGTTCATATTACTGGATAATCATATTGCTGGATAAGCGCCGTTCTCAAATTCCAATCGTGCTGGTCTTGGTCCGTGCCATCTCGCGAGCCAATATTACCGACTTGCGGTCCATTCCCCAGCGGTATCCACCCAGTTCGCCCGTCGATCGCAACACGCGATGGCACGGAATCAAGAACGCAATCGGATTCGCGCCGACCGCGCTGGCAACTGCTCGGCTAGCCGTGGGCGTTCCAAGTCGATTGGCGAGATCACTATAGGAGATAATGCAGCCTTCGGGAATGTGCAACAAGGCGTCCCACACGCGAAGCTGAAAATTCGTTCCTTTCAAGTCCAAAAGTAGTTTCCGGTTTCGTCCGCTTCCAAAAATTTTAGCGACGACATCTGCCGTCTTCTTTTGATCCTTGATCAGGCTCGCAAGTGACCATTCGGAATTCAACCGTTCCATTTCTGCATCGACGCCGCAGTCATCTGCGAACCGAAGCGCGCAAATTCCGCGATCAGTCAGTCCGATTAAACATCTGCCGAACGGCGACTCATGCCATCCGAACCGTATAACAAGACCTCGACCGCGATCCGCGTATTCACCCGGCGTCATGGCCTGCGTCGAAACCATTAAATCGTGCAATCGTCCGGGTCCGCTGAGTCCCACAGCAAATGCCGTGTCCAGAACCGGAACTGATTCCCGCAACAATCGTTTGGCCGTAGCCGCTTTCAAATACTGAAGCCAACGTTTCGGGCTAACTCCGGCCCATCGCCGAAAGAGACGTTGAAAGTACGCGGGACTGAGCGATACGCTGTCAGCAATCTCGTCCAAAGTGGGCTGCTCCGACGAATGTTCACGAACATACTCGATCGCCTGTTTGATTTTTTCGTAGTCCGATTGCATTCGCCCTTACTCCCATAGCTTAAGCTGACGCAACCATATCATTCCCAGCCTCTTCGCCTCCACCCGTTTCTTGCGCGCAAATCTCAGAACAGAAAATAAAATATTGCCAAGCCGCTGGAGACCAGAAACTTGAGGCTACTCCGCGATGAAAACTAAAGGGCTGAAGGGATATTACTGCGCAGGCGACGAAACAAGTCTCTCTCGAAAATACTGTGTACTTGTTACACCTCGCTACGTTGCCTTGGGGAATCGTTTGCAGGTTGAATATCGTCGCGGGTTTAGTAAATGGTAGGAGAAGCGGATTTCTCGAAGAGCGGGGAATTTCGTCTTGCGCAAATCGTAGGCATGGATCAATGTGCACAAAGCCGGACGCAAATCGGAAGGGTTGATATCAAGCCATTACCTCGACGAAGCTCTGGGCTAACGGTGGCCAAAAATGAAGATTGGGAAAATAGGGCGACTTCACGTGATGCTGACCGAGCCTTGCTTTCTTGGGCAATTGCGGCCAAACCATTGCTCCGCTTGACCGGGAGCCATACCATAGTGTGTATTGCAGAACGTGGCGAAACGCTTTCGTCGAAGCAATTGTTTTGTTTTTTCTTAAGGTGAGGAGATTGGTATGAATCGATTTTTGTGTTTGCTAAGCCTCGTAGGCCTTTTTGCATTTTCGAGCAGCGTACGATCGGAAGAAGTAAAGAGCGGTCCTCAAGTTGGTGAAGACGTTGGTGCGTTCACTGTTGAGAAATGCGCGGGCAATGAAGATGACGGTGTCGCTACCGGAGAAAAACTGTGCTATCGATGCAAATTAGGTAATCGTCCCGTCGTTGCCGTGTTCGCACGAAACCCAAATGAGAACCTCAGCGCGCTCATGACGGAACTTGACGAAGTTGTTGCTAAGAATGAAAGCAAGAAGATGGCGTCGTTTGTGAATTTGCTTGGCAAAGATGCCGAAACCCTGAAGGAGAAGGCAGGCTGGTTGGTTAAGAAATCCGGAGCCAAGCATGTTGCAGTGGTCGTCCCGGAAGAACATGCCAATGGCCCAGCCGATTACAATCTGAACTCGAAAGTTGACGTAACGGTTCTTGTTTACAATCGCGGCAAAGTCGTCGCAAACTATGCTTTGGCAGCCAGCGATCTTAAGAAGGACGTCATAGCCAAGATCAAGACGTCTGCCGAAGAAATGTTGAACTAAGTTTGCGTTTTATTTTCTAAGAACTTTGTTAGTTTGGTGATGGTGGATCGAATGCGAAACAGTCTTCACCAACTGATTTGTCTCACGTCGATCATTGCTGGGGGCATACTTGGATGTGCTCCCAGCATATCACCGAAATCTTCTCCACTGAGAACCGCAGAGTCGGCCGATCAATCGAATAGTGACGGGCCTGTGGTCTCGCAGCCAAAAGTTGCACCAGCCAAAGTCACTTTGGTCGAGATGGACTTTGCTCAGTTCCAAGACTTTTTGAAATCCAAACACGGCAAGATCGTCGTAGTCGACATGTGGGCTACATGGTGTCCTCCGTGCGTAAAAGGGTTTCCTAATCTTGTTGCGTTACGGAAAAAATATTCCGAAAATGACATCGCCTGCGTCAGCTTGAGTTTGGATCACCAAGGCATCGATCCACTGATCGAAGTCGCCAAATCGGTTCGTGAGTTTTTGGAAAAGCAACAAGCCGAATTTGACAACATTCTTGCCACCGAAGAATCCGATGAAATTCTCAAGAAGTTTGGAACCGCTTCAATTCCGGTCGTCGACGTCTACGGACGCGACGGCAAGCTTGTACAGCGTTTCGACGACTCATCTGGCAAGCACTTTGACTATCAGGAAGTTGATCAGTTAGTGCATAAACTTCTGACGTTGCCTTAGTCGAACCGTAACCGCGAACTCTAACGCATCGCCTCTGACATAGGGGCAAAAAATGGCCAGGGCGTCAGCTTTCGCCGAAACCCTGGCCAATGGTTGAAAATAAAGCGGTTCAAATGCCACTACATATTGATCTCGTATCCCTTACGATTTTCACGCGAGAGGAAAGAGTTGGCTTGCGCGTCGCCGATGATTTCTCGTTTGATGGGGTCCCATTTGAGTTCGCGGTTTAGTCGCATGGCGATATTGCTCAAGTGGCAGATTTCCAACATGCGATTGTGCGTCCAAACATCGGAAATAGGTTGTTTTCGAGACTTGATTGCCTCGGTAAAGTTCGCGGTATGATTTTCGCTAACGGGGCCACCATAGATTTCTTCAATCGCACCATCCGGCAAAGGCTTGTCCTTCAAGTCCTCGACAGGCTTGCCCGTGATCTTTCCACGGTTTACAAAGAAGCGGCCTTCGGTGCCCTCGAACAGAATGCCGTTGTCGCCTTCGCTGGTGATGATCATTTCAACGTTTTTCGGCATGTCCACCTTGATATTGAAATTGGTCGCCGCGTTGTACTGATCGAACACAACAGGGTTACCGTCCTTGTATTCGACGGGCAGTTTGAAATCGACCGGAGTCACTTTGCTTGGACCTGTATTGCTGGCTCCGATGGCCCAGCAAGCGATATCGACATGATGAGCACCCCAGTCCGTCAATTTGCCGCCCGAATACTCGTGCCAGTTTCGGAATGCATAATGACAATTGCTAAACAGCGGCACGCCACCGCCGTAACCAGTTCTCATTTCGGGCAAAGCACGATAGTCGACTTTTGGAGCGGGCCCCAACCAAAAATCCCAATCAAGTTCGGGCGGAACGGGAACGACCGGAATCACCGGCGAAGCTTCCATACCGTTGATACCGCAAGTGACTCGCGTTACCGTACCGATGCGTCCATGCTTGACCAACGCGACGGCTAACAAGAATCGCTGTTCGATTTCCGTTCGCTGCATTGTGCCAACTTGAAAGACGCGGCCAGTTTCTTTGACAACTTTTTCGATCAGCTTGCCTTCAGCAATCGTCAGCGTCAGTGGTTTTTCGCAGTAGACATCTTTGCCCGCGTACATGGCTTCGACGGCGATCTTTGTGTGCCAATGGTCCGGCGTGGCGATCATGACGGCGTCGATGTCTTTGCGATCGAGAATTTTGCGATAGTCTTTATAAGCGTCGGGCTTCTTGCCTTGGCCTTTTTCTGTTTTTTCAACATTCGCGGCAAGAACGTTTGCGTCGACGTCGGCGAGGGCCGCAAAGTCAGCGAACTTAAATGACTTGCCCGTAATCTCCCAACCTTGATTGCGAAGACCAATCGTTGCAAAAACCGGACGGTCATTTGCCGATTGATAACCAACGGCACGGTTCAATTTCGAACCAAGGATTACTACTGAACCGGCGGCGGCGGTTCCCTGTAGGAAAGTGCGTCGTGAGGGTTTATTTGAAAGAGTCATGGATCAATTCCTCGCCAAACGAATAAGAAGTTAGGGGTGTATTAAAAAGATTGCGACCATTTGAAATCGATTGCACGGCTGAAACATGCCCTGAACCAAGCCGTTGTTCAGATTCATAGATGATAACCAAAATCTTCTGTAAATGAACTGCCTCGCGCGAGCGATTTCATTGCGAAGTTTCGATAAATCCTAAACTTTTGCAGGCCTACACGACGAGCCCACGTGTTCGGACCCGCTGATTACTTCGAAATAAAGCAGCGTTGATTTAACGCTTTATGGTTTACACAATAAAGTGCTGATCGGCCGTTTGCTGTTCCTGCATTGATCAGGATTACGTACAAAGTAGAGAGTGTCAGCTTGAGTGTCGTTTGCATGCTTGAGGCAGGATGATGGTCTAGAACGATAATGCGAACGATGTTGAAGGACCGTGGCCAAATTCAAAATGAAAAACAAGTTCGCTAAGATCGCGGTTGGGATATTGCTGGTGAGCTTGCTTGGGGTTGTTGCGTGGATTCAATTCGATCCAACTTCGACCATCGCTACCCAAGCGGTTATTTCCGTTGAGGTCGATTCTTCAAATAAACAAGCCAGCGCGAACGTACCTGCCGACCAACTTGCCTCGGTCACGACGATCCCATTTACCTTGACAGCCTCCAACAACATTGCAGTGCCTGTGACTGTCAATCAAGGGGATGATTTGATCCTGATGTTTCATACTGCCGTTGACTCCGTGACGGTGACAGAAGACGCGTTGAAAAAATTGCACGATTTCAAGACGGATGAAGTGGTCGAGGTGCAGAGTTGGGGAGGAACTGCATCGGGAACGGCCAGCAAAGGCAATCGCCTGAAAATTGGCACGTTTGAATGGAAAGATCAGACGATCTTTGTCGATCAGTTTTCCGGCCCCGGTACTGACGGCAAGTTTGGGCCGAATCTGTTCGACGGCAAAGTGCTGGAGATCAATTTTGACCGGAGCGAGATCGTGATTCATCCTGCACTTCCAAGTTTTGCTACCGACAGAAAGACGAATTATCATCGGATTGATTTTTCGGTTGATCGTGGAGCCATGTATGTTGCGGGTGAGCTGAAAATAGGTGACCAAAAGTTCTACCACAAGTTCATGATTCATTCTGGTTTTAGCGGAACTGGCGTACTCGATGATGCGTTTACGAAAGAGCATGAACTTATTCGAAAATTGCCGACCATCAGCGAGCGAGAGCTAAAGGATGCTTTTGGAAATATTGTTAAGACGAAGAAAGTCAAACTAGCATCGCTACGAATCGGAGAAGTTCAGTTCGACGATGTGCCAGTCGAAATCTTTGATGGAGCCGTGGCAATGCAAGAGATTAGCATCTTGGGTGGAGATTTACTCAAACGATTCAACATGATCATCGACTCGACGAATCACTATCTCTACGTATGCCCAAGTAAATATTACGCGCTAAAGTTTGGCGAATGAAGACGGTGGACCCCATTTGTTGGGCGCTTGCATAGGGTATTTAAGATAGTCTCTTGCGATGCTGGTTAAGGTGCATTGTGGAGTAGTCGTAACGGAAGGAGGCCTTAGGCCGACGGAAGTTACGACTACCCTGCAAAGCGAATTGTTTTCGTCGTTTCGCGTTCGGTGAGTGCGGTCTTTAACTCGCCTAGTGACAAAGGTCGGACGGCGTTCGATTATCTTGTCGAAGCCATAGCCGCCCAGTTCCACGTAATCGATGCCCCATCCGTAGTTCCCGCGAATCCAAACGCCCAAGCCGCCTCATTCATTAGTCCAGCCGGTGAACGGTTACAGCAGCATCTAGGGTTTTCCCGCTTGTGTTAAGTTTTTCGCCAATGCAAAAGGAATCGGGAAAGATGCGGGACGCGATGGGCGAGGAAACACTTGATTGTGGGGGGCACGCTGCGCTGGTATGAATTGGATGGCGGGCGGGAACGATTGAGGACAATCGTAGGACACTGGAAGTGGGCAGGTGGAAGTGGTTGGTTCTTTCGTTTGCTTATCTTGGCTTTTGAACCAAAGCACAAGTTTAATTGCTTGACGCAAGTAGCAGCGTCTCTCCGGAGACGTTGATTACCGCGAGTTTCGGAGAGACTCGCCCACGCGGGGTAATACTCGACTATTTGCGGCATTAGGTGCGTATCTTATGGCAAGATGTCTGTGACGCCACTTCCATTCCACCTAGCCGACAAGCCGTCCTTGGCCTTATTGGCAATCATTCGAACTTGATTCCAATTGCGATGCATGTCCGTGATGGAATTGCGGTGATCGTCCCAAGTACTCCAAGCCATATGATTGGAGTTTTGAAATTTCGGCTGCACTTCGAATTCCGTTCTGCGCTCGGATCGCGAAAACGTGTTTGCTTTACAAACGGCAACGACCGTAGAACTACTTTCAAGGCCAGCGGGTGTTCGCAATGCGATTGGGATACCTGACATCCCCATGATTCTCGTGGAATCAGCGAGGAAATCAACGAATTCGTCCGACGCTTCACCCTCTCCTCCGATGCCGTTGCGATTGAGCTCGTTAATTACGAGCAAGGCATCGATAGGGAAAATCCTGCCGTCGCCGTTGACATCCATAAAGAAGTTGTTGAAGTTCGAGACGGTCATCGGATCGAGTAGTATGCGAGTCCTTGGATCAGAGAACTTGGGCGCATTTAGTTCATTGATGACGGCTAGTGCGTCCAATGGAAAAATTTTTCCGTCGCCGGTTACATCAACGTCGCGAATTGGATTATGCCAACCGTCCGGACGATCGAGTCGAACGATCGCGTCGCCGTTTTTGAGTACGCGATAGAACTTGCCTCCAACTTTCTCACCACCGGTAAGCAGCCACTGGCCGTTGAATACAATCTTGTCGTCGAGTCCTAAAATCAGGTTGAGGTCATCGTCGGCTTGCACCAAGTTCAAGATGTCAGTTTGCTTTAAGGTAATCGAGTTAGGTCCAGAGCCGTCAATGGACACGGTTTGCAGTTGCGGATACTGGTTGTTTCCGATCGAGGGCAAATCAACTTCAATGCCACTGCCTGCGAAGAAAATTGTTTTTACCGCAGGGCCTGTTTGCAAAATAGTTTGCAGTCCGACGGTCGAGGTAGAGCCCGAAATGTTGATGGCGCGAACAAAAAAAGTATACAGGGCGTCGTTCACCAAGTTCGTCACTTCCAAGCTTGTCGTATTGGAGCCCAGTCTGGCGATCTGCGCTTCGGCACCATTTCCCTGGCGTCGAAAAACCCGGTACTCCGATTCGGTATCTGTATCAGCCCACCTTAGTCGCACGCTCGTGTTGCTGATTTTTTCGATTGCGAAATTCGTTGGTGCGATTGGAACCGATGGCGGAAGCTCGACCGTTAGCTCCTCGCTTGGTGTTGTCCCGCTGCTATTAAAGGCCTCGACGGTCACTTTCACGGACGAACCAGCTGCAAGCTGCTCAAGATCGAAATCGAAAACCGTTTTGGCGAGGTCAGCTACCTTGATCCCGTCAACGAAAACGCGATAACCATCGGCGAAAGTCGCTTCTTGCCAGGATAGGTGCAATGCAGTTGGCCCCAATATGTCCGCAACCAAGTCGAGCGGGATGGTCGGCAGCGGTACCGGCAGGTTCACGGACCGGGTTACTGAGCGTCTCGAGCCCGCAACGTTGGAGGCTTGAACCAAGTAGGTATGACTGCTGCGTATCGTTAGATCCTCGATCGCGTAGGAAGTCGAGTTCGGCGGAAGGATTGCGATCACCGTATCAAGTCCCGCGCCGTCACGCTCAAGGACTTCGTACGTCGATTCCGAATCACTGTCTTTCCATTGCAGTCGAACGCTTTGAGGTGACGTGATGATCGCAGCAAATTGGAGTGGAGCAGACGGAAGCGCAACGACGTCAATCGTAAAAGGCTGACTCCACTGCCGACGCGTTCCATCGACAACCGAAACATGGATTGCGACGGAAGGCGACGTGGCTACATCCAGCGATTGATTGGACTTTAGCTGTAAAGCGCCTGCAACGACTTCAAAACGGTCATCGTCGATCAGAAATTGGATTGGCTCGACGGCAGAAGGAACGTTGAATTGGAGCGAGCCAACCGTGGCACCTGGAACATTGCTAGGTAGGCTGCTGTTGCTTAGGCTGATCAAGTCGATTTCATCAACGTCACCGAGTTTATTGAGGAATGCATTGGCTTCGTCATCCAGGTTTCGACCATCGGAAACAATGGATGCGATCCCGCCGAACGAACCTTCGCTCATGAAATTGGCGGCGTCGTGGTTTTGAGCAAAAGTTGAACCTTCGAGGTGAATCGTCGCTTGGATGCCCGTGCCGAATGCCGTATTTCGTATGGCTGCTCCATCAGGCGCTCGATTGTTGACGAAATCAGACTCGACGATGTTGGACGTACCTGTACTGTCGATTCCTTCAACAAATTGATAGAACGCACCGCCGGCCAGCCCGGCACGGTTTTCTGTAAAAACGGTTCGAGTCAATGAAGAACTACTATTTTCCGTAAATAATCCGCCGCCAAATTCAATCGCAAAGTTTTCGTGCACCGACGAGTTATTTATCTGAACCTGACCGCCTTTTGAATAGACTCCTCCGCCCCAGTTTGCTGCGTTCTTGTTGATATGGACGAAATCCAAAATCAAGGTGTCATCAGGGTCATCCAGCAATATTGCACCACCTAGTCCATTGTTGAAATCGGAGACTGTCACCTCTCCGTCGATATCCACGATGGGTCCGCTCGCGCTATTGGCCAACTGGAAGGTATCGCTCGTTGCGTTAATGACAAAGTACGATTGGCCATCGTGCAATCCCTCTATGGTCGGGCTGCTCGGCAACGGGCTTTTGTATCGAACGACATCACCATTTTGGAAGCCATGGCCAGGGTTCAAGAAAGAGTTGCTGGCACCGTGAATAAATGCACCAGAGTAAGAACCAAAGAAAGGATCCAAGGGACTAGGGTTAGCTGTCACACTCGCCATGTTGACTTGATGACCGTCCGACAGCCTTTCTAATTGTTGGGCGTTAAATCGATGTCGAGATGGGCTGGCCGGAGCGGACAAGATAACTAGATTCCCGAATCGGTCTTTCAACCGAAATCCTGGCGGGTTATTTGTGCTGCCGCTTTCTCCACCCGCATTAACTACCGTGTACGTTTCACCATCCGTCAATCCTCCCACAGTAACGCCATCGACCGCCGAATAAAGGACAGAATCGTTGTCTCGAAAATCCTGGTTGAAAGTTTCTATTCGGTTCCTGGATGCTTGGACGTTACTTTGGTTAAACTCGATGCTCTTGATTTCTTTGGGTGCGCTCAAGGCGTTTCCACCTTGCAACGTCATTCCCACGAGACGTACTTGATTCGCACCGTTGCCACCGATGCGAAAGATTCTTGAGCGAGCCGAATAAAAGGTCTCATCCAAAATTTTTAGTTCGATCGTCACGTCGTTGAGCGACGTCCCCGCTTCGCGCGCGGTGATTCGAATCGCATTGCCTTCGCCGGGAGGGTCAAAGATGCCGCTTGCTAGTGTACTGGCGGAGCCACCAGATGTAACGGAGAGAAATGCATGCGACGCCTTATGAAACTCAATTTCCGCGCTGCCATCCCCTTCGACTAACTCGGCCGTAAACTTAGCCGTGTCATCAAACTGCGTAATGGGTGGAGCATTGATGGCATCCACGATGTCCTTGGCCGTAATCGGCGGCCTTCCTGCAATGCGAGTCGGAATGGTCATGAGAAGACTAGCTGGATTCGAACCGAACGGGTTCGACCAAAACCTCGAAATCTTTTCATCAAAACCAATTTCTCCGCCGCGCGGCCCTATGATGTCGACGGAATCGGTAATGACCAGTTCACCCAAAGCAAGTAGTTGAGTAAAGGGTGTCGCGATGTAGATCGTGTCGGGACCGGGGTTGTCATTTGCCTCTTTAATGGCTTCTCGCAGAGTACATGTTTGGGTTTGTGCGTTAGGACAACCAGGTTTTGTTCCGGGGCGATCGGAACTGAACGTTACAATAAAAGTTTGAGGTCTAGTCACCAGAGACTGTACTCGTACGCGATCGTTAAGTGCATTGGTGTCGCGATCGTCGCTTTCGATCGTAAAGTTCAAGTTGAATGTTTTTGGCAAACTGACAGATGGAATAAAACCGATTTCAAATAGCGTTTGACCGCCTTGAGGAATGCTCCCAGCGTTGCAGGTAACCGTTTGACCTATCGCAGAACAAGCAGGACTAGAATCGCCAGCAGAGAATGCAAATTCGGCAGGAAGCGTTGTTACCACCTGAGCATTCGTCGATATGTTGGGACCAAAATTATCGACCTTGATATCAAATTGACCCGACGTATCCGTTTGGATCGATTCGCCGCCCGATACCGTAACGCCGAGGTCGAGCTTGGGACCGCCGATAATGAAGGAATCGAACGTTATCGGGTCCGCTTGCACTTCAAATTGTTTGTTGAAAACATCGCCAAAGTCAAATTGGCCAAAGGTATCGGAACGCGATATAAGGGGAGGAACATCGATTAACGTTTCTCCGAACGCGGTCAACTGCAGCGCCAGCGCTCGCAGGATTCCTTCGATTTCGAGGTCCAACCCGATGTCGTTGGCAAAATTGTATTTCGGCAATAGTTTTGTTGTTACTTTGACACGTTCATCTCCTGATGGTGTGATGGCAACTTGATCGCCTGGCTTGAATGTTATCGAAGCCCCGCCAACTTGCTCGACCCCGTTTACTGTTGCGGTCACGAGCTTAGGCGCATTCGTATTGGGGTCAGAAAAATCGAATTGCAACATTTGGCGCGGATCCGATCGGACATCTTGATTGACGCGCAGGGTTGTACTCAAGTCGTAGGAAACGGTCGTGAGATCGATCGCCAATGGGCCAAGAGCTATCGAAGTGGAACCTAGGCCATAACCACCACCAACGATTGCACCAATGTCGAGAGTCAAGTTTGCCAAATTGCGCTTGGGATCATCTAATTCCGTACTCGCCGAGAGACTATCATCATCGTCGAGATAAGAATCCGACAGCGCAATATCGGGCAACGTGACGCTAAACGATCCGAGGCGTTTCGATATGTCGAGGTTACCTTTGACGCCAACGCCGACCCCAAGCTCAAATTCCACACCCAGCAAATCCCCGGGGGCTTCACCAACGGAAATCTGAACAATCTCGCCGCCTCCAAACTTCTTGCCCTTGGCATTGTTGCTCGCTTGTTGGTTCGTGTTGGATTCCTTGTTTTTCCCCGATTGAATCTTTTGTTCGGCCGCTTCGAGTTTTTGGCGGGCTGCTTCAAATTCTGCTGGAGTTCGCGCTTTCCTCCTGTCTTGTTCGGCTTCCTTCTTTTCCTTTTCGCCATCCTTGGATTCTTCGCGAGCGTCCTTCAGTTTGTCGTAGATTTTCTCCAGCAAGGAACTCCCGATAAATTTGATTTCGCCATCCGCATTGCGATTGATGGACAAGAGCGGTACGCGCTCATCGATATGAAAATCGAGCGAGCCTTCCGCAGTACATCCGATAAAGCAGCCTTGACCTGAAACGCGTCCATCGATTTTGGCGACCAGATCGACAAAGGTGCGTACGGTCGGTGATTGCGTGAGGAGAGAACCATTGGCGATATCGACCGAAGTCGATACGTTCACGGGACCACTGCCTGACTCGTCGACATCATAGCCAAATTCCCCGTCATATAACAAGCTTGCGCTTCCCGCATTCGCATAAAATCCATACTCGATTCCCAATCTTCCCGAGATTTCAAGCGAAGCGTTCGCTCCATATTTGTCGCCGAGCAATCCTTCTCCAATTCCAGGTCCTAGATTGAAGGGCGTGCTTCCGCATCGCGTCGCGCGGCAAAAATCGAAGCCTAGTAATTCGGGGTTTTCCGATCCGTCGGCGTTATAGCCAATCGCGAGTACCTTGGCTTCGCCGCCCGTGAACTGATCGAACGTAACGCTCGTGTCCCAGGGATAGGTGGCACCCGTCAACAGTCGACGATCCTCCATTAATTCGATCAGTAAACGTCGCTGATGCAATCGCCGAATACGAGACAATTGGCGTTGGACAGGAGCATCAAGTCTACGGAGGTTCGAGTACAATTGTGTAAACATCGGGAGATCATTGCCTTGAGACCAGGTAGGGATGCAAGAAACGCGTGTCAGTCCACTGTTATATTCCCCCTCCGTTCCTTTCGCTAGCATTTCATTGTTTTGTCGCTCAAGATTGGAGAATTTCGCTGAAACGCGTTAGCTTTCGGTCGTCCCTTCCTAACCGGACGCTAGCCTATCTTCACCAACAATTTGACTTTGGAAAGTTGAAAGCAAAGCGTTTTTTTGTTTCAGTTCTCGCTGAATATTCATATTGTTGTTACGAATTCGGAAGCTGTAATTTCCAGTCAAGTCATTCCAGAATGATTTTCTGGCGGTCGGTTGCAGAGCTAGTATTGGAACGAGTTTCTTGGTCGGAAAGCAACAATCCAGTGCTAACGCTGATTTCCCAGGTAGGTAGGGCATGAAGAAGCAGCTCGACGCTTTTCACTACATCAAACACCAATGCAGGCAATCGTCAATCTCGACCCAAAATTGACTCCAAAAATAAATCTGCTCCATGTAACGTTGTGTAGTCGCGAGAAGATCTAAGTCGAGAATTACGTAATTGTCGCAAGTGTAAAGACGACAACCGCTTGGTATTAGTGGCTCATTTGAAACTACTTCATGAGCAGAAGTTTTGAGCTGATTTTGTTTCTGGTAATTCCTGAGTGATAGAAGAAAGCAATTCGAATCTTTTCAAACTCTTTGACACCATCAGCCATTATCGTGTTTAGTTTCGTTTTGTTGTTGAAGCCCTCTGCAATTCCTGACGATGTGCCTTTGGATTCAATCCCGTTGAGGTCCCGTCCCTCATGTTTGCGGGAATGCTTGGCGATCAATTTACGTTGGACGCTATTTCCTCAGCTGGCGCGAAATTCACGGGGAGAGCATTTTGCAAGTCCCATCTTCCTTGTGCTCAGTGAGACGATTAGCTTGAGGGAACGACCCTCCCAGGCATTCTTCCCTCGATACGAAACATCTCTCATGGAGTAACGGTGAACATGGAGCAAGATCGGCTTCCCCCTGCCATTCGAAAGTGAAACCTCTTATTTGTGCGAGAACGCGTACGGTAGCGGATTGGACATTGATCGTTTACAAGCTTTCGTGGTCAAGAAAAAGGGAAGCGTTTCGAAGCATGATCGCTGCAAATTCGTTTGCATTGTCCAAATCGTGTAAAATTTTTTCGCAAACAACTTTCTTACCGGATCGATCCTTGGGAATTGCCCGCACTCATCACAGTCGAAACCTAATCCAACTGCCACGCTGTGCGTCTCTTTAAACGGCATTCTCGTATCCAAAAAATGCTACGCAAAAGCAATCGACAGATCAAAAAGAAAACGTGGGACAAGGAGCGGTGCGTTGTGAATCGATAAAAATACCCACCAACCTTACCACCTTGATCCTTAAGTGCTCGAAATCAAGTTGCCAAACAGCCGATCGCTTAACGTGACTCATCCGAAGCATGTTTGAGTCTATGCAAGGGCGATCGGCTTTGTTCGATGCCATGGATTTTTAACTGAATAAACACAAAGCATGTTGTAAGATGAATTCTAATGGCCTTTGGAACGCGACTTGAGGTGTTTTGGTTGGTTGGACCTGCTATACTAATGATTCCCACATCAAATCAAAAGCGACCATTTCGCAGCTGAGCTCGCTCCCGATCAAAGCGCAGAAAAGTCAGCCAATCGAACTTAAAAATTTCCCCTGAAACCCCTTCAAGTCCCTTCCCGCATTTACTATTCAATTGCCTATAATGCACGGCCGCAAATCTTCAACAACAAAGAAATCCTCCTCGTCGAATAATGGCTGTTCGGATTTTTTTCAAGCTGTATGTGTTCACCGTCGTCATCTACTGCAAGCTGGTGCGATTGGTGGGCTTGGGTTGGGACTGTCGGACTTGTGGAGCAAGTTGGCAGCGGCGCAAGCTTCGTCACAAATAAACACGGGGCGAGCCAAGGCATGTATATTCCTTTTCATGTGGGGCGGACCCAGCCAGCTTGATACGTTTGACTTAAAGCCTAACGCGCCCAACGAAGTACGCGATCCTTTCAAGCCTATCTCAACGTGTGTTCCTGGGATTCAGATCTGTGAACATTTTTCTCGGCTTGCAAATCACATGGACAAGGTCGCGTTGATTCGATCGCTGTCACACGACGATCCGGCGCATTTATCGAGTGGTCATGCGACGGTTACCGGTCAAAACGCGCCCGTCCTTAAGAGCGACGACACGCCCCCGAGCGATAAAGACTCGCCGCACTTGGGCGCGTTGGTGTCCAAAATTCACCCCGCAAGTTACGGCTTGCCTTCGTTCGTGACAATGCCCTGGAAAGCTTTTCATCCGGCGGCACCGGGTGGCGAAGCACCGGGGCAACACGGCGGATGGCTGGGGTCGGCGCATGACGGTCTTCTTCTAACTGGCGATCCCAATGCGGCGGATTGGCGGCCTGCGGCTCTGACGTTGCCCGCTGATTTGGCTGTTGAACGGCTACAATCGCGAGTGGAATTGCTCAAGTTGTTAGACCAACAACGGCATGGTATGCAGCAGTCAGCGGGGATAGTCGAGATGCATCAGCATCAGTCTCGAGCCGTTGAGTTGCTGGGTTCATCGCAGGTCCGCGGTGCATTTGATTTGACGCGCGAGACGGATGCCGTTCGTGAACGGTACGGTCGCAACATTCATGGTCAGTGCGTTTTGCTGGCTCGGCGACTTGTGGAGCACGGCGTGCCGTTGGTCACAGTCAATTGGCACAACGACGGAAGGAATTTTTGGGATACGCACGGCGATAATTTTAATCGCTTGAAGAACGATCTGATTCCACCGGCGGATCGTGCCTTGTCGGCGCTCCTGGAAGATTTGCAGCAGCGTGGGATGTTGGACGACACGCTTGTAGTTTGGGTAGGTGAATTTGGACGGCGACCTCAGATCACAGCGAGCAACGCGGGCCGGGAACATTGGCCCTACTGTTACAGTGGGATGCTTGCGGGTGGGGGCATTCAAGGCGGCGCGGTTTACGGCGAAAGCGACAAGCACGCTGCTTACCCCGTAGTCGATCCCGTGAGCCCTCAGGACTTTGCGACGACCATTGTCCATGCGTTAGGTATTTCGCCGAACTTGGTGCTCACGGACCGCGAAAACCGACCGCATCGAATTACCGCTGGTAAAGTCATCGAACGCCTCTTTTGAAAAACCTTCCATTGAAATGCAAGTTCCAAGCGTAAGATGCCAAGAAAAAATACGCTTGTGACTGACTACCAAACGCAGGTTTGGCGGATAACGTTCTAAGCAACGATTTCCTGGAGAACTTTCCCGTGGACATCGGTCAAGCGGAAATCACGACCAGCGTATCGAAAAGTTAAACGTTCGTGATCGAATCCAAGTAGGTGTAACATGGTTGCATGCAAGTCGTGAGCACTCACCGGATTTTCGACGGCTTGGAAACCGAATTCGTCCGTGCTGCCGTAGGTCGTTCCCCCTTTTATTCCACCACCAGCCATCCATACTGAAAATCCATAGTGATTGTGATCGCGGCCTTGTTGTGCTTTTCCATCGCCGCCAAGCTCAACGGTTGGGGTACGACCAAATTCGCCACCCCACAAGACCAGTGTCTCATCAAGCATGCCGCGTTGTTTGAGATCGGTGAGAAGTGCAGCGATGGGCTGGTCGATGTCTGCGGCGAGCTTGCGATGATTTTCTTCGATTTGAGTGTGATTGTCCCAGGGCTGCCCTGCACCATGCCAAAGCTGAACGTAGCGAACGCCTCGTTCCACTAGCCGTCGTGCGATCAACGTTTGTCGAGCATGAACGCCCGAGCCGTACATGTCCACCACGTTTTTCGGCTCCTTGGAAATGTCAAAAGCATCGGCCGCTTCCATTTGCATGCGGAACGCGAGTTCAAAGGATTGAATTCTCGCTTCGAGTCGTGAGTCCGTTCGATCCACGCGATGTTGCTGGTTCATTTTTTGAAGCAAGTCAAGTTGCCGCCGCTGCGTGCCGATTGACGCATGAGGGCTGCGAATGTTTTCGATCAGTCGTTCCAGTTCTTGGTGTTGCGGGTCGACAAAGGTTCCTTGTAAGGCCCCCGGCAAAAATCCTGCTTGCCAATTTTCCGTATCTTTGATCGGATACCCATTCGGGCACATTGCAATGAAGCCCGGTAAGTTTTGATTTTCGACGCCCAGCCCATACAGCACCCAAGCTCCCACGCTCGGCCTCGGCTGAACGGAGTCGCCGCAATTCATCAACATCAGCGATGGCTCGTGATTAGGGACTTGTGCGTACATCGATCGAATCACCGCAATGTCATCGATATGTTGTGCCGTCTTGGCAAAAAGTTCGCTCACCTCGATGCCGCTTTCGCCGTATCGCTGGAACTTAAACGGCGAAGGAAAAGCAGCCCCCGTTTTTCGCTCGGTCGTCAAGTTGATCGGTATGGCTTGCCCGGCATATTTTTGTAGCGAGGGTTTGGGATCAAACGTGTCGACATGCGAAGGTCCTCCGTTCAGGAAAAAATGGATCACACGCTTTGCGCGACCAGGAAAATGCGGCTTCCCAGCAGCGAAAGCCGACTTCAACTCACCGGCATTCGCGGTTCCATTGCGGATCGACTCGTCAGCAAACAAGGATGCGAGCCCCAGCGCGCCAACTCCCAGTCCCGATCGTTGTAGCAACGAGCGACGATCGATCGAATTGTTAGGGCGGTTTGCGTTATCCATTTCCAGTGTCCATCAGCAGTCGCGTGGTTTGGTAACTGAATGTTGAGAGACTTTCGAATTTAGTCCACAAACATCCATTCATTTGATAATAACAAGACTTGAGCAAGCTGTTCGAGGGGCGTGAGCAATTGAACCGGCGGCCCTAAGAAATCTCGAGCAGCGTCCCATCGGCGTAGTTGACTTGTAATGGGAGAAGAAGCTGCTCCGCCTGATTCTATATGTGTTGCAATGCTCCCCTCGGTGTGTGGGATTTCCTCAATCACCGGTGCCCAAAAGTGTTGGTCACTGTTAAGTTCACCAAGGATGTCTACGACAAAATCAATCGATTCGCCTGCTTGAACCGAAATCGAATCGATATCCAATTTAGCTTCGGTGTGAAAAACGTTTGCCGTTTTGAGAACGCCTTGTCGGCTGGACAGAACATGGCAGCGAATTCCGTCGCTCGCATTCGGCTCATGCTTGACGGTACTTTGAATGCGAATAGTCATCGACGCTGGTGACGTCCAGCGACGAACCGAAGCGTGTTGCAAATCGTTTCCGGGATGGCCACCCAACGCAGTCACTTGTGCCCATCCTAACGACGCGTCGGGCCAACTGGAGCCACCTTGCCAAGCCGTCCCGGTAAAATGTGGTAACGGTTGGAAGTTTTTGAGAGTTGCGGTACCCGGATCGATTTCGCCAAAGCCGTATTTCCAGTCAAGCGTTTCTTTGGGTGGTAATGGTAACGATTCTTGTTGGCTTGCGGCCACGAATTCCACGGCATCGGATTCTTCTGAGGCTGATGGTGCTCGCTGAAGAATAGAACGGTAAAGTTCACGAATGATGCTTGGCAAGTCTCCGTTGGAGTCTGAGCTAGAAAGTCTCTTTGTCAAATCCCGTGCGCGTCGCGCAATGAAAGGATGATTCATGACGAATAAGGCTTGTTGAGGAACTGTGGTCTCGGATCGCGACGGAATGTGAAGGTCTGGATTGGCAAAATCAAACATACGAAAAGTTGGCGGCAGGAACTGACGATCGACCAACCCGTATAAACTTCGGCGAGGGTTTGCTGGAGAAGCGGCAAGCATATCTGCCGAGCGACCTCTCATGCGCATATCCAAATCACCGGTGACCATCAGCGCGGAATCTCGCATTTCTTCAAACGACAATCGTCGCGCGTTCATTCGCCATAACAATCGGTTTTGCGGGTCTACTTTCTGAGCATGCTCCAACTCAGTTGAATTTGCAGGGCCGGATGAATTTTGCTGAAACGTCGCCGACAGCAAAATCAAGCGGTGAATCGATTTGGTGCTCCACCCCTGCTCTATCAAATATCGAGCTAAATAGTCGAGCAATTCCGGGTGACTCGGCGGATCTGCTCGAATGCCAAAGTCGCTTGGAGTGCGCACGAGCCCAGCTCCGAAGTGATGTGACCATATACGGTTCACCCAAACGCGGGCTGTCAGTGGATTGCTCGGGTCGATGATGGCTTGTGCCATTTCCAATCGTCCACTGCCCGATTGAAACTTCTTGGCATCTTTTCCTTCGATTGCAGTCAAGAAATGACGAGCGACATCCGCACCTTTGTTTGCCGGGTTCCCGCGTTTAAAAATGCGTGGCTCTATCAGCGCAACTCGATCGAACAGGGCGACCGAATAAGGCAATCCATACGGTGATTGAATTAACCAGCGATCCACTTCGCCCTGCAATCGCCATAGTTCCGTACAGTTCCCTGAATCGAAATAGTATTCGATATTAACGACCGGTTCATTGGGAACCAGAAACGGGGTGAAAGGGGCGTACAAGATTTTGCGAAGTAATTCGTCATCACGATTGGCAAGCTCTGTGACTGTGGTTCCATCTGCCTTGGGTTGTTTTAACGCTTCTTGCCAAGCCTGATCGATGTCATTAAAAACTCGAGCATACCGTTCTGCCACCTCTCGCAACGACGCAGGTGGTGTGTCAAAAGCATGTGCGATACGAGGATTGAGTTTTTCTGGCGGCATTTGGCTGAGTTGATTTGCTGTGTCCGCCAGCAGCGATCCATCAGGTGAAGTTTGCATGGCTGCAACGAACTCGCGCCATGCGATAAAAACAGTATCATTTTCTCTAGCCGCACCGGCAAGGAATCTTTCAAGTCGTCGAATGAACGCGGGGATAAGGTCCGTGGCCGTGAGTACCGTATCAAAACCTTCTTCAGGATATTTGTGCAGTTCTGTTTGCGAGATGAGATAATCGGCAATTCGTTGCCTAACACGCGAGGATGCTTCTTCGCGGGCCGTCAACAACTTGTCGGCAAGTGCTTTTTGACGCTTCTGCAGTTCTGCGTTAAAAGCTATGTAAGCTTGATCGTTATTGTTAGCTTCATCGAGCGCCACTAAACGCTCTTCGCAGTTTTGAAATACGCCGTACAGTGAATAGTAATCGGCCGTTGGAATTGGGTCGTATTTGTGGTCATGACAGCGGGCGCAACTAGCCGTCAGGCCCATGGTACCTCGCGTAACGACATCGATTCGGTCGTCGATAATGTCGTGCGATACGCCAAGGAATCGTCGACCGAGCGTCAAGAATCCCATCGCTGCAAGGGATTGTCGATCGCCAGGCGCTGCTTGATCTGCTGCGATCTGCAACAGCAGGAACTGGTCGTATGGCAAATCGGCATTCAGGGCTTGAACGACCCAATCCCGATACGCGGGAGCTTGAACGAAGAACCGTTCTTCGCGAGCGTAGACATAACCTTTGGTATCCGAGTAACGAGCGACATCCAGCCAATGCCGAGCCCAATGTTCACCGTATCGCGGCGACTCAAGCAGACTGTCGATCAATTTCGCGTAGGCTTCGGGATCGGGATCGGCGACAAACTGTTCGACTGCTACAGGAGTCGGAGGAATTCCCCAGAGACTGTAGGTTACGCGACGAATGAGCGTTCGCCGATCCGATGGACTCGAAGGCGATAAATCTAGGGCGTCGAGTGCTGCCAAGATAAAGTTGTCGATCGGAGTCTTGCACCAAATCGGGTCGGATGCAGTAGGCGGCTTTGGCGCAGTAACTTTTTGAAATGCCCAGTGATTCTTCCAAGCGAGTTCGCGTGCGCTTGGACGCGAAGCATCCGATTTAGGCCAATGTGCACCGGCGCGAATCCAGTGCTCGATCGCTTCGATTTGAGTCTCCGACAATTCATAATCCGGTGGCATTTTTAAGCTGCCGTTTTGCCGGATCGCTTCTACCAATAGGCTTTCCTCGGGACTACCGGGCACAATTGCGGGCCCCGAATCGCCTCCTTCAAGTACCTTTTCGTGCAAGTCCAAACGCAGACCGTTGCCTTGTTTGAGTTCATCGTGGCATTTCGAGCAGTGCTCGATCAGCACCGGTCTGATAGAACGCTCAAAAAAATCTCCGAGCGATGGATCTTGCCCAAACGAGAAGTGGCAGCTTGTAAACACAACGCAGCAAAACCAAGCCAGCACGACTCGATGCGCGATATGGTGATTGCATAATTCGGAAACAGGCTTTTTCAAATGCAGAAAAAGGCTTCTCGCCGCCGTCGTCGAAAGTGACTTCGGCAATTCGTTTGAGCAAAGCGAAGTTTTTATTGAGGTGTGCATCGCTTGACGGATCAGCTCGATAGTTTGTTTTTCGGATTCGAAATGTGTGCGTAGTTTAGACGCTAGTAAAATGAGATGGTTACTATGCGATCAGTTCGGGAATAGGTTTACCGTGATCGACGATAGGAGTTGGGCGGCCGTTAAAATCTCGAATCAGGGTTTTAGAGGAATCGATTCCTAGGTGGTGATAAATTGTAGCCAAGAAATCCCCCGGGCCGCAAATTCGCTCGATCGCATCTTCGCCCCGTTTATCCGTCGCGCCGATGTACCGGCCGGTTTGGATTCCCCCTCCGGCCCAAATATTCGAAAACGCTCGAGGCCAATGATCCCTGCCCGGTTGTCGCGTTCCTGCTGGTCCGCTTGCGTTGCCTTCGCCAGTGCTGGGTTCATAAGTTATCTTCGGCGTGCGTCCAAATTCGCCCGTCACGACAACAAGCACGCGTTTGTCTAAACCGCGTTGGTAGATATCTTCGATCAAGGCAGAAACAGCTTGATCGTAAGCATGCGCGCGAAACCGCATCGCATCGAACACGTGGTGATTCACAGCATGATCGTCCCAGTTGCCAACTCGGCCACATAAAGGCCCGCTTAGACTTGTCGTAAGTACATCGACGCCCGCTTCGATAAGACGCCGGGCTAGCAATAGTTGCTGGCCCCAAGAGTTTCGACCGTAGCGATCACGCGTACGATCGTCCTCGCGACTTAGGTCAAAAGCTTCTTTTGTCTTCGGGTTGGTGAGTAGCGTCATCGCTTGCACTTCGAACTGGTCGAGTGCTCCCAATTCACCTTGTTGATCGAAGGCACGTTCCAAAGTATCGAGCCGCTGTCGAAGGGTTGATCGGCGTTCCAATCGCTGGATTTCGCTTTGATCGGACAAACCGATGTTGGGAACGGAAAAAGTTGGCGAGCTCGGATCGCCCGTTACTGTAAACGGGGAATAGGCATCGCCCAAGTATGCTGGGCCGTTGTATTCGAGTGGTGGATTGATTCCCACGTAAGCTGGCAACGGGTTTGTGCGCGGACCTTGAGCTGAACGAAGGAAATTCGTCACGGACATCCAGTCTGGCAATTTTGGTTTTGGCTTGTCGCGTGTATCGGGATCTCCGGAAAGTAGCTGCATGGAACCGGCTGGATGCCCACCTGCAGCTTGTTGCATCGATCGCAGGACAGTGAACTTGTCGGCAATCTGTGCTTGCATGGGAATCAGTTCGGTGAAACGCATGCCGGGAACTTTGGTGGGGATCGTACCGAACGGGCCTCGGTATTCGCTTTCCGCATCGGGTTTCGGATCGTACGTGTCGATATGCGAACATCCCCCAGGTTTCCAAACCATGATGACCGCAGTTTTTTCGCTGCGCGGTTGGGAAACGTCGTCGCTAGCCAACGCACTTTGAGCTTGCAGTCGCAGGATTCCGGGTAAACTCAATCCTGCAAATCCGGCAAGTCCCATGCGAATAAAACCGCGTCGACCCGTCGAGCCAAATGCCATAGGGCCTTGGCAAGCAGACACATTGGATGCATTAAAGGGATCGTTCATTTTACCTCCGGCGGCAAGACGCGAATCGTTATTGGTTCCGTAACGACGATATCGACAATGTCTCTTGGTTGCGATCGTTCCGTAGCGATTTTAACTTGTTCTTCTGCAGACTTGCGCGCTGCGTTCGCCGCAAGTTGTTGAGCGACGACCTTTGCCAAAGCGTCATCCACTTCGGTTTGACGATCCGGCGACGCGGACGCAGCTTCATCCTTTAATCGTTGAACTTCGGTTGCGAGCGTTGCAATTTCTTGTTCGGCTTTCTTGAAATCAGCTTGTGCTTTGACAACGGTATCCATCCGGTGACGATATTTTGCGACCGCACCGCCATAGAACGCAATAACGTAGTCGCCAGGAGGCGGCTTTAGTGTCCCTGTATCGAGGATGGCTTCCGATTGGTCGTCGGTCAACACGACACTGAACTGCGGCGTTCGTTCAAACACATTCCCAAACGTCTTTAGCAATAGGTTCGAACCCGAAAACTCGCTTCGGCGAACATGCAAAAGGGGGATCGTTAGCTTGTCGCCCGATTTGACTTCCCAAATCTTGTTTTCTTTTGCAGTAATCGTCACAGGTGCATACTCGGCTCCACAAACGGACACGGGGACATCGGCAACTAATCGCGGTTCGGGTACTTCGCCCCAAGAATCGGGAATAGGCCATTTGAATTCAGCCATATGACAAGGCCGCGAAACTGTGTTCCCTTGAATCTGTGCACGACCGAAAAATCGTACGTTGGCAAAGGAACGAGGAGCATCTTGGTGAGCTGTGATCAACATGATTCCTCGCGATTGTCCTGCGGGGATTTTTAGTCCTTGAGCGGTAACCCCGTCGGGCAATCCCTCCATCACAAGTTCGATATCGCCATCGAATCCATCTCGCCGGACGGTGACAACCTCCAAGGCCATCGTCGCGCCGCCACGTAGTGCGATGGGTTTAGACAGAGCATTTCGATCGCCGTTTCGCAATTCCATGTGAAGCGGCCAAGCGACCAATGCAAAATCCGGTACAGCTTGACGAATGACCAATCGATAAATATTCCGAGAGTCGTTCCGCGTCCCACCAAAGAGATCGGTCACTTGAAGACGATATATTCCATCTTCTTTAATCTCAAGTTTTCCGATGATGTCCGGCGAACCTGCATCCAATGGTGGACCATCGTAGGCGTAACCGTTACTCGAGACTTTGACCGGGCTGGGGATGTCGGTGAATTCAGCGATATCGGTCAATTTCTGGTCGCTGCCTTCGCCCGTCACACGCTGAATCAAGATCGAAGCATCTGTTGGCAAACCTAATCGTTCCGATGCCAATTCGACCCACCAAACTTCGCCTGCTTTGGCGTTGAACTGAAATGTATCAACGTCGGCCGCGGGGAAGAACGCGCCAGCAATGTCACAAGGTAGTTCGATTGATTGAGCTTGTGCCTGGAGATTGTTAGGCTCGGTTTCAGAAACAGCGGCAGATTCTGCCAGTCCAACGGGAGGCCACGAAAAAGCGCTGACTGTTTTCGATCGCAATGGAATTGGAATCACGGCATCGGACGTTGCTTCGCGGACAGTGAGCCGATAGTAGTATTCCGAGCCGCCCTTGAAAGTTAGTTCGTGAACTTTGACGACGAATTTTCCACTGCGGGGCGCTTTGAAATCGATAATTCCGCCCTTTCGCTCAACAAGCAAATCGCGTCCTTCGGCATCGGCCACTACAAGCACAGCATCCAGTTTGGAATCGATTCCTTTGGCCGAACAATCGATAAAGTATCGCTGGCCTTGCGAAGCTTCGAACGCGTAATAGTCGATTGACTTGGGCGACATCACACTGTTGCAGACCATGTTCGTCTTGAGCTCCATGGCTGTTGCGAGCGATGTATTCGGATTCTTTTGGATGATTTCAGGAAGTGTACCAACCGTAAAAGCACGCGCTGATGAAATTCCAAAATGCGTCATCACACGAGCTTCGTAGGCGCCCGACGGGCAGTCCGGAGCGATCGTCACGATGTATTTGTTTGGCTCTGGTTTTCCGTTCGCATTTAGTTTGGGAGTCGCTGACAAGCGAGGATCTGAAAAATAGAATTGATCCGCTTCTTCGATATTCTCACCACCGATCACGATCTCTATTTGCGAACCCACTGTGCCGCCCATGGGCATGGTCGTTAACAAACGCGGGAGCGGTAATCCAACCGATTGTGCTGACGCCTGCAATGCCACGCAGATCGATGCGAGCATACATAACGCGAAGGGTGTTGCAGCGCGAGCTAGCGAGGAAAGATGGATTCGATATCTGTTATTGCTTGGGATCATCATAATGGGAAAATTGTCAATTTCTATAGTAGAAAATATCGTCGCTATCGTTCGTGGTAACCAGAAGTTGCCCAAAACAGTTTTCACTGGATGGGCAACTGTCGTTTAATGGTTGAATAAAAATTCTTTGGTGTTGATCAGCGCCCAAATCAAGTCTTGATAATTCGTGTTGTTCGCCGTAGTCGCATCGATCGGTTGCCCGTCTTTGTTTAGTCGAGGTTCACTCAGAAATTGCAAAGCCGTCGCAAGCTCGTCTTGTCGAACTTCTCGCGCAAAGGCCGCTAAGTACAGTTCGCGGATTCGGTCTTCGTTGCTTCGAACATCTTTTGACAATCGATCGGCACGACCGCTGGGTCGAGACAACTTGGACTTGATGTCTGCGGCGTTGATTAAATGCAGGCTTTGCGCCAGACTCGACGACTGAACTCGTTCGCATTCGCAGACGCTTTCACTCTCCGGTCTTCCAAAAACTTTGAGGAAGGGAGAGGCAGTGTTGTAGCTATTGTCTGGCAACGCAATCGCCCGGGTGCCTGCGGGCAGGTTGGGGAAATCTGTTTGGGATTCGCAGAGATAGTCGATAGAATCCAGTAGCACTTCGGCTTGCAAACGTCGCGGATAAAACCGTGAATAATTCTGACGATCGACAATGTTGTACTGATTCGGCGTCGCACTCAACTGATAGGCGCTAGAGTTGGTGATGACACGTATTAATTCCTTTAGATCAAACCCGGAATTGATAAAGTGTGTTTCTAACGCGGCCAGCAGTTCGGGGTTTGTTGGCGGATTCGTGTCGCGAATGTCATCCTCGGGTTCGATCAGGCCTCGTTGAAAAAAGTGTTTCCAGTAGCGGTTCACGAGCGCCTTGGCGAAAAAAGGGTTGGTCTTGGACGACATCCAATCGACGAGTTTCAAACGTGGATCTTCGTCTGGAACGATTTCGGGGATCGCATCTCCGAGTGCCGCAGGCTTCAGCATTTGTCCTGACTTAACATTCTTGGCCATAGCCACGCCACGGCGATGGAAGATCAGGTCTTCGCCGCGAGTGTTCGAAGGTTTACGACCGACTTGACTGAAGAAAGCGGAAAAACTGTAGTAGTCGTCCTGACTCCAACGCTCAAAGGGATGATGGTGGCACTGCGCGCATTGCATTCGGACGCCGAGAAATAGCTGAGCGACATCTTCAAGCTGTTGTTTCGGTTCTTTAACTCGCTTGTACCAAGCCACCGCTGGATTTCCCATAACGGTTCCAGTCGCGGCGAGTAATTCGCGAACTATTTGATCGTAAGGTTTGTTCGCAAGCAAACTGTCGCGCATCCATGCATGAAACGCAAAGTTCGACTTGATATCACTTGCGTCGTCGCGGCGGTTCTTGAGAAGCGACGTCCACTTATTAGCAAAGTAGTCCGCGTAATCGGGACTTCGAAGCAACGTCTCGATGACTTCAATGCGTTTGTTCGGATCGGTACTAGCCAAGAATTGCGTCGATTCCTGCTGTGTTGGCACGCGACCGGCAATATCCAAAGTGACGCGTCTCAAAAAAGTTGCGTCGTCGCAAACCGACGAGGGGGGGACGCCAAGTTCTCGCAAGTTCGAAAATATCAATTCGTCGACGAAGTTCTTAGCGGGCGGCAAGTGTTCGACTGGAGCCCCGAGCCTAACCGATGCATTGTACGTTGCGACCTTTCCTTGATAGCGGACCATGACGGCGACTTTACCAGGCTTGTCGAGTATTTTGACAAATCCGTTCGCGTTCACTGTGGCCATGGCCGTATCGTTGGATTCGTAGAGAGCAAGACCACTAACATCTTTCTCGCTACCGTCCGTGTAACGGGCGATAGTTCGCAGTTGCTGTTCTGCTCCAGGGTTTACCGACTGATGATCAGGAACTACCTCAAATGATTTTAGCGTCGGGGCTTCAGGGCCATCGAAATTAGCTCCTTGACGAATCCAGTCCAACAGCAAAGCATAACTCTCGGACCCAGGATCGAGACGAACTCCACCTCCGTGCGGAACTTGGCCCGTCGCTTTCATGAGCACCAGACTCTGTTCGGGAGCGGCCGGAAAGAGGCGTCGTCCGCGTCCCTCCTTCACTAGATGCTCGTAATCTTCGCGCGGTTCAAAACCTAGCAAAGAAAACTGGAACCCATTTTGGCCGTTGCCAGCTTTGGCATGGCAGACACCCGTATTGCAACCTGACTTGGTCAAAACCGGAACGACGTCGTTAGTAAAACTGACCACGCGCGCTCCGTCGGTTGCGAGTAGTTTTCCTTGACTAATCGCAAACACCAAACAACAAATCCAAATGCACGACGAGCTTGGCAACTCAGTTCGTTTGGAATCGAATTCGACCATCGTGAAATCGACTTTGGCAAGGGAGGAAGGCGTAACCAAATGCATGTTACGGGAAGGTGGGAATCCGCTTCAGCGGACTGCAACCATTATAAGAGAAGCGACCTAGCCATGTCTACCAAGAAAGCCCCTCGAATGAACGGTTATTCGACGAAGTTGGTAGAAAGAATAGCAAAATACCGTATACACGAGGTCAATGTCGGCGATTTATTTTGGTAAGTACTACTTTGGCAAGTAGTTCAACGTGTAGTAAGCATCATTGTGCAGTAACGACTCTCCCTCAGTAGATCGCACGCCTGACGATCGCAGATGGTGGACATGTCCTCTTTGAAGGCCGTCGATTGTTAAGTGCACTCGTGTTCCATCGCTGGACAACTTGGCCGCAAGAATCTTGGGAGTCGTTGCGTCAACTTCGGGACTGCCATAGGACGCTTGGAAGATGTACGTAAAAGTTTTCATCTCGTATGAAGAAACATCTTCGGCGGACTCGCGCGCAACAGGCTTGGTAAAGACCAATTCAAACCCATCCATCTTGGCGTGCATTTCTGCAATCTCAAAGGGGACCTTGCCGGTCCAGTCAAGCCGCTGAACGCAAAAAGATTTCGTACCTCGCGAGCCCCATCCGCGATTTGTTCCCCCTGCAAACAAGCTGCCATTGGGATGCATCTGCAATCCAACGATACCCGAGTCGAAACCTTCGCGGAACGGGAAACATGCACCTTGATAGTGGCCATCGATTTTTTCCAAGTAGCATCGCATTACGGTGCTGAAGGTTTGATCGCCAACAAAAACTTGATCGCTGAACGGACCGAACTTGCCACCCGACGTATCGCAAGCGATTCCGGCAGCGGACTGTCCCATTTTTCCGTAGGGAAACATGATCGCCGGTGGTTCGTATTCCGGAATACGATCGGCTTCGATGACGAAGCGACTGCCGTCCTTGGGTTCTGCGGGTTTTTTACCCATCGCGAACTCCGCTTGCTCGTACCACTTAAAACCGCCTGGATGGCCAACGAACTTGCCCGGTGACAAGAGCTTGAGCGAGCATGTTCCGTTCCATGGACCTTGGTTGTCGGTGTAGAAAATATCGCCTGCAGCATTCATTCCCACACCGCCCGGAGAACGAAGTCCGCTTGTCGTCGGAATGGTCTTTCCATCGGGAGCGACACGCACTGCCCAACCTCGATAAAGCGCATCGCTACTAAACGAGCCGGTCAAACACAGTGCAACCCAAATGTTTCCGTCGCGGTCGAATTTGGAACCGAAAGCATACTCGTGATAGTCGCCCGTTATGTTCCAGCCATCCGCGACAATTTCGAACTCGTCAGCTTGACCGTCTCCATCCGTGTCACGTAAACGAGAAACATCAGGACGCTGAGTCACGTACAGCCAACCATCCTTTTCGGCCAACCCAATCGGTTCGTGAAGACCTTGAGCGAATAGCTTGAATTGCTTGGCAGAAACTTTCTTTGCCAGCGGTTCTTCGATCATCCATATTTCGCCACGACGCGATGCAACCGCCATGTGTCCGTCGGGCATGAGTTGAAACGAAGTCGCTTCGAGCTCTACACCTTCGGGAATTTCGAAACTTGTGATGCGGTAGTAATCACTCTCGGATGCGGACGATTGTTGGGCGTAGACATGCGAAGCGGGGACGGTCAACGTGATTATGGCCCAGGCCGCAATCAAAACGATTTTGCCGCAGAGGTTGTTCAGATGGATGTTGCTAGTTGTGAATTGCATGGACACGAAAAAACTCTCTTGATGGGATTACCAGTGAAGTTCGTATTGGATGCGCAACGGCTCGGTGCCAATTTTGTAGAGTTGCAGAATGAGTTCTTTTTTACCTTGAGAATCTCGGATTGCGACGGTTCCAGGCACGTCTGTCGACAAGCGAAGTACGGCGTCCGAATCAAGTTTCCACGTGTTACCCTGGGTTGCTTCGATTTGCGATGCTGCGGCTAAACGAATGAATACTTGGTCTGTCGATTCAGCCGAAGACTGAATCGTCAAAGATCTCTTTAACGCGGCATCTTCATTCTCGGTTGCAATGCATTCGGGTTTGTCGGTGACCAGGATTTGACCGAGCATATATCGAAAAGTTGGCTGTCCGAGTTTGTCGAGGTGATAACCTTTGAAGTGATAGCCAAGGTTGTTCGGAGACTGGCTAGGCCAGGGAGCGTTTTCATCCGAAAGCACAGCAACTGGTGGTGCAAGCTCATACTGGAAAATGTGATCGCCCAAGGGACGTTGGTTACCGGCTCCGCGATCCCGCCAATGTTTACTTGCGTCGATGAACTGGCCGTGCCACAGCATCGCCAGCGAAAAAGATTGAGCATCCCAAGCGATATTCAAACCGCCTGGATATCCGACCGCGATGCCACGAGGCGAGAGGCCTTGGATAAAGTTACGGTAGATGATAGCGCGGTCTTTGGGTTCGAGGACAATTTGGTTACGTTGCAATCCTTCGGGAGTAGCCGCTTGGTCACCTTGCTTGAGGAATTCCCACATCGCGCGAATTTGGCTGGACGCATCTCCCGAATAGATAGTCGTTAAGACGCTTTTGCCATCAGGGAAACTTGCAGGCATGCGGGTGCCTGGCCGGTACTTGGTTGGGGCAAGCATATAGCGATGGAACCACTCTGGTCGAATTCGTTGAGGCATTGTGAGCAAATTGATTGCCTGAATTCCGATCGCCGGTTCGTTACCAAACGTATGGCATTGAACACACGCGAGTCCTTTCGTTCCCATCAATTGGCGACCGACAGCTAACCTTCTCGACTCCGTGTCTGGGGCCACATCTGGCAGGGATTCAGTTTGAGCACGATCCGACTTGATCCAGTGTTGAGCCAAGCCCGAAGTTGCGTTTCCGAATTGCGGCATTCGCGTATTCATATAAGGCCGCTCGCGCGCGCCGTTGGCAAGTACTTGCTGCAGGTACCCATCTGTCAATTTGTCCCCAGCACCAGTCAACAAAGGAGGAATCCGTGATTCGTCTCCCATTTCTGGAATGGTGCTGGTAAACAACTCGAGCTTATCTGACTCGGGGCCACCAAATCCGTCGCGAACGTGGCAAGCGATGCAGTTGAGTTTTGTCATCACGTACCGAGAATGTGCTTCCTCGGTGCGCTCGTTGGGGGCGTTTTGATCCAAAGCGGCAACGATGGCTAGGCGTTGGTTTGATGTCAGTTTAAAGTCTGGTGAAGTTTTTGCGGGTTTAGCGGCGAGGCAACCGGCATCCAGCTCAACTTGATCAAGCGGTTTCAGCGAAGCATTGTATTTCGCTTTGACTTGCTCGATCAAGTTCAGTTTGTGGCATTGGGCACAACCCGTTGAAACGAAGAGCTCTTTCCCTTTTTCAATGATGGCTCTATCACTTTCTTTTTCCGATGCAGGCTTCGGTAGAACGCGTTCCTCCAAATGTAACCAACCATCGATAGGCCGACGAACAAGGTTCGGACTTTCGATTTCGAGCGCGAGTGTCCATTCTCCGCCACCCTGTATGTAGTCGACACGCAATCGATGAAAACCTTCCGTGAGTTTAGCTTCGCCACTGCTCGTTTGATGCGGATGGACACCATCCACGTCGACAACCGATTTGCCGTCGATCCAAAGCCGACTGCCGTCATCCGAACCCAGATGAAAACGATATGTAGCTTCGGAATCAATCAGCAAAAACGACTCAAAGCTCGCGCCGAAATTCGATGTTCGATTAGCGACCGTCAAATCAAGGCCTTCGCATGTTCCTTCGCCGGTTGGTGTTAATGATTGGAAATCGGGAATCTTGTCCCAGCCACCCTCGTAAACTTTGAAACGAGTATTCGGTCTAATTTCTGTCGGGTCTGTGATCGGTAGCAGGTAAGTTGCAATGTCGCGAATCTCGTCGTCGTTTAAGCTTAGTCCTGGCATGCGACCGGAAGGTCGGACGGAATGCGGTTGCTTGAGAAATCCCGCCAAGCCGTCGTATGTGTACTTCTTGCTAAGGTCTGGCAGCGGAACGGATGTTGCGGTAACTTGTCGACCATCCGGAAACCCATGGCAAACGGCGCATCCAATTTTGGCGTATAGTTCCTCGCCCCTCGTTGCGGCCGTCTTATCAAACCGCGTTCGGCGTCGCGACTTACCCGTGCTCTGAAGGAAAGCGGCGATGGCTTCGATGGACTCCGTGCGCTCCTTGGCCGTCAGCCCATGCATCAAGTCAGGCATTGTCGTCCCAAGTTTACTTTGGTGCAAATTTCCAAGCATCTCGGCGACAAAGCCATGACGCAATCGACTGCCAACTTGGTCGAGGATCGGTGCCTCTTTTTTCTCTACTACTTGTTCAAACTTTCCCGCCGCATGACAAGCCACACAACCGAGCTCGCTGATCAGGATTCGACCACCTTCTCGAATTTGTTCGATGTCCGTTGCCGTGGACGCGAATCGTTCAAAACCCGGGACTCTTGGGCGAAGTGCAGCGGTCGTAGCATCCATGGGCACGATCCAGATGTTTCGATAGATGACAGGGTTACCATGATCCTGCAAATACAACGGCCCTGGTTCGCGCGACTCTTTTCCTGGTGCCGCCGTCGTTGGTCCAGGAACTTCCTGATCGCGATGGATTAGTTGTCCATTCAGCCATACACTTAGCTTGGCATTCGAAGTTTTTTTGCCGGAGTCGTCCCATCGGGCCGCGACGAACTCGACGTCGTAAGTTTGCCACACGAGCGGAGGCAAGCACGCGTTGAAGTCAGCAGGTTTGACGCCGTAGATTGCTCCGCAACTGTTCCCTTCGTTATCAAAGCCGAACGAATCGAGAACTTGCGTTTCGTAGCGGGCTTGGTGGTAGACGCCGCTATTACCGCGACCTTGGCCCGATGCCTTTGGCATCCAAGGCGTCTGGAATTCTAAATGCAGTTTGTAATCGCGAAAGGTGGCACGAGTCGTCGCGCCACCGATTAAAAACTTGGCGCCGGCGAGCTTCGCTCCGTCTTGCCAGTTTTGTTTAAGCGATTTTTCGGTTCCATCGAATAAGACAACAGCATCCTTGGGAGGCTTGGCCTCGATCGTTGGGCTGGAACGATCGATTCGTGTGATGGATTTGTCTTTCAGGAATTGTTCAAGTTCATCCGATTCCATCTCGACGACTTGAGGAGGCTGCCGATTCCAACCTTTACCCGGCAAGCCACCAGCGAAAATGACTAAGCGAAATTCAGAATCACCTAACGAAGCGACTTGAATTCCTTGGCCCGTTTTTTCGTATTCACCGACGTACTTTTTGGCTGCTTTGGTGGCTTCGTCGTCTTGAGCAAAATTCGACGTTGGCGAAATGATAAATAGTAAAACGGCGACAAGGATGGATTTGAGGCAAGCTAACCCAAGGCGAGATGCAGGATTCATAGACAGGGCTTTGGCAGGGTAGGATCGTAAAGAAGGACTGCAGAGTCGATTTCTCTGGTTTCAATACGATAACCATAGCTTTGGCAATTTCCACCTAGCACCGCTGGATTTTTGCAGCTTTCTCAGCAAGGGCTAGAAATGGTATGAAGGCATCGCGACTTTTACTTACTACGAAATCGGCAGACAATCTCTATCTAAAGACACTTCCTCTTACGGTATTCCGGGAGGCGATTTTCAAAAGCGTTGCGACAGGTTCCGTCGTACTGCAATTCAAGATTCCGTATCACCGGGGTTCGCTTTATCCAGCGAATTCGCGAGTGGGTCTTGTTCGGGCTTGAACATATTTCGCCGTGCATCATACGCGTACCAATCTTCGATTTTCTGGCGCGCCCACGGAGTTTTGCGCAGGAAGGCGAGGCTTGATTTGATGCTCGGTTCAAACATAAAACATCGCACAGCAATCCGCTCCGCCAACCCATCCCAACCATGCCGCTCCACAAGCTTGGTCAACATCGTTTCCAAAGTAACACCATGCAGCGGGTCTTTCGATAGATTTTCGATTTTTTTCTTACTTGATTCTTTATTCATCGATAGAAGTATGATTAACCTTTGGGTACCGCAATCTTGGTTGAGTAATCGCTATTTTCATACGATAACTTTAGGCCGTAACCGACTGGTCACAAGCCTCAAATCGCATTGTAAACCGAATCGGATGAAACTTTTCCGTTGCACGAAAAAGCTCTGTACCAATATTTTGTAACCAATTGAGTGGGCATCAAAGACCTGAAAATGTACTTCGAGGATTTTTTTGAGTCATACTAATTGGGAAAGTTGCCAAACGTTGCTCGTTACAAAGTAGAATTGCGACATAGGAATTCATCGCCGAGAGCGCAGCGCTTTGCAGTATTTATTAACTGCAGGAACCGACGTTAACTCAACAAACTGCCAATACAACCCAGAAATGCAACAGGACTGATCATGGCTAATAAACATCGATTCAATCATCGAAACTTCCGTGTCGTTGAAGGCGAAAAAGTAAAGCTTAAAAAGATCGCGACGACGCCAGGCAATGAATTGGACAAGAAGGACGATGCACAAGCAGCCTTGGCCGACGATATTGCTGCGCTACAAGCAGCCCAAGAAAAATTGTTTGCGGCTGGGCAACACTCGATCTTGATCATCTTGCAAGGCATGGACGCTTCGGGAAAAGATGGTGCGGTAAGCCATGTTATGTCGGGTGTCAATCCACAAGGCTGCCGAGTCTACAGTTTCAAAGCGCCCTCACCGGAAGAATTGCAGCATCACTTTTTGTGGCGTCCGATGCGGTTTCTTCCCGAACGCGGCATGATAAGTATCTTCAACCGATCGTACTACGAAGAAGTACTCGTCGTTCGCGTACACCCCGAATTCTTGACGCCGCAAAAGCTTCCAAAATACAAAAAGCTTGAAGACCTTTGGGAACAGCGGTATCAAGAAATCAACAACTTCGAAACCATGATGACTCGACATGGAACGTCGGTACTTAAGTTCTTTTTGCACGTTTCCAAAGAAGAACAAAAATATCGACTTCTCGAGCGGTTCAAGGACCCAGAAAAACAATGGAAGGTCAACGAGCGGGATCTTCAAGAGCGTGCGCTTTGGAAAGATTACCAAGAAGCATTCGAAGATATGATGGCAGCGACTAGTTGCAAGAACGCGCCTTGGTATATAATTCCTGCGGACGACAAATGGTACGCTCGCGCGGCCATTGCCGATATCGTTGCCGCACACATGGAATCACTCAATCTAGATTACCCAGCAGTGTCCGAAGAGCAGCGAAAAAAATATGCTGAACTCGCTTTGGAACTGGAAAAACAAAGTTGAGATAATCCTCGTCCTAGCGAGCGAGGAGAAATCGCATCGGCCAAAGTCGAGAGGTCATTGCATGAGGAACCTAGTTACGAGCCGCTTTCATGCTGGCATGGTTCATTGCGACAATTGGGCAAAGCAGCTTCATCGAATTCTCGCGTTTCTGTTCTTAGCTATCCTCGGTGCAATTTCACAGCAGTCTGCAAGAGGCGAAGATGATGACGTACTGAATGCGGAACTCATCGCAAGCGCTCCACCGGAATACCGAAGGTTCATTGAACGAGGCAAAGTACGATTCCGTCATGATGACAAGAAACTGAAGGCGATGGGGAAAGCGGGTTTGACGGAATTTCATTTCGATATCAAGCAAACTTTTATTTGTCGATTGAATTCAACACGATCCGGCAACAAACAGGCAAAGCGGATTTCCGTCGCCATAACCGACTTTAGTTACGAAATTTCGCACACAGTCATTTTGCTGTCGCAGAAAACAGTCGCCGATGCATGGGAAGACAAAATTCTTAAGCATGAATTCGATCACGTTGCCATTAGTACCGATCCTCGCGTAGCACAACTTGTTCGGTCGCAGGTCGGAACGTCCTTCACGTTCGTTGTTGCGACCGAGTCTCCGCAAGTTGAACTGACTGAGAATCAAGTGCTTGCCAAAGTTCGCGAGGAGTTGGATAAGCGTCGTGATAAGATCCGAGAATGCGTGCAATCGAACTACGATTTGCTTGACTCCGCTTCAACTTCCGGCACGCGTGCTATCCAAGATCGCAACAAGTTTTTTGAGCAACTGTATTTGCGAGAGAATTTGTTGAAGTGTGGCTTGGAGTTGAATGAGGATTTAAAGAAATTAATCGCTTCGGCCAAGTACAAGAAAATTGCCGGTCACTATGAGCTGTTGACCAAGCCATAGCGATAAGTGGATCGCGAGGCGGAGCCTCGATGGCAGTGCGTAGCAAGGCCGGAGCCTTGCCACGAGGAGTTCGATGTCTGACGGTTGCTTAATTCGGTCTTTGTCGGAGAGGCTGGCGGATCACGTGGGTTTGGATGCGATCGCGATCGCGAGGCTGAGTCGTCCCTTGTTCTGTGGCTTCGGACCTCTCTCGCGTGTTGCTGCTGAGAATGCCCGCAGATTGTGGTTCGGCGAACGATTGATTTGTTATTAGCTTCGGCGGATCCAGAGAAGCTCGGAAATGGGTACTTGGTTGCGAGTGATCGCGAGAAGCGGGAACTTGATAATCTTGATCGGGCCAATGGGAATCAGAAACCACGGGCTTGAGTCGTAACGACTCTGCAGAATTGTTTGAACTACCCCTCATCAGCGCCGTTCCATTTGAGTTCGCTGGAGATAAGATATCCTGACCGTTCTGAGGATCAAACGCATACTCACGCGGAATACTTGGACCGATTCGGGCTTTGGCAAAACCTTCGTTAAAAGTCTTTGGGTAGTAAACCGACGCGTCCGGTTGGGGATGATTCTCGCGTACGACCACTTGTTCACTCGCCGCGATCGCTTGAAATTCGCGGGATGGAGCGTCGATCGAGTCCGCCGTGACAAAGATCGGCGACAGAGCTTCAGGGGGCATGACTACCCTTTGAGACGATTCGCGAGTTGCGAGAGATTCGCCAGCTAAATCCGATGCACTTGGTTCCGGAGCTCGGCGAAAAACATAAGCTGCTACGACGCCAAATCCCAGGATCAAGAATGCGAGAAGCCGCTGGCTGGTAAGAATTTTTGAGATCATGGATGCTGCTATTTCGATTTCGAAATACGACGGCGCATCCATGTGACCAATCGTAAAGCACGTCGATATCGATCTTTCCTGACCGATTCAAACTTACGGGACTCGACCGAATATCGGCCCCCGCCCGGCTAATATTAAGGCGATCGCGCAGTTAATCAAGGATAAAAATTTGCGATGTTCCGTTTGTACTGGCTACGGAAGATTTAGCTTCTATTAACCATGCGTTGGAATCCAACTTGCATCCATGCAGATCACATAGTTGCGGAGCAACGCCAGCTAATTAATGGAGATTCAGTGTAGAGCAATTGTCCTCAATTGCTCAGAGAACCATCGAGACCATCTTTCTACACTCAGCCACCATCCCCAATATTTAACTTGGCCGATGCACTTAAACACGAGACACACCACCAAACCGAACCGCAAATCAAACACGCGCAACTCCCCCAATACATCGCATCTGGAACCCGCTGACCCCAATCGTATTCCCCAGTTGCGGAGCAACGGCATGCGCTAGCCTGGTGACGTGAGTCCCAGGAAAAGTGTGCCAATTAATGCGTGAGTTGCGGAGCAACGGCACCCAATCCGAACGATCGACGGACCAAATCGGATGAATCGTTGTTCCGTCCACGACTTCAACTAATCCATCCGGTCCCCCGATCTCCACTCGGGCGAGCGACCTGACGAGTCACGAACCGCCCGGTGACGACGTCGCCAGGACCGGAGGCTATTGCGGGGCACGGTTCAACCGAATGCACAAAGGCCAAGCCGTCGACTTCCAACACCTCGATATTCAGCGGTAAGAGGCTGCCAGCGATCCCATTCGCCTCGACCCAATCCTGCGGGCGAAGCACTTCGAAATCCACCACGCCACCATCGGTGCATCCAATCGCAACGGTCAGCCTCTATCCGACTCATTCGCGTGGAACGATGTGGTGAACATTTTCCATCACGTTCTCATAGCCGCCTTCGGGAAGATCGGGAACCGCGTTGGGGCTGGTCAGCATGTTGAACGCCAACAAGATCGTGACTGGTACATTGTACTCAAGGCAAGCTTGGATAAACTCGAACGGATAAATGACCAACGACCGGTCCGGTGAGAAGACACCCACAACTGTAGCTTCGCCGTCGTCATGAAATACGGCTTGCTCCCAAGACCAACCTAACTCTTTGACCATCTGTTCGCCCCAAAGGCTTCCCAACAAGTAGTGGGGTTGATCGTCTTCATTGCCAAGCCTTGGCAAGACTCCTTTTTGCAGGTCGTACACGCATTGATCTACGCGTTCGACAACTTCCAAAGGCGCATACTTCGACAGATCGACATCCAGCAACTGCGCTGCATCGTTGGCGCAGGACAGAATCAGTTTTAAAATCTCTGGGTCTACTGGACGATCAGTAGTTTGTGGCAACAACGTTTCTCCTGTCGTGGAACGATAACAGTACTTTTTTAATTTGGCACGTTTCGAACATTCATCAATCCGCTTTAAGGTTGCAGAACTAGATTTCTACAAGCCGACCAATCGCTTCAAAATCTTGAAACGGCTCGTCACGCAGGTAAACCTTTGGACGCGGTTGCCATTGAATCTCTTTCAACCAAGGGTGCAGCTTCGTCAAAAGCAACTCAGCGTCTGGACAGCTTAGGTACAACTTTGTTTTCCCTTTCGCCGTCTTTCTACCTTCCAAGCTGCCGTGATACTCTCCATCAATCCGTTTAACAAACAATTGCGCGTCGAGTTCATCTTCGTAGCGTGCGAGGAGTTTTTTTTCATCCTTTGTCATCTTCCCTTCGTTCAAGACGAATTCGATCACAATAGATTGACGTTTGACCTCCAGCAATCCCTTTTCTGTGTTTACCAGATGAAGGGAAGCGTCCCGTTGCTTCTCATGTTCCAATTGAAAGTCAGTGTCGGGAGGCAGTGGCCAGGCTTTTACGAATTCAAACCCATTCAGTCCTTCCTTGCGAACTCGGTCCACAAAAACATTAGTTACGAACGTCTGATTACAAAGTTCTCGCAACTTGAATATTGAAAGTCCCTGTACTCGCTCTGTGATGACTGCAAAATACGATATATGCCCTGCACACGCAGGGGGCTTTCTGCTACCGATCCAACTACCTTTACAATTCGACTGATCCAGTATCTCAACAACTTTTTGGCAATTGAAAACGAAGAATTCTCCTGCAGGATGTCGTAAGGGTAACAGTTCCCCATTCGGCTCCAGAATATCAGCCAAGGCCTCAACTGCTCGTCGACTGAACGCGGGAACCATCATGCTCAGGCATGGATAGTCGTTGAATGCAGCCGTGCGTCCCAAGACTTCTGGCACTTTCCACACTGATTTCAGTTTGGACGGCTCCCAGTTCCAGTCCTCACGTTTCAGAGGAAAGAAATCATCCCAAAGTCTTTCGCGTCCAAGGAGCGACGGTAACTCGGGGCAAGCCAAACCTTCATAGATCGGGTTATCCAATATCGGTTCTAACTTAAATATGGAGTCAACGGTCATTTGAACCCACCATTTAGAATCTTGTTTCTCAAAAGTGCGAGTTTTGTCTCAACATCTCGTTTGATATTTCAATCCTCGAATCGCTTCAGCAAACTCTTTTGGCTTTGCCGACCCGGCAATTAAGTTTCGCCCCAGATTGCAACTAGGACCTGCATTATGCATCAGCAGCGCCAGCCAGCCCACTTGGTACACATGCTCGCCATGCACTTCGATATTGTAAACGCGGATGGCAACGGTGAGGAGCGTGATGGAGCGGACGTGGGCGGGGCCGATGGCGGATCGAAGTGTTTCACCTTCTCTTCCATTCACCTAGCGGAACCCAGACCTCGCGGTCAACGGACCAGATGGGATGGATAAGAGTGCCTTCAACTAAATTGATGGAACCATCAGGGCCTGCGATTTCGACTCGCGCTATGTTGTTGACTTCGCGAGTGATGCGTATCCTTTCCAATTGTCTATTGCCGTGCAAAATATGTTCTGTAGTTGTGGATTTTCAATTCGACGCTCAAAGAGGTTCACGAGAACCAAGAGCACTGGGAGTTCCCTGCTGCCCTCAAAGCCTGCGACGACCGGCATGTTTCCTGTTGCATATTTAACGTTTCCTAGGCCCCATTGCAATCTTGAGTATGAACGAATGAAGCATTCGCCGAAATGATACGCAGCACCGATGATTAACTGTGTCGCTTCTGAGGAGAATTCGTATAGGCCTGACTGATATTCGTCAGTGTTCCGAATGTATTCCGGTACGCTTGGATCTTCTTTACATGGAATACTAGTTAGTTTTTGGGAAATGCACTCCAGTAGCTCTGGCAACTTTGACAGAGAATAATCTGAATTGAATCCCGACTCCAACTCTTGACGTTTTCCCGCTTCCAGGAACTCTTCAAGCGTTCGTCTCGCTTCTTCAGCAAACATTTTCTCGAATAGATCGAATCGCATCTCAGTGCACCGTATACCTCATATTCAAAGATTTCAATGCGTCCAATACCTCCGGCGTCGCTCCTTGCCAAAAGTGCCAATGAGCATCTTTGGCCAGACCATCATCGATCGCACGCAGGTCTTTGAGCATCTGTCTCCACAATCCATTCGTTAGCTTTACGTCGACTCCTGCTTTGGATTCATGGGCCACTCGTTTTACCATACGATCGACGTATCGATTGCCCATTGATGTTTGAATTGGTTTCCTGGGCTTGGTACCTGCACCGCGCAAAAACACCGCTAGGCGGTCTTCGCCCCAAGTACCTAATCGCTTCGCGCCAGTAGGTACAAGTACGCACACAGGCCCGGCATTATGGACAAGGATTCCGTTCTGGCCCACTTCATACACATGATCTCTGTGGACTTCTATGTTGTAAACGGGGGTGGCGACGGTGATTAGTCTGAGGTAGCGGACGACAGTCCGGCCGTTGGCGGGTCGGAGGGATTCGCCTTCGGTTAATTCACCGAGCGGTATCCAATCCTCGCGATCAACCAACCAGATTGGATGGATAGGGGTGCCCTCAAGGATTTCGATCGAGACATTCGGGCTTTCGATTTCTAATCGGGCGATGGTGTTGACTTGGCGCGTGACGTATCGCCCGATGACGACGGTCCTTTTGCTGGAAGCGATTTTCCCCCTCACTCTCGATCCCTCTCCCCCAAGAGTACTTGAGGGAGAGGGAGGTAAGAAAGGGAGGTTGGCGACATCATGCGAATGAAGACGCATGGCGTGTCGTGCGTTTGGAGACGCATGGTGTGGGGAAGGTTTTCTTTGAGGACTGCGATGGAGACGTCTAGGGCTTCGAATTCGACTCGGACGAACGAGTTGACTTATCGCGTGATGATGCGACTGGAGTCAACTCGTCTTTTTCCGGAAACGCTTTTCCCCCTCACCCTCGATCTCCCCCAAGAATTACTTGGGGGAGAGGGAAGTCAGAAAAGTAAGCTCTCCTCGAAGATTACTTGGTGGAGAGAAAAGCAAGAAAAGGAGGTTGGCAACATCGCGCATAGTGCAAAAAAACGACGGCATTTTGGAATGCCGTCGTTGGGGTTGTTTAATCTAAACTATGATGTGGCGATTAACGCTTGCGCTTGAACATTTTACCGGCGTAGCATGCTTGATTGCCAAGCTCGTCTTCGATTCGGAGCAGTTGGTTGTATTTGGCCATGCGGTCGCTGCGAGATGCAGAACCGGTCTTGATTTGGCCGGTGGAAAGGCCAACGGCCAAGTCGGCGATGGTGGCATCTTCGGTTTCGCCGCTTCGGTGACTGGAAATGCTGGTGTAGTTGTTGCGGTGAGCCAATTGAATGGCTTCGATGGTTTCTGACAAAGTCCCGATTTGGTTGACTTTGATCAAAATGCTATTCGCAATTCCTTCGTCGATGCCGCGTTGCAGTCGGGTCGTGTTGGTGACGAACAAATCGTCGCCGACCAACTGCACTTTAGAGCCAAGCCGGTTGGTCAGCTTCTTCCAAGTTTCCCAGTCGTCTTCGGAGCAGCCGTCTTCGATCGAGCAGATCGGGTAGTTGTCTGCCCAGTTGGCCAGGAAGTCAACCATTTCGTCGCCCGTAAGATTCTTGCCGTCGATTGCATACAGTTTGGACTTGGCGTCGTAGAACTCGGTGGCTGCGACGTCGAGCGCAATCTGGATTTGGTCGCCAGGTCGGTAACCCGCGCGTTCGATCGCTTGCATGATCAAGTCCAAGGCTTCGCGATTGCTGCCCAAGTCAGGAGCGAATCCGCCTTCGTCACCAACGGCCGTGTTTAGTTTTTTCTCGGACAGAACTTTCTTCAAGTTGTGGAATATCTCGACTCCAGCCCGCAGTGCTTCGCTGAACGTGTCAAACCCTAGCGGCATTACCATGAACTCTTGCACGTCAACCGAGTTGTCCGCATGCTGTCCGCCGTTGACGATGTTCATCATCGGTGCCGGCAGCAAACAAGCCCCTGCCCCGCCCAAGTATCGATAAAGCGGTTGATTGGTGAAATTCGCTGCTGCCTTGGCAACGGCCAATGATACGCCGAGCAGAGCGTTTGCCCCAAGGTTCTTTTTGTTTGGTGTGCCATCGAGTTCGCACAGGGTTGCGTCGATTGCTTTTTGTTGCAAAGCGTCCGCTCCGATCAAGTGTTCGCCGATTACGGCATTGATGTTTGCAATCGCTTTGCTAACACCTTTGCCGAGGAATTTCGTTTTGTCACCATCGCGAAGTTCCCACGCTTCGTGCATTCCAGTGCTCGCGCCGCTGGGCACAGCCGCTCGTCCAAACGACCCGTCAACCAGCGTTACTTCGACTTCAACAGTAGGGTTGCCGCGGCTATCGAGGATTTGGCGGCCATGAATTTGTTCAATTAAGCTCATCGAGAACTCCCAAAAAGTATCGTTTTCTTACGTAATTTCTTGAAGCCAACATTTTGTCCCAATTCGCGATCATCGCATAGGGCCTGCACCAAAGACTATCGACTTCGTAGGATAGGCAGCATCTCAAAAGAACGCGAATATCCAAAAACTCAAAATACTCGTTTAACGGTTGCCATTGATGTTTACGGGACTTGTCCAAGGCAAAGCAATACTAAAATCCAGTGAGGCTATGATTGCGGGAGTTAAACTCGCATTCGAATTTCCGAGGTCGATAACCGACGTCGAAATGGGCGAAAGCATCGCGTTGAACGGTTGCTGCTTGACCGTGGTCGAGATATCGCAAAATGTACTCGCTTTCGAAGCCGGTAAAGAAACGCTTTCCAAGACGAATCTGGGCAGTTTGACAGTAGGCAGCCACGTCAACTTTGAACGGTCGTTGCGAGTCGGAGATCGCCTCGGGGGGCATTTTGTTAGTGGTCATGTCGATGGCCAAGGGCAATTGGTGCGTCGAAGCGACGAAGGTGCTTGGTCCGATTTCGAATTTTCGGCCCCGATCGGTTTGCTGAGGCAAATGGCCAGCAAAGGGTCGATTGCCATCGATGGAGTGAGTTTGACTTTGGTGAATGTCTCCAACAGTTCGTTCTCGGTAGCCCTCATCCCCCATACGCTTCAGGAAACAAGCTTGGGCAGTCTTCAAGTGGGTGACTCGGTAAATTTGGAGACGGATATTTTGGCCAAGTATGTGCAACGCGCAAACGAAAGTTTTACAACGGAATAAATAGATGTCAGAACGTCAGACGTATAAGTACTTGTCCGCCAAATTCGAAGCGGCTGGCTTGGAACCCAAGACAAACTACGGCCAAAATTTTTTGATCGACATGAACTTGCTCGACCTCATCGTGCGTACGGCTGACATCCAGCCGAACGATGTGATCCTCGAAGTTGGAACGGGCATGGGATCGTTGACTTCGAGAATGGCTCCCTTGGCCGGACACGTGATTACGGTCGAGATTGATCGCGATATGGCGGCGATGGCGAAATCGGAATTGCGAGATTTTGACAACATCTCGCTCTTAAATTACGACGCGCTCAAGAACAAGAATCATTTTCGCGAAGAGCTGATCGAAAAAATTCAAGCCGAGTGCAAACTGTTGCCGGTGGCGAAACTCAAGCTTGTCGCTAATCTGCCCTACAACGTCGCGACGCCGATCGTCTCGAACATGCTGTCCATCACGCCGATGGCCGAGCGGATGGTTGTTACGATCCAAAAGGAGCTGGCCGAGCGAATCACGGCTCCGCCGGGCGTCAAGGATTACAGCGCGCTGAGCATTTGGATCCAAAGCCAAGCGGATTGCGAAATCGTTCGATTGATGAGCCCCAAAGTTTTTTGGCCCAAGCCGCGTGTTGAGTCGGCGATCTTAAAAATTTGCCCGAACGCACAAAAGCGGGCTCGCTTGGTCGACCCAGAATATTTTCATGGAATCGTTCGCGGCATTTTCTGTCATCGCCGCAAATTGCTTCGCAGCTCCCTGGCCAGTGCCTTGCCGGATTCGTTTTCCAAAGCGCACATCGACGAGCTCTTGTCGGAAATGGACTTCCGCCCCGACGTTCGCGCCGAGCAGCTTTCCGTCGAGCAAATCATCGCGCTCGTAGACAAGTTACGATCGGCTGCGATCGGTTGATAGCCTTTGCGAGTCGCATGCAATGGTTGTATTGCTCGAATCGGACAGATCGCTTGTCACAACGATGCTGTCCGTTTTGGTTCATGAGCCCACGGGACAAAGGTCGGCTTGGAAATTAGTAAGCCGTGTTGTCGATCGGCTCTGGCGATGTCGCATTGGGAATGGGCGTTGCATCAGGAGCGGCGTTTCCAGTTTCCAGGGCTGGTGGTTCCGCGTCTTTCGGCAACATTTGCGTTGCGGATTGCGTAGACCAGTAGGCATCAAGCTGCGTTTGGTTGGTCGTTGGCTCGTTGAGATTCATATTTTTTTCCCCTTGGAAATCAAAGTCCAAGGGAACGGGACGTTGGAGCAGTTTAAACAATTGACTCTCGATGATTTCTCGTTTCATCGTGTCGCGTTTATCGAGCGTATTTTCCCAAAGTTTGATTTGCTGCTTGGCACTGGTCAGTTTTTCGCGTTCCATTGATTGACTCGCGTTGAACTCTGCTAATAACACATCAAGCATTTGCTTTTGCAACTCTTCTCTTTTGGACGCATCCGGCGTTGCCGAGTAGTGCTGGGTAAGGCTCGCCAGCCGCGACGCATTGCCTTGACGCGAGTCATCAAATGGGCGAGTACGATCTTCCACGTAGGAACTGCTGGGCGACGGGGGAACTGAAAATGTTCTGCTTTGACCGGAGGAAGCAAATGGTGACGAAGAAGTTCGCGGCCTGTCTTCCACCTTAGCTGTGCGTTGCTGAACCACACGATTCAGTGGCTGAATGTTGCTCGGCGCATTTACAGGTATTGCGACCGCAGTCGATTTCGAATCGAAGAAGTTAAACAATCGGTCTTTGGGAAATTGGTTTCCGATAGCGACCGCGGCAAGCAACGCCAGCGGATAGAGGACCAATCTTCTGGTCCATCGAGCGGTTGAACTTCCCAAGAATACTTTGAGTCTTTTCATCGCGAGTCTCCTTTCATAATTTTTCAATGCACCACAGACAGTAGAAAAGTAAATCTACCCCGCATTTTCGGTGGTGTCGATATCGATCGTTCAAGCATTGCCATTCACTTTTAGGCGATCGGCAGGAAATATTTTACCTGTAGGACGGGTCTCCAGGCCCGTCCGAATTGAAATGGACGGGCCTGGAGACCCGTCCTACGTTGGGTAAGGCAATTCCTGCCGCTCGCCTTACGAATCGCAGAAAAAGAACGCTAGCATTGCTCGAAATTCCACAAAACGACCGTAAGCAAAATTTGGCTACGCTGACAAACGTAAACTATGTGCGTATCGCTTCGCGTTGCTGAACACGAGCCGCTTCGAGAGTGTTGCGCATCAGCATGGCGACTGTTAGTGGACCGATGCCGCCAGGGACGGGAGTAATGGCCGAAGCGACTTGGGCGGCTGCTTCGAAATCCACGTCGCCAACCAATCGATCGCCGAGACGGTTGATGCCGACGTCAATCACAACCGCACCCGGTTTGATCATGTCGGCGGTGATGGCTTGCGGGCGTCCAATGGCGACTACGAGAATGTCGGCGCGAAGCGTAACTTGCGACAGATTTTCGCTTCGGCTGTGACAGCAAGTCACTGTGGCGTTACAGTACTCGGGTCCGCACGGTCCGTCTTTTTGCACAAGCATCATGGCTAACGGTTTACCAACGATATCGCTTCGGCCGACGACTACGACTTCTTTTCCCGCACAGCGAATGTTGTACTTGGCCATAATCTGAACGACGCCATGAGGTGTACACGGCAAGAACCTTGGTCGGCCTTGACTGATCAATCCGACATTTTCAGGGCTGAAGGCATCGACGTCTTTGGCAGGTAGCACATGATCCAAAACAAGTCGGGCGTCGATCTGATCTGGTAAAGGCAATTGAACCAAGATCCCATGGATTTTGGCGTCGCTGTTTAATCCTTCAAGTGTCGCCAAAAGTTCCTCGGTCGTCGTCGACGCGGGCAATCGAATTAGCTGGCTTTGCATGCCGACTTTGTGGCACGCGCGTTCTTTGTTTCGGACGTAAACATGGCTTGCCGGATCGTCGCCAACCAAGACAGCCGCCAAACAAGGCGTAACGCCCGACTCTGCAGTGAATGCTGCGACGTCTTGTGCCATTTGGGCGTAGAGGGCTTCGGCAGCCAGTTTTCCATCGAGAACAAGCGAATTCACGGTGTTTTCCTAAGTCGATCAGATTTTTTGATAGTGGATTGATAGTGGTAATGTCAGCTTAATCCCTAAGGTTTGGCATAGTTGGGATGTGCTGACGCGGCTATATTACCGTGACATTTTCAATTTGGCGACGTACTTTGCGAGAAATCCAGCGGAGGCGTCTGGACACAAGCACAATGGATTGAATGGTATCGAAATGTCGGAAGAACAAAAACTTAGCCCAGTCGAGGCTACCAAGGAAGCCAGCAATTTTCTTCGCGGAACGATTAAGGCGGAGCTAGCCCAAGACACGGACACGTTCAGCAAAGACGATCAGACCCTGCTGAAGTTTCACGGCACTTATCAACAAGACGATCGCGAACGTCGAGGTGCCACAGAAGGCGGCAAGAGTACCAAAGCCTACAGTTTCATGACCCGCACTCGAATTCCCGGCGGAGTACTGACGGCGGCTCAGTTAATTGCACATCTGGACTTGTGTGATGAAATCGGCAATTCGACGCTCAAATGCACGACACGGCAAGCTTTGCAGTTGCACGGTGTGGTCAAGAGCAATCTGTGGCAAGCGATCCATCGCATCAACGAAGTCCATTTGAGCACGTTAGCGGCTTGCGGCGACGTCAATCGAAACGTGATGTGCTGCCCTGCCCCCTTCAACGATTCGGTTCATACCGAAATGCAGCGATTTACGAATGCCTTAGCGGAACATTTGGCTCCTCGGTCCAAATCGTATTACGAAATTTGGGTTGCCGATCCAGATACGAGCACCAAGACGCTGGTCGGCGGTAGCGACGAAGACGTTGAGCCCATTTATGGCAAGACTTACTTGCCGCGAAAGTTCAAAGCTGCAGTTGGCTTGCCGCACGATAACTGCATCGATATTTATTCGAACGATTTAGGCTACTTGGCCGTCGTGCGTGACAATCGCATCATTGGATACAACGTTGTGGTGGGCGGTGGGTTTGGCACAACGCCAAGTGCCGCAAAGACTTTTCCTGCGTTGGCGAAACGTATGGCTTTTGCGACTCCTGAGCAAGCGTTGGGAGTTGGCGAAGCGGTCGTGAAAGTTCAACGCGATTTTGGCAATCGTGCGGACCGAAAAACGGCGCGTCTCAAATACTTAATCGCCGATCGCGGCATCGATTGGTTCCGAGGGCAAGTGGAAAGCTACTTTGGCAAAGCACTTCGCGATTGCGAGCCAGACGAAGTTCACGAGCACAATGATCACATTGGCTGGGAACCGCAAGGCGACGGGCATTGGTTCTACGGATTCAACGTTGAAAACGGACGACTGTTTGATAACGAATCGCGACAATGGAAATCGGCCTTGCGCGAGATTTGTGCTGAGCTGCAGCCAGGCATTCGGTTGACAGCACATCAGAGCATTTTGTTTACCGGCGTTGCCGACGGAGATCGTTCCAAGTTAGAGCAGATCATCAAGAAGCATGGTTTGCCGCTTAGCGAAGAAGTCTCCACTGTACGTCGTTGGTCGATCGCATGTGTCGCGCTGCCGACTTGCGGGTTGGCGATTACCGAAAGCGAACGAATCCTACCAAGCTTGATGGATGTGCTCGAAAAAGAGCTGCAAATGCTTGGGTTGGAAGACGAAAAATTTACGGTCCGGATGACAGGCTGTCCCAATGGATGTGCTCGCCCATACAACGCCGAAGTGGGCTTGGTCGGCAAAGCCAAGGGCAAGTACACGCTGTTCGTTGGAGGCGCTCGAATCGGTACGCGTTTGGCATTCATTTACAAAGACATGGTGCCGTTCGAAGAGATCGTAAACGTGCTGCGTCCGTTATTGGTCGGATTCAAACATGGTCGACAAGAGGGCGAGTGTTTCGGTGATTACTGTAACCGATTGGGAAAAGAGCAGCTTGAGAAATTGAGCGCGGTGGAGGCGGCTTCGGCCTGATAATCGATGAAACTGGCTCGAGTCGCTTTAGAAAACAAAGTCGCAGTTGCAGTCGTAGACGGAGACGTTCTACGTATCGTTGACTTAACGGCGCATGGAATGCAGACGCTTGGCGAATTGCTCTCCAGTCCGAACTTGGTGGAGGTCGCGGGCAATTTGAAGCTTACCGGCGAGACTGTCGCTGTGGCCCAAGCGTGTTTGTTGCCGCCGATTGATCAACAAGAAGTCTGGGCGGCAGGTGTGACGTACAAGCGGTCGCAAAAAGCGCGAATGGAAGAATCCGAGTCAGCCGCAGATTGCTACGACCGAGTTTACGCTGCTCCGCGTCCGGAGATTTTCTTCAAGGCGACGCCCAACCGCTGCGTTGGCGACGGCGGCGCACTGCGTATCCGCGAAGACGCCACTTGGAATGTACCCGAACCGGAATTGGCTCTCGTAGTTTCACGCGACAAGAAGATTGTCGGTTACACCATTGGCAACGACATGAGCTCGCGCGACATCGAAGGCGAAAATCCACTTTATTTGCCTCAAGCCAAAGTTTACAACCAATGTTGTGGTTTAGGGCCTTGGATTACATTGGCCGCAGCCATGCCGCCTCGCGACGATATTGGGATTTCATTGTCGATCTCGCGCAAAGGCAAAGTTGTCTTTCAAGGCGAAACATCGGTCAAGCAACTTAATCGCAAACTAGAAGATTTGGTGGGGTGGTTGGGCAAGGATAATGACTTTCCCAACGGCGTATTTTTATTGACAGGAACTGGCGTTGTGCCCGCGAACGATTTTACTTTGTTGCCTGCCGACAAAGTTGTAATCGAAATCAGCGGGATTGGCCGTTTGACTAACACGATCGTTCAAGGGAGATAATCTAGTGCCGGCGAGCCAGCCAGTTTTCATCGATGGTCAATGGTGCCCATCCGATTCCGTTTCGACTTTTCAGTCCATGAATCCCGTTACCGGCGAAATCCTGCCGGAACTATTTCCCGTTAGCCGATGGTCGGATGTTGACCGAGCGCTTCAGTCTGCGACCGAAGCGTTTTGGGAACTTAAGGGAATGCCCGTGTCGGTTGTCGCTGACTTTTTGGAAGCTTACGCCGCCGGAATGGAATCGGCCAAAGATTCATTGGTGGCGATCGCTGCAACCGAGTCAGCACTGCCCGCGTCGCCACGTTTGTCGGACGTCGAATTTCCGAGAACAGTAAATCAGTTGCGATTGGCCGCATCGGCTGCGAGGAGCGGTTCTTGGTCGATGCCCACGATCGATACCGCCACGAAAATTCGAAGCTGTTACCAAGCGATCGGACCTATTTGCGTCTTTGGTCCCAACAATTTTCCCTTTGCATTCAACAGCGTTTCGGGTGGTGATTTTGCTGCCGCAATCGCCGCAGGCAATCCTGTGATCGGTAAAGCCAACTCATCGCATCCGGCGACGACAAAACGACTGATGGAAGTTGCTGCTCAAGCTATGAAGAATTCCGGTACGCCTCGCGGTTTGGTTCAGCTCATTTATCGAACGGAACATGCCGATGGCGAACGATTGGTATCGGAGCCTCGAGTAGGCGCGACAGGATACACCGGAGCACGACACGCGGGCTTGGCCCTCAAGTCCGCTGCCGATCGAGCAGGAAAGCCCATCTATCTGGAGCTTTCCAGTATCAACCCAGTCTTGATTTTGCCAGGCGCACTGAACGAGCGAGCGGCATCAATTGTTGATGAATACGTTACAAGCGGGCTCATGGGGGCCGGTCAATTTTGCACGAATCCCGGTTTGGTCATCTTGATAGATAATCCGACCAGTCGTCAGTTTGTCCAGACGATCGCCGAGCGGTACGCTGCCGCAACACCGGGCACGCTGCTTTCCAAGGGCGTCAAAACGTCGCTCGAGAAAGGCATCGATACGCTAGTGAAGAGTGGTGCTGAGCTTTTGGTCGGCGGCAAGCCAGTCGAGGGCGTTCGATGTGCGTTGTCCAACACGGTCATGCAAACCACAGGTTCAAACTTCATCGCAAATGCCGAAGCACTTCAAACGGAAGTTTTTGGTAATGCTTCGTTGTTCGTTTTATGCAGCGACACCGCACAAGCGGAGCAAGTCCTGCGATGCCTCGAAGGCAATTTGACGGGCTGCATCTATTCCGACACCAAAGGCAGCGACGATGCGGCTTACGGAAATTTGTCGGCGATTCTCGAAACCAAAGTGGGGCGAATTCTGAATGACAAGATGCCAACCGGCGTAGCGGTTAGTCCCGCCATGAATCACGGTGGCCCTTATCCGGCAACGGGACATCCCGGGTTTACTGCTGTCGGCATACCCGCTTCGATGATCCGTTTTGCCAAGCTCACGAGTTTTGACAATGTGCGACAAGCACGACTGCCGTGGGTTCTGAAAGATGCCGCGCCATCTGCGGCCACTTGGCGATGTGTGGACGGAAAATGGATGGTTGGCAGTCTGCCCTCGGCAACTTAAAAGCGAAAAGCTGACACGCCAGCCTTTCCGACTATACGCCGCGCGGTCAGAAGTGAGGGACGTGTTGTTGAGTGAGCCGCAAGGCGGTAGCCACAGGTTGTGCATTCGGTCAGCACCGGCGGCTAGCGCCTTGCCGCTCACAAAACCTCAAATCTGACCGCGCGGAGTATAGATCAACCAAGTTTGCTATGCGAGCAACGCATTGCAGCAAATTAATTCTTGTTTGCGACCCAGCCAGAACTGTCGACCGAATTGTTAGATGGGGACGCTGGAGTCGCACGCTCGATGAGCTTGCCGGGCTTTTTCTTTTGCTCGGTCGTAGGCCGCAATCGGGCCGATCCTTCGAATCGCGTTTCGGTAGTCGCTGATGCTTGCTGAATGAAACTCTGCTCAGGCTTGGCCACCGACGTGACGTTACCGATCGGCGATGGATCGATTTCGCGAATGCGACCTTGAGCGGAATTGAAAGCCGTCAAATCTCTTGAGTCCAGCAAACCGCGGTTCCATTGCGGAGACAGATCTGGTCCGCTTGGAGCAGGGATGGGATTCAATTGATCATTAAAAGTTTTCGGTTCAAGTGTTTGTGGAATGGGTGGTGCGGCAGGACCGGCAGTTACAGGTTGAGGCTGCTGAGTTACACGGCTCAAGCCGAATCGCGGTGAGGGATTGTTGTTTGCGGTGGGTGAGCCAAACGTGCTGGAACTTCCCGATGGCGAATTCGTGGGTAACGAAGGCGCAATCGAGGACTCTGGATCGTTAAGGGCACCATTTTCCGCACCGTTCACAGGAGCCGATGACGGGCTTGGGCTCCAGTAATTGGAGCCGGGTGCAACTGTTCGATTCAATTCGTCCAAAGCCGAGGTACCCGATATCGAAGTGCTCGGTGCGGAAAAACCGGGCGCTGCAAAGTTCGGTGGTGCAACACCCGGATAAGTTTGCTGCGTTGGCAAAACTCCCGTGCCGATGGCGGGCGACGTTGTTCCGCCGTTCCAAATCGTTCCTGGCACTCCGTTATTTGGCATCGCGTTATAGGGCAGAACCGGCGCTACGTTGGCAGCCGGATCAAACGCGGTTTGCGGCTGCATTGTTCCTGGGACATTCAATCCTATTGCCGGCGGATAGCTGGGGACTGGATTGGGCGAATAAATCGGAGTTGCCACACTTGGTGGAATCGCCCCTGACAGATTTGCCCCTGTGAGTGGAGCATAGCCAGCGACATAAGGTTGACTGCCAGGTTGCGTGTACGTCGTTCCTGCTTGAGGCACCGAGGTAAAAGCGCTCGAGCCATTCGTTGCTTGTTGCGGAGCGCCGGTACCCGGATAAAACGACGAGTAATTGTTCGGAGCATTCCAACCGAAGATCGGTCGGTAAGCGTAAATTGGAACGCGCTGAACTTGATTCTCATAAGAAGTGCAAGCTTGCAGTTGTGTTACGTTCGTGCCCGTGATCGGACTGTAAACGGTGACGGGTCGATAATAGGTTACCGGTGCACGATTCCAAAATGATTGGAAAGTTGGCGGAGGAGAAGCGGCTACCGAGGGCAGGACTGGGGACACGTTTGGATTGGTTGGGTAGTTGGGCAAATTTGGATACACCGGCAACGAGCCTGCGCAACCGTAGCCGGAGCCGACGCTCCCATAGCTCGGAGCCGCACCGTACGAATAAGCGTTGTAGGTCCCGAATCCGGCGTTGATAGTTTGACCACCTGAGACTGGCTGGCCATTTGGAAACTGACCGTTTGGAATATCGTAAGAGCCGACCGGATAAAGCGGTTGTTGGTGGCGGCCAAAGAGCCAATCGAGGAAATATCCTGCGTCTGCCTTGGGAGCCAATCCCAACGTCAGCAAAGCGCCAAGCATCGCGGAACAATTCCACCGGATAAAGCTTGAACGGATCATTTGGTTTTCCTCAATATTTTCGGACGGCAACAATTTGTGTATATGTTTGATGCCAGCGCCCCGCTTTCCGTCAATTCAAAACAGCATCTCTTGAAGAAATGCATCCAGAATTAATCGAATGACGTTCGTGAATTAGCGATTATGCCGAATATGCACGACGAATTGCAATCTCGCAAATCTGTAAAGCATCGTTGAATAGTACGTCACGGATGTCATAAAGCAAGCTCTTCAAGGGGGTGAGCATCTTATTGCAACCGGCATAGTTTGCGGAACCCGACCTTACGGAACAGATGGTTGGCATCGTCAGGATCGTTTCAATCATTTTCTCGCTTCCAGATGTCATAGCCGCCGAAGACGATCAGTGGCACTGGGTACGATTCAAACGGTCCATGGAAGAGATGGAAACCGCTAAGCTCCGGAGCGCCAGCAAATCGAGTTTGCTGAATGACATTTAAGGAAACAGAACGCATGAAACGCTCGCATTACATCTGCATTTTTGCACTGGCCACTTTGGTAACGACAGGTTGTTCGCCGATGCGAAGCATGGAAACGCACCCGCTCAACACATTGGCGCGATGGGGTGGCTTTGGATTTAGCGACGGCTATCACCGGTGTCCGATGCCTTGCCGCCCAATGCTTGCCAACAATGCTTGTTACTCCTGCATGCAGCCGGGTACTCCCATGCAATGCGCGCGACCAGCAGTCATGCCAGCTGGCTATTATAGCGGGCCAGTTCCCATGCCCGGGCAAACTTATTACGCCCCCGGTTACAACGGCGAACCTAATTCCCAGGGCATGCAAGCCCAACAAGAGAGCAGTCCGATGGAAAGCGTAACGGAATCTATCTTAGAAAATCCGACGCCTGCTAGCGAGATGTTGCTGGAACCAAGCGATACTGCAACGGACAAGCCGAACGAAAAGCCAATGGATGTGAAATCGCCGGAGGCCAATGTGGATCCTTCGCCTAGCGATTTGCCTGCACCTCAGTTGATTCCTCCGCAAACACGCCAACAGATGATACCGCCCGGACCCGTCGTTTATCGATATGGTCCCATTCCCAATCAAGTAAACGTAGGGCCTAGTTTCCCGGTTTACGGTGCGTTTAACTACGCGCCGGCTCCGATGATGGCCCGCCCCCAAATACGCTAATTCCGGAAATATATTGCGTATTGGTTCGCGTCCCTTGCAAGATAATCGTTGCGGGTGTTTTGGTGTTTTCTGGAAGTCGCCTAGGCGAAAACCATGATTTTGTTAAGAATCTAGTCTTTCCAATCAGTAGAAATCGTGCTTGGAAATTGGGATTTCCAAGATAGTACTATCTCGGATCTCGATTGTCACGCTCACCACACAAAGTGAACGTATCACAAGTCTTCAAAGCACACCCTAGTTCACTTCATTGAAAGGCATTCAGCATATGCAAAGAACACTAGTCCTCCTCAAACCGGATTGCGTACAACGTAGACTTATGGGCGAAATTGTCGGACGGTTTGAAGCCAAAGGGCTCAATATCATCGCAATGAAAATGTTGGTAGTGACGCCCGAACTGGCTAAGAAGCATTACGCCGAGCATGTTTCGAAACCATTCTATCCCAGTCTGGAAAGTTTCATCACGTCCGCACCAATTGTCGCGATGGTCGTCGAAGGACTTGAAGTGATCCGGGTCGTGCGCGATTTGTTAGGAGCAACAAGCGGTCTCAAAGCCGCCGCTGGCACGATCCGCGGAGATTTGAGCAGCTCCCGACAAATGAATCTGGTGCACGCATCGGATGGAGAAGAGGCCGCTGCTCGCGAGATCGAGTTGTATTTCGGCAAACAAGAATTGTGCGCTTACGTCCCAACATTGGTCGGCTCGTTCAAAGCAGACGATGAATCGTAATACTTCATCGCACAGGTTCCAATTGTCACTTGCCGACAGACACGTGACGAGAATCGCTTGTTCCATTTCCGAAAAGGAAACTTTTCTAAATGCATCCACCTGGCAGTAATTATCTCCTGGTGGATTTCGGGGACGGTAGGAAACTGGAGAGCTTCGATGGAGTCCTTGTCGATCGACCTTGCCAAGCGGCAGAGCACTGCAAAAAAGTCAGTTCAAAGAGTTGGCTGAATGCTCAACTGCGGTTTGAGGTTCGCGAAGGGGCCGGATGGCAGGGAACAAGTTCTGTCGCCTCAGAATGGCGATTTCAATTTGGTTCCGTGGTGTTGCAACTCAAGCCGACTCCATTCGGTCATATCGGGGTGTTTCCGGAGCAGCAATTCAATTGGCATTGGCTCAGCGAATTGGTCAAGTCCCAGGACCGCGATCATGTCCGTTGTTTGAATTTATTTGCCTACACTGGTGCGAGCACGTTGGTACTGGCGGCCGCGGGTTGCGAAGTGACCCATGTCGATGCTTCGCGTCCCACGTTGCAATGGGCACGGGCTAATGCCGAATCGAGTGTTTTGCAAACTGCGCCAATTCGATGGATTCAGGAAGACGCACGACGGTTTGTCGAGAGAGAAATCAAACGAGGAAATCGGTACGATATCGTCTTGTTGGACCCACCGACCTACGGGCACGGGCCCAAAGGTCAAGTTTGGGATTTTGAGCGCGACATGGAACTGCTGCTTGAACAATGTTTTGAAGTACTTAACGAAACGCCGATGGCCGTTCTGTGGACTGGCCATTCCGAATCGCGACTCTTGACCGAACTTTCAAAAAAATTCTCGGAGCAAACGGCTTGCTTGGGATTAAAAGAGTTCACATCCGAACGAGCTCAATTGCAGGATTCAGCAGATCGACCCTTGGACTGTGGTTTCAAGATTCGATGGTCCGCGACAGGCATGTAAGTCCCACAAAAAAGTAAAGTTGGCTCGAAGTTGCTGTGGGCTTGAGGTATCTTGTGCGAGCACGAAATGTACGCGATAACGAACTAATTGAACGGCCCATTTGTGTCTGGAGAACGTAATGGCAGGTGGAAGTCTGATAATGCTGCTCGACGATATCGCGACCATCTTGGACGATGTCGCGGTCATGAGCAAAGTTGCCGTGAAGAAAACCGCCGGTGTTCTCGGCGACGATCTGGCGCTCAATGCAAAGCAAGTTACAGGTGTATCACCTGCCCGCGAGTTACCCGTCGTATGGGCTGTCGCAAAGGGGTCCTTGGTCAATAAAGCCATCCTCGTGCCCGGTGCGTTACTCATCAGTGGATTCTGGCCCGCCGCAGTCAAGCCGCTATTGATGATCGGTGGTGCCTATTTGTGTTATGAAGGTGTTGAAAAACTAGCGCATCGATTCTTGCACTCGCATGACGAAGTAGAAAAAGAGCATGCCCAGTTGATTGCTCATGTGGCAGACGAAACTGTGGACTTAGTGGCAGTTGAAAAAGAAAAAATTCGTGGCGCGATTCGCACCGACTTTGTTCTGTCAGCCGAGATCATCGTTATCTCGTTAGCAACGGTTGGCGATTTCACATTGATGACGCGAACACTGGTATTGATCGTCATATCGATCATCATGACGGTTGGGGTGTATGGTCTAGTTGCCTTGATCGTAAAAATGGATGATGCCGGGATTTACCTCAGCAAAAAAAACGCGACCAACGCGTGGGGCAGTATCCAACGCAACGTGGGTTTCGGTTTGTTGAGTCTCGCTCCTCTTCTTCTAAAATTCCTTGCCGTTGCAGGCACGATCGCAATGTTCCTCGTTGGTGGCCATATTTTGGTGGAAGGGCTGCCAGTCGTCCACGACACGTTTCATCATTGGAGCGAACTCGTAGCCGAAGTCCCAGTCGTAGGATGGCTTCTGGAACATATTGTCGCCATGTCATTAGATGCATTATTCGGCGTGCTTGTTGGCAGTTTGGTTTTGCTTGTAGTAACCATTGGCAAGAAACTGTTCTGGTCGTCGAAAAAACCAACGAACGCCGCCGCGCATTAATCGGCCTCTTGCCCGTACTATGAATTTTTTGCAGACCCCATTTCGCATCTTGAGGCTGCGGATTGAATTTGGCCGTCGTGACTAATTGGACGGCGCCACATTGAATCAAATCCGCAATGATTCCCGACGTTTGCAAAACGGCTGATAACGCTAAATAACTTGTGCTGGGGTGCAATAACCGCGGCTAACGCCGTTCGGCTAATTCAAAGGGGCGCTGTTGAACTAAGAAAGCTCGGGAATAAGCTGACCTTTGTCGGTCGCCGTTGTTGGGCTATCAAAGTTGGTCGTGAATTCTTGATCGGGCTTGATTCCAAATTGGTTGAAGATCGTTGCGAACAGATCAGCAACTTTAATTTGCGGTCCATCGATTTCGGTACCGTTCTTGTTGGTACTTCCAATGACGCGTCCGCCGGGAATTCCGCCCCCGCCGATAACGACTGGCGTCGAGTTAGGATAATGATCGCGTCCGTTCTGACCATTGATTTGGGGTGTTCGACCAAATTCACCCATCCAAACTACAATCGTCTCATCCAGCAAACCGCTTGCTGCCAGATCATCCATCAAACAAGCCCATGGTCTATCGAGTTCGCCACACAGGTTTCGAACGGCGTTAAAATTGTCGGAGTGCGTGTCCCAGCCTCCGAGTTGTATTTCGACAAACCGGACACCGGATTCGAGAAGGCGTCGCGCTAACAGGCAGCTTTGCCCAAAACCAGACTGACCATATCGATCCCGTGAGGCCTGGGGTTCAAGCTCGATATTGAGAGCATCGACGAATTTCGTGGTCACGATCGTTTCAATTCTTCGAACCATAGAATTGCGGCGTGAAACCATAGCATCTGCATGCTCTGCATCAAAGGGAGCACTGAGGTTCTTTAGCAAACCTAGTCGATTTCGGCGACGACGTAGGTCATCGAGGAGCTCTTTGGCTTGCCCAGGATTGTCGATCGCAAAGGGTGCGTGATCGGGCCCCATGTATGCTGGCCCAAAACTATTACCGCCAAGCGAAACAAATTTCGGAATATCCGCATCCGGCGTGTAGCGAGACACCACAGATCCCGCACTGGGGCGCGGGAACGATGGAATGGGCGCGTAACCAGTATGCATGTAATAGTTGCCGCGACCGTGATCGCCTTCGTTCGATGTAAGGTTGCGAATGATCGACAGTTTGTCCATGTGCTTGGACATGAGCGGCAGTGTTTCGCTGATACGAGTGGCGGGAGCGTTTGTCGCTATCGATTTGAATTCGCCACCCGTGTCCGTGCCAGGTTTTGGGTCAAAGGTATCCAGTTGGCTCGGACCGCCTTCCATCCACAGAACGATACAACGCTTGGACACATTCGACTCAGCGGCAAAAAGGCCATCCAAATTGCGAGCTGCGGCAAATGTAAAAATGCCTCCAAAACTATGTTTTATAACTTGGCGTCGATTGAATTGCATGAGTGGTTCAGCCTATGAATGATGGTGAGGAATAAATGTTAGTTGGAAAACTCCGCTTCTGGATTGAGCTCTCGCAATTTGCGGTCTGTTCGATGAAGTTAGCGGCGCGGCGATAGTTGGCGGTTCTCTCCCCGAAAAAACCGGCGGCTAGCGCCGTGCCGCTCACAAAACGTGCCGCTCACAAAAAGTGGTGATCTTCAATTAGTCGATGCGGTAAAAAAGTAGTTATCGCTGTAAGCTGTTAATGGTTAAAGAAAAACTCGCTGGAGTTGATAAGTGAAAAAGCTATGTCGTCCAAAGATTGGTTCCGACAAGCAATTCGTTCGGATTCGGTCGGTAGTCGAGAAAGCGTTCGAAGGAAGAGTTCGTCGAGTGACTTGGTTGGGGATTTAATTTCCCGCGTAAGTCGCATCATTAACCCTTGGATCGTCTCGCGATAGTCGTAAGTGGCACTAAAATCCTCGTCCGCTGTCCTGACCGTTTCTTGAATAAAATCGTTGCGTTGGTCCAAGGGAGGAGCCTGGCCGAGTGCAATCGAAACGGAATCCACAAACTGCTCCGCCGTCATTGGTTTGACTGCTCTCGCGGCAAACAACGCAATCTCGGTTGGCGATGTCGAACGTGTCGCAACGGATCTTTGGTAGGCTTTCGAATTGCAAATTTCCCGAACCATTGCGCGGATATCGAATGACTGCTGGCGGGCTTGGTTGGTTAAGTAATCCAGCAGCAATTTGCTGCTTGGAGTGTTCTCGGAGTTGAAATCGTCGGGCGAAGCGACGATTCCTTGCCCCATTAGTTGATACCAAACTCGATTCGCAAAAGTTCTCGCAAACGGTTTGCTCCGTACAACGAAAAGCGCCAATTCATCGCGCCACATACCGGTCTTGGGCGACGCGCTCGTAAAGAACTTCGGCAAACTTTCTTTGTCCACTTTTCTCGTTTGATCTACGTCGTCGTAAAGTTCCATGTTGTCGCCGCTAGACTGGCGCGATCTCATGCCCGCGAAGAATCGACTGACCTCTTCGAAATTGGATTGGGTCCATCGATCAAACGGATGATCGTGGCACCGCGCACAGTCCAAACGTACGCCTAAAAAAATGCGAGACACGCGAACCGCTGGCTCCTCTTGATGACGAAGCAAAAAGGTCACTTCGCCGTTCACAGCAGAATTGCCTTTGGCGGAAATCAATCTGCGAGCAATCTCGTCGTAGGGCATTTGGTCTTTTAACGATTGGTCGAGCCAAGCGCGAAGAGCTTGCCGGTCGCTGCCGAACTCATTTCCGTAACCAACCAACATGGCCGTCCAAGTCTCCGACCAACTGTTGGAGAATTCCTCGGACGCCAACAACTCGTCAATTTTTGCCGACCGATCTGGAGCCATCAAAAATGACTGCAGCTCGTCAAAGCTTGGGATTCGACCTTGCAAATCGACCGTAACGCGACGCAGAAACGATTCGTCGGAACAGATTGAACTGGGGTTCAACGAATGGGTTTCGTACTCTTGATCCAATATGGCATCGATCGGACTCTGACCGCAAAGGTTCCCTCCTAGAAAAACCAAGCAGACGAGTAAGGATGCAACGGCTTTAGAAGTCATCTTTCGCCAACTCCTTTGTCAGTGCGTCAGTGCTCTCGATAAAGTTATTTATTTCGTATTCATGGCCCTCTTTTAACGAGAACCCGTCATCACTCGAATCGAAATGTTCAGCGATCCATGCACCTAGACCGTCGTAATATTGTTGACTAACTTTGTCTTGGACGGCGCGCATTACCAAGCATTTTCCGGCAAGCGTTTGATACGCTGTCCCAAGCGACGCGTTTTCCAGTTTTTTGCCAAACTCCGCTACATCAAGTCCTCGACGGCGAAGTGCACGACTATTGCGTAGGGATTCACGAGTGCGATTGACCATCTCGTCTTGGCGGTCCATATTGACGGACAGTTTCCCGTTTTCGCCCGCTACGATCCATTCATCAAGCCAGTTCTTGACCGCTTTGTCTGGCACGGAAGCCGTCGTTCCCATTTCATTTGCGATCCATGCAGCCACAATGTCGGATGCGAGGAGTTGTTTCCAACGTTTGCATACGGCATCTTCGGACTTGAGTTGGTTTGCCAAAGTCAGGAGATGAGGCTCAATCTTCTTTACGGCTTGCTTGAGTGCTACGTACTCATTCAAAGCCTGCTTTACTTCATCGGCACGGTCGTCGGCGGGGACAAGTCCATCGGCTTTATCGATGAACAAATTTTCGATGTATTCAAAATAGTTGTCGATCCGTTGGTCAAGCGTATAGTCCTCGTTCATGCTGTCGACTGCGATAAAGCAACCGTGAAGCGGTTCATTCATCGCTTCGCGGATTGTTTTGGCAGTTGGATCTGACTCGGACAAGTCCAGTCGCCAAACGCTAAGTTCTCGGTTGAGGCGATCTGCCATCCGTTTTGCTTTTTCGAGGTTTTTGGCAAGCTGCTCTGCCCTGCCTTTCGCTCCCGCTCGCAAAACTAACTGACTATTGCGATCGATGACAAACAAATCGTTGAGCCGCTGCCGTACAACGCGGTAATCTGGTCTGACGGTATCTTGGATTTCTTCGATGTAGAGTTGAGCCGGAGTGTTTTCATCCAACAGATAACGCTTGATCAATTGGTTAGATTCGCTGTCCGCAGCCATGCGGCTACCGTAATCTTTGAGAACAGCGGCCATTGCCGCAGTATCCTGTTCAAATGTCATGCAACCTTCTTTAAATTGCTCGACGTACGATTCCAGTCCTTTCTTTAAAGTGTATTTGTCTCCCGATTTTTCAAAGTATTCGCTTAGGAAAGCAGGCGTCGATTCCGATTCGGCTTGTTCGCGAAGATAACCTTCATAATTCGCAGACCGATCGCTAAGAACAATTTTTCCCGCTTCGGTTTGTAGTGCGCTCGAAAACCTCTCAAGCAGTTTCTCTTTGTCATTCGTCAAATTGATCTTCTTTATCAAGTCATCAATTTTTTTGCTCGAATCGTCTTGTGGGTTTTGATCGTCGGCTGAATTGGCCGAAACAAGCGATTCGCTGGCGTCGTTTTCAGAGGCACTCGTCGCTGCAGCATCGATTTCGTTCGCTTCATGAGCAACGAGTTGAAAGCGGAACAAGCCGGTTGCAAAAAGGATGGCGAGACTAAAAGTTATTAACAAGCTCTTCATTTTGGAATCTTCCTTTACGTTTTGACTGACAAGACGGCGAATACGCGTGGCGATCGACGAACCTTTTGCGGCACGTGAAGCAATTGGACTAACATGCGGAAATTCGACCAAGGTGATGAGTGCCTTGGCATAGTCGGTCACTCGAACCGGTGTGTCTTTGATCAGTTGCTCATCGCAACTCCACTCCGCGCATTCGTCGAAACGACGCAGCGCGTACCAAGCCACCGGGTTAAACCACTGGAGAAGCACGAGCAAATTGGCAAAAAGCGACCAGAAGATGTCGCGGCGTTGATAATGTGCCAACTCGTGACGAAGGACGCCGAATCGTTGAGTCTCCGTCAATTCTTCCCAATAGTCGGCAGGAACGATGACCGCCAATCCTCGCGGCGTTACGGTCAGCATCGGGCCATGGTTGTCGTGCTCGAGCAGAACAATGGTTCGATCGATTTTTTGCAAAGCCAATAAACTACGCCACTGCCGATTCCATTGCTTCCTAGCTGGCCGACAATCCCGCACGGAGATCTGAAAGGCGACAAACTGCAGTAGGCTTCTCAGCAGAATCACGCATCCCCCAGCAACCCAGAGCACCACGGCGGTAGTAGTCCAACTTGCTTGTGGCAATAGGCTTGCGGTTAAGGAAGTGAAAGGAGCCGTTTTGCGGTGTCGGCTTGCGGGGACGGCAACTTGAACAGCACGATTGCCACTGCTGAATTCGTTACCGTCTCTCGATGAGCGGTTGCCGTCAGGTTGCGGCGAAGTTTCCGAAACATTGTTTCCTGCTGGAGTTTCGATAGAATCGCCGTCGCTTCTCGGTGGCAACAACAACAAGTTCGCTATGCTCTCGCGCGTCGTGGAGTCGATGGACTGCGGATCGCGGTCAGAATTTTCTTGGGAATCGGAATTCAAGAAAGGCTGATCACTATAATCGTCGGGTAGCTCTAAGGCGTTTTCTGCTTTACGTTCATCAGTCGGAAAATTGGCAGCGATGGGAATCGGAATTCGGCAATCGATCAAACAGATTCCAGGAATCAAAACCAAAAACCAGCCTAGCCGCTGTAGTTGTGGTGAGCGTGGTTTCAACCAATAGACCAATTGCGCGACGACTAAAGCCGCGAGTGAGATCCATAGCGTATTGTGAGCGATATTCCGAGCGAGTTCATTCGTGTCGATGTTCATTATTTATCCCTCGTTCGCTTTTCAGCTTCTTGAATGATTCGTTTCAAGTCCGAAATCTCTTGTTTCGTCAAGTCGCGGTCGCCTACGAGCTGCGCCACGAGTGGGACGACGTGACCGCCGGAAACGCGATCGACAAGAACATCTAGGTGGTTCGCACTCACGGCCTGTTGGGTAACAGCCGCTGCGTATTTGCACGGGCGAGTTTCGGAGCGAGCGACGAACCCTTTTTCAACCAAACGATTTAACCGAGTTTGGATCGTCGTGTATCCGATCGGCCGGCCAATCGCCTCGTGGGCTTCGGCCAAGCTGAGTTCCCCACGCGTCCAGAGCATGCTGAGCATCTCCATTTCGCCGGGTGAGAGTTTTACGGAGCGTTTTTTCATATTCCAAGCTCTCCAGATTTCTTCTTTGCACCACGATTTTTGGAAGTTTCCGTCATCGTGTGCCAAGGAAAATTCACCGATTCGATTGCTGCGATTACTACGCTTGTCGTAGGATATATGACAAGCGTAGTAATTGTCAATCTTTTGGCGAAAAAAACTTTCGCGGTTTTCCGAACCAATGGATCACTTGGAAAAATTGATTGTTCTGCATAGGAAAAGTGCGGGGTTCAGCGAGATAGGTGCCAAGATTTTTGGCTGTAACGAGATTTCAGGAGGAGATTCACGATGTCAGTCGGGATCGATGTTCTCGCGTAGGTCGCTTGCCATTGGCGAGCAATTTCCGTTCGGGCTGAATCGGGATTGACGGCAACACATGTGACGAATTCGGTGTGTTGCCGTTTTTCGCGATACGTTGGTTGCCGGGGAGGCTCGCGAAGATACACGCCGATTCGGTCGATGGGCATGTCGTACAGAATAGTACCGTGATACAGAATCGAATTGCGCTTGATGCGAAGCGCATTGCCCGAGAACTTTTTTCCCGCCAAGGTTAAATCGCAAATGCCTTCAGAGGTCGTCGACGGCAGCAACGCGAGCATCGCTCGGCGTAAACGCCCAATGACTTCGTCATGCGCTGCGTCGATCATTCGCAAATGAGGTCTCTTGCGAAGCGACAGCACGAGAGAGTACATCAAGCATCCGGGGCCAGCGAGAACGGTCGAGCCTCCGGTCGCTCGCCGCAGAACAGGAACTTGGTCCAGTTCCGCGCGTTCCAAAAAAACTTCTTGCTGTACAAATGACGAACGCCCTAATATGACACTGAGCGAAGGCATTTCCCAGAAACGAAGTGTCTCTAAATCGTCGGGATGTTCGTCTGCTTCGTCCAGCAACGCTTCGTCGAGTGCCAAATTCTCTTCGGGACGCGGCAAACTCAAGTTCAGAAGTTGCATGAGAAATTAAGCAGCTCGGCTCATTTGTTTTAACAGTCGTGGTGGTGCTTCACGCCAACGATTGTGAAGCCACCAGTATTGTTCTGGCGACAATTTTACGAAGTCTTCGAGTCGATCATTATACCATTGCGTTAACTGTTGCACGCCTGCCAGATGCGGGCCGGGAATCAAAGGGTCTGCGTAACCGGTGTGGGCCATTTCGAACTGCATGGGTTTTTTCAGACGACGGTTGTAGAAGACTAGCATGGGGGCTCCACTGCTCAGTGTGAACAGCGCGAGAGCTTTGTGACAGCACGCTGGTCTGCCGAGAAAATTCACCCAACAGCCTTTTGCTCCTGCATGTTGATCGGCAAGTAAAGCGAGAGTGCCACCGCTTTCAAGGACCTTTTGAATTTCGACTGCGCTTCCATCTTTAGGAAGGAATTGTTGGTTGCCGGAGCAACGGATCTTAGTGAAGTAAGCATCCACGTAGGGATTATCCAATGGCCTTGCAATGGAAGTCAGGCGTATTCCGAAGACTCCCATCAAATGACCGGCCAGTTCAAAATTACCGAAGTGGCCCGATACAAAGATGTTCGGACGAGGATCAAAAATTGAAGCCAGGAAACGTCGACGATCACGGATCGTAAAAAACTGATACCAATTGGTACGACGGATCTTCCGATGGGCTTGGGCGATTTCACAAACCATCAACAGCAAGTATCGCCACATTTCATAACGCGTCGTGTCAATTTGTTGTTCCGGCCAGTTTGGAAAGACGTGCTTGAGGTTAGTGTCGATGAGCTTTTTTCGAAAAGGGAGTTTTGAAGAAAGCACGACAGCCAATAGCGAACAGTAACGCTCACAACGCTCGAGGCTAGTCATTTGGACAAGGCAAAGCACCATTCGCGCTGCCAAATAAACCGCGTAATCAATCGCTTTCTGAATAAGCATCCTTGCCGCTTCGTCCCTGTTCTGCCTGGTCATGTACTTGGAGGATCGCCAGTTTAGCAAAAGGTACGACTCGAGGACGACAGGAGTTTTGCACAAAATAATATGCTATCAATCCAATTAAAACGACGTCCGTCGGGAACAAGCCCCGACCGGACGAAAGCTCCAACCGGACGAAAGCCCCAACTGCAGCAAGAGTGCCCGGAGATTGTCTCCGCCACTCTCAGGTTTGGCGTCCTAAAGACGAGGGGAGCGCGAGAGGCCACAACATGGAATCCTCTTAGGCGAGCGGC
>JANMGV010000038.1:0-12609 GCA_031374825.1 Pirellulaceae bacterium
GCCGCGTGAATACCCTCGACAAGCTCACCCGAGACGACCTAAAACTACCAAGTTTCAGAAATCACTGCGAAAAAAAACAACCCCGGACAGCCCAACGCCCCCCCCCATAGAATGAAAGTAAGTGGCATTGGGCGCGAGCCGTCCGGTGAATCATTGAAAAACAAAGCAGAAACCGTAGGGCTCGCGCCCTTACGCTACAACGCGGACTCTGAAGTTCAGTGCCATTGGTGTGAAAGACCGGAGTTCATTTGATCAAATTGGGCTTGCTTTCTCAGCCTGAAACTAGGACACATTCACTCGCGTTTGGTTCAAACTGCCAGCAGGATGTTGGCGACCTGAGCCGGGCCGACAGATTGGGTAGTTCGGAAAGTATTTGTGCATTGCATGAAGTTTACGGATTGTAACGAAAATGACAATTCTTCCGATTTTGACACCTGATCTTGACGTCGAAATGTCGAATAGATAATTCGCACGTTAACAAACTTGCCTTACATGCGCCTATTGTGCCTTGGTATTTTGCGTTCGCGTAAAAGACCGGTGCAACCGCGATCAACACTTTGGGATGTAATACGGATTTGCAGCCCAAAATGGGATGTTGTTGAAAAGCGAAACGCATGTGATGAGATGGTTTTCAAGCTGACAAGGCTGAAGCCATCGAACTCACATCCAGATATGGACATCGCGAAAAAGGAGTGTCGCGTTGAAAGAGACTAACCCCCTGAGAAAAATGCGTTGGCTGATTGTCATTGCAACAGCCGCGTCACCGGTCGCCTGGTCGACGGGAGCCGCCCTCGCGACATCGTTCCTTTGCAGCCCTGCGGTCGCACAATTTGCGGCTCCGCCGGCATCCACATCGGATTCAGCCGAATCGCTGATCGACAAAGCGCGAATGGCAATTGCGCAAGGCAAGATCGGCGAAGCGGAACAGCATCTAGGACAAGCGTCCAAGATGAATCCGACCCCTCAATCTCTAAAAGCCATTGAATCGGTTGCTAAAACGGTCGAGTTGACCAAGCAACCAGTCACACCGGCTTTGGTGAGAAACATGCTCGAACAATCGCGCACGGCGATGAACGAAGGCAACCAAGCCCTCGCGCTTCAGTCGTTCGCTCGCGCTGCTGTCGATTTCCGACAAGTTCCTGAAGTTCGCGGTGAACTAATGGAAACGCGTGACCTACTTGGCAAAAAAGTTCCGGTCGCTCAAATCGATCAGACTGTTTCCAACTATTTGGCTCAACTCGCAGCGAATGCAGCTCCGAAAACAGCGACCACTGTGGCGTCCGGTCTGTTGGCTCCGCCATCGCTTGGCGGTTCGCAAAACAACAACGCGTCCACTGCGTTGTTCTCGGACAGTAATGTCGCTCGCGACCAAGTTGCAGCGATGGCCGCTCAGGCCAAACTTGCCCTGGAAAAAGGCGATTTGGCGACGGCCCGAAATCTGATCAACCAAGCCAATTCCATGAAGGTTCCTGAGAGCGCATTTGCAGCAAACCAAATTAAACCTTGGCAAGTTGCACTGGATTTGGAGCGAGCCGAAGGACTTCGCGGTCAATCTGCTTTTTCACAACCAAATCAGGTCGTTCAAGCCAGCGGCTTTAACAATCCGGCCTCAGCCGATAATCCATCGATGAACGCTGTTCGTCCAGGAGTTTTCAATCCGAGCGGCGACAACACCAAGGTTGCACAAGTTCAAGGCGAAATCCCGGTTCCCCAATTGGGTGCTGGCGAAGCCCCTAACTTGGCCGGCGGCAATGGCGAAGCTTTGTACCGACAAGGTCTCGATGCGTTGTCTGCCAACGACCGTGAACGCGCTATTGGCTTGTTCAAGCAAGCTTGGAAATTCGAACGCGAACTCGACGTTACAACACGAGCGCAGTTGAAAGACAAGCTCATGTTGATGGCCGCCAACTCGCAACAACAAGCGACTGGCGATGCCGAACAGGTTCCGGCGATGGAAAACATCACGCAAGAACAACGATTGCTTCAACAAAAGATGTTCCGCGAAGTGACAGGCGAAATCTCCGAGGCCGAGCGTGGTGTTCAAGAGGACCCGATGGGTTCGATCGATCGCCTGCAAATGCTTCGTCAACGTGTGGCGCAATCCCAATTGGACGGTGCCGCTCGCAAACAGTATTTGGCCATGGTCGATCGCGTTATCGCAAACGTCCAAGGCTACATCGAAGATAATCGCTCTGCAATTGACCTTGCAGTTCGAAACCGTTCGATCGAGGAAGCCAATTCGAAGGACGCTTCTGACCGAGTCAAACTGGACAGCGAAATCCAGAACATGGTCAGTCAATTCAACGATCTGATGAAGAAGAGTCAATACGCTGAAGCCGAAATCGTGGCCAAAAAGGTCGGCGAAATCGACCCCAACTCCACGATCGCGACAGTTCTCTATCAAAATGCCAAACTCGCTCGTCGTATTCACGAAGAGCAAGATATGCGCAACGTCAAGGAAGAGGCGGTTGCAGACGTTTGGAATAGTGTCTACGAATCCGCAACGCCTATGGATGATCGAACGCCATACCAAATGCCTAAGCAAGGCTGGGAAAGCTTGACTCGCATGCGACGCAAGTATTCCGGCGATGGCGAATATCAAATGACTCCTGGCGAAAAGGTCATTAGGGAAAAACTAAGTGATCCCGTCACGATCAGTTTTGATGCTCGACCGATTACGCAAGCGATGCAAACGTTGAGCAGCATGATTGGTATCCCGATCATGGTCGATCCACGCGGGCTGGCTTTGGAAGGCTTTACCAGCGATACGCCGGTAACGCTGGATCTTGGTGGGAACCCGATTTCGCTCAAGAGTGCTCTCAACCTCATGCTGGAACCTTTGCACTTGACTTATGTTATCAAGGACGAAGTGTTGCAAATCACTAGCCAACAATCTGCTGATCGCGGTGTGATTCGCAAAGTGTATTCGGTCAAGGATTTAATTCTCCCGATTCCAAACTTTGTGGTCGACTACAACTCCGGATTGGCCGGTGCACTTAAGTCTGCTTATATCAACCAGGGTCAACAACTGTTGGTTCAAACCCAGGCCCGATCCGGTTTGCAGCTTGTGAACAACAGCGATAATCAAACCAGTCTCGATCCAAGCTTGGGCGTATTAGGACAAATGGGTCCGGGTGGAATGCCTGGTGGAATGCCTGGTGCTGGCATGCCGGGAATGCCGGGAATTCCTGGTGCATTTGGTCCAGGTATGGGAATGGGTGGCAGTGCTCCTCCAATTATGGGCGCACCTCAAGGCAATCCGTTTTCCTCCGGTGGCGGTGGCAGCGGCTTGGGCGGCGTCAGCCGTGCAAACTTTAGTGAACTGATTGAGTTGATCCAAAACACCATCGAAGGCCGATGGGATGAAGGCACCGATACGATCGAGCCGTTCCCAGCCGTTCTCAGTATGGTCGTCTCGGCTCCGCAAGAAACTCATGAAGCTATCGCTGAATTGCTGCAAGCACTTCGACGACTTCAGAACTTGCAAGTTACGATCGAAGTCCGATTCATCACATTGACCGACAACTTCTTCGAACGACTCGGCGTCGACTTTGACTTTAACGTCGATGACAACGTCCCAGCCATTCCACCAGAAGACGGCGGCCCAAGTGCTACGATCGGTTTGAACCAAGATGGAACTCCAACCGCTGACTTGGACTTGCGTTTCCGACAGGGTAGCTACCGTTCGACTTTGCCACCCTTCGGTAACTATGATGCATCTTCGGCTGCTCAGTTTGGATTTGCCATCCTCAGCGACTTGGAATTATTCTTCTTGCTCGAAGCAGCTCAAGGGGATTCGCGAACCAACGTGATGCAAGCTCCTAAGGTAACGATGTTCGACGGACAAGTAGCCAGCGTCCTCGACTTTGCATCGCGACCGTTCGTTATCAGTTTGCAACCTATCGTCGGCGACTTTGCCGTCGCACAACAACCGATCATCGTCGTCCTCAACGATGGTACTCAGTTGAGCGTGCAATCGGTCGTGTCCCCGGACAAGCGATTCGTGCGAATGACGTTGGTTCCGATGTTCACTCGAATCGAGGATGCTGATCGAACCTTTACATTCGAAGGAACGACCACTTCCAAGTCTGGTTCGAACGTGATCGGAACTGACGGCAAGCCAACGGGTTCCAAGGATGATGAAGAAATCACTCGAACTGGTTCGACCGTTCAGTTGCCAACTCTGGGTACCACCAGCGTGCAAACAACGGTTACCGTTCCAGACGGTGGTACGATTCTTCTGGGTGGTATTAAGCGTCTTCGCGAAGGTCGAACAGAACGCGGTGTTCCATTCATGAACAAGATTCCGTATGTAAGCCGTTTGTTCAAAAACGTCGGTATCGGTCGAGAAACGAATTCACTCATGATGACCGTTACACCGCGAATCATCATTCCTGAAGAAGAAGAAGAACGTGCACTTGGCCAATCCGTCGCCCCATAAAGGCCTGGATCGGTAAAAGTCAAAATCAAAGCCGCAGTTCCAACAGGTTCTGCGGTTTTTTTATTTGAAAAATCAAGCACACGAAGCAGTGATCGGTAAAATTAGACCAAGTTGCGACCATACACTTTGGGCACGGAGTTGTCTCTCCGAAACCGGAATTCGACGATTAACTGAGGCCACGGTAAGTTAGTTGTTCAGAAAAGCTGGTTCGGGGTCATCGGGGGCTGGTCAAATTGGCCTTCGCAATAGATAAAATGCTTGCATTATTTTTCTATCGCCGACCTATTGGGCGATCCCATCCAAAGCTTCCTACCTCGTACCTATTTGAGCGAAAAAAAAGATTATGGCACCTCAACCAAAATGGCCTATCGGCGTTTTCACCAGTATCGACGCTGGGCTTGGTGTGCGATTGGACGTGGCCAACGAACTGCGAATTCCGACGATTCAGCTTCACGCTCCGCATCGCGAAACGCGTACTGCTGAGTCAGCGGCCAACTTTGTAAAGAAGCTTGAAAGCCTCGGCATCGAACTGACATGCGTCTTTGGTGGCTTTGCCGGCGAAAGCTATGCTGACATACCCACCGTTGAACGCACGGTAGGACTAGTGCCTGAGTCAACGCGGGCCGCGCGAATACAGGAGATGCGCGAGATCTCCGATTTCGCAAGATTGCTGGGTTGCGATGTAGTAGCACTGCATCTAGGATTCGTTCCGCACGATACCACTTCCTCCAAATACACGCAGATCGTCGACGTCACTCGCGCTCTATGCGAGTACGTTGCGCGAAACGATCAAAGTCTTCACCTCGAGACCGGACAAGAAACCGCCGACGGTTTGTTACAGTTCCTCAAGGATGTCGCTCGACCGAATTTGTTTGTCAATTTCGATCCAGCCAACATGATACTTTACGGGACGGGAAATCCGATTGAAGCACTGCGCAAGATTGGCGCTTACGTGCGGAGCGTTCATTGCAAGGATGGAACTTGGAGCGATCAGCCAGGTGTTACCTGGGGTTGCGAAACTCCCTTGGGTGAAGGTCAAGTTGGCATGCGCGAGTACTTGCAGGCTTTAATGGAGATCGGCTATTACGGACCGCTTACGATCGAACGCGAAATACCTCAAGAACCCGAACGGCAAAAAGCTGAAATAGGACACGCAGCAGGTCTCTTGGTAAAACTCAGGTCGGAATTACTTGGTGCGGCATAATCGCTCGACCATTTTTTGGCAGGTTCAATTAACGCTGTCATTTGAACTCCACGCGACTGCGTGTTTCCGTGTGCAGAATCTTGTACGGTCAATCGAGTTTGGGACCATTCAAATGAATTCGTCAGTAGAAGTTGTGATTTTGATCGCAATCCTATGAGGAAAGCACCCAATCTTTAAGCCTCGAAAAGCTGCTGGGGTTGACTCATCGAGGCCAACGAGTACCATCGAATCATGCTCCCATCTGCGATAGTACATCTTGTTCTGACGCTATTCATCGGCATTGCGACTTTTTCACCGCACATGCCTTATGAGTTGGACCGTTCGAAGTTGGACTCCTCTACACAGTTTTTTGAGGAGTTGCCTGAAAAGGAATTGGACAAGGCGTCTGAATGCTTCATCGGCTGCCTAGTTTGTAGCGAACCAGTATCGCTGTCTTCGTTCTGGACACCTCTCCAATCAATTGAGACAAAGCTCTCCATCGCGGTTCACAAAGAATCGCATTCGGCCCGCGGGCCCCCTTGCGCTTAACGAAAACCGCTCCGCTCCGCACGCTGTCCTAACTGTCTTTCGCCGGGTGGCCTGCATGCAGTTATTGTAAATTCGCTGCGGAGACTCTACTTGAATGTTCCTTGAACGGGAGTATTCGAATTTGGTTATTTGGCGACCTTAATATATCAACTTCCCCGTGGTGATCCATGATCCAAGACAAGGGTACCAACCACCCTGCGCCGTTGCAAAGTCCCGTCGACGAGCTTGAGTCCATCCGAGAATGTGTGCTACACCAGACACACTTTTTGCCATCTCAAGGTCCGATCAAGGTTTTCGTGCATCACAATACGCTTCATGCCTTTGAGGATCGCTCTTTCTTTGAAGGTGTACTTGCTGGATTGAATTTGTACGGTTCACAGCCCTATTTCTCTGAAGAGCGTTACCGTACCGAGTTTCAAAGCGGTCGCATTCGAATTGAGGACATTCAAGCCGTATTGCTGGAGGACCTCGATGAATCCGCCGACTCACTGGTTGCTTCCTTTGGAACGGTCTTGGGGCTCCGCATGGCAATGCTTCAATTCCCGATGAACAGTTTGCCGGATCGAGAATTGCAATGGCTTCTGACGGAATCGGATACTTTGCGAAAATTCCGCGAGGAAGTCGATCCTCAAGTCGCAAGGCAGATGATCGAACGCACACGTCGGCAGACAATTCATGAACGGTCTCGCCAACTTGATGAAGGTACTAGAGTGGCCGACTACTCGAAGAAGAATTTCCCTCAAATTGCGGACGGTCAAGGACCAATTTCATCGACACATGATTTTCAGTTGACAGCAATGGATTCATGGTCCGAGGCAACTTGGGAAGCGTACACCTTGCATCTACTTTGGAAGATTTGCCAAGAACGAACTCAAGCCTCGACTAAGCAAAGTGCGGAGACTGAAGAACATGTCGCGCAAGTTCAACGACCTCAAGAAAAAATTGCGAAGGCGACCGGAACCGACATCGATACTATGGTTCACGAAGTCCTGATTCGATTCAGTTCGGCCTATCTCGATCAAGGCTTTGCTGCATGGCAACTTCCGGAACGTGACGAAGGCTTTTTACATTCTTTTGCTAGGTTGTATTGTCGCCCCCTGGCCGTATTGCCAGCTTGGCTAAAGGGCCTCAAAACCGATTTGCAAAGGTTACTTCAAATTAGTCATGATCCCGCTCACTGGATATTGGACTCCATGAATGCCCTAGGCGTTTCTGCGGAAGACAGGGAAGCATTTATACTTAAAACGCTTCTTGCACTTCCCGGTTGGGCGGGCATGATTTGGCAGATGGAGACCAGCGCACCGTGGACTCCAAAGCCTGCACGGAAGGACGCGCTTCTCGAATTCTTGGCCATTCGGTTATTGCTAGATAAACATGCCGTTGCCTACGAGTTGCGACATCGCTTTGGCAAAATTCAGCTTCAAGAATGGAAGCGAATTGGTCATGGTAGGCGGCAAAACGGAAGAACGCAAAAAGACAGCATCGCATTTGGGATTTTCCAACTTGCACAGGCTAGAGGTTGGGCACCTTACCAACTACGGCACCTAAAAGACGCAGAATGGGAACGTCTGATTCGTGAAATCGCCAAATTTTCTTCACTCGAGCGTCGGCGCATTCTGCATCTCGCCTACGAACGAAAATACCGCAACGAAGCGTTAGATGCCGTCGCTATACATTCAGCTCAAAACGAAATTCAAGTCCGCCGTAGGGAAGCAAAGATTCCAGTCTTTCAAGTGATCACTTGCATCGATGATCGCGAAGAGTCCTTTCGGCGACACTTGGAAGAAGTTGTACCCGAATGCGAGACTTTTGGTGCAGCGGGATTTTTCGCGGTCGTCATGTATTACCGAGGCGCTGCAGAGGCTCATTACCGCCCACTGTGCCCGATCAATATTATCCCCAAGCACTTTGTGCTGGAAGAGCCCGTCTTCTCGGCCTCCAATGAAAACGACCGCCGGACGATGAGACGGAAAATGATTGGGAAAATGTCGCGTCAGGTCCACTCGGGTTCGCGGACGATGGTTGGGGGACTGGTCACGGGTATTTTTGGTTCGCTAGCCACGTTTCCCCTTGTAGCGCGCATCTTGGCTCCTCGAATTACTGCTCGGTTACGCGAGTCGATCGGGGGGTTCGTACGACCTCCTTCTACCGAACTGCATCTTCAGCGAACGACACGAGACCCTGGAGATGATTACGACTCGTTGGGATACACGGTGCAAGAGATGGCGGGAATCGTCGTTCGTATCCTTCAAGACATCGGGCTTGTAAAAGGATTCTCCCCTATCGTCCTGTTCCTGGGACATGGATCGAGCAGCCTGAACAATCCGCACGAATCGGCTTATAACTGCGGGGCGTGTAGTGGAGGCCGCGGAGGGCCCAATGCGCGAGCTTTCGCGTGGATGGCAAATGACCCACATGTGCGTGCACTGGTTGCCGAATCAGGAATCGTTATTCCCGATGATGTGCGATTCGTCGGAGGTTATCACAACACGTGTAACGATCGCGTCGAATACCATGACTTGGATCAATTGCCGCGTTCCCACAGACCGCTGTTCCGGGAGATGGAGGAGCATATTACGGAAGCTCGTCGAAGGAATGCACTCGAGCGATCGCGACGATTCGAATCCGCTCCCCTGAGCTTGACGCCGGAGGAAGCTTTGGCCCATGTTGAAGAACGCTCAGAAGATTTATCGCAAGCTAGACCCGAATACAATCACGCTACGAACGCGCTGTGTTTTGTCGGCGAGCGTCGATGGAGTCGAGGGTTGTTTTTGGATAGGCGCGCCTTTCTCGCTTCGTACGATCCGAGCATCGATGACGCGAACGGGCGAATCGTCGAGCGAATCTTGCAAGCGGCGATTCCCGTTTGCGGTGGAATCAGTTTGGAATATTACTTTTCGACGGTCGATCCCGAAGGGTACGGCTGTGGTTCAAAACTGCCGCACAACATCACGTCGTTAGCGGGAGTCATGACGGGAGCAGCAAGCGATCTCCGGCCGGGACTTTCCCAGCAGATGGTTGAGATTCACGAACCGTTGCGTATCCTCTTTGTTGTCCAAACGACGCCGCCCATTATGCAACGAATCATCAAGAACAATCCAGCGATCAAGACATTGGTCGAGGGCAACTGGGTTCAATTGGCTCTGCTCGATGCCAAAGAAAACAAACTGCTACTGTATGAAGGTGGCCAGTTCAATCCCTATGTCCCGCATTCAAATAGTTTGCCGGAAGTGACGAATTCTTGCGATTGGTTTCGTGGCAGTCGTCAGCATCTCGGTTTTGCTTCTATCACGGCTTCATTCAATTCAAGTTCGCTTGAAGGCAAATCTACAGGAGTGATATCGTGACTACAGCTGAGTTAGTTTTTCAATTCCTTGGAGTTGGAACGGTCGTTTGCCCAATCTTACTGGTCGCCGTCATCGGATTGTCTTCTCTCTTCGGCATACGCTTGGGCGAAACGCTGATCTCGCGGTTAACTCAATTCGCCGTCGGACTGGGACTGATGCAAGCTGTCGCCATTGTGGTACTCATGATCAGCGTGAATAGCAGGATTGTGTCGATCGATGTCGGGGATTGGGTTTCGATACCGGAGCAGCATTTCCATTTCCATCTCAAATTCATGTTTGACCGACTGAGCGTTCCCTTTCTCCTTTTGTCGTTAGTATTGTGCGGAGTCGTTGGGGCGTTCACGCGCAGGTACTTGCATCGCGAAACAGGGTATCAACGATTCTTTTTGTTGTATTCGCTATTTTTAACGGGCATGGTCGTATCGTCCATCGCTGGAACGATTGAGACACTTTTCTTTGGCTGGGAACTTGTCGGATTATCGTCGGCTTTATTGGTGGCCTATTTCCATGAACGCGAAAGTCCGGTGCGCAACGGACAGCGCGTTTGGTCCGTGTACCGATTGGCCGATGCGTCGTTCTTGATGGCTGCTTTGCTCATGCATCATTTAACCGGAGCTGGCGATTTTTCATCGTTTGTGGGTAGTGAGCCTTGGCCAAGCGGAACGGCAGCATTAAGCCCCAATCACGCGCTGCTTGTCGGACTCCTGCTACTTCTTGCAGCGTCGGGTAAATCCGCATTGGTACCGTTTTCCGGTTGGCTTCCTCGTGCCATGGAAGGGCCAACACCATCGAGCGCGGTTTTTTATGGTTCCTTGTCCGTTCACTTGGGCGCGTACCTACTGCTCCGAGTGAGCCCGATTCTCGAAGCGTCACTGCCCTTGCAAATCATTGTTATCGCTGTGGGGTTGGTATCTGCTTTGGCGGGATCGATCATGACGCGGGCGCAAAGCGATGTGAAGAGCTCATTGGCTTATGCCTCTCTCTCCCAAGTAGGAATTATCGTCGTCGAAATTGGACTCGGCTTTTATTACTTGGCACTCGTCCATATCATCGGCCATGCTTGTTTGAGAACCTTGCAATTGCTGCGAGCTCCCACTTTGTTAACTGACTACCACGCTATCGAGAATGCGTTGGGAACTCGGTTGGCGGGGCAAGCGGTCAGTTCGCATTCAACGTTTTCGGGCAAGCTAACCCGTTGGCTTTATCGCTTTGGATACGAGCGAGGTTACATGGACGCCTTACTTGACAATTACGTTATCGCCGTTTTTGTCGCTGTATTTCAATGGTCCGACCGGCAAGAACGTCGTTGGACAGACTGGTTGTCTAGTGAGCCTTCGCGAGAATCGGACTTGGCTGAATTGCATCCCGAGAGCATGGAACCAAACCAGATCTCGCTTCCACTTGAAAAGAATGTGAGTCTCTAGAGATGCCTGAGTTACATTTCCCTTGGCTCGAAGCCTCCATTATTACACCTTTGCTTGGCGCGTTGATTGTAACGATCATCGGCGAAGGCAATCGCTCGCGCCTTTGGGCAATTGGATTTTGTTTCGTAACCTTGGTTTTTGCATTAGGCGAGTGGTTGGATTTCAGCATGCTTCATACTTTTGAAGCGCATGATCATTGGGACATCATCACGCTTTTTTTCAATCAAGATGTATTCCTGATAGACGAATTAAGTGCTCCTTTGCTGTCCCTGGCAGCTTTGATTTATTTGGTCACTGTCCTTTCAACTCTGCGTACCAAGGTCGCGCGTTTTTCGTTTCCCATGACGCTCATTTCCGAAGCGATACTTCTGGCAACATTTAGTTGCAGGGCGTCGTGGATTCTGGTGATTTTGCTTAGCATTGCGACCATTCCCCCGTGGATCGAAATGCGTCGACGTGGTCGTTGCACCAGCGTTTATACGATCCACATGGGAGCCTTTGTCGCGCTCTTGTTTAGCGGCTATGCAATCCTGCAGTTTAGCCCTTCGTCATCGGAACCGGCACTCCTTGCGGGTGCGATCCTGACCGGTGCCGCGTTGCTGCGAAGCGGTATTGTTCCGGTACACTGCTGGATGACGGACTTGTTCGAGAAGGCCACGTTGGGAACGGCCCTTTTATTTGTGACGCCACTGACCGGAGCTTTTGCCGTCATGCGGTTGGTATTGCCAATCGCTCCAGACTGGGCTCTGCATTGGATTGCATTGCTGTCGTTGGTTACAGCCGTCTATGCTGCGGGCATGGCACTCGTTCAAACAGAAGCAAGACGATTCTTCTGCTATTTATTCCTAAGCAACGCTTCTTTGGTTCTGGTAGGACTGGAATTGGTAACGCCGATTGGGATGACTGGCGCACTCTGTGTCTGGCTAAGCGTTGGACTTTCCTTGACAGGATTTGGCATTACTTTGCGTTCGCTGGAATCGCGTCTGGGCCGTTTGTCGTTGATCGATTTCCATGGTTTATTCGATCAGATGCCATCGATCGCGGGCTTCTTCTTACTTACTGGGCTCGCATCGATTGGATTCCCAGGAACGATCGGATTCATTGCCATTGAGTTGCTCGTCGAAGGCGCCGTCGAAGTTTATCCGTTGGTAGGCAGTGCGGTTGTCTTGGCAGCAGCATTGAATGGCATTGCAATCTTGTTCGCGTACTTTCGAATATTTACCGGTCGACGTTCTGCGACACAGATTTCCCTCAAAGCCCGCTTTCCGGAACGCATCGCGATCCTCGTTTTGACTCTGTTGATTATCGGCGGTGGTTTGGTCCCGCAACCGAGCGTGGCCAGCAGATACCACGCGGCTACTGAACTAGAACGTCATCGTGATTTGTTTCATAAGGACAGCAACTTGCCATCTGCTCCTGTGCACACTGACCAGGGGCCTAAGCAAGCAGAACACGAATAATTCCGCAAAGCCCCCCGATATATTTTTCAAGCGCGAAACTCCCACCCCTGCACGACTCGAAATAAGGAATTGTCCCGAATTAACTTCCCGAATAATGAAACTTGATCGTAATGTCGATCCAGGGCACCGAGTTGCACGTCATTCCCGCGCAGGCGGGAATCCAGGGTCAATTGCGATGGATTCCCGCCTGCGCGGGAATGACACC
>JANMGV010000046.1:0-34457 GCA_031374825.1 Pirellulaceae bacterium
GGAACCGTAGGCGGCGACGTCCAAGACGGTGATACGGTAACGTTAACTGTGAACGGCACAGTTTACACGGGCACCGTTAGCAGCGGAGCCTTTAGCATCAACGTTGCAGGCTCCGATCTGGCTGCTGATGCCGATCGCACGATCGACGCAAGCGTAACGACCACGGATTTGGCCGGTAATACAGCAACAGCAACCGATACGGAAACGTATTCGGTCGACACGAGTGTCTCTGCATCGATCAGCTTGAATGCGAACATTACCGCCGACGACATTATCAACTCGGCCGAAGCAGCGGGTGTGGTAGCCATCACCGGAACCGTAGGCGGCGACGTCCAAGACGGTGATACGGTAACGTTAACAGTGAACGGAACAGTTTACACGGGCACTGTTAGCAGCGGAGCCTTTAGCATCAACGTAGCAGGCTCCGATCTGGCGGCTGATGCCGATCGCACGATCGACGCGAGTGTAACGACCACGGATTTGGCCGGTAATACAGCAACAGCAACCGATACGGAAACGTATTCGGTCGACACGAGTGTCTCTGCATCGATCAGCTTGAATCCAAACATTACCGCCGACGACATCATCAACTCGGCCGAAGCTGCCGGTCTTGTAGCCATTACGGGAACCGTAGGCGGCGACGTCAAGAACGGCGATACGGTAACGTTAACTGTGAACGGAACAGTTTATACGGGCACCGTTAGCAGCGGAGCCTTTAGTATCGACGTTGCAGGCTCCGATCTAGCTGCAGACGCCGATCGCACGATCGACGCGAGTGTAACGACAACGGACTTGGCCGGTAATACAGCAACAGCAACCGATACGGAAACGTATTCGGTTGACACGAGTGTCTCTGCATCGATCAGCTTGAATGCGAACATTACCGCCGACGACATTATCAACTCGGCCGAAGCAGCGGGTGTGGTAGCCATTACGGGCACCGTAGGCGGCGACGTGAAGAACGGTGATACGGTAACATTAACTGTGAACGGGACTGTTTATACGGGAACGGTAAGCAGCGGAGCCTTTAGTATCAACGTTGCAGGCTCCGATCTGGCTGCAGACGCCGATCGCACGATCGACGCGAGTGTAACGACCACGGATTTGGCCGGTAATACAGCAACGGCAACCGATACGGAAACGTATTCGGTCGACACTACGGCGCCAGAGTCGCCAGTTGTAACGATTATTGAGGATGCCGATGATAGTGGAGTCATTAATGGAAGCGAACTAAGTGGAACGGTAGAAGTGCAGGTTGGGCTTCCTGCGGATGCTATCGCAGGAGACGAGTTGAGGGTAACAGATGGAATTACCACACATGTGATTATTTTGACGCTTGCCGACATAGCGAATCAAATTGTGATTGTATCCTTCGCTCCGCCATCGGAAGGGGACGTGATTCGAGTTACTGCCAGCATCAGAGATCAAGCTGGAAATACGTCTCCCGATTCCATTGAGGATCAAGCTCTAGTGGATACGGTTGGTCCAGTGGTGGCTGACGTAGCTTACTCTGGTTTCAAAGGAGTGAACATTGAAGATGATTTGCTCGATGAATCCAGTGACCGCATAATCAATACAGTACCAGTAAGCGGACCGCTTCATGGAACGGTTACGATACTTGCTGATGGATCTTTCACATATCAACCCAATGCTGGTTTTGACGGAGGTGATTCATTTGTATTTGAGGTTTGCGATGCTGCAGGCAACTGCATCCAGGTTACCGCGAACATTACCGTGATAAATCAATCACCAGTTGCAAGTGACGATGAATTTGACGTTGTTGGTGAGGTCACGGTCGGCAATGCTAGATTGAACGACGAGGATCCGGATGGTGATCCAATGGTAGCAACCGTTGTAACACAGCCCCAATTCGGGAATCTCATTTTCAATTCTGACGGTAGTTTCAGTTACCAGAGAGGGCCGAATTTTGCCGGTAAAGACAGCTTTGAGTACTTGATTCGTGATACTTCTGGATCGACTTCAACTGCCAGGGTTTCCTTGTCTACACCATTTGCATTTGACTCTTTTACAAATCAGTCTACGCAGATTGTGCAAAAGCCTTCTGGCTTCAATTTCTATGGGGACGTTGAGCAGCTCATGTCGGTCAAGTTGCACCGAATCGCCTCCGAGCCGTTGTTGGCGGGATATGCAACTCCGGGAAGCGTGCTTGTCGGTCGAGTTTACGACAGCAGTGGCTCGATCGTGGCAGAAACGACGACCATTGTGAATCTAGCGGGCAACTGGGTCATGCATTTCTTTGGCGCCAAGTTGGAACCGGGAATGTATGTGGTTATTGACCATGTTGCAACAGAAGAAGTTAAACTTGGCGATCTTCATCATTTCCGGTTGACCGATGATACCTATCGAGCATTACAACTGGGGACGAATCATCATAATCAGCTCAATATTGGTACGATATTGGCTGATCGACCAAGTCTATCGCTTGAGATTATGCACAATCAAAATCTCAATCCCTTGATGTTGCTTTAGTCGTCTTGTTGCCATATTCTTGCGTTGACCTTCGCAATCGAGCTTGTTAAGGCGAGAAGCTGACCGAAGGGCATGTAAAAAGTGAAGTGTGAGTTTTCTTCATGAAGAATAATCAACGGTTTATTTTGAATCCCGTTGGTACTGCTGGAGACGTGCATCCGTTTCTAGCGATAGGAAGTCGCCTTTTGGAATTAGGTCATGAAGTCATCGTCCTAACGAATCCGCTTTTTCGCGAGGAAGTGCTTGATATTGGATTGCAGTTTGAGTCAATTGGCGAACCGCTCAACTTGGTAGAAGCCGCGTGTAACGAAGTATATCAATCGGCTTGGCGAGCGTGGCAGCTATCGATGCGATGGTGTGCGACTGGCCAAATGCGCGAGACCTTTTTTAAGATCAAAAATCTTTGCAGACCGGGGGCTACCACAGTTGTTTCTCCCGTTATCGGGTTCGGTGCAAGGCTGTCGCGGGAGGTTTTGCCGCTCCGTTTGATTTCATTGATCGTCTCTCCGATGATGATTCGCAGCCGTTTTGATGCGCCGCGAATTCCAGGCATGTGCCTTCGCCCGTGGATGCCCAAGTGGACAAAATCCTATCAGTACTGGTTTGCGGATACGTTTATCATTGACCCCATCCTTGCTGGCGAGGTGAATCAATTCCGTTATGAATTGGGACTTAAGAAAATACGTCGCCTCATGCATCGCTGGTGGTTTTCGCCCGATTTATGCTTGGGCTTGTTCGACAGTCAGTTTGCACCTTCATCGAAAGATTGGCCTGAGAATTTCAAATACATCGGGCCAACACTTTGGGATCCCAATCCCAATCCCGAAGCAGTGCAACGTACATTGGAATTCGCTCGAACTGGTTCCCCTCCAATCGTTTTTGTTCCTGGTTCGATCGGGCCGTCCAATAAAAGTTTTTTTGAAACTGCCGTAGAAGCCTGTAAAAGGACTAATCAACGTGCAATTTTTCTACATCGTTTCGCAGAGTTCCTTCCTGCTCAGTTGCCTCCGACTGTCCACTACGAACCATATGTCCCACTCAGCGAGATCTTAAAGGAATGCTCGGTTATCGTTCATGCCGGGCAAATTGGAACAGCATTTCAAGGCATTGCTGCAGGCGTACGGCACTTGGCGTGTCCGCGGGCGCTTGATCAATTTGATACTGCGATGCGAATTGAACGTCGGGGTCTGGGGCATATTCTCAGTGAGCGAAGTTGGTTGCCGGATAGGCTAGGTACTGCATTGGTCAAATTGCAAGCCGATCCCGGCATGGCAAGCACATGCAAGAAAGCGGCGGAAGATTTGGCTACAGTCCATGCCGTAGACAACTTTATTTCTGCCATCGAGCGCGATTGATGTTTGGTATATCGCGTCAGCCTCACCTCGGTACTGGCTCTGAGCCTTGTACGACGAAGTACCGTTTATTGACTTCCAGATTTTTGAAGATTTGCTCTGTCCCACCTTGCCATTTGATTGTGACTTGATCCAATCGGCTCTTGGGACCCAAGCCAATATGAATCAGTTTTTGGCTACTGGATAAATACCCGTCACCTGCAGTAATTGCTGAAACCCAGTGTTCGTCCTCGGCGTCTACCTCGACGATAGCACCGATCGCTTCTCGATCGCATTGAACACCAACTAATTCGAACTCGATAAAGTTGCCAGGGGATGGTGATTCGTTGCGTAACAAGGCAGCGGGCCGATCTAAATGCGTGGCAACTAAATCCAAACAATGATCTTGGTCGAAATCGACGATTGCTAAACTTCTTCCGAGGGCTGGCTGTTGGAAGTAAGTTCCAGGCAGGTTGTCTTTGGTCCAGTAGAACGCTCCATTTTGGTTCTTGAAGACTTGAGGAACCATACGATAGGGAACGCCGATCTGACTGAAATCATCGATGTGTCCGTTTAGGACTACGAAGTCGAGCCAACCATCATCATCGATATCCAAAAACTGGCAGCCGAAGCCCAAGAACTCTAAGCTGTCGACGTTGAATCGTCCGCGCCGGGTTCCATCGACCCATGTTCCTGGTGATTTCTGTAGGTACAACGTGTTCGTGTCGTTTAGAAATGTTGTCACTGCGATGTCGAGCAATCCATTTCGATCGACGTCACCGCATGCTATACCCATGTAAGCTTGCGCACGCCCGCTTGCATCAACAGCAACGCCCCGGCGGCTTGCCTGTTCCGACAAAGTCCAGCGATTCTCTACATCGGAAGGGCTGCTCATCAGTAGAAAATTTGGGGAGACATCGTTGGAAAAGAAGATGTCGTTTCCGAATTTACCGTCTAGATTGGTAGCACACACGCCCAGTGTACGACCATTGTTTATCGAATCATTCAGTGCACCAGTAAGTCGCTCCCATCGGCCGTCGCCTCGGTTTGCCAGTATCATGTTGGGGCAGGGTGGGAATTCATTAGGTTGGCAGTTTTTTGCATCGGTATTAGGGTTGATACACTCCCGCGTTCGTACTTCGGTCCCCGCAATGTAGGCGCCCAGAAGTATCTCTGGAAGTGCGTCGCCATCGATATCCACGATTGCACCGCTTGTACGCCAGACTTCGTCAGGAGGAGGCTGAGGGAGAGGCATTTCCTCAAACGAGCCGTCGCCTTGATTTCGATAAAGGCGAGTCACGCCGAAGTTGATTGCGACTAGATCGGCAAATCCATCTTGGTCTACGTCCCCAACGGCTATTCCTTGGCCGTACCCGTGATCTCCAAGAAATGTTCCGGACGTCGCTTCTACAAAGTGTTTTGCGTCTACGGACCGATAAAGAGATTTTGGCTTATGACCTTCCAATGCGGCAGGTTTTCCGCCCGCATTCGAAAAATAGAAATCCATCCAACCGTCGCGGTCGTAATCGAGCACGCCGACGCCCCCCCCGTTTCCTTGGAAGATCAGCAGTCCTGGTTTGTTCACGTTGCCGCCATTGTCATAGGACGCGTTAAGCCCGAGTTCGGCTGCTATATCACGAAGTCTAAGAGTGGATTCTACTTTGGGATTAGATTGCTCATTCGGGAGCGAGGAGGGCACGTCGGCGAGATGCCACTGGTCCAATGGTAAGGCTTTTAAAATGTCCTTGACGGGACTACCTTCGGTTGTAGATGCAATTTTTTTAAGCTCGATGGCGAGGTTTTGAATAGCTTGTTGTTGATTGTCAGGGAGACGTCCAATAGTTTCCCAAGCTACACCTAACAGAGGATCTCCTAGTTCACGATATAGGGTGGCGATGCGAAGTGGCGCGCCAGGTTTCGAGCTACCGCGAAGGTATTCTTGGGCTGCCGTACTAATGTCCGTGATCAAACGCGCACGTTGACGAATTTGTTCCGCTTGGTCGGTAAAACCTAGTCCTACTAACGCTGCTGCGAAGCGTTGGGTTGCCGGCAGTAGAAGTGGATCTCGCTGGTTTGCTTCGCTGTAGCAACGTGCGGCGCCAGGTTGATCATCGATTAATTCAGCCCATCGTCCTCGAACGATCCAATATTGTGGATGCGACTCAAAATCCGCAGGCGCTGTGGCGAGCCATTTTGGCAATTCTTCGAGCCGCTCCTGGGACACGAGAATATGGCCCAGCCAAACCCAAGGTTCTATTTGATTCGGCAATTCAGCCACGGCTTGTTGCAGCAGGGGCTCGGCATCCTTGAATCGGTTCTTATACAGAAACCGTCGAGCTTGCCCCAATTTCCCAAAAGGGTCCGATGGATTGAATTTGTCTGCGGCCGCACGAAACTCCGCATCGTCGAACGGTTCGCTCAAGTCGATAAGCATGGTTAATTCTTCCTGACGAAAGTCGCCAGCGCGCACGAGAGTGTAGATATGTTGCCGCGTTTCCCAGCGGCGGCCTTGTGCGTTGTAAATACGCACCAGCAGGCGATGCGCAGCGACCGCATTAGGTACCGATTGAAGCAACTGCTTTAATCGAATTTCGGCGCTCGGTAAATCGCCAACTTGGCAAAGCCACTCGGCAGCTTGTCCCAACGCGGGGAACCATGCATTCTTGTCAGTGGGGGGGATTTGTCCGAGCAACTTAATGGCTTCGGTCAGTTTTCCACGTTGGGCCGTGATGCGCGCCGCGACGAACAAGGTTTCGGGATTCTGGCCATCCAACAAGAGCGCGCGTTGAATCAACTTCCATGCCTCGTCATGGGACCCTGCCTCTAGTTTTGCAAGAGCCTGCGAACGCAATTGGTCAGCGCTTTCATTTTTTCGTTCTGGCTGAGCGGTGGAAGCCGTCGGGGCGCCTGACTTGCTCGGTGGAGCATTTTGGGAACTTGGGCGATTGCAGCTAACGAGGCTTAACGAGCAGAGTAGAAATATAAATGCGGATTGAACCCCAAGCCAACGAGGTTTTTTCTTTGCAGAATTTCCACCAAGGTATGTTTGAGAATCGGATAGGAAATTCAGCAGCATATTAGTTCATTCACCGCGAAGGGGGTTCCAAAAGCAAAGTCGTCAAAGTCGGTACAGTCCGCAAAATGTCCTTGAATAAATACGAGCATCAAGCGTTTGGGTTAGCGATGCCGTCGTACTTTTTCAAGAATTCTGACGTTACTGACAAAATTACGACCTAAGTTTTCCCAGAACTCATTGTATCGACTACTTGGCAGGTCAGACGCGTCCCTCGCGATGCTGTTTTATGACTTGCAAGCGAAATACAAGTCGAATAGTCCGAGACTGGGGTAGACCCTCAGAATTCGAAAAGGTGTGAAGAGGAAAATAGCTTATGAAAACCACAAATTCACTGGGAAGAACGCCTGAACAACAAAAGCAAGACGAGTTCGAAGGTGTCAAGCGTCGAATCCATTCACGATTGGTCGACAAGCTTGACTTGAACCGTGTTGGTGAGTTGAAAGGCGACGTTTTGCGTCGCGAGATTCGCGCCGTCGTCGAGCATTTGTGCGAGACCGACAACACGATGCTCAATCGAACCGAGCGGGATCGCTTGGTCGAAGAAGTTTTGGATGAGACCTTTGGATTGGGTCCTTTGGAGTTTTTGCTTAAGGACGCGACGATCAGCGACATTCTGATTAACGGTCCGAAACACATATTTGTGGAACGCCGTGGACGACTGGAAAAGACGAACGTTGAATTTCGCGACAATCAACACTTGATGCAGATTATCGATCGCATCGTATCGCGCGTTGGTCGCCGCGTTGACGAAACGTGTCCGATGGTGGATGCACGTTTGGAGGATGGATCTCGTGTTAACGCGATTATTCCGCCTCTCGCCTTGGACGGTGCTGCGGTTTCCATTCGTCGTTTCGGTTCGAACCCGCTCAAGTTGGAAGACTTGCTCAATTACAAAGCCTTTACTCCCGAAATGGTGATGTTGCTTGAAGGCTGCATCAAAGGCCGCTTGAACATGATTATTTGCGGTGGTACGGGCTCTGGAAAAACCACGCTCCTCAATACCTTGAGTAGCTTTATTCCAAACGATCAACGTATCGTAACGATCGAAGACGCAGCCGAATTGCAGCTTCAACAAGAGCACGTTGTTCGGTTGGAAACTCGTCCAGCCAACATCGAAGGAAACGGTGCCATTACCGCAACCGACTTGGTCAAGAACGCTCTGCGTATGCGTCCCGAACGAATCATCATCGGTGAGTGTCGTGGAGGCGAAACACTGGACATGTTGCAAGCGATGAACACGGGCCACGATGGATCGCTGACAACAATTCACGCAAACAATCCTCGCGACGGTATTGCGCGTTTGGAAACTCTCGTCATGATGGCCGGTTTCGAAATGCCCGTCAAAGCTATTCGCCAGCAGATTGCTGGAGCCGTCGACGTGATCGTCCAAGCAAGTCGTCTGCAAGGTGGACCTCGGCGCGTAACGTACATCACTGAGATCGTGGGGATGGAGCAGGACACGATCGTCATGCAAGATATCTATCGATACAACCAAGAAGGCATCGATGAAGATGGTAAAGCGTACGGTTCATTCGAATGTACCGGCGTTCGCCCTTCGTTTATGTCGCGTTTAGAGTCGTCAGGTGTACGGTTGCCTGCCAGCGCGTTTCGACAAAGATCCATGATGCGAGCCTAGTTCATGTTAACCTTAATTATTGCAATCACTGTCGGGATAGGCGTTGCGGCCACCATTGGCGGCTTCGCAATGGTCTTTCGTAAAGATGATCAATCATTAGCGGAAGATCGATTGTCTGCCATGATTCATAAAGGCAAACGGGACGGATCGTCCAATAAGCCTGAATCGATGTTGGTCGATGCCTTCCAAGAAAATTCAGGCTTGGTCGATGCCTTTGTCGAACGATATAGCAATCTCAAGCATATCTGCGAGCAAGCAGACATCAAGATGAGCTTGTCAAAGATATTGGCGATCTGCGGCGGTGTCGGAGGGGCGGCTTTTCTAGCGTGTCTAATGGCGCCCATTCCGATGTACTGCGGGCCGATTGCCTTTTGTTTATTTGCGCCGACGCCGTTCATGTGGGTTGTGTTCAAAAGGAATAAACGATTCAAGAGAATCAACCAACAGTTACCCGAAGCGCTCGAATTGCTTAGTCGTTCGCTTCGCGCAGGTCACTCTCTGGGTGCGGGAATCGGCCTCATCGCGGGCGAAATGCAACCGCCTATCGCGGCTGAATTCCATCGATGCTACGAAGAACAAAACTTGGGCAAGTCGCTCGAAGACTCACTTGAGTCGATGACCATGCGAGTTCCCAGTTTGGATATTCGTTTTTTCGCTACCGCCGTTTTGTTGCAAAGGCAGACGGGTGGTGACTTGGCAGAAATCCTCGACAAAATCGGTCGCTTGATTCGAGCTCGCTTCCACCTGGCAGGTCAGATTCAATCGCTGACGGGGGAAGGTCGATTGTCGGGGATTGTGCTGTTGGCTTTGCCGCCAGTGTTGTTTGGGGTCATGTACTACCTCAACCCTGAGTACGCCTCCATGCTGTTTAAAGACAAAATGGGACGGCAGATGCTGGGTGGTGCAATCGTCATGCAAGTGATGGGTGCTTTCGTGATTCGTAAGATTATTAACATCAAGGTTTAGTACGATGTTCTTCGCCGAAATTTCACTTACCCTGTTCATGGTACCCGTTGCTATCTTTTTCTGCGTAGCCGCGATGGTATGGGTTGGACTCGACATTTTTAACGGTACGGGCGGCCGCGCCGAAGAGCGCCTCGATCAGTTCAGTGATCGGCGCCGTAAAGGTGGCGCGGGTGGTGCGAACGATACCAAGAAAGATGTGATTGCGCGCGCATTCGAAAAAGCGACGCCTTCCCTTTCAAAACCGTTGACGCCCACGACCGAATTGGCAGCAAGCAAACTCAAGCAGCGATTGGTGGAAACGGGCTTTCGGAGCGAATCCGCCCCAACGATGTTCTTGGCGGTCAAGATGCTTACAACAATTGTTGTGTTGGCAATGTCGGGTTCTATTGCCGTCTTTCTAGACGGATTGACAACCTCGGCATTGATCAAAACAGGGATTGGCGCGGGTATCGGTTTTTACTTGCCAGAACTGGTTCTCATGTTCCTTCGTTCAAAACGCAAACAGGCGGTATTCTATGGATTGCCCGATGTGCTGGACTTGATGGTCGTTTGCGTCGAAGCTGGATTGGGTTTGGACCAAGCTCTGCGCAAAGTCGCTGAAGAGATGAAGAAAAGCCATCGCGTTCTTGCGGATGAATTTGGACTAAGCAATCTTCACCTGCAAATGGGACGGGCTAAGAACTTAGTACTTCAAGATTTAGGTAATCGAAATGGGGTCGAAGACTTGCGAGTCTTGGCAGCGTTGTTGATTCAAGCCGATAAATTCGGTACCAGCGTTGCTCAAGCTTTGCGAACGCAAAGCGATTCGATGCGCGTGCGACGCCAACAAGTCGCTGAAGAGAAAGCTGCAAAGACAGCAGTTAAGCTCATTTTCCCGCTTGTTATTTTCATTTTTCCTGGCGTTTTCGCTGTACTCGTTGGACCTGCGGCTATCCAGATGGTTAACGAAATGTTTCCAGCGATGCAAGGAAAGTAAGCGTTTCCGAAACGAGGTTGATGGTTCAGAAACCAACGACCTATTCGCGATGCATAACTTAATTGGAACGAGCAGACACTCATCAGATGGAGTGTTTGCTCAGCGGCGAATAAGTCTACCGATTGTAGCGATTAAGCATTCTACGAAATTCTTTGAGCAGCGATAGCATTCAATCGTCCGATAGCATTCTTTAGTCGATTATAATGCTGGCCTTATTCAACCCACGGACGGTTTGGAACTTTAGATGGGCCGCATTCACCCTTTGCGTTTCATGGAAGGACCGCAAGTGATGTTACGAAGTTCGATACGTCGGTTCTTGTTGGCGGTCGCTGTTTCTTCGAGTGCACTACCCACATTGGAAGCGGGTTGGCCTGAGCTTCATCAAGAGCACAAAATTGACAAAGCACGCAACAACTACTGGCCGCAGCCTTTCCGATCCATGGATGCGAGCGCGGCAGTTAGTCCATTCGACGTGATGCGTTGCAACGGCTGGCGACTCTTTAACACGCTAAACAACTGCTTGTTTGACGAGCGTGGCCAGTTGACCGAAGTAGGGAAACTTCAGCTATATCGAGTAATCAATCACTCGCCAGTGGAAAAACGGATGGTTTACGTTTCCAAGGCTGCGACGGAAAAGCTAACCGCAGCCCGCGTGGAATCTATCGAACTGGCGATTTCTGAATTCCTACCGTCCGGTGAATTGCCACCGATCTTGGTAAGCCACGAAGAACAACCTATTTCTTCGGGACAATACCAGACTGCACTCAATCGAGCTTTGATGCGCTCGGTTCCAACGCCTCGATTGCCATCAATCGCAGGGGGAGGTGGTGGGGGCTCGGCCGAAGCATCTGGGTCAGGCAATTAGACTTGGTAGACTTTGCCGTCTTTTCTGAAGATTCCATCTGCTGCATGTCGATGTTGTATTAGTAAGGAGAAGCTCTCAGTCTCGAGGGCTTCTCGGATTGCTATCCATCGCACAGTCTGAGGGATCGAACGTGAAGGTACGATTAAGTCACATCATGACCTGTTGCGTTGTCTTGGTAATTACTGCCTCTGGCTGCGTTCAAAGCGGATCGCGGGCATCTATTTGGCCGAATAACTGGTTTGCCAAAACTCCCAGTTCACCCAATGCTCCCAGCAAGATCGCTTCGACTGCAACGGGCGTCAAGGGGCAGTTTGCATCGATGGGCTCTGCAGTCAGTTCGGCATATGGCAAAGTAAAAGGCGCCGTTTCGAGCGCCTTGTTGCCCGCCGGTTCAGAAGCAGATCCAGTTTCGCTGTCATCCAAGCCAACGTCGCTCGGCCCTGAATTGTATGTAGCCAACGGTCAGTTATACGAATCGAGCGGCCAATACGCAAAAGCGCTCGATGCCTACAGTAAGGCGCTTGAAATCGAACCGCGAAACAGTCCCGCATTGCTGAGCATGGCTCGACTTTACAACCGCGAAAATGATCTTGCAAAGTCGATTGAATTTTTCAAGAAAGCTAGCGAGATCAATCCGCAGGATGCGCAGACTTATTCGGAACTCGGCAGTGTATATCTCAAGCAGAGTCAGTTGGCGGCGGCCAAAGAAGAATTTAAAAAAGCGATTGCATTACAGCCAAAAAATCGCGACTATCGCATCGCTTTGGCAGGTGTGTTGGTCGACGAAGGACGTGGCGACGCAGCTCTCGATGAGTTGGCACAAGTTGAATCGCCAGCAATGGCTCACTATCGATTGGCTTATGTCTATTTCGCTCGCCAAAATATTCCAGCGACCCAGCAGCACTTGCAATACGCGCTGCAGATCGATCCCAACTTGCAGCCAGCCCGAGAGTTGGCTAACCAACTCGGTACAGGCCAATTTGCACAAAACGCAAGGGGTTCCCTACAGACAGCGGGAAACATCATCAACACAACCAATAGTTTGATTTCGACACAGCGACCTGTAACCGGAGCACCAGCCACACCTCCGGGAACCTATCGATAACCAATGTGCCTGGGGCAGCCGAAACAAAAATGTAAAACGCGTTCCACAGAGACTTATGGACCAGCCTAATTACTAGTCTCTCGACTCGGCGCGTTCTAGGCGGTCCGTTAGCGCGATGCCAAGTCCTATGGGCGGAACACGTTGGCACCAGACTGTTTTAGCACCGCTTCGGTCCGCTTGCCGTAGGAACTCATAAAGCGCATTGGCGTAGTCGGCGACATCGGGACTGATATGGATGTGGCTATCTTGGGGCGCCTGTTGCCAAGCCTTGAGGCCAATAAATGCTTGCAGCGGCTGTTGTGGAATCTCGGCGGGATCATCGCACAACCGTACAATCGCTTGCGGTTTGTAATGAGGATGTCGACGTCCAGGTGAGTTGACCAGATCATTGCTTGCGGAAACTTGCCAATCGATAGTGCCATCAAAGTGACGAAGGTCATCGATGGTAATCGCCCCCATACGTAACAATTGCGGTGGCGAGCTTGTTAAATCAAGTACCGTGCTTTCCAGGCCAATTCCGTCGATCGAGTCATCGCAGACCACAGCATCTATCAAGCCATCCAGGTCGTCGAGAACCGACTGCCAAGTTGTGCCGCTGGGTCGACCAGAGCGATTGGCGCTCGGCGCGGCCACGGGGATTGCTGCAATCCTTAGCAACTCCTGAGCAATCGGATGACGAGGAACTCGTATCGCAACGGAATCCAATCCTGCGGTCACCAAATCGAGTACGGACTCACGCTTGGGGAGGACCAACGTGATTGGGCCTGGGCTCAAAGCGGTCATTAGGCGAGCTGCTAATTCAGGAACTTCGCGACAAACTGTTCCAGCAAGGTTCATATCGGACAAGTGAACGATCAGTGGATTATCCGACGGGCGACCTTTGGCTCGGAAGATGTCGGCGACACTTGAAGCATTCGTTGCATGTGCCCCCAGGCCGTAAACGGTCTCCGTTGGAAATGCAACCAATCCTCCTTGAACCAATATTTTTGCGGCTCGATCTAATTGGAGCGAACTGAGTCTTTCTGTCTTTCGCATGCCACGCCTGAGTAGATTGCTATCAAAGTCACTTTAAATTGGTAGGGGATTCGTCTAGCAACGATTTGCATCGTTCCCTTAAACTCCGCGATATCTTGCCCCGTTTGCTACGAGGATAAACTCGCTGTACGGACGGCATTCGACAGGATGCAGGGCAAGACTATTACGAATTGTACTCTTAGTAGAACGCGCATATCTTGAAAGACTGGTTAAAAAAACTGTTTCCAAACTTGCGAGCGGCTGCGGCTCGTTGGAGCGAGGACGATGCAAGCTCGATGGCTGCTTCGGTTGCGTATTACCTTGCGCTGTCACTGTTCCCAATGGTGCTGCTGTTAACTTCGGGGCTCGGATTATTCTTACGTTTTACACGGCTTGGCCAAGACGCCGAAAGCCAGATTTTGTCGACCGTGGCAATGTATGGATCGCCTGTGATTTGCAAACAGTTTTCCGAAGTGCTTGGTCAACTGGGAAGTCACGCTGTCGTCACGGGCCCTTTTGGAGTCTTCACGGCAGTCATGGCGGCGATCGGAGTATTTTCACAGCTTGATCGAGGATTCGATCGTGTATGGCGTACCGGAACACGACGCGATTCATCGCTTTGGGTTTCGGCAAAGCGGATACTTCACGAACGATTTTCCGCATTCCTGATGCTGGTTGGTTTGGGTGGAATGGTTGCGTTATTATTTGCGGGCGAGATGGTTCTATCCCATTTTCGGTCCATTGCAGGTGCAACCGTACCCAGTTTGAGTCACGTCTTGGGAGCGTTTGATTTAGCGTTTACGACTGTTGCGAACGCCTGTTTGTTCTGCATGCTCTATAAATTTTTACCTAAGCAGAAAGTGGGTTGGTTCGAGGCCTTTCGGGGCGGACTGCTTGCAGCGATCGTTTGGGAAATCGGTCGAGTGATGCTCGGGGTATTTTTGATCGGGATGCGTTACACGTCGGCATACGGCGTCATTGGCTCGTTTATCGCGTTGCTGCTGTGGTGTTACTACGGTGTATCGATAATCTATTTTGGTGCGGAATACGTGCAAGTCTTGCAGGCCCGCGCGATGGAAAAGAAAAATTCGCAAAAGCCCAAGCCTGCAGACGTTTCCGCCGAAACGATTCGTCAAGCCATCGCCACTCAAGATCCTCATGCGACCGGGCAACTCCAATCCGACGAGCCAACGATTCTTCCGTTCGGGCTCGTCCGATCTTCGATGCCTGTAAAGCGTCAGCTTCCACGTCGACGCGCAGCGTAAATTTTAGAGCGTCGTTTCAAAGCCGATGGACCAACGTTTCAAATGTCGGGCGGAATCGCGCGCTAAAAATCGCAAGAACGAAGAGTTAATAGATCGAGGTTCTTAGCAAGACAAAGAACCGAGTTGGAACGGCTGTTCTGCTACGTACTCGCTACCATCGTTCATGTAGGCACGAACTCGAACACACCAAAGGACTTTGACGAGGCGTCCACAATAACTCAAGGGCGACGGAGGCAGTTCGATCGACACGCACTGTGGCTGAGCCCAGTCGATTTCGGAAATGGACTGACCAGAAATTCGTCGGAAGAAATGGACGCCTAAATCCTCGGTGCCTTTACCTTGTGTGAACCAGACCACCGAAGCTTCGATCGCGTTGATGTTGCTTGGCTGAATGTTCGTCAACCAATATTCAAATTGGAATATTTCACCCGGCTGATAGTTCGGACGTAACTCGCTGAGACGGATCATGACCGCGGGCTGCGTGTCGGTTGGTGCGACACGGGATACAGTACGACGGGGAAATTTCGGCAATACGATGGCCACCGATGGGCTTCTCCTTCAACGACTATTTTCCAAATGACCGCGTTGTGTGGACTTTGAAAAGAATGCATGACATCCGTGGGTACACTGAACGAACATTCGAGTTCCAGAGGCATGCCGAAATCGACGCGACAACGGCCACGCTCTAGCAATATCTTACGATAAACTTCGTGTTGTTCGGTGCGAATATCGGTACCTTGCAAAAAAGTTACTTGTTCGCAGCAAACCAACGAGACGCAGATTTTCTTCAAAATCAAGCGACCGTACTGTACGACGACCAGTGAATATTGTCCACCCACCACGATTGGTAACTCGTTAATCTCCACGGTTGTTTGCCCGGCGCCTAGTGCTCGGCGGAAATTTCGGAAAAACCAGGTTGTAGCGAAATAACTGGCTGTACCGAAAAAGGGAAACCACAAGATCAGGTACCAATCGGGTTTGCCTCGAAAAATCCCACTAATGGCAAAAGCAAGAAAAACAGCGACCAAAACGTTCCAAGCTAATGCAAAGGCGCTGCTCAACATCAAGGGCGCGACTTCGGGCCGCGTTCCCGACAAACGATAGGCTAGCTTAGTTCCGGGGCTGTCCGTAAACGTATGAAGAGACGGGATCATCGGCGGCAAGAAAGTGCGACGTCGCTTGGACTCCCGGGAAAGATCGGCGGCCTGATTCACCATTGCTTGGCGGCGTTCTTCGCTTACCACCACCCGCAGAATTCGGTAGAAAAACCCGACGCCGCCTATGACAATGAAAGAAAAAGACGAAACGACCAAGACCCAAAATCCAAACCCAACGCGGTAAAGCTGCGTGTCGGGCGAAATCAGTTGCCAAACAACCACGGTAGTAAACGATAGAACGCCCAGAAGGCACAGGGCCGCAAAAAACATGGCTTCGCCGATACGGCCCACCATCCACGACCCAGTCATGCGATGGCCGCGTTTTTTCCTCCACAATCGAAATATCCGAGCCATCTTCACGTTCGTTTACTCGACTTGTGGATACATTAATAGCTAATGGAATAGTTTCAAACGATGTCTACAAACCTAGCCTGAGGTTTGTGTTTTATCTAAAAACGGGTTATTGATCCGACGGGCAGCCTATTTACGGGCTTAACCTGTTTTCCGACCATGTTATCCTAACTCGCCTAACAAGAGAATTGTCCTATGAACGCACTCATAAGCTTTCTTGATTCGACTGCCCGAAATACCAAGTTCCCTTGCAAAATAGCTACGGCAAGTCTCTTTGTTCTCGCCATAGTCTTAGTGAGCCCGCTATCGGCCGCCGATTGGCCTCAGTTGCTTGGTCCTGATAGAAATAGTCGCGTTTCTGCTTCCGAGGCCCCGCTGGAAGGCATGCCAGCCAAGTTGAACGTTGCGTGGGAAGTCGCGTGCGGCGAAGGTTATGCTGGCCCGGCGGTCGCTGGCGATTCGGTTTATGCCTTCGATCGCGTTGCTAATAAAGAACGTGTTCGGCGAATAGCCAAAAAAGACGGGCAAGTCATCTGGTCGCAGCAATGGCCTGCAGATTATTCAGGAGGCGTGGACTCGGATCATGGCCCACGATGTGTCCCCACAGTTACAACGGATCACATCATCCTGTACGGTGCCGCCGGCCAGCTTGTTTGCCTTGCTCGATCCAGTGGCAACATCGTTTGGTCTCGCCCGATTCGATCCGAGTGCCAAGCCGATGACGGGTATTTCGGTGCCGGCAGTTCACCGCTCGTCGTCAACCAATCCGTGATCGTCAATGTGGGTGGCAAGAAAAAGGGCGGTATCGTTGCCGTGAATTTGACGGATGGCAAGACGCTTTGGGAGTCCGTTGGCGGCGAGGCAAGTTACGCTTCGCCTATCGCAATCCAAGTTAACGTATCTGGCGATCCAAAGAACCCAATCGCAACGAAACAGCTAGTGCTCGTACCTACACGTCTGACCACTTACGCTCTAGATCCGGCAAACGGCAAAGTTGCATTTGAGTTTCCATTCGGTGCAAGGGGACCAACCGTAAATGGAGCGACTCCAATTCAATTGGCTAATGGCCAAGTTTTTATGAATGCCAGTTACGGAGTAGGTGCATTCTTGATCAACCCGAAATTGGATTCCGTCGATTTCATCTACAAAGGCTCCGAATCCCTCTCTAGTCAATATTCGTCGCCAGCGGCCTTTGGCGAAATCGTTTTTGCAAGCGATGGTCGTGAAGATCAAGGAACGGGTCAACTGCGATGCATCGACGTCACCAAGGAAAAGCTGCTTTGGGAGTCGGATAAAATTGGTGTGGCTCATTTGATTGCGTTCACCCATACGGTTCTGGCGGTTGGCATCGATGGTCGATTGTTACTCTTTGAAGCGTCTCCCACAAAGCTTGCAGTTCGGGCTTCGAATAAACTCAACGCAGGACTCTATCGCGCTCTGCCCGCCTACAGTGATGGGACGTTGTATCTACGCAACTCAGCGCGAGGAAATGGTAAGCTCCTTGCGGTTCCGTTGGGACAATAAAGACTTGACAATAACGCCGGAGTCCATTTGACAATGATCGATTCCATTGACGCTTCCAAGGTTTCTGGTGTATCGCGATCACGATGGATTGTTGGTTGGATTGCCGTGTTGCTCAACATAGGAACAAGCTGCCTTTGGGCCTTTTGGGGCGGCATCGAATCGTTTCATGAAGGCTGGTGGCATGAAACGCTGGCGGAAAATGTCAGTTGGACGTTTGCGTACTTGGCTCCTGCGGGAGTTTTCACGGCGATCGGGGTGCTGGGACTGATTTGGCCCCGAATTGGTGCGTTGGTGATTTTCGGATTTACCGTTTGGTTCTGGTGGTGGTGGGATGTCATTGGCCGATTCCAACAATCGAACATTGGTGGCGCGATAATCGGAATCTTTATGACGGGCATGAGCGGCTTGTTTGTCGGGATGTGGTGGTATGGACGTGCCCAACCTTTGCGGCTCGCGCTGTTGGGAACGGTACTTGCACCACTGATTGTCGCAGTTTTCTCGGCAGCTTACCCTGCCTACTTGGTAGCGACTCGCACGAATGACGGTAACTTCGGTGCACGCGTCGTTTCAGGAAAGGGCGTGGAATTAGAGTGGGCTCCCCAAGGCTCAGGTTGGCCGGTGAAGGGCGGGGCGAATTGGTTTGAGGCTCGCGATATCGCTTCGCGATTGTCGTTGGATGGGAAGTCTCTCTTGAACGAACCACAGAATTTCTGGCGACTTCCAACCAATGACGAATACGTTCGTTCGTGTGTTCGTCATGGAGTCAACTCGGGTGGCCAACTCGTCGAGCCCGGAAAAGCAATCTACGTCGTTCGCCCCGACAAAGAAACGCCGCTTTGGAATCCCAAGAGCGAAGTCATCTATTGGTGGACAGCAGATGAGCCCGATGATCGGTTCGCTTGGTCCGTGGTCTACAATGGCCTCGTCGTTCGTCGCCAAAAGAAAGACCGTATGGAGACACTCGGCTTTCGCGCCGTTCGCTCCGCGACGCAATGATATGAAACAAGACCTCCTCTAGCTTCAAAACATTTTACAGCAGGATTTCTAAACGGTGGATCGAAAAACCGCGCTCATCACAGGTGCTTCTTCAGGAATTGGCTTGGAGTTGGCCAAACTATTTGCGGCAGACAAGATCGACGTGATTCTCGTCGCACGAAGTGCCGACAAACTAGCTTCGCTCGCATCGGAAATCGAAGCGAACTATCAAGTTCGGACTCACGTGTTGCCAGTAGACTTAGCCGAGAACAACGCCGCACAACAGTTGGTTAACCGACTTACACAATCGAAACTACGTTTAGACTTCCTGGTCAACAACGCGGGCTTTGGCGCGGTAGGAGATGTGGCCGAACTAACTTTTGAGCGGCAGGCGTCAATGATCCAAGTCAATACGAAAGCCTTGACCGAACTGACGCGTCTCGTGATTCCAGATATGATTCAGCGCAGCGCCGGTGGGATACTCAACGTGGCTTCGACGGCAGCATTCCAGCCTGGGCCGGGTATGGCCGTGTACTATGCAACCAAAGCGTATGTTCTATCTTTCTCCGAAGCACTTCACGAAGAGCTACGCGGTACCGGAGTTCGAGTCAGTTGCTTGGCACCTGGTCCCACCGCGACCGGATTCGGCGACGATTCGGGGATGACAGGTTCCTTCCTTTTTCGAATGGGAGCGATGAACGCCAAAACGGTTGCTCAGGCTGGCTATCGCGGTCTGTTTCGCAATGAGGCGATTGTCATACCAGGCTTCAAGAACAAACTGGGCGCCGCATCTGTCCGGTTCTTTCCACGATTCGCAGTTCGCCGCATCGTGCAGTTCGTGAATCGTACTAGCAAGCATTGACCATTATTTTTATCGCCGCAACAACTTAACGAACCCGCCTGAAATGAGTGTCGAGACGTTAGCCAGTATCTGGGGCAAAGCCCAGCCTCCCGGCGAAGCGAGGTACTTGGCTGACCATTCTGGGTCGAATTTTTCTTTGTAGTTGCGCAGGCCTTGAAAGTTATAAAAGTGTTCGCCATGTCGGAAAATCAAACTGGAAACGCGATTCCACAAGGGACCGAGACGATGCGAATCCACGCCCGAAAGTGGCGCCATACCCAGATTGAAGTACTCGTAACCTTCCTCCCGACCCAACAACATCAATTGAACGAATAGGAACTCCATGACACCATACGGTGCGTCCGGCAAATAGCGCATCAGGTCGATCGATAATTCACTTTTGTTAGCGCTTCGCAGGACATGGGCAAATGCGATCGGTTTCTCACCCAAGGTGACAACCGCCATGTCGTAGCGTGCAAGATAGTTTTCCTCGAAAAAGCCAAGGGAAAAACCTTTTTCACCCGTCTTCTTGTCCGCAAGCCACGCTTCGGATATCGCTTTAGATTGCGGCATCAACGATTGAACTTCCGACTGCTTGACAACCTTGAAGTGCAGGTCTTTTTCCGCAGACTTCTTGCAAGTTCGCCGTAAATCTTTGCGAGAACCACCATCGAGAGAGAAATTCTTGAGTGGCACGCGGGCTTCTTCGCCCAATTTGATCATCGAGAGTCCCATCTCGATGTACCGGCCGAGGATTGTCGAATCTACTTGATAAAAAACAGTAAGCATCCCATTGGCATCACACAATTCACGGAATCGCCACGCGGCATCGTCTGCTGACTCTTCGGGACCAACGGGATCTCCCATGGCAACCCAACTCCTGCCTTCGCATCCAAACATGACGAACGCTTTGCGATCCTGACTGAAGACAAACAGTTTATCGCCCAGTAAGGCGAGATTAGAAATCGTCGTCTCCGAATTCTTAACGATGGCTGCTACTTCAGCAATCTCTTGATCCGTAGGGGCCGCCGGCGGCCGCGAGTGCGGCCGCAACAGGTAGACCAAACTCACCAACGCCAAAGGAACCGAAGCGCCAACTAAAGCTCGAATCGAACGCGGCGCGTCCTCGTTATATGCGAATCGCCACCAAAGCTCGTGTCGGTACTCAACATGCTTGTGCGCAAAGACTACCAACCAAACAGTCAGCCCGAACACAAGAACAATTGCAACGATCCACTTGAGATCCAAAGAAGGCTCAAGCAGTTTCCCACGCCGATAAAACTGTTTTCGGCAAAAGAACAGGACAAATATTAGGAGCAACAAAACAACGGCTTCTTCGTAATCAAAACCTTTAGCTAAGGACGCGGCTATTCCCGCGACGAGAAGTAGCACGGTGACGGTCCAAGCGGCATCGATACGCCGCTGCAAACTCCTTGCCAGGATCAACAACATCGCACCGACAAAACTGCCAAAGAAATGCGAAATCTCGATCAGTGGTAACGGTACGAAAGGCCGAACAATACTGAGTCGCCCCTCCGCACTTGGCAATGCACCCGATATCAAAAGGATAACGCCCGCTACAAAGACAGCGCCCGTAATGATGCGAGGACCGATTGCACCCGCCCATTTCGCTCCAACGGCCATCCCGCCCAATATTTTCTTGTGATGTTGCTTCGCAGAAACATAGGCTACAAACAAGACCGCTATGCCGAGGGGCAATAGATAGTAAATTACTCGAAACATCACGAGCGAAGCTACCAGTTGATGAGAAGGATTCGGAAGCATTGTAATGAGAACGAGCTCCATGACCCCCAAACCTCCCGGCACATGACTGACTAGAGCAATTAGGATCGATAGCAAGAAAATGGAAACGAAAGTAAAAAATCCAATGGACGTATCCGCTGGTAACAAGCAATACAAAGTGGCCGCTGCTAGCAAAAAATCAATCGAAGCGATAACGGCCTGGACCAAACTGGAATGAAGAGCAGGGGGTTGGAAATTAATTCCAAAAATATGAATGGGCGTCGATCGCACTGCACAAAAAGCAAAGTAACCGACTGCTATGAATAGAGAAACGACTCCTACCGGAAAGCTATTGGATAATGGCAGATTGAACCGACTTGGGATTTCAAAGGGGGAGACCACAAACAAAACGCCGGATAGGCAGAACAAGCCAATCCAGAAAGCGAGCCCTATAAAGAAAACGAGACGAATGATCTCTTGAGGATTAAATCCCCAATTCGAATATAGTCGGGCTCGTATCGGTGTCCCGCCCAGGGCCGTTCCGAGCGAATTGCTGAAAGCATATGACAACAACGACGCTGTCGCGATTTGTCGTAACGTCAATCGTTTCTGAACCAGGCGCACCGCCACAAAGTCGTAACCGATTAACACGATGTAATTGGCAACTGTGAACGCCAAGGCGCTTAACAAAGCCGTCGTCGGCAAAGAGCGGAAACTTCGAGCTATATCGGCGACTCGCAGGGTCTTGATCTCATGATAAAGCAACCCAAACGCAGCGCAAAAAACGATAACCATCAACGCTGGCCCAGCATACTTTAAGAAGGTCGCTACAGCTGGGTTCGTGTTGGTATCGCTAGCAGTTTCTTCCAGCGGTTCAAGAGGCTTGTTCAATTTCGACTCGGGATCAGTGTTCATTTTTCTCGATTGGATTGCAACTTGTAGAATAGCAACTTCATCAACTCCGCAGAACCGAGGTATCCGAACACTATCAACCCGATTGCGAACCAGTAATGTGCGGGTAGCGTTGTAAATCCAAGTAGCGGCGCGAAAGGCATCCAAGGCAAAGCAACGGTCGCAATCAATGTTCCCACGGTCGCCAACATGAGCCAACGACCCGGTCTGCTCTTCCAAACCGATTGACGCGTCCGCACGACAAATACAACGAGGCTCGCCGAAATGACCGACTCAACGAACCAGGCCGTCCGAAATTCCGATTCACCCGCTTTCAGTATCCAAAGCAACAAGCCAAACGTACAGTAGTCAAATACGGAACTTAGTAATCCAAACATTAACATGAAACGCCGGTTGAATCCGATATCCCATCTCTGCGGTCAATTGATCGAATCTGGGTCAACATCATCCGAGCCGATCGCCATCTCCGGAAGGTCGGTCAGAACATTAGTGAGCAAAATTTGCTTAGGCAACAAGGGCAGAAAATTTAAAAATAAAGATGCGCCTGCCATGCTAAACATATTTCCAAAGTTCGCACTGGTTGCCATGAAGATATATTTCATGGTGTTCGCGAAGGTGACGCGTCCTTCATGGATGCCTTGCGTCAACACGTTGAGGTCCTGTTTGAGCAAGACAATATCGGCGGCTTCTTTCGCAACATCGACAGCTTGATCAACCGAGATTCCAACATCGGCCGCGCGCAGAGCCGTCGCGTCATTGATCCCGTCTCCGATGTATCCAACGACGTTTCCAGCCTTTTTGTAAGCCAAAATAATGCGTTCTTTTTGGTTCGGTTCCACCTCCGCAAAGACATCTGTCGCATTCACTTGGTGCAGCAAAGCTTCGTCGCTCATATCACGCAATTGGCTCCCAGTAAGCAATCGATCCGCACTCAAGCCAACTTGATGAGCGACGTGACTGGCAACAAGCCGATTGTCGCCCGTGATCATTTTCAGTGCGACGCCCAAACTAGTGAGCTGCCGTATGGTATCGCCGACGGACGACTTAGGAGGATCTTGTAGAACAATAAATCCGAGAAAAGTCATCGCCGACTCATCGCCCAATGCCATGCGTTCTTGGCTGGGTAACAAGCGACAAGCGACCCCCAACGTTCGCAATCCATCCCTACCCAGCGAATCATAAATTGCACGTATGGCGCTCGTCTGGGATGAGATAGGCTGCAATTGGTTATCGATCTCGACTTGCGTACAAATGGCTAGCACGTTATCGAACGCACCCTTTGTGATGATCAATCGCTGAGATCCGTCATCGACCAACACGCTTAATCGTTTCCGGACAAAATCATAAGGCGACTCATCAAGTTTCTTATAACGATGAATATCAAACGGTTCGCCGGCGGGACTCAGACTGGACGTATGGGTAGCTGAATAGAGTCGAATAGCATCATCGATTGGATTAGGAAATCCGGTTTCCAACATGGAGTTTGTCGCAGCATACCGAAACACTTTTTCGCTGGCATGCCCTTGTGCGTCTATGAACTGATCAACGCGAACAACGCCTTCGGTCAGAGTTCCCGTTTTGTCCGAACACAACACATTCATCGATCCAAAATTTTCAATCGACGAAAGTCGTCGAACAATGACGTCTTTGGCGGCCATCTTTCGAGCCCCATTGGCAAGGTTCACGCTGATGATTGCCGGCAATAACTGGGGCGTCAGGCCAACGGCTAACGCGAGCGAAAATAGAAACGCATCGATCGCTGGTTTGTGAAAATAAATGTTGATTGCAAAGATGACGATCACAAGAACTAAAGTGATCTCCGTTAACAGGTACCCAAACTCGCGAATACCCTTTTCAAAATCCGTCTCAGGGTGCCTCAATTCCAGTCGCTGAGAAATCTGTCCATAAACGGTATCCATTCCCGCAGACACGATGAGGGCCTTGCCTGACCCGCTGATTACATGCGTTCCCTGAAAGACAGCGTTGGAACGTTTGGCCAAAGGGGTTTCCACTGGAAGAATTCCTGGCTCCTTGTCAACCGGAAAAGTTTCGCCTGTCAGCGACGACTCGACGACATGCAGATCCTTGGATTCAACGAGGCGACCGTCGCCGGGAATTGTAGTTCCTGCCGACAGCAGGACGATGTCTCCCGAAACTACTTGTTCCGACGGAATAGCAACTTCGCGGCTGTCTCGCACCACAGTGACTTCGGTGCGAATCAAGGACAGCATTTTTCGCACCGCACCAGCCGCTTGGTATTCTTGCCAGAATCCAAGCATGGCGCTTACAAAAACGATCGATAGAATAATGATCGCGTCAATTGGGTCCGATAGAAAGAGCGACAACACCGCCGCAATGATAAGGATAATCGTGATCGGACTTTTCAATTGACCTAGGAACAACCAAACCGACGACAATTCATGTCGATGGACCGACTTGGACTTAGCTCGCTGAATCGACAGCTTTTCGGCAGCTCGCGGAATCGACAATCCATGGAAGTCGCTGTTCAAGCGAACAAGCAGATCATGCAACTCACCGGACCACAAGGCTGGCCCTTCCGAATCTGGTGTTGCCGCAACGGGTGGATGAAGTTGCATGGCTCAAACCGATCGACTGCTAGCGGAATTACACACTGAGTAATGCCGCTCATCATACCGCAATTAGTCCAAACCAACATCGTCCGAACTAAGCTTTATCAGGTTGCCGCTGGGGTTCTCTTGGCATCCATACTTGCCGGTCCGGATCCGTTAGCCATAAGAAACACCATCGTTCCCATCATGGAAAGATTCTTCATGAATTGAATCATCTGCGGTTGCTGCTCAGCGCCTTGAAAATTCCAAAAGTCATGAAAGAAATAAGTTGCGAAGATCAAGAACACCAGCAACAAAGCTGCGCCCAGTCGAGCTTTGTAGCCGACGATGATCGATACACTGCCAAGAATGAGAAACACGATCGCGCCAACCAACATGATTTTCGGGGCCGGTACGCCTTTCGAAGCCATGTATCCGGCAACGCTGTTGAATTGAGGAATCTTGTTGCCCGCCGCACTCATCAAGAAGATGGTAGCGATCATCAAGCGGCCAAGAACGGTGAGGATCGAAGTAGTCAATTGATTCATGAATAGAGTCTTTCGTAAGAAATGATGGTGGTGGGGCGAATATAAAAACGAAACCTTAGGCAAGGTCAAATATCAAAATTTCGGAATCGGCCGTCGCTCGGATGTCAACGACCGTTTCATCGCTCAGCGCAGCACCGTCGCCACTGAAGAGATTCTCTTCGTCAACGGTAACATTGCCGCTCAAGACTTGGAGCCACACGTGCCGACCGTGGAGGACTGTCAAACTGACGTTTTGGCTCGCTTCGAGTGTTGACAAGTAAATACTCACGTCCGCGTTGACGTGCAAAGAACCGTCGGCACCATCGGGCGAAGCAACCAATCGGAGTTGATTTAGGCGCTCGGATTCAGCAAATCGTTTTTGCTCGTAACTTGGCGTAAGCCCTTTCTTTTCTGGGAATATCCAGATCTGATACAGATGCGTGGGCTCGGTTGCCGAAGGATTGAACTCGCTGTGCGTGATGCCGGTCCCAGCCGACATGCGTTGGAACTCGCCAGGGCGAAGCACTTCGCCATTGCCCATCGAGTCTCGATGCTCCAGCGCACCCGACAACACATACGTGACGATCTCCATGTTATCGTGAGGGTGCTCCCCAAATCCTTGTCCGGATGCAATCCAGTCTTCGTTCATAACCCGCAAACCACGAAAATGGACGTGTGCGGGATCGCGGTAGCTGCTGAATGAAAAGGTATGAAAAGTCTTGAGCCAGCCATGATCGGCATGCCCTCGATCGTGTGCTTTGCGAATTCGGATCATGGTTTTTACCCCCTGCTAGTTGCTTGATAAATAGTTGATATGTCAAGTAAATGGTTAAAAAAATGCGACATCCTACTGTGGTTCATCGGATAATCGCTCGCGGACTTTTTCTAGAATCCGACTTAGTTCCTTAAGTTCGGTTAACGACAAATGTCCCATGAGGTTCTTGTGAAGTTCCAAAACCGGTTGATCCAGTTCGGCAAGCACCTTCGTTCCTTTATCGGTAATCGCGACGTAAATCACGCGACGATCCTGATCGCAACGATCCCTCTTGACCAAGCCCGCTTGCTCCAATCGATCGATCAAACCCGTAATGCCAGGCACGACGGTGACGGTGCGATCGGCGATTTCCAGGATCGGTAAAGGTGCTCCTTCGCCGCGCAAGATTCGCAAAATGTTGTACTGCGATGGCGTCAGTCCGTACTCGCGCAACAGTCGCGTGAAAAAAATCTGCAACTGGTCGTTAGTACGGACTAGGCTCAGAGTTGCCTCTTGCTCGGCCGATTCAAACGGCCGTTTCTTCTTAAGTTCATGCTGTAGTCGTTTCGCGTTCATATTGCCTCGCTGTCCGTGTTATCGGCATTTTACACGTAAATACTTTACGTGTCAAGTAATAATTCTTTGGTTACCCTGGTGGCAAGGGGCCGCCTCTAATCTAGTGGCAAGGCTCCGGCCTTGCCACCCACTGAATTGCAGGCTCCGCCTGCTCATATCGGATCGCTCAATATGACCAAATGAGGGGAAGCATCCCCTGCAGTGTGCTTACCAAGCAGAGTTTAGCGACAAGCGTTGAAACCTCTGCCGCTGAAGCCGATCGTTTCGATACGCTACTGACTGATCCAGCAGCCCGATCTTAGGTTCCTATTGCTTCTGATCCGCTGTCGACAAGAAAACAAGGGATCGACGGACGTCTTCCATCGTTCCAACGGCTACAAATATCTGATACCGAAACGTTTTTGCTTCGATACCTTGCGGATTACTCACCCGAAAAACGCAATTCCACTTGGTGACGCGGTCGCTTGGGAATCGAAACCGGCCATATCCCACATGTTCGAATCCCTTCGAAGGCTGATCTGGCGAGTAGACGCCCATCGCGTATTTGCCGTCGCGGGTTGCAAGCACGACAGGCAGCGATTGTTCGCCCGGTCCGTCGCTCAGTTCGCTATACGTTTGCGATTTGGGATCAAACGCCAAGAATCGTTCAAACTCTGCAGGCATATACCCCGTCAACGCTTCGAACACGGCATGATTGTGTCGTTCCGTCGACGGCACTTCGAACGCAACTTGGTAAGAAATCACCTGGTCCAAGTTTTCGTAGCCGATATGGACATGTTTCGAGACGATAACATCCGACAAAGTGTTTTTGTTAAGTGCAGGTCGCCCGGAAGAATCTTCGTTTGGAGCAAGCCAAAACGCCATCTGCGTCCTGGTCTTCAAATCCGCCATTCCCACATCCAGCGACAGTAGCCGACTTGTTGACGTGGGGCCGGTACCATCCGCGCGCGAGCCCGCTTCGGTTGGGTTGTATCGCTCGGCCCAATACTCCCCCGTCTCTTTGCAATCAAAACTTGCCGCAGACTGCAGTTGCCGACCGTGGTCAAAGCTATCGATAAACTCTTTGCCATTCCAAGTCAGCGAATGAATAGCGCCTGCAAGTCGCGTCGTCGTCGTGATCACAATTTTCGATTCACCCGCCACCGCACGAATGGTCGCATCGCCCGCGAATTTGGACAACGTACCGTCCGTCGCATCTTGAGCAGCGCAAACCGGCAAAGCAGTAACCAGGACAACAATCAATCCAATTCGCAGCAATGACATTTAATTGGTGATAATCTCGATGAGGTATACTTGCACGGCGCGAATTGCAAAGTTCTTACTTGGCAATCGTTTGATCCAAAGTAAAAGGGACACCCGGTAGAACCGATCGCGACGGCACGTGAGGCGTCATGTCATGCGTGAGGATTTTACCCTGTCCAACAAAATAACATGCCGTCTGTTCGATTTCGAGATTGTAGGTTTCGACCTCGGACTCCTGCCGGACTTGTTCAACTTTGACAGGCGAACGAACTGCGTGCAAAACATCGGCATCGGTCAAGTCGGCGGCCACGGTCCAACCTTTTCCAGCTACCCAGAAAAAATGTCCGCGCGTGCATCGTAAAGTGTCCGAGCCGGCTTGGATTGCCAAAGTTGTCGCTGCGGGACGCCGATTCGTTTGAATGACGGGACGAAACTCAAGCTGACCATTTTCCAAGTTTGCCGATAACGCCAAGTCACCAATCTTTATCGTTTCGATTTTGACGGGTCCTCGATTCGTCCAAACAATGGTGCCTGCAGTAAAACACTCGGAAACTACAATCGCCATCGAACTCGGCGCTCGCTCGGACGAGGAATAAAACCGCGTTCGTTTCCCATCGCGCGTCACATAAGCCAACGAATCGTACCAGTTCCACCACACGCGAGGTTCGTTAGGAAACGTCTGTTCGGTTGCGATCTTTAATGCGGCAAATACATGCTCGTTTACTAACTCGATCATTTGATTCTGATTTGCAACCAGCCTTTGGCGATCGGAAATTGTTGCTGGCGTGGTCCCGAAGAGATTTTCTTCGGTGAGCAATTGGTTGGTAGATCGGTCACTGCGATTTCCCGCCAACACCGCAGTAGCAGCCAGCGGGCTCTGGCGTTCTTCCGTTTGCGTGTTGACCACGGCCATCTGATTTTCTTTCATGCTTTCTCGGAAGAACGATTGCCGGAAACCCAACATCGAGTCATCTTCAAAAACAGGTCGAACCTCGGATTTGATTTGGTACGACAACAGTTCAATCATTGGCCCCGCGAACTCCAGAGGATTACGGCGGGACAAACACTTCGCGGCCGCCAATCGTACCGGCCCGCTGGAATGGAAAACCGCATGACGCGCAAGCGACATACTGGCCTCGGGCCCTGGGACACGATCAAGCCAATCGATTACCGTCACGGCTGCATCGTCGCTGACGGGCGAGACAATATTTTCGGCAGCTAGAATCGCATTCGGATCTTGAATGGCTCGCAGTCGTGATTTACCGATTGCGACTTTGGAGGGTTTGAGATTGCAGAGCAACCGCGCGATCTGCTCCATATCCTTGCCAAACGACGTTATGGATCGGCGCTGCGATTCCGACTGATTCTGCTGAGCCTGTAATTCTTCGGTCGTAATCCAATCGTCGCCCGCCTGGACATGACCCAAAGCGACATGGGCCGAACGGTGATTTGGATCGAGCAGCAATATGGCTCTCAAGTGAGCACGCTCTTGAGCAGGCAGTTTGTGTTCCGAGCACCACTTGGCCAGCGACCAATGCGATTCAATTGTGTTCGGTCCCTGCATGCGTTGCTTTTCGTATTCCGCGAGTGCAGGATGATCATTCCAAGCTTGAATTGCCGAGTCGATATCACGCCACTCCTTGCCGACTTGCATCTTGCCAAGTTGCGCCATTGCAGGTGTAAAATTCTTGGAGGACGCGATCGCCTCATTCAACAATCGCTCGCGTTCGGCAAAGTCGCCTTGGATCTCAGACTGGGCCGCCAACCGAAGGGCATTCCAAGCTGCTCGTTCGTTTGGTTTAGAGGACGGTACCTTCGGGTTTGGCTCGCTCGCCAACATTGCATTAGTTGCAAAAACACCGACACAAATGGCGATCAACAAGATTGTTCGTCGAAACTGTCGCTTACACATTTCCAGGCCTCCAGAAAAGAAAATCGTCCGGCCTAATCATTTCGTGCGTCGAGAAGACACACCCATTCAACGCGTCCCAAGCCTTATTGTACGAGTATGCGGTCCTTTCGCAAAGCGTTTTGTTACGGGTGGGTGGAAATCCGCAGCAAGCTGATAGACAATAGCACGCGACAGGCACTCCTTAACTTTCCCTCCATCAGCCACTCTTGCAGACGGATTTAGCCAGCATGTCTCACATTCGATGCCGTTCGTGCGTTTTGTTTTTGATCGCAACATTCTCCATCTCGCAATGGTCTTTTGGACAGAAAACGGAGTCCGCTGAAAAGAATCCCGCCGCACAATCGGAATTCGCAATTCCCGCCACCGACGAAGGACTGGCAGGGCAGGGACCTATTCGCCGGTACGACTGGTTCCAAGATTTGTGGCAGCAACGCAGGGAAGCCTGGTCCAAGCAGATCGATAAAGATCAAAAAGCGATTGTGTTCCTTGGCGACTCAATCACGCAAGGTTGGGGAGATGACATGGGCGGCGTGTTCGGACCCAAAGTCGCCAATCGCGGAATCAGCGGCGATACGACTCGCGGCATGCTAATCCGGCTTGACCGCGATGTGTTGGCGCTGAATCCAGCAGGAGTTGTGACCTTGATGGGAACCAATGACCTCGAAGAAAAGGCGACACCCGAGATGATCGCCGGGAATGTTCGACTGATCGTTGACTCGCTCAAGAAACACAACCAGAAAATGCCTATCGTTTTGTGTTTGGTTTTCCCAAGTTCCGAAGCCATGCGCCGTCCTGCCGACAAGATCAAGGAGATCAACCGCCTCTGCATGGCCGCCGTAAAAGGCGATCGTCAAGTTACCGTCGTGGATACGTGGACTTTATTTGCCGACGCCAGCGGCAACGCCCAAGCGGCCGAGTTTCCAGATCTACTTCACCCGAACGCAGCCGGTTACAAAAAATGGGAATCCGCCTTGCGACCGGTCTTGGAGACGCTCGGCTTGATTGAGGCTCCGCAAGACGATTTTGTTTTGGAGTCCGGATTTGAAAGTTTATTCAACGGCAAGGATTTGACGGGTTGGGGACTTCGACCCACATCGCCCGAAGATCGCAAAGCCAGTGAGAATTGGCGCAAAAGCGATCCGAACGCAGCAGCTTGGCCGATCGTCGAAAAAGCCATCGCATTCGATGGCAAAGTTTCCAGTGACGACGGTCGATTCATCGCCAAGAACAATCGTATTGTCGTGACCACACCACCCGAAGGCCGCAGTATCCAGCAGTTGTATACCACTCGCGAATTCGCAAAGGACTTTGTATTGAAGTTGGAATTCCGCGCCACGCCAAACGCTGACAGCGGCATCTACATTCGCGGCCCCCAATTGCAATGCCGCGACTACGTGCTTGCCGGTCCTTACAAAGAGCTTGCCGGTTACAAGCCGCAAGATTGGAATGAAATTGTAATTACCATGCGAGGCCAAGTCGCCGAATGCACCTGCAACGGCGAAGTCCTAGAAGCCGAATTCAAAGTCCCCCACACCGGCCCCATCGGCGTAGAAGGCGACCGCGGCCAAATCGAATACCGCAGGATACGAATTCAAACCAAGTAGAGCTAAATCCAGTCCATTTCACATGTCAGGAATGAGATGTGTGTTGGAATTGCTTAAGCAAGTTCATTAAGAATTTGATCAATAAATTCAGCAATCCAAAAAGCAGGTCCTTTGACGTCACAATGTTCTTCTCCAAAAAATGCCAATGCTGACCTTCCAGCGTTCACAGAATCCCCCCGCTCTTGTGAGCTTGTTTGAGGCCAACCCATCCAATCCAAAACCACAGACGATCATTTCCGATCCGTTTTCAGACCATTCATTGGCAATTGGAAGGATGCTAAATCGAGCATAAAATGCTCGGGATACAAATGAATTGTGAGTCTCTCCATTGTTGCAAGGAAGAAGGCAGTGAAAACGCAAGACATTCATCCGACTTGGGAGAAAATCCTCGACTTTCAGTCGATTCTTTTGGCCGGTACGGGCGCAATTAAGAGTAACGACCAGGTTGGGAGGGAGTTTGATGCCCATCTCAAGTCAGGCGAATTTCGGAAGACAGGACTTGATGAAGTTGCAACAACTTTGATGGAAAACATACAACGACTATGCGATCATGCCTTTTTCCCAACGGCAGTTTTTAACTATGGACGACTGTTTCAAGAGAAATACACTCGGATTTGTTTAGAGAACAATCGAACCCCTTTCGTCTCGCATATACGCGTAAGTTCGGAAGAAGATGAACCTCCAACGACAAACGACCTTGACTTCATGGTTTGTGTAGAACAAGGGTTAAGTAAGTGGATGCTTGAAGCAACTGAGCACAGTAGCGAAATAGGATGGATAACGAATGTAAATCATGTCGCCGGAGTGGTCGCATTTAGACACGATAGAACTCAGAAGCAAATCGAGAGTTTTGCTTCGTCACTGGTCATTCAAGCATGGACTCTGTTTGAAAGCACCAGCAAGGATCTGTGGGAGGCAGCATTGAATTTTCATCCCGCAAGACTTTCGTCTCTTTCTGGCAAGCCACGGTCGAAATTCAGACGAAAATTAAGTGAAGAAGAGCAGACAGCGCAGCCAGAAAAATATTTACGTATTTCATTGAACGAACTCGAACGAAACTCGTTCAACGTCAGTACAAGTATGGGCACAATTTTGAAGGATCACGTGTCATTTAGATCCTTATCGGGTGTTCGCGAGGCTTACCACCGCGCTTTCTCGAAGCACGCAAAACCAATCGATGAAATTCTGGATGATGAGGGATTGCAATTCGCGGCCGCAGATCGAAACCTGCTAATACACAAACGAGGTATTGTCGATGAGGAATTTCTCAAGCAAGTTTCTAGCATTCCGAATATTCCAAAAATTGAAATAGGGCAGAAGTTTCCTCTGAATGGAAAACTGACCGCCGCGTTAGCGGATTCCAGCAAGTGTTGTGCTGTATGGCTCGTAGTTGCTGTACATCAATGGCTACTCGACCATATTCAGAAAGCCCCAACATAAGAAACAGTGAATGGTGTGACCCTTCGCTGATAGGCGGAATAGTCATCGCTGAAATCGCAGGATTTTTCGTCTTGGAATGTGAAAAGAGTTTATCTGTTGGCTCACCCTAAGAATTCGTCCACTATCAATCATTGGCTGCTATGTGATTGCCGGTCGACTATATAATTCGTGGTCATTGGAGTTTGGAGCTCCAGTGTCCATTGACCTAATGGAGAGTGATCCGGGAATCCAAAATTGCGGAAAACCACGACGACGCGGCATGTGGTGCTACCCTCTGCTGAAAATAACTTTCTGTTGCTTGACTACTGCTCTGGATTCTCGACCAAATGTTTCAATCGATCAATTCGTGGACCAGGAAACTTGGTGGGCCAAGTGCTGTCGATTAGGCCGATGTGGATCATGTCCAAAAGGTGAACGCGATCTGTCAGCCGAAATGAATTGAGTTTCATTCGCACGAGCCGTTCTAATGGCAAGGTGCGGACGCCCTCGCCATACTCAGTGGGTTCCACGTCCGGATTGGGCTCGTAATCGTCTGGCCGCACCATTTGATTTGCCAGAACTACATGAACGGCGTGGCGAGCAGATTCATTTTCGTCCTCGACGAACATATTCAGCCCAGGAGTATTCCGATAATGAAAACCATGATGGTGCATCGCTTGTTTTACTACGTCCAGATCTTGCTGACGAATGAGAATATCCACATTGTTTGTGGCTCGGACCGCAGCTTTATCGACTTGTGCGACCCAAATACGAACGGCGTTACCGCCAACAACTGCGTAGGGTACGACCGAACTTTCCAATATCTGCACAACTTTTATAAGTCGTACTTCACCCCGATCCATGGATTCACAATCCTTTTCCAAAGGCTCCCACCAACCACGTTTAAACCTAAAACCACAATCGGACCTCAGCGGATTGTCTGCTCGTTTTGTCTGTTCCCACGGCAATATACAACAAACGGCCACCTGAGATCGGAGGCTCAAGACAGATTCATATCCAAGTAAACCCAGCGGCAAGCATCGACGGTTGCTTAGGGATTATTAATCTGTGAGTCGATGCGAATACCGCGATCACAGGGACTGCCAAAACCGCGCGGTGTACTTTTCTTAGCTGCCGGTAACGAATCGGTGGGCTTCGCGGTTCATTTGGATGGTGCGTTCGATTTACCTGCCGCGAAAGAAGACGGCGGGGGAGAAGCCGTTGCCGTTTAAGGGAACTTCGACGGAAACGTTGACTGTTTATGAGTTGAGTTTGATCGACCCATGGACCAATCAAACCGCAGACTTTCTCCTATGCGGACGGGGAGTACAAAGTCGTCAACTCCCTAGAGATTGAGTCCAGGGGCAAAGTTTTCATGGTGTCGCTCCGTTCCAAGCCACTTTGAAGAGGAACACAGCGGCTTGATTGCCTTGTTGAGTAAACCGGTGGGCCGCCCCCCGTGCTAAGCACTAAGTTGGCAGCGACCGTAACCGTTCACAGCCTGGACTGTGGTATTAGGCGGCTTGGGCGGTTGGATTCGTGGGAACTAGAGATGGGGCTTCGTTTTTGTGGAAGTGGGCGGTTATGGCCTCGACGAGGTATTCGAACGATGAGCGCTTTTGGCGA
>JANMGV010000059.1:0-6648 GCA_031374825.1 Pirellulaceae bacterium
TGTGTTTACGGGTTTTAGAGTCAAAAAAGCAGCACATAGTATTGAATTTACCGCGATCGAGTGCGAGAATTTTCATAGTCATGTCCTTTGGGTTTGGGGTGGAACAAATGTGACTGACAGTTAACGCTGTCTTGATCACGGTTCCGAGTCGCCAGATTGTATTCAAATGGCTCCCACCCCAAACCCAGGACTTACATGGATTCTTTTGGGAGTATTGTCGTGAAAGTACGTACCGGTAGCCGGTCCAGGTTGTCGTCGCTTTTTGCGGCCTAGGTCTGCTGGGTTCGTTTTTGTCTTGGTCGGGCAGGCATCGGGAGTTCTTCGAGCAACCACCGAAACAGGTCGCGAGGTTTGTTTTCGAAGAATCGCTCTGCTGCGGTCGTCCCATCTGGGCGACGAATCACATAGTTGTGAATTGTTCGCAATGCTCGTAACTTGCTCGCGGTTAATTCGCGTAGCCCATGGTGTCGCAGTGATAATTGACCATTGCGACCTTCCACGCATGAGCTAGACCGCTGGAATACATCTGCCGCTTGTTGGGCTTGTTTCTCCATCGCCATGCGGATCGATTCAGGCAGCTTGCCAAAGGGACGATCGGGCGACCGAGCTCGCGCAATGATCAATGTGGATAGATCCATCAGGCGTTTAGATTCATCCGATTTCTGGCAGCGACTGGCAACCCGAGCGATATAGTAGCTTGCGACTAACTCGTTCTTCCAAATCAGTGCCACTTCCTCGCTGCATTCCAATCGCTCCAGGAAGAGTTTGAGTGATGCCCAAAAGAAGGCGATCGTTGCAATCATCGATGGCATGACTCGCTCTGCCTTTGCGATCCGGTTGTCCGCCCCTTGAGAAAGTTTGGCTTCGGCGACGATGGCATGAAGAGTCTTGAAGTGCCCTTCCAATCGATTCTGCACTTCGCTTGATTCCATTGGGGCACCGGTTGAAAGATCAAAGGGTTGATAGTCCTTGGAAATATCGCAACGAGCATCGCGAGCACGTTGCTTGCGATGGGTTGTGGTTTCGAATCGTTCTTTCGTTTCCTGAAACACTTTCTCCAACTCGGGTGCCGCATCGAGCAGCTCTTTCTCGATCTCTAGCTCACCAAGGGAGCTAGGCCATCGTTCCTCAAAAGCTTGGCGTTTTGTCAGGCTTTTTTGATGATCTAGCTTGGCGGCTTCGTATTGCTGCTTGGCTTTATCGTCCTGGCGATTGAGAGCCAGACTGGTCGCTTTGCTGACATCATATTGCACGTGAAAGACGTCAGGCGAATGGTGTGCCCCCAAATGCGACTGTGCGTGAGATAGCAGCGCCGTGGCTTCGTCTGAGACACACTGAATTACGTCGACCGAATAGGAATGGAGGGCTAAGTCGATAGATGTATTCCATGTAGCAGTGTCGCGGTGCCGGGCATAAGCTTCGAGGATCAAGAAGTTCGAGACCGGTTCGATAGCCACCAAACAGATTTGGGGGTGAAACGTCTCGTCTTCGCACAGTGTGATGCTTTTGCGAGGCATCTGCGGACCAAACCGCTTATCTTCTTCCAGACCAAATTGACCGATCAACCGCTCAACTTGCGAAGCCACCTTTTGTTGCGAGCCATAGGAAGGAGCAATGAATCGGTCCAACTGGCTCAATTCCAGGAACCAACTGATGCTACGAATACCGCTATCATGAGCGTGCCTAAAGACCAGATGAAGGGCAACGAGCAACTGGTGTAGGACCGCGAGCCCTTGGGGTGACTCGAAAAAACTGGACTGCAGCGGCAGGCAATTGTGCTTGTTGCTCCAAGCGATCTCGATTTCGCCGCCATTTTTGTAAAGTAGTTCTTGGTACGCCAACTTGGTCGGCACATTGTTGCTGCGAGTCGCCAGCGTTGGCCATGGCCAGGGCTTCTACGAGTCGTGAAGCAATTTCGGATCGGCTCCACAAAAAAGGTTCCGCAACGTTCGTCGAAGAGGTACACTGAATGGCGTCCATGCTTGAGGCTCCTTGGAATGATTTAGTAACCGCTCTATTGGAGCCTTGAGCAGGACATTCTTCACGAGCAATGACAAGCCGAATTTAGAACTTTCCGAAACATCAATTCGCTAGCAATTCAATTGACCGAGTTATGATCGACGCCGTGATTTTATCGGATTTAGCTTTGAGGGTGTTGCAATGAATAATAACCGGCCTATGCCTTCGTGTTTGATGCAACGGATGTATTTTGGTCTGCTAATACTTGGATTAAGTGCAACTTGCTTAAATTCGCAGCCTTTGCCGTCAGTGGCAATACGAGTAAAGGTAGTTGATGAAAATGAGAAACCCATTCCTGAGCTCCATGTCGGCATACGAGCCACGGATCAAAGCAAGTTTTATGACATGTCCTTAACCGACGCACAGGGAATTGTTGAATTTCAGAAACCAAAAGACGTTACCGCAAAGTTGTTCATCGAGTCGGAAGAATACACGAGGAAAAGCGTTAATATTGCGGCAGAGGACGATCTTGAGACGATAACGATGCAAACGGAAAGGAGGCCGACTTCAAAGTTATTGGTGCTCGATTCGAATAGTATGCCAGTCGAAGGGGCGATTGTAATTGCCAATTCATTTTCCGGATCCCGATGGTTGACGCGAATAGATGGAAAGTGCGACATCGTTAACCCAGAGGGACGACTGTCGGGTTTCAGCATTTACCATCCTACTAAAGCAGAATCCTACTTTTTCCTATTTACGGAACGACACGTCCTCGTGGAAGGAGACTGCATCGTCGCAACCTTGGATGCAGATCGCAAAGCTAGATTAAAGCTGATTGATGAAAAGGAAAAACCATTAGCCGACTTTATCCCATGGATCTACCATGACGTTACGATCGGATACCCACCGCAAGCGAGTGCAACTGTTGCATTGGAACGACTAAGGTCCGACGAAAGCGGCATTGTTGAAATCCTCGGCTTAGTTCCATACTCGCAATATAAAATCAAGACTGAATTACATCTCAAAGACGGTCAGCAAGGTTTAGAGGTGATCGATCAAAACGATGAAACGAGTTTTCAGCAAATAGCGGTGAGTGAAGAATCCATAAAGGAAAATCATAAACAGTTAAGTTCCGAATTTCTAAGACATTCGGAAGATGAAATTGAAGGAAGCAAATGGTGGAATTCCCCTGCATTGTTAATTGGGGATCAGCAACGAAAAGTCGTCTTATTGCAGAAGATCTCGAAATTATCTGCGGAAACAAACAAATTCATGAATGAATTGAAATGGATGCATAAGCACTATTCAGACAAAGGGTTGGTTGCCATTGCTGTTTTCTCAGCGCAAATTGATCCGAACCAGATCGAAAAGCTTGCCTCTGAAAAGGAATGGACCATGCCGATATGTCAATCAAAGGAAAAAATCGATCGCAGTGCATTGCATTATCTAGAACCAGCACCGAATGAGAAGCTTGTATCAACCGAGATCTCGCGCGAAAATGTTCTTCGACGTATCCGCAATCGAATGGTGCACGATCAAAAATCCTATGGACGTTATTAGATTGGAATCCCTCGCCAGCAAGCTGTTTACGTGTTGAGTTACGTTGAAATGTCAAGACGTACTGTGTCCCTGAAGGCAGTCAATCGAGTTTGAATGCTGTTTTGGTCGGTTCAGTGTCCTCGCAAATATGCGGCTTCACAAAGTCTCTCTGGACCGCTGCCATTCCTGCCAACAATTCTGTGGGTCTATGTCGCGATAGCCTCGCTTCTGAGCCATCTGGTCGGCGATGGAGGACCGCATCATCATCACCACCGACTTACCGCAAATCGCGATCACCTCTTCTTTAACCAGGGGTGAACCTTTCTGTCGCTCGCGTTGCTCTAGCACAGTGACTAACGGCGGCATAAAAACTGGAACTAGCGATTCGTCAGTCATGGTGCACGATAATGCTCGTTCATAAACCCATGCTTGTTCACGTCACGTCGACTTTCTCTTGCGCACTAGTGCTTGAACATTCGAGTCGAAATCCGCTGTAGCGCATCGACAATATTGTAACGCCGACCGCGCCGGCATGAATGCCAGCATTGACCCACGAATGATATGTCGATCGGCTAATCGTAAGGGCGTCTTTAATTCTAGCGATAAATGTAGCTGGGGGATAAATGATCGCACGTATTATTATTTTTTCTGCGAACATAAGTGTTGCGAAACAAAGACATAAAACTAATAAACAGGTAGACCATGATTTAAACCTCAGTGTGGACCAAACAGCCAACCATCCCAAAAGGCAGTCAAAAAAGAGCTGCAATGAGTAGACCACTTTTTGGATGAGAACAAAATTTGAATAAAGCGATATTCCATTAGCAGGCAGGAGTAAACGGCCGAGGCCAAGAACTATTCCAGTCGCGGCCGTCAATGCAATCAATTGCCCGATTCCGAATTGAGTTGTCCGCAGACGGTTTATTTCATTGAGAGGCAAATTCAACTTACAACCATACTTCAGCCGCAGGTACCAAAGCGGAACCTGAATCAAAACCCATTTGATCAGCGCGATGATTATGTAGTCGCCAACATCTGGCCGACCAATACTGCGACTCCTGTAGGCAACGAACGTAAAGGAAATTAATAGCGTGCCAGAGAGGCCAACCAACATGCGATCCAATAGCGGAGTTGGACCCCATGCAGACCACACCGCGAGCAATGTGATTTGCGCAGACAGAATACCCCACACACCGGCAATCCAAAAATTGGTGCTGTTGACGGCGACCACTGTATCTGCAAGTAGAAATAGAACGATCGCAAGAGCAAGTGGCAAATTGCGATGAGAAAAGAATTTCGACATCGAATAAACCTAACTTATTGGTCGGAGCTTAGGACAAGCGGAGTCTGCGATTCAATATCAAGAACGGGTAGAGTTCGGAGATCGACGGTTCCTAGAACGTAGTTGTCCGGTAGCAAAACCCAAGAATAATCCGGCTTTGAGTGGTTTTCATATTCATATTGATCGAGATAAATGATCAAGTCACCATGCGAGTCAGCTTTGCCCTGAGCATTCAAATGACCCAATAGCGAAGAGATTAATGCTACCGATCGGTTTGCGATTGGATGTCCACGGCGGTCAACCAAATGGGCAGAGAGTTTTTTGCGTGGAATAAACAGTATCGGCTCAAAATTTACTTTGTCGACAGTTGATTCAATTGCTCCCTGTATCGGACGTGGGTAACTATAGCGCTCTAACAATGTCCATGAGCCAGAATCGTAAACTCCCAAGGTAACGGGACCGGGTAATCCATATCCATGGTACGTGCCGGTCGTGTCTGTTCGTATGGGGCTTAGCAAACTCACAGATTGATCGCGTTCACCAAAACTAATAAATGCTCCCGCTATAGGCTCACGAGTGTCTTGAGCGAGTACTTGCCCAGAAAATTCCACGCCTCGAACTAATTCAATGTCGACATGAGTTGTCTCATCCTTTTGAATTGAAATGGGCGTAATATACTTTGGAACGTATGGTTGGCTCCGATCAAATTCCAAATGGATTTTGAGTTGTCCAGCGATAATCCCATCGGCATAAATCATTCCATCTTCGTCCGTTTGAGTTTTAACTAGCGATGAAACTCCGTTGGGCGACTGTGATCCGACTCTGGCACGAGTCACTTTTGGTGGCATTCCTTCAATCGGTACTAATTTCACCGCTACCGATCCTGTAGGAAACAGCTTGATTGCTAAATAGGAATCCGTTTGAAACATAAATCGCTGTTTGGCGTTACCATCGTTTTCAACTAAAACTGAGCCGAGCCATTGACGCCTAATCCCTCGTAGTTCTACGTTACCTTCATCATCAACTACGGCAGCCAGCTTTTCAGAAAGCTCTGGCGGAATTACGGTTCTTAACCCTGTTGGTATGTCCGACTCGTATAATCCACCTGGCGTTGTAAAATGACTCGGCTCTACAATCGCGCCTTCCGCAGCGCTGCCATCTGACCGTAGGACTTGGATTGTCACATCGTCTTCAGGCTCCAGCATTATTTTGCAAGTATTTTCCCCGTCAGGAGAAAATTTTGGACGAACACATTTTAGGTTATATCCTTGCGCATGAATCCACAGAAATAGCTCTGAGTTCGAATACGCATAAGTAGTTGGCCGAACTTTATCGATTTTCAAACGAAATCGTCCTGATTTGTCGGTGGTTGCGGTGGCAGGTTTCTGATCGCTTGTCCAGCAAACTAAATATGCCGATGCATCTGGAATCGGCCGCCCTCGATCATCGACGACTATCCCAGTTACGAAGTTTTCAGGGTCGTTGTTTTTTTCAACGACTACATTCTGTTGTCCGGTCTGGGCTGGCAACAATTCAAGCCGCAATGTGGTGACTGTGGCGACACATATTACAACTAGAACAAACGTACGGCCTCTCATTGATGCAATACCGAGATGGCCTTGACGCATGATGTTGTTCAAACGATCTTCCATCTTGCAGAACGCAGACATGGCTACTGCTGGAACTCGCCGACATGCGCGCTGGATCGATTTGGAATTGAGGTGCGTAAGGACAGCAACGAGACTGGTTGCATAGGCATTTGCATTCTCGCCACAATTAACCACACTCCGATCCGTCGCTAGCTCGCGGGCATAGGTGAGCTTGCGAGCAACATAATAACTGGCTGGATGGAACCAATAGACAGAATG
>JANMGV010000064.1:0-13155 GCA_031374825.1 Pirellulaceae bacterium
CATTTGCTAGGCTGATTCAAGGCCAAGTTTCTTTGCGATTTGTGCGACATATAAAGTGTGCGGTTGTGTTTGAAGTTCCCCAACTTTTTAGGACGGTCGTTTGCCACATGGCATGACTACCGTCACAGGCAGAAGCCTGTAATGTAGTTCCTGCTTGCCGAGCAGGAACGGCCGAAGTTTCAATTTCTCCGTCGCACATTTAATTTTCTAACACAAGAAAACGCTCTGCAAAGCGCATCGGTTTTGGCGGCAAGTGCATCGCCCAAATTCAGCCCATTCCAGTCCATTTGCAAATCAGTTGGCGATGGCAACTTCTTAAGTTGCCCAATTTTTTGAGACAAGTTGGTTACCCAATATCATGACAACTGTGACAGGCGGGAGCCTGAGTGGCGGTGCGTAGCAAGGCGGGAGCCTTGCTACGAGGTGGATGCTGTACAGACAGCTATAAGTTTTACGATTTGCTGAGCGTTGCGGGTTGGAGGAGGGCCGCGGCGTAGCCGATTAGGTCGCGGCGAGCTAAGCTCTGTTCGACCATGGGTTGGAAATTGTTAGCGATTTGGCAAATCTCAAGCAGCGAAGGCGCGATGCCGATCGGTCGCATCCCTTGAGGCATCATGCGAATGAGAGCTTGGATCGCGTCATTCGGTCGATTCACGCGTGCCAGCAAATCAACGTACGTTTCGATCGCAACGGTTCCGTGCTCTTGAGTGTCGAGCGACTCAGCTCGTTGCTGAAATAGACGCAGTGCAGCGTCAACTTGCTGGCCAAGCAGTGCTCGCAAGAATGCGATCGATGCTGGGTACAAGTCCGTGAAGGGCTCCTCCGACGGATATTGATACTGCGGATGAAGCTGCCTGCCGTAGCTCGCCAAATCCAACGCCAGTCGCAACGCTTCGGAATCGTCCAGCACGCGAGCAAAGCGGACCGTTGCCGCCAAGTGCGTGGTATCCAAATGGTAAGTGCCATCGCGCAGCAAGCCCGGCCGTGCGGTCAGGATGGGCTCGATCAGCATGTCCTTGGGAGCTTCATTTTCGCGACGTGCAATATCGTTCTTTAAACTTGTCAGCAATTCGTGGTGTACATGCAAAACCAGTTCACGAACACCAGCTTGCTGTTCAGGACGACCGCGCATTCGCACTACGGACTCCATCATCGTGATGGTATTGCAAGTCCCACGATGTTCGAGCGATAGACGAGTTCCTAGCGCAACGTCAATCGCTTCGTGAACAAGCAACTGCAACATCGCGTCTAGATTGTCGCCAGTCACGGGCACTTGAGACAATGCTTCGGCGGTCGCAGCACGGTCACCGACCGGACGCATGTACATCCAGCCTTCCTCGAGGTTTCCACGTTTCAAAAATCCCAAACCAACTTCGCGGCAAGCGTCAATGAGATCGCGTTCCAAAACGTCCTGCTGCTGGCTTGTCAATGGCGCATCGCCTTCGACAGCCACAGCAGAAATGCCAAGCTTAATTCGGCTCTGCATTTTTAAGGCTTCGAACAATTCTCGAAGGTCACCTTTTGAGCGAAACCAATCCACCAATTTACCGGCGGCTGCCAACGGACCTGCGGATTGCGTTTCTTGACGAATAGAATCGAAAATGTCTACGTTCATACGATTTATTGATTTACAAATTACGTTATAGAAATTCAACGAAGTTAATTAATCGATCGGTGTGGCGCTCGGTACACTGTGCAATTTACAACGCGCATGCCGACAGGCCGTTAGTTTATCAGCCTAGTCAATTCTCGATTTCAGCCAACCCGGCTTGGGTGAATGCACCTCGATTCTCTACAATATTGCTGTAAGAAATTAAGAATCGCGTTCGAGAAAGATCATTGCATGAGCGAAGCCTCCCCAAGTTTTAACGGTCTGCGTGTAGCTGCTTTGGAAAGCCGTCGTCGAGAAGATATGGTTCGACTCATCGAACGGTATGGCGGCGTTCCCTTTGTCAGCCCCTCCATGCGCGAAGTTCCGATTGAAGAAAACCGCGAAGCGATCGACTTTGCTTACCGAGTCATTACGGGCGAAATCGGCATCACGATCTTTCTGACCGGAGTCGGATTCAAACATCTCTTGGCCGTGGTCGAACGCCAGATGGATAAACAACGCTTCCTGAATGCCCTCGCAGATACGGTAACCATTGCTCGCGGTCCGAAACCTGTCGCCGCAATGAAAGAAGTCGGACTCCAACCGTCGTTTCGCGCGCCGGAGCCCAACACTTGGCGGGAGGTTTTGCAAATCATCGACCAGCAAATTCCTGTCGTCAACCAAACCGTCGGCATTCAAGAATACGGCATCACGAACTATTCGCTAGTGGCCGGCTTGGAGGCTCGCGGGGCACGCGTCGTGAATGTGCGAGTTTACCAATGGGAATTGCCCGAGGACATTGAACCGCTCGAATCGAATCTTCGGGCTATCGTCGCGGGTGAACGCGATGTCTTGATGATCACGAGTGCTCACCAAGCGGTTAATATTTTGAGGCTTGCAAATCAGCTTCAGATGGAAGAGGCTTTTCGCGAAGCCTTACGCAGCATGGTAGTCGCTTCGATCGGACCTACGACAACGGAAATGATGCAGCACCTCGAATTGCCAGTCGATATCGAACCGGCGCATCCCAAAATGGGGCATCTGGTGCAAACAGCCGCAGATAAGTCTCAGCGATTGTTGCATCCAAAAAGACTTTGGCAATCGATGCCCAAAATTCGGGCGGGAGCAGATGCGGGCGAAACAGGTTTGACAGACCAAGTTTACGAAGACAATCCCTTCATGCGAGCGTGTCGTCGTCAACCTTCGAGTGTCACGCCGATTTGGTTGATGCGACAAGCGGGGCGTTACATGGAAGAGTACCGTAATGTACGCGACAAAGTCAGCTTTTTGGAACTTTGCAAGAACCCAGCGCTTTGCACCGAAGTCATGGTGACAGCCGTCGAGAAACTCGGAGTCGATGCCGCAATTATCTTTTCGGATCTCTTACCGATTCTTGAACCGATGGGATTGCAGCTTGAATTTACCAAAGGCGACGGTCCCGTCATCCACAATCCCATTCGCAGCTCGGCCGATATCGATCGCATTACGCCGCTCGAGTCCACAGAACAATTGCAGTTCGTAATGGATACCGTGCGAATGACCCGAGCTGCGTTGCCCAAAAATATCCCGGTGATTGGTTTTAGCGGCTCACCGTTTACTTTGGCAAGTTACATGATCGAAGGGGGCTCGAGCAGAAACTATCTTTCGACAAAACGGATGATGCAAGGCGATCCGCAAGCTTGGAATGCTCTCATGGAGCGATTGGTTTCGTCAATCAGTTTGTACCTTAACGGTCAGATCATGGCCGGAGCACAATGCGTGCAATTGTTTGATTCGTGGGCGGGATGTTTGGGGCCGGCCGATTACCAGCGATACGTGCTACCGCACATGGTTCACATTTTGGAGTCGTTGATACCTGGAGTGCCGGTTATCAATTTTGCTACCGGCAATCCGGTTCTGCTTCCGATGTTGCGAGGCGATCAACGCACGGTCGTTGGTATCGATTGGCGAATATCGCTCGATGCGGCGTGGGATATTGTAGGCACGGATCGCGCGGTTCAAGGTAACTTGGACCCGACAATTTTACTCACCGACCTAGCCACCATTCGTCGCGAAGCTCAACGTGTTTTAGAAGAAGCTCGTGGACGTGCGGGTCACATTTTCAACGTTGGCCACGGCATATTGCCTTCGACACCTGTCGATAATGTTCGCGCTTTGATCGACATTGTCCACGAATTGAGCGCCAAGTAAATTTGCAACAGGGATTTTGTCGCAGCCCCGCCGGGGACGTTTTCGTTTTACGATCTTTTATTTAAAATGAACGCTTAGCCTGTGATGTGCGTCGCGAATTGCCGGGTAACCGCAACGGGTGATACGCAGTTCAATAGCGACGGTATTGGCGTAAACGTTTGGAAAGCCAAGATCATTATCGATAGATTTTTGAGATAGTACGGATTTGGAGAAGTAGTCCCATGAGATTTTCCATCGCCTCAACTATGGTTGTAAGCTTGATTGCCTTGGCCGGTTGTCAACACTATTCGGAACCGCCCGAAGCATTCGAACCCAACTATGTTTATACGACGGTTCTCGAGACTGTGAATGACCTTGATCCGGGACAATTGAAGCAACCCTTAGCGGAGACATTTGAAAAACTGGAGGAAATGTTTGGTACACCGGATCATCCCAAGATTCCTGCTGCGTTGCTCGAAGATGACTACAAAGACATGTTGTCGCTCGATCGCTTGACGGTTGCCGCTGGGCCTGCTGCCGAAGGTAAAACCCCGGGCAAGACTGGCTTGTATCGGCAGTTTTGCACCAACTGCCACGGCGAAACTGGGCAAGGTCGTGGCACAGTTGCCGCTTCGCAGAATCCCTATCCGCGCGACTTTCGACGCGGACTCTTCAAATACAAATCGACCCCTCGCAATTCGAAACCTACGCACAGTGATATGATTCGAACGGTCGCGAATGGAATGCCAGGAACGCAAATGCCCGTTTTCAAAGAGCAATTCGCGCCCGACCAAATCGAAGCGGTTACGCAGTATGCGCTTTACTTGTCGTTGCGAGGTGAATTAGAAAGAAGGATCTTGAGTAATATCGCTGAGGAAGAAGAGTACGATGCAGCAGAACTTTTAGAGGAAATCGCAGACGAATGGCTCGAAGCCGAGGAACAAGTCGTCGAATTTAGTCCTCCGGCAGAGGTTCCCGTCGAAGGGCTCACGCAAAATATTGATCCAACTAAGCTTGCTGAATCGATCGCTCGCGGGCGACAAATATACTTGAACGAAGCATCGGCTTGCGCGAAATGCCATGGAGAATCAGCGCGAGGCGATGGCAAACAATTGCCGGATTACGATGACTGGACGAAGGAATGGACCAAGCAGATTCAAATCGATCCCGCAGACCCGCAAGCAGTTGCACCTCTGCAAGCGATGGGGGCAATGAAGCCGCAAACGATGATCGTCCGAAATCTGCTTGAGGGAAAGTTTCGCGGTGGTCGCGAACCGATCGACATTTACAGACGCATTCGATACGGCATAGCAGGTGCTCCAATGCCCGCTGCTTCCGTAGTGGATTCGCCCGATCAACCCGGTATCACAGAAGCCGACATGTGGCACTTGGTAAACTACGTTCGCAGCATCGCAGGCACGGAAGTGGAGACGCCAACCAATACTGCAACGCCTGCCCCCAAAGTAGCCGTGAATTAGCTTCGATCGGACGATTGGATTTCGTAAAGGATTGCTTGAAAATATTCTACATGCGATTCAAACAACCGGAATTCTGAAAATCCTTGCGAACCGTCGAGCGGCGAATCGAAAGTCCCCAAGTCCGCTCCCGCGCAGTGCGACGAATAGCAAACGGCAAATAGCAAACGGCAAAATTAGCATCGATGCATTTTCCGTTCTGCCGCTCTAGCCTAAAACAAGAAGATTTGCCCCCCCTCGCCACAGTCTTCTTGGGAGAGGGGGCAGGGGCAGAATCGCGTGGAAATTTTCCCCTCATCCCCAGCCCTTATCCCCGACGACGGGGCGAAGGGAGCGAGTTCTCAGTGAAAAAAAACTGGCTCGCAAAATAAGCATAACCGTTCACGGGTCCAATTTTCTAGTGCATTAGTTTAGTGGATTTTGCTATTGTCCAAGAATGGACAGTAGAGACGATGTAATCAACGAACTTCGGTTACTGGTTGCGAAGCAAGCTGCGCAGTTGGAGAAACAAGCTGCGCAGTTGGAGAGACAAGCTGCGCGGATTGCGGAGCTGGAACTAAAGCTTGCCAAAGCCCTCAAGGATTCGTCGACTTCGTCCAAGCCACCATCCAGTGATATCGCGAAGCCGAAGCCCAAAAAGAAGCCTGGCCGACCGAGGAAACCGCGTCGTGGTGGTCAGCCTGGACACGAGCAACACCTACGCCAACCGCTACCAGACGATCGCGTCAATGAGACGTTCGATTACGAAATCAACGACGAAGAAATTCAGCGTTTGGGACTTATCACTACCGGAGAGTTCGAAACGATCCAGCATATTGAACTGCCGGAATCGCCGATTCACGTAACCAATCATCGGTTGACAGTCTATCGCGATGCCGATGGAAATGCCTATTTGCCCGATGTGCCTGAGTTAAGCGGTCCGATCTTTGGCGCGCGGATGCTGGCCATGATTGGTTGGATGAAGTCGGTCGGCCATTGCAGCTATTCGACCATCGAAACTTGGATGGAAGATGTCCTGCAGGTTCCCGTCTCGCGCGGCTATTTGGCGAAGCTCTGCACGGGGACCATCTCCGACTCGCTCAAAGTGTCCTACGACGAACTGACCGACGCAATTCCCCGCCAAGAACAACTGGGCAGCGACGAAACAAGCCACAAGGACAATGGCAAGAAGCACTGGATTTGGTGCATTACGGCAGCGGCTTTCAGTGTCTTTCACATTGCCAAGACACGCTCACGCGAAGTGCTTGAAAGGCTGGTCGGCGAGGAATTTGCAGGCTACCTGAACTTCGATTACTTTTCAGCCAACTGCTCGTTCGCCTGGAATTTCGCTATCAAGGCCCAATACTGTTGGGCTCACTTGATACGTGACATGCGTTTTCTTTCGGAGAAGCATCCTGACAAGAAAACAAAAGCGTGGGCTGAGCAACTTGTGGATCGATCACGGCGGTTGTTTTCGGCTTGGCATCGCCGTGATGAGATGAGTGAAGAAGGCTTTCATCGCTCGATGCTGACGCACCGCGACCGCTTTTTAGAAGTGGTTCGCAATCCTCCTTCGACCAAGGAGGCGACGAATCTTGCTGCGCGGTTCGCAGTGGTCGAATACTGCGTGACCGAATCGGAGCAGACCGAGTCGTATGATTTATCCCAAGACTACTTCCGCTTCATGTTCGCTGAATCAGTAGAGCCGACGAACAACCACAGCGAGCAACAGATCCGTAAGTGCGTGATCGATCGTCGCATTACCCAAGGCACGCGTAGTGAAGCAGGGATGCGATACCATGAGCGGATGTGGTCGATGATTGCCACGTGCAAGAAGCAAAACCGCAGCGTATTCGCGTTCCTGCAAGATTCGATCGCGGCAAATCTCGCAGGAACACCCGCCCCAAGCCTCCTGAGCTGATACAGGCAATCGATTTTGCAACTCTCCGCACAATCGGATTAAAATCAAGAGTAAGATTAAGATTAAGAATGACCGTTCAACGGCAATGCCCGTGAACGGTTACCTATTCGTCTATGGGGAGATATCGGAATATACTACGAGTCCGATTTTGATACGATCGATACCGGCGATCAGCGAGAAGTCTCGTTCTTTGTCGTCTTTTTGAGTGATCAGTAGATGATTGATTGCAAAAAGGATGTTTGGTCGGAATGTGAAGAATTGCCAACCTTGCACGTCGCTCTTCGCTCTGTTCTGCAGACAAGCGTGACCATAGAAGTCACCAGCCGATCCCAGTTGCGAAATCGAGAGTTGCACAACTTGTAATGAACAATATCCACAGCCATCCTCGTATGCGGCTAGATGTGCCGCGCGGGATCATTGTAAAATTTCGAGACTGGTAACCACCTCTAAACTCGAAAAAGTCCGTGATTTACCAATTTGGATAGATTTTTGTGTAAGGGTTTCTGATTTTTTGAGTGAAACTCTATAGGAGCCAACCATGCCAGAGTTTCCAGAAACCGACCATAGCCTGATTGATCGTGTTAAAGACACGTCCGACGATGTGTCGTGGCTTGAATTCATCGGCATTTATCAGCCCGTCGTTTACCGTTTGGCTCGACGACGCGGCATGCAGGACGCGGATGCGCGGGATGTAGCGCAACAAGTTTTTTCGTCAATCTCTCGGTCACTCGGGGGATGGAAGCATTCCGAAAACCAACCTCCGTTTCGAGCGTGGTTATCAACGATCGCTCGCAATGCAATCACAACTGCGTTAACTCGACAGTGTCCTGATCAAGGCACTGGTTCAAGTTCCGTGGCTGATGCACTTGATAGGCTACCGAACGCAGAGCAAACAGAGTCGGATCTGATCATGGAAGCACGTCGCGAAATTGTGCGCTGGGCTGCGGAGCAGATTCGACCAGAGTTTACCGAACTCACTTGGAACATCTTCTGGAAGACCGCCATGCAGGATGTTTCCGTCGCCGACGTCTCAAAATCCTCAGGGCGATCGATAGGTGCGATCTACGTTACACGGCATCGCGTTCTCTCGCGATTGAAGGAAAAAATCGCAGAGGTCTCAAACCATTGGGAACCAACACAGGAACAATAATGTTGAACCAAAATTCCGCATGCCTATCCCTTCAAGTATTGGACCGAATTGGGCAGAATGAAATTTCACCTGATGAGTTGCTCAGTATCGAAGAGCATGTGTCTGAGTGCGTGAGCTGTCGTGAAATGTTCGATAGCGTCTATTCGTCGCCACAATGGTCCGAACACATTCGGCCAGCTTTGACAGAAACGCAATCGCCGGTTTCGTCTACTGCGGATGATGAGGCTAACCACCAATCAGTTCTAAAACTATTGGGGCCGACCGATGATCCAAATATGCTCGGACGCATCGGCAACTACGAGATTGTTGGCGTCATTGGTCAGGGAGGCATGGGAGCGGTATTCAAAGGCTTTGACCGTTCGCTGAATCGCTTCGTGGCGATCAAGATGATGCTGCCCCATTTAGCCGCATCGGGTGCCGCACGCAAACGGTTCGCTCGCGAAGGGCAAGCCGTCGCGGCTGTGGTCGATGATCACGTGATGGCGATTCACTGCGTCGATGAGTGGCAGGGAATTCCGTATCTGGTGATGACCTATTCGCGCGGCGTTTCGTTACAAAAGCGACTCAACGACCATGGGCCATTGGCAGTCCGCGAAATCCTCCGGATAGGCATGCAAGCGGCTAAGGGGCTGGCAGCAGCGCATGCGCAGGGGATCGTCCATCGCGATATCAAGCCTTCCAACATCTTGCTTGATCAGAATGTCGAGCGGGTTCAATTAGTTGACTTCGGTTTAGCCCGCGCCGTCGATGACGCCAGTCTGACTTGCTCCGGAACACTTGCGGGTACGCCGCAGTACATGTCGCCTGAGCAAGCTCGCGCAGAGTCGGTTGATCATCGTAGCGACTTGTTTAGTCTCGGTAGTGTCCTCTACGCCATGTGCACCGGCCACGCTCCCTTCCGAGCCGAATCCAGCTTTAGCGTTCTACGTCTGATCACCGACAAAGAAGCTCGCCCAATCCGCGAGGTCAATCCAGAAATTCCAGCATGGATCTGTGCAATCATCAGCAAACTGATGAGCAAGTCGCCAGATGATCGATACGCTTCGGCAGACGAGGTCGCGATCGTTTTTGCGCAGTGTCTTGCACACGATCAAGATCCCGTACATCACACGTTGCCTGCAGGCATCGGAAAGTTGAATCAATGCAGCAAATCTGAGTGGACAATTGTTTCCAATTTACAAAGGTGGTTTACCATTATGAATGATAAACGGGTAGTTTCGTTGATCGCGCTGATCCTGTTGCTAGTGGCGTTGCTGGTGCCTTGGCCGATTGCAACGATCGGGAACGCGGAGTCAGCTTTTGCGTTCGCCGTGCCAGCCGCACTGCTATCCTTGGCGTTGGCACTGCTCAGCCGTTCTGAATACTTCTCAAAGATCGTTCTTTGGAGCTTTGGCTTTGTCCTTGGCGCTGTCGTGGTTGGGCTTGGCGTAAGCGTACCCATCTATATGTCTCGACTTTCGAGAGCGCAAGCAATCGCGAGAGAAGCTGCAGCCGTTGCAGAAATGCAAGCGGCCATGGAAGCGAAGAATCAGCAATTGAAGGCGGGGGCTGAAGCAAACGAATCAAAACAAAAAATGGAGCCGAGTATTGGCAATCCGAAGGGCGCCACTTCGAAGGGTTCCGGAAGCAAAGAGCCGGGTTCGCCAAGTGCGGGCGTCGACTTGGATCCGAAGGGAGAATCCACCAATAGATCGAAGAATGAGGTCGAGCCAACGAAGGACACTCCCAACGATCCACTAGCAAACGCAATTGATGAGTTTAATCAGCAAATACGGCAAATATTTCTTTTTCACCATCAGCCCCTCTTAACCAAGGAAGAGCTCATTGCCTGTGCTTCTTGGAACATGGAGCGCAACGATCGAATCTCAGAATCACTGAAGGTTTGCCTTACTACAATCGCTAAACAACATCAATTGCCGGTAGGGTGGGCGATTGATGGCGATTACATCGACTTGCCCCCTAAAGCAACTTCCGTGCGAGCGTTTCAGATCTTTCTTCAACAGGACCAATCAGATGAACGATTCACGATTCGTGAGCGGTTCTTGTCACCGCCGAAAGACTATGCATCGCCTAAGATTCAGAACGCAGGAGAAGGCAGTGTATCCCTTGCCTCTGCTGTCAATCGCTTCAATGCAGGCCATAACCGAGCCGATGGAAAAAAACAGCCTCCGCTAACTGAGGATGAAGTTGTCGCGGCCATTATTCATAGGCAAACTATGCGCGATGACGATGATGTTAGCGATTCTTTATTCGATCGATTTCAAAACATAGGTCGCACACGTCGTCTTCCCGAAGGTGCGACGCTTGAAGTGATTCCAACGTTTGGAGTCGAAGGGGGCTCGACGTACACGATTTGGTCGATTCGGTTAAGGATGCTTCAGGATGAAGCTGGCAAGGAAGGTTGGACTTACGCATTCACAATACGCGAGCAGTTTGTGTCGGTCAAGCATGGCGATGCGGGATCAATCCATTGGGGAACACCCGCCGAAAACGGTTTACAAGCTGGTGTAAGACTTTCCCCGCCACTGCGGAGTTACCAATTCGGTCAAAAGATTGGTGTCGAAATCCTGTATCGAAACGTCTTGTCCAAACCAATGCCTGTCACATTGCCCAATTTTCTGAATTATCGGGATTACGAAGTGGAAATATATGACAAAGATGGCGCGAACCTGGACGTGTTCGATTGTCGTGAAGAACAAATCATTGGTGGATGGCGAGTGGAACGCATTGGTGATGAACCAATATCCCTACGCGGGCGGCCTATTCAACTAAAGCCTGCAGCATTACTAGGCAGTGTTGAGGGAACCGAATTGTTTTCTGAAGCAGGCGGCCAGGTGATCTTCCCTGATCCCGGTAAGTCTTATCGCTTGCAAGTAACCGTTATCAATTACGCGTCGGATGCGAAAGCGACATTAAAGACGGGCGAAGTTGAATTCGGAGTGGAAGCATCCGTTTCGCATGGTGTAACCGTCGATAAGGAATTGGGGGGTATCACCATCAAGGGAACGAAGGAAGAAGTCGAACGCACAAAAGCCATAATCAATGAAATCCAAAACTCGAAGCAAAATATAGAGCCGGATTCGAGCAGGAATCAAGAAGCCTCACCTTCCGTGGACCATGATGACTCACTTGAAGGTGTGTGGGAGGGCATTCACTACCCCGAGGGGGAAAAGTCTCCTGATGAAAAACGACTCCGCATTGTCTTTGCAAACAACTTACACGCGGCATTCAGTGGCGCTCAACTGCTTTGGACAGCGACTTTCAGCGTTGAGCCTAAAAATTCTCCCACGCGTCTATTCTATGTTGTAGATGGCAAGCCGAAACGAGGAATCTACGAGGTCAAAGAAGATGGCCTTCGTTTAAACATGGCGAACGATATCGACGCCATGCCAACCAAGTTTGGTACCGAGCACGCTGAATTCAAACGACTCAAAGGGACACAAGCCCAGGAGTTGGTCGATAAACTCATGGCAACCGTAGAAAAAAGTAAGGACTCCGGGGGATCTTTGCCCAAGAACTCAATGTATCTTCCGTTTCCCAAAGAGCTACACGGGAATTGGAGGATTCAAGATGCAACAACACTCACTTCGAAAAGAACAGAATACATCGACCAGGACGTTTTTATAGACCAATACTCGTTGTTGCTAACGGCAGGTGATCATCGCAACCATTATAGACTGAGCCATTGGAAGCACAGTGACGACAACCAATCGATAGAAGCGGATTTAACAGCCGAATCTCCCAGTGGTCAGGATTCAAAGACGTTTCGATGTTTGATGGAGATTCGCGGAGATGAATTGCTATTGTTGCGACCACAGAATGAACGTGAAAATCGACCGGAAAGTGTCGACGATATCTCGACTTCCATTACACGATTCACGATGACTCGCGAATCGGCCGGTAGCAGTCCAAAGGTTTGCTCGCCGCTTGAAGCGATCGAAATCGCTAAGCAATTTGCGAATGCCGATCATGGCAAGGCTATTGGAGTGAAATTCCGTGTTGCATCGGTTCATCCGCCATTCGTCTCCGGTGGGGATAAAGACCGTGGACATTCAAAGTCTGAACTGCACCTTGATTTCCGGCCGTTACCAGCAAACTTTGCGGAAGAACAATTCTTGGTCGTGCTAACGCAAGAAGCCATTGATCGATTGAAAAAGCTGGGGATCGAAAATATCGAAGCGCATTTCCTCAATAAGGAGATCGAAGCCACTGGACGTATCCTGGCCACAACCTATACCGCTCGAGGTATGCCGGGCGACCATTTCCATTTGATCGCAAACGACTTAACGCAAATTACTTTCGTCGGCGATTGACCGCGATGGAACCAGATTTGTGACGACAGGCTGGAGTCCAGACTTTCCTCGAGATTCAATTGAAAGCAAGAAGTAGCAATCCGATGGACCGGAGTACAAGTTACCCAATCCTTAAAAAGCAATGGCGACAATTTCGCTTGAGGACTCTGCTGCTTGCTTTTCTAGCGGTAGCTTTGGTGTTGACGTTTCTGATTCTCCCAGCGCAATCGCAACGCAGGTCCCGCGAATGGGTCTTATCGCAACGCGGAATGGTCATAATGGTTCCAAAGTATCGTGTTTAGGGCGCTTGGTACGTTAGCAAAACTGCGTGGCCGTTGCCAAAGTTTGTTGTCGAGACTCTGGGAATCGATCTGTTCGCATCCGCGAGGTTTGTGGTCTTGGATTGCGATGAGATTTATGATTTGTCGGGCATCACGGGGCAGGTCTTTCAAGCTTGCATTCTTTCGTTATTGAGTATGATTTGCGTGCTGATATGTTGTTTAGTACCGGTTCGAATGGGCGGTGGTTTCTTGGGGCCGCGGGTGGTTTTTTTGTAGCGGCGTAATTCGACGTGCTTT
>JANMGV010000068.1:0-48827 GCA_031374825.1 Pirellulaceae bacterium
CGAAGCGATTTTGTTCTTCCATCCAGTTGTCTGGTTTGTCAGCCGTCGAATCAGCACTGAGCGAGAAAACGCAGCCGACGACATGGTTTTAGCCGCTGGATGGGATCGCCCGTTGTACGCCGACGCACTCGTTCGAGTGGCCGAGCTTGCATCTGCACTATCAAAACCAGATACCGCACTCCCGGCGACACTCCTGGGCAGCGTGGGAACAAGGCCATCCGAATTCAAACTGCGAATTTTGCGATTGTTGGGTTCGCGTCCTCCGAAGCTGGACGTATCGCGAGCCGGTATTACGCTGGCACTCGCATTGGCCGCGCTGATTGTGGGCGGAGGCACAATGTTAGCCTGGTCGCAGTCAGGTAAGAGTGATCGGTCGTCAGACAATGGAAGTTCCATTGAGGAATCTATGGAAACCAAATCAGAGGTAGATGCTCCTTCGAACACCCCCGACACGCCAACGGCATCCGCCAGTCTGAGAATCAAGTACGACATGCCCGGAGCGGAAGCAGAGACGCGAATCTTCGTCGAGCGGATTGATCCCGAGTTCCAGTCAAAACACGGACGGCGCGATGAGTACGGCAGCGACGAATACGGGGGAGTTCGCTTCAGTCGGCTAAAGAACGGTGACTCGCTGACGTTGAGCGATTTACCTGCCGGAAAGTACCGAGTGGCGCGTTATCGGCTGGTGGACATCGTTCGTGAAGGAGCGGGCAAGGCTCAGAGCAGTGTCTATCTCGACGGGCAGTGGAGCGAGCTTGCGGATCAGGAGACCAACTCCATCAGTTTGTCGCGACCGGCGGGACAGCCGATCTCGGGGCGCGTCGTGATCCCTGCGGACCTGAAAGTCAATACTCTGGTCGTGCATGTATGCAGCGAAAACGCTCGCAGCAGCGGTTCGCTGAATCACCGCGACGTCACGCACTTCGATGCCCTCAACGCAGACGCGGACGGTAAATTCAAATCGGAACCACTTCCTCCCGGCCGATACAAAGTCTTCATCGAAGCATATGCGGACCACAGCTTGGTGGTGTCCGGGATCATCGCGCCAAGTTGGGGAGGAACGTCTGAGGTCACTGTGACCGAATCCGTGGAACCTGCCGCACTCGATGTGACGTTAAGTCAATTCGACCGCGAGGCGTGGCTCAAAGACCAAACGGAAGCAGCTTCCTCGCATTCGGCTCCCGACGTTCATTCGCGATCCACAGGGATTCTGCCAGATGGTCAAGAATTAGAAGTCGTTGGTGTCGCTCACGCCAATATCGTTACCCCGAGTGGCACTCAGCGCAAGACGAATGACTGGTGGAAAGCGGATGGCACTCCGTTTTATAACGAACCATTCACGAAGCTCCAACCGTTGTCGGTTTCGCCGTCGTTGGCCGCATCGGAGTCGAAGCACTTCCGTGAATTCGTGCTTCAATTGAAGACTCGCCCCATCGAGCTGGCGTCGCCCGAGAATGCCAGGATGCGAAAATGGAACGGTGAACTGTGGTTTGGTGCTCAGCACGAACAGCGCAGCGCGATGACGTGGGATGCGGACAACAATTTGCTGCATCAAGCCGTCATTGGATTCGCGAAGGAGGATCCGAGTGTCATGGCTTTCTATTACACAAACGCACCGACGATTGACGTCGGGACCATTGGAATTGATGGCAAGGTCGAAGCAAGCGTAAATGCGAGTGATCCAATCAAGGACTGGTTACAAGATGTCAAAGTCGCAGACATTGAGAAGTCGGCGACCGAAACTGCAGTGAAACTCAATCGTTCTTATTCGCAGATAACCTCGACGCAGGTCTTTGTGATTGCTATCGCCGTCGATGGAACGATCGTCACACCGAACACGCCGAAAACAACCGATCGATTCGTCTTCAAATTGCCGTTTTCCGAGATCGATGTGTTTCAGATCAAAGTGCGACCCATGACTCACCGCGTGGACTGCGAAGACCTCGCGCTCTTGCCCAATCAAAAATGCGCACCGCGAGTGACCGTGACCCCGCTGGATGAACTGGCAACCGTCACGTTCCGCAAAAACGGCAAGCCGCTGGGCACTCTGGATGAGATTCGCCTGAAGGACCTGCCGGGGATCTTGAAATTGTTACAACCCGACTTGAATTCGGAAGAGGGTGAGTTAGTGATCGAAACTCACCGAGCAGTTACGCGTGAAGACGTCGAACGGATCGTCGCGACGCTCAAAGCAGACGGCTGGAAGTGGCCAAAGATTACGCTCACACCGCTGAAGATGAACACCGCAGTAAAGTCGGGTGAGATGGAGCCTCAACCAGACGGCCTCAAGTTTCTGAAGCAGTATCCGAAATTGCATGGCTTGTCGCTCGAAATGACCGAGCCGCAGTTCTTGGACATCTTCAAGCAGCAGGAGTTGAAAGTTCGCAAGACCGTCGATGGCGAGAACGTCACGCATCACATCGACCTCGGCGACGGTCACACGTTGATGGTGATGTTCGACAAGGACGGGAAGTGCGGCGGCATTCAACGAGTGCGTGGAGAAGATGAGGACAAACCGGCAGTAGTCGGCACGCTGGTTCAAGTCGATCAGCCGCAGGTCGTTGACGATTATTCGAAGGTCGATGATCCCGATGTGTTGCTCGATGAGCTGGCGAAAAGTCAGTTGCCCAGTCTGTTGCCTATGACAGGAGGTGGCTTTTTTCAACAGCCGGGAACACCGCCGCAAGCGCTGTATGTCAGCATTTGGGAGAGCCAATTCGCTCGCGATGAAATGCTCGATCCACGTATCCGCCGATTGATCGAGTTGGGCGATCGCGCCGTTCCGCGAGTCCATCAGCGATTGAACAATTCAGCCGCATCGGACATCATGGCAACTCACCTGACGCTCGTGTTGGGATCCGTCGGAGGCACGGAGTCCGTCCCTGTGCTCATCAGGTTACTGAAGACAAGTCCGAACACACCGCTCGATGGGACACAGAGTCTTACGGATGAAATGAAGCGCTATCAGGCAAGCGTCACGCAGCTCGCCGTGACGTCGGCTTTGTGGAAGTTAACTGGTCGCAAACACGTCTTCACGCCAGACCAATGGGAGCAGTGGTGGCAGTCCGTCAAACCAGACTTCGTCGTCCCTCGCGATCGCCAGCGTCCCGAGTTTGTTTTGAGTGTCACGCCCGAAAGAGTCAACGCTCTTGCCAACGACTTGGCCAACAACGAAGTGGCGGCGCGCGAGCGGTTGATCGCGCTCGGGCCTGCGTCGTTGCCGCATTTGTTGACGCTCCTGATGGCGGAACTTCCGAAGCCGCCGTTGAATGAAGCCGCGCTGGATGCTGCAAATTTGTCACAGCAATCGAAACGACTGGCTTGGGTCATCGACGAACTCGACTCGACAGATCGGCTGCCTGCGAAGCTGCGTCGCGAATACTTCGCACAACGATTTGCGGATGCGGGAACCGACGCTGGCTTGCATCCGATCGATGAGGCCGCGCTCTGCCGCGCCCTCAGCCATTGCTCGTTTGCTGATTACTGTTCGATCTACCTGGAGGCAGATAGCCAGGACATCGCTCAACAGCATCTCAAGTGGCCGCAAAATATCTACGGAGCCTACTGCCGTCGTTTCAACAAGATGTCCCCACCCAATCTTGGTGGATGGTCTGACGATCCTCATTGGAACAACGTCGTTCCCACAGAGAATCCATCTGGTGAAATCACCGATGCAGTTCCGGTCCTCCTAGCAGCATTGAAAGACGAGCGCGGGGAAATGCGACTTGCCGCGTCCAAGCTCGCGGCAGCAATCGGCTTTTGCTGTAGTGCAAAGCCCGAAACATTAATCGTTGCTCTGCGAGATGCCTGGCTGACGGAAACTGATGAGAAGGTTCGGCCTGAAATCGCCTTTGCGATGTGCCGCTTTCAAACACCGTTCGTGGTGGAGGAAGTCGCGAAGGGACTGTTGTCGAATCGCCCCGAGATCGTGAGCGACTGCGCTGGGTTGATCGACTGGCTTCCGATCCAGCTTAACGACGAAACGCGCGCCTCGTTTGAACTTCTGGTGGAACTGACCCGCCACGAAAACGACAAGCTTCGCAATCGAGCCGTCCGCAGTCTTCGAGGCAAAGCCGTGAAACTGCTCGAACCGGAACTGCTCAGACTTTCTCAAGACAAGGTTATCGATATCCGCAAGGAATGCGCCTATGCACTTCGAGATAAAGCCGATCCAAAGTTTGCCGATATTCTGTTTCAATTGGCCAACGACTCGGACGAGCAGGTTCGGATTGAGGCGATCAATTCCATCGCCAACCTGAAGTATCCCGAATCCATGCCACGACTCGTTCCACTACTGAGAGACAAACAAGTTTACGGTTACGCAGTTTCAGCCCTGGCCAGCATCGGCGGCAAGGATGCGTTGCCGTTGATGATGAGCGAACTCGAATCCAGTAACGATGTCGGCGGCATGGTCTATCAACATTTGCGGCGTCTGACCGGGGAGGAATTTGAAGAGAAACCCGAACCGTGGCTCGCCTGGTGGAAGCAGAATAAGCCCGCGCCGAAGCCCAACAAGGACTCTGCGGAAATCTCACCGTCGACCGTTCCAGACGCAAAGACGATCCAAGCGAAGGAACTGGCTTCGTTTCAGGGAACATGGTGTTGGGACTTTTCTCAGCCGTGGACCTGGCCTCGCCCGATCGGCGTGGGGACCGACAGCGACGGGCGCAAAAGTGAAAGGCGGTGGATGATCGAGGGGAATCGAATCACCTGGGTTGGTCAGGATGGTCAACGATTTTACGCCGACTTCACGATCGATCCGTTCAAGACTCCCAAACAGATCGAGTTTACTTTTCTCAACGGGCCGAACCGAGGTCAGAAGTCCGTTGGGATTTATGAATCAAAAGGCGATGAGGATCATCGCGACCTTTGCATGACCGATCCCGGATCGGATGCGCCGCGTCCGACGGATTTCTCCGCAGGCGATTCTCTCAAGCAATCGATCATCGTCATTTATCGGGTTACGCCGCCGGCCAAACCATCCGCTGCGAACGAACTCAAACGACTTCAGGGCGTGTGGAACATGACGCTCTGCGATTCGACGCACAGAACATTTGGCGGTACGCAACAGGAAGCGTCCACGTGGAAATGGACGATCAAAGACGATGAGCTTCTTTGGAGCCGGCAGGGGGAAGTGTGGAAGCTGAAGCTCAACATCAATCCGCCCAAAAGCCCGCGTGAGATGGATCTGACCTTCGTCAGTGCGCCGTTTGAGATGGACCTGACTTTTCTCGATGGACCGTTCCAAGGCGCAAAGTGCCAGGGCATCTTTGGATGGGGAGGCGTGGACTTGCAGAGTCTCATGATCGCCATTCAAGACCCGGGCTCGGATGCCTCGCGTCCGACGAAGTTCGCCATGAACAGTGCTGTGAAGACCGGACTTTGGATGCTGCGTCCGAGCAAGCCGAGCGACGTCGAACGCGAGCTCACCGCGTTGCAGGGAACATGGACGCTCAGGAACTTTGACACGGGCAACGTTGAAAGAAATAAAGACCCGAGCACATGGCCGCTCCCCGGTGGCAAAGGGCCCGATAGATCCGGCGAAGGGAGCGATTTGCTGTGGACGATTAAAGGAAATGACATTTCCTGGACAAGCTCTACCGGGCAGGAGATCAAGGCATCGTTCACGATCGATTCACACCAGCATCCGAAGCAGATTGACCTGGCGTTCCTGAGCGGACCCGACAAAGGCAAGACGTGCCCAGGCATCTATCAGCGGGGCGATCTCGACGAGAACATCCTCTGGCTCTGCATGGCCGACCCAGATTCGAAAGCTGCCCGGCCGAAAGAATTCTCATACCGATGGGGCGAAGGCAGATCGGTGCTGTCGCTCTACCCACAGGAACCGCAGTAGTGAAACTTCCTCAGTTTTTGCAACCCGAGCAATCGGCAGAGGAACTCGCGAAGCAGAGGCTTCGACCGAGGTCGTGTCAATCGAAAAGACCATTTCTTCGATTCCATCGACGGCCTCCCCGATAGCATTGGTCGCTTTAGCGCAAAATTTGAATCCACATTTTTCCAGGACGCGTATTGATGCGACATTGTGTTTCGCGACGTGGGCGTAGAGTGGTCGATCCGTGATATGGTGCAGGAATATGGACAGCATTTTTGTGGCGACGCCTTGGCCCCAATATTCTTGCCCAATCCAGTAGCCAATGAGGCGTTGACCATCCTGCGTCCAACAACCGATATTGCCTGCAACACAATTGTCAACGAGGACCGCCATCGCCACCAAAGCCCTATCTCCCAAGATCTTGGCCCAATGAGCCATGAACGCAGCGCGTTCTCGAGCCGAGAAGGCCGCAATCCTGTTCGCCTCAGGCTCTCGCTGATGTTTAAAGAGTATTGACAGATCGCTCTCCGTCACGGGGCGGAGATGAACTCCGCACGGTTGTGAGGCTTCAGTTTGTTGCATCATTTAATTACTCGACAACACTCAGCCACCGAACGGCACGCATCACGCGGCCGCCGGAGTAATGTTTCCATTTCAAAACGCGTCCATCGGCGGCTCGGGTGGATGCGCTGTTTCGGCGTAACGCTGCCCGTTTATGGACGCCACTGATTCGCCCGCTTATTCTCAGCTGCCAACCGCGCCGTCTCTTCGACTCGCTTGGCCCGCGTCTCGGGTTTCTTGGCAGTAGCAATCCACTCCAAGATGCCGCGCTTCACGGACCGTGGGAACAGATCGAAATATCGCTTGGCGTCCGGGACCGCTGCCAATTTCCTTGCGAGGTCGGGCGGCACCGCGAGCGCCTCGACAGCGTACAGCGAGTTCCACGACCCATCCCTCTTGGCGGCATCCACCTTAGCTAACCCGGCAGGCATCATCAGCCCGTGAGCGATCAGCCGCTCAATACGCTCCTTGTTTGGCTTTGACCATCCAGTGCCCGGCTTACGGCGAGAAAACCACAACATTGAGCGTTCGTCGTCGAGCTTACTCGGCTTGCTATCGATCCACCCGAAGCAAAGTGCTTCTTCAACCGCTTCGTCATAATCGATACGCGGTTTACCAGTCGCTTTCTTGTAGCTGATGAGCCAAACACCTTCCTCCCGTGTGTGGTGGATCTCGAACCACTTACGCCAAGCCGCGCGCGTTTTCGCATGAGTCGAGTTGGCCGGTGCCTTGTCCATAAGCAATCCTTAATACCATGTGGCCTAAGTGCGGTTATTGCGTCGAACGACTCGGTTAACGTGGCGGCGGCCAGAAACCTTTGCTTCTAGTCGGACGTGGACCGCCGCTCACGTTCAACCGTTTGTTCGGCAAGTCGGTATATGCGCTTCGGTGTCTCTGTCGATCAGACACGTTGTAAAGCATCGCTTGGATGCGAAAATCGGTCCTCTCGCGGTGGTGCTCTTGGCTATCACGATTGTCGTGCGGCTCCTCGATCATCGGGTGGCCATGACGCTGCCAATCGCTGCAGCAGTTACAGCCGCCACAAGCGCGACCAGAAGCGCACCGCTCCCATCCCGCCGTCGACAAAACACCGCCATCAAAACGAGTGCCGCCACCGACATGCCAAGCATTGCATACGCGTTGCCCGTTGCCGTGCCGATCAAGAGGACGATTACGGCCATCGCTCCGAGCAAATCATCTTTGCGGGAGTCTGTCGGCATTTGGTTGCCTTTTCCCATTATGCGTGATTCATGCGTTGTTGATATCGACGTTCAACAATGTCGGCGAGACCATGAAAGCCTAGGAAGCCAACCATCCCGCCTAGTCCACTCAAACCAGATAGGCCAAATAGTCGCTCGCACCCGGGAATGAACCCGAGGAAGCCGAGTGACCCCAAAAAACCAAGGAACCCGAAGTGGCCCAATTTCGCAAGTCTCGCGAACTTATTGGCGAGTGGGGATTCATGGGATGTCATGTCATGCCTCCGAAAATTAAGCTGTGAAAGCGAGTGGCTGAACTTTTTTTATCCCGATTTGGGACTGTTATTCCCGAATTGTCGGCTTTTATCAAGGGCGAGTCAAGCAATTATCCCTGAACGTGTGGCTGTTATCCCTGACGTCGGAACAGGGCGCCAATCAGGGATAATGGTTATCCACCGGTTCGCTTAAGGGCATGGTTCGTCCCGTTTTCGAGTGGGTAGTTGACTACGCCTCGAGGACTGGCCGCAGGAGCGCTTCCAAAGTGTGGTATCGCGGCGTTTTCTCGACCGACTTGTGGAACCAATGGGGCAATAGCACTTTTGAACCAAACGAATCCCATCCCTCGCCATTCAACACCGCGCAGCATTTCACCGAGATGCGTCTCGTACAAACCTTGGTTCGATCCGGGACCGAGTGTAGTGGATGTCCCAAGGGATCTAACTTTGAGTTTGTTCGCCGTCGGGTTTTGGAATGATCATTGCGGCATACGGTCGGATATCATGACTCACGTCTGGTGACAAAAATCGCGATTGCTTGAAATTCGATCGCATGAAGTCCAGCAATCTGGATCGTCCCATGTCTTCGTCCGCAAGCAACTGTTGAATCGAATTTCGATCCACTCCGCAACCAATTGCTAAATAGTCCATGAACGTTGGAGCGAGCAGCGAATAGGGTTCGTCAAAATCCATCGGCCCTATTTGGATTACTGGTGATTCTTCCAGAATTTGGCCATCGATTTTAAGGATCGCGTAATGGACGCCATCAACGCCCATCCAACCAAAGACCACCGCATTCAGCGGCGTCGCCCAGTAACCGACCTGCTCGTCAGGCGGATACTCAACGCATTCGTCCCCCAGGACGTCGTCAATATTCGTGGCGTTACTGAGCGCTGTCAAAAATGATTCAAAGGCCGTCATGCTCATAAGTTACCCATAATATTTTAGTGCCTCAACGCTCAGCAATAGGTGCGTTTTGTCATCTAACGGAGGCGGACGCGGAATGGTTCGAGTGCGGTCCGTCTTTCGCAGGAATTCTTCAACCCATGAATGGTCCCCTTTCAAGGAACGGTCGACAAGGGCCGGTGTGAAGACCAGATACCAGTTGAAGTAGATATCAAACCACCAGTCATCGCCAACAACTAGCAAGTCAGAACCAATACACATCTCGTCGGTCAGCTCATCGGGTCGGTCTTCGGCTGGATCTTGCCAGTCGCAGGTACCAAGCAGCGTGTCGAAGTCGACTTGCAAATCATACATTCGCTTGCACACGTGAACATCACCGGTATTCGCATCGATATTGACGCACGGCTGCCCGCTGAGTTTAGGAAACATCGCTGCAGCTCTGGCTAAATAGGTTGCATTGACTTCGTCGGCGGTCACTTTATCGGCTTCCCTCGTTTCATGGTTGCAACTCATCCAAGCAAAGGTTTTGGCACGCCTGGAAGATCCAGAATCCCTGTCCAATCCGCATATTCGAACACCACACCGCTGTGCCATTTTCCGTCACCAAAGTAAATCCTTGATGCCGCAAGCACAGATCCAACAGACTCGATCCTCGTAATCAGGCTTTCAGCGAGTTTACCATCCAAATAAAAAATCGACGACCATTTTGTCACTATGTTCTGTTCCGGATGATGTCGTAGCCAATCTCTGCAAGCCACCGTCAACTGTGTTTTCCAGTTGTCGAGCGGTGTAATGAACGCTGTGGTAAATTGCTCTCCTGAAAAGTTTTCTGCAACCAGTTCATGCGGCGCAAACGTTCTTGACGCTTACCTTTCAAGATGACTTGCATGCCCTCGAGGGCTTGGTTGAGTGAACGATCGATTTTCGATCGAATCCCAGGTTATGCTCGGAATTCAAGTTGGATGTCAAGCTCCCCGAGCTTCTTGAGAGTAGAAGCATCAATTGAAAATGCATGCGAAAAGGACACACCGTAGAGAGTAAGCCGCAAATTGCAACCGAGCGATCGGATAGCAGCGATGGTTTCACGTTTCCGATGAAGGTAGTTGGCGATGTTCCACAAGTGCGTGCCTGCGTCATCGATTGAAGTGTAGCTGGGCACTACAATCCGGAGTGGCCAAGTGCAAGTTCGGCCCGCAACGATTTGTACCAACGCTCGGTCAATTGGCTGCCCAGCAAGCGTAATCGCCAAATCAATATGTTTACGGCCGATTGGCTCGTCGGCGATAAGCAGAAGTTCGGCAATACCTGCGCTGACCTTATTCACTGGACTCCGTCTCCCAAAAAAAAATTTGTGAACCGCTCACTTCTGTGTTTTCGATGTCGACTTGTTTGGAATCGTATTTTTCCGGTTCCATTTCTCGCGTGCGGCGTCGATGAACGCGGTCATCTCTTGGTCCATGCCAATCATCACTCTTGCAAACGAACTGAATTCAAGAGTTGGATTCGCACCGGCGTCCAACAACCGCTGGACGCAATCTTGTTGTCCGACGTACGACGCACGCATCAAAGCGGTTTCATCCTTCGCATTGCGTCGATCGACGTTGACACCACGCTTGATTAATAGATCAATGCAATCGGGGTGCGAAACGCATTGGCAAAGTAGCGTGTTGCCGGCCTTGTCGGTAACCTCGGGATTCAGGCCCGCATCCAGGAGAGTTCCTAGCAATTGAGGATTTTCAAACTTATCAATGTTGGGCCACTGACCATCCTGAATCGCACTTATATCACCCAACTCGGCGACTAGCTCGCCAACTCCTTCGATGACTTCGCCTTCTTGAATGTGATCGTGCTTCATCAATTGCAACAGACGGCGAAGTGTGGGCTTCGGGCCTTTCGATTTCTTAGATGCAGGTGGAGTCTGAACCTTTGCGATCGGTTGTGTATTGGCTAAAGGTTGAGGTCGTTTGTGCCAATCTGCTTGAGCCTTCTCAATCAAATTCGATAACTTGGCATCTCGCCGTAAATCGTGTGCAAGGTGTTTGTCGAGCCGAAGAGTAGGATTAGCACCGAGCTTTACGAGTTGTTGAATTGCGGCCGATTCTTTGAGAAAGATAGCTCGCATCAGCGGCGTTTCTCCTCGAGCGCCGCTGCGCCGGTTTACATCGACGTTGCGTTTGACAAGCATCGCAATGCACTCAGGGCTGGACGCACATTGCCAAAGCAGCGACTGCCTTTCTGTATCAAGAACTTCCGGATTGAGACCCGCGTCTAGCAAGCACTGGAGAACCTCCGGATCCGTAAGATTGATAAAGGGCCATTGACCGTCTTCAATCGCATGCAGGTCGCCAAGCTCGTTGATTAAGCGCTTGATCTCCGCGACCGTCTTCGGCGTGTGATCCTGCTGGACCACTCGAAGAAGTTGCTTGACCGAAGCCTTCGACGACTTGCTTCTTCCTTGACTTTCTTCCGCAGAAGCTTGCTTCCGATCCTCAGCGGATTCAAACAGGATCGCAATTCGGGTCAGAAACTCGTCGAATGAACCAGCGAGCAGATACCCAGCCGATTCTAAAAAATTACCCTCGTCATCAAGCTCTTCTGATTCATGAAACCACCAGTAGACCGCTCCAAACGTCTGAGGTGCAAGCGACAGCGTGAACAAGTCGGAGCTACCTGCAATAGGTAAATGCTCCGGGGGAAGAAGTTCCTTTGTTCGCTCTACCTCGAACGTCAGTTCATCGCTGTCTGGCTTGGAAGGCCGCAAATGAAAGAACAATCCGACACCCACGTTTTCAATGTCCGACCTCCCGGGAACCTGCACGCAGTCTGGATTTGGAGTTCCCCCATTGAACGTTTTGAGAAAGCTGAGGTACTCGTCGGATAACTTCGAGCCAACTTGTTTTTCCAACCCGACGATCTGTTGCTCAGTTGCAGGACGAATACCTTTCTTGCGAACGATCTCTAAACGAGAGGGATCGATCTCGATATAGCCTTCGCGGAGTTTCTCCGCGATGAGTTGTTCGGCATTCTTCTGCGCTTCGGCGGGTGACTTGAATGACTTCTTGGATTCACGGAGCTTTCCTGTCAATCGCCCAAACCGCACGGTCAGCGATTTTCCCTGCACGCTAACGTGCCATCGCTTGCGGGACTTGCCATCGTCATAGAAAAAACGTCGCGTAGACATCGTTGTGGCCTTAAGGATATTTGCCAAATTGATCTGTCCCCGCGCTCCAGAAGTCTGCGCGGAGATTTGATCGAGTGTCGCGTGGGATCGTCAGTTGTTGGTGTCGACGAGAAACGGGTCGCCGCCACTCACTCCAAACCGAATTCGACCATTCCCAATTTTGGAATGTAGCATACTACATTCGTATTCCTCAAGCTCTGACGGGCTCGAAAGCAGAAGCGACCAGAAGCCACCGCCCCATTTGCCTTTGCGACGAGCGGCAGCCATCTTGTCCCGGGTTCGCTCGGAGATGATCTCGCGCTCGAACTGCGCGAAGGAGAGGAGCACGTTGAGCATTATCCGACCCATCGAATTCGTAGTGTTGAACTGCTGGGTGACGCACACAAACGCCGCGCTCTTACGTTCGAAGACTTCGAGCATCTTGGCAAAATCCATCAGTGATCGGCTAAGGCGATCCACTTTGTAGACAACGACGCAATCGATCTTGCCGGCCTCGATATCACGGATCAAGGCCTTGAGCGCCGGCCGTTCCATATTGCCACCGGTGTAGCCACCATCGTCGTATCGATCGGGCAAGCAGACCCAACCTTCGTTCTCTTGGCTCTTGATGTAGGCCTCTGCCGATTCACGCTGAGCGTCGAGCGAATTGAAATCTTGATCCAGGCCCTCTTCCGTCGACTTCCGTGTGTAAATGGCGCAGTTTAGTTTCCTGGTTTGCTTGTCTTTGTTCATTGCGTAACCTCCGCTTTGCGTAGTCCGAAGAAGTGAAATCCGTTGATGTTCTTTTGGCCCGTGACAACTCGAGCGATAGCTGTCAGGGTTTTGTATTGCGTGCCTTCGAACTCGAATGAATTCGGACGCACCATGACTTGGATGCTGCGGCCCCTGTAGCTCTTGACCACTGCTGCTCCAGGAAGTGGAATACGGTCGTCCGCTGGCGGTGCGATCATCGTCGAGGCTGTTTCCAGCGTTTCTGCGGTGGCCGGCCAAGTCACTCGCGGTTGTGACGTTCGAATGTCCGTCTCCATCGCGATCTGGTGAGCCAAGTGCCGGGCACGTTCGGAAATGTCTCCCTCAGCGTTGGCTTGTAGTTTCCAGACAAGGCGTTTAATGAGCCACGGTTTGTTGCGGGCATTGGTGTCCTCACCGAATACCTCTTGGTATCGATCTCGCAGCTCCGACACAGTCATGTGCCGGAGCGTCGCGACCTCTTTGGCGACGTTGATTGCCATTGAAAAGCTCTCCTTTTTGAAAAAGACCTATCAATCGTTAACTCGACTGGTCACAGAGAGCACTGGTTTCGAAGGAAGCTCTAGGCAAGCTGTCTCGGATTCCAGATCAATTTCGCGATCTGCGTGATCGATCGCGAACTGATCGCGTTGCATGTAGCGCATGAAACCATCGGCCAGCAGCGAAACCAACTCGGCTTGCAGTTCAGTTGCATTCATCTCATCCACAGCGCGGACCTTCGGCATAGCAATCTCCCAACAGAGTCAATGTGGCGCTAAAAATCACCGGTTTCTACGAACGCGCCGTCGATTTGATTAACAACCGGGTATCGAGCGAGACCGAAAGCAACAGGTCTCTATCTGTAGGGTTACACGCAAACTATGCGAGTGGACGAAGCGATTGAGAGAAAAACTTCGCTAAGGCCGAGTCCAAATACAAAACACGCTAATTCCACGTCGCAAGGGATTTTGGGGGAGTGCCGCTAGAGTCGTATAGAGCAATTCATCAGCGGTAGAATTTTTCAGGCCTCGCGGGCCGACAGTTGGACGTTTTTGCACTGCTATATGGCAAATTCCTTATTTCTTGCGCATACTAACACCAGGCCTGGAATCAATCAGATCGCCTAGCATTCACCTCACAGCCGACATGAACTCGTATTCGAATTTGCTCTTTATTGATTGGTTTAATTGTAGGAAGCCATTCGAGGCCAATTCGCTCATTCGATGTTCGCTGATTCGACGTGGACGAAACTTGACTGCATTGAATACTACCCTTTTCAAACTTCAGCGACTCTGTGCACGTGACTGCTGCGGCCAAACTGACTTCAACCCGTATATCTTGCAGGACACGATTCGGCAGGTGCCACCTTCGGCAAAGAGTTCGACTCCGTTACTTCTGGGATCTGGAAACACGAGATCGGTGATCACGGTCTCACCGCTATTTCCGAACACTTCAACGGATGAGGCATCGACCAAGATTTGCAACCGTATGTTACCTTGGGCATTAGGTTCGAGCGGTCCCACGTGCTTGCCGGCAAAGGCCGGATGAAATGAGACAATTCCCGATTTGGTGCGATCAACGTACATTGATCCAGACTTTGTATTGTATCCAACAACGGTCTGCTCTTCATTCCCCTTGAGCACGCGTATGCCAAACTCAGCGGCCGACTCCGGTTGGATCTCTAGAAGGATCTCAAATTGTTGTCCCTGGCAGTCAAGCGACAATGATCCACTGGTGAGTGATCGATCTTTAACTTCTACCATTTTGTCTCGCAATTGCTGCAGCTCACGTACTGGCAGCTGGCATAGCCGTAATTTGCCGTCGATCCGTCGCAGTGTAAGTTCGCGAGGAATCGACATGGCGCTACGCCACGGATAGGTAGGGTTCAGGCATGTTTCCCAATTGTTCATCCAGCCAATCCAGATTCGTCGCCCGTCACTGGCCGGAATATCGGACCATGAGACTGGTGCATAGAAATCGCGGCCAAAATCAACCCACTGCGATGTCGTCGAATCAGCAACGAACTTTTTGCCGTCAAAGACGCCCGTAAAGTATTCGCCACCTGAACCGCCAGCGATAGCGCCGTTGCCCATGTCAGCTTCCAGCACCCACCGTGTTTTGCCTGGCTCATCTTCAATTGGCAATTCAAACAAGTCAGGGCATTCCCAGTTCAGCTTATTCGGCTCGCCAGCCGCTCCGAAATCACTGAGCAACGTCCAATTCTTGAGATCTGTCGATTCGTAAAACTGCAACTTCTTCTGTACTGCGAGCGAAACAACCATTACCCAGCGCTTCGTCGGTTCATACCAGAACACTTTTGGGTCCCGGAAGTCCTTCTCACCGACATCCAACACAGGATTCCCTGCGTACCTTGTCCAGGTACGACCAAGGTCGTTGCTGAAGGCAAGGTCCTGCGTCTGACGATCTTGGCTGTGTCCCGTAAAAATCGCAACCAATGGCGAACGATCTGCAGTACCAAATCCACTCGAATTGCGTGTGTCAACGACAGCACTTCCCGAGAAATTCATAACGCTATACTCTTCCTGCAACGCTATTGGCAAATGCTCCCAATGCAGTAGATCTTTGCTGATAGCGTGTCCCCAGCTCATGTGCCCCCATTCGTTTCCAAGTGGGTTGTGTTGATAGAAGAGGTGATATTCCCCAGCGAAGTAGACCAGACCATTGGGATCGTTCATCCAGTTGAGTTCGGGTGTGAAATGGTATGCCGGCCGAAAGCGCTCGCGGTAATACTCCTTCGCGCGTCGATATTCATCGATCCTCCACAGCCCAGTTCCAGTTCGTTGCTTATCGGTTAATAGTATTTGGTCGAGGTTGATGTGCCCCCATTCCCCCTTTGCACGATCGAAAATGCGGATCGTGGCCTGCTTTCCGCGAAACGCACTAATATCCCATGACTCCCAGCGAAGCTCGCCAGAATTCGCGCCAGTAGCGGATCGGACCAACTTTCCGTCGACAATCAATTCCAAACCAGTTTCTCCTTCATGGCGTCCACCGCCAATCAAGAACGATAAGAACCGCCGGTTGATCTCAATCGGCGGTGAGGCAATCATTCCGGTCGCTGAATCGCCACTGGCGTAAGAATTGACGAGCCGACTACCCAGATAACCAGACACTTGCAGCTTGTGACCATCGGTTGGCCCGAGGCCAAATGCCTCCCCTTCGATCTTCCAGTTGCCATACGTGCTGGACTCGAAATCCGCAACGACAATGTCTTGTCCGCGTACAAACGTATTAACAATCAGCAGGGCCAAGAAGCAGAACCCGATTCGTGAAATCATGGCAAGTATCCTGAATATGTTTGATTATGGTTTGGATTAGTGTTGCAACTTTAGACGTGCAGGCAAACGCGGCGTGGCACCTGCTTGTGTACAAACAAATGCCGCCACTTCATTTGCCCAAAGATGAATGGCTTTCAGTGAGAGACCGCCGAGAATTCCGAGGGCAAGCGCTGCAGTAAATGCGTCGCCGACGCCAACGGTATCGACTACATTCACTGATTGGCAAGCGAGATCACTCCGCTCGCCGGAATCTCGCAAAAGTAACGAGCCGTTCGCACCCCGCGTCAGGGCGATGACTTTGAGTGAATATCGCTCCATGATTTGAGCTAAAACGGCTTCGTCGCTCCCCCGAATCTGAAGTAAACTTGTGATCGCATGTAATTCTGATTCGTTCAGTTTTAAAGCGTTGGCCACCGCCAAAGACTGCAGGATGACGTCTTCGTTCAAGTACGGCCAGCGCAGATTGATGTCCAATATTCGCAAACAGGAAGTTGGAGTGCTCGCGATAAATTGTCGAATAGTACTCTGCGACTGTGTACTTCGTTGGGCTAGGGTGCCAAAGCATACAACGTTGGTTCGGTTTGCGAGCGATTCTAGTTCCTTGGTCCAAGCCAAGTGATCCCAAGCCGTATTCGTAGCAAACTGATAACTTGCTTGGCCGTGCTCGTCGAGCTTTACATCCACTTGACCGGTCGGATAGTCGAGTCGTGCGACCTCGGTGCTATTCACCTGATGGTCTTTCAACTCGGCAAGCGCGAGTCGACCAAGCTCATCATTCCCAACGGCGCTGACTATTGCGACGTCAACTCGGCCGTGACCAAGCTCTGCAGCACCGCAGGTAAAATTAGCCGGTGCTCCGCCGAATCTAGGACCGTCCGGAAACACATCCCAAAGCACTTCACCCAGGCCGACGATGACTGGAATTGCTTTCATAGCTCGATCCCCAATTGCTTCTGGATCTCCTCCAACGGAACCCCTTTCGTCTCAGGCACCATCAGCCTTACCCAGATCAGTTGCAACACCATCATGCCGCAGAAGAATAGGAATACATATCCCGGTGAGAACGCTGTGACCATCGTCGGAAAGAAGGTCGTCAGCGCGGCTGCGAAAATCCAGTGTGTAAAGCTACCCAGAGTTTGACCGGCTGCTCGATGCTGATTAGGGAAAATCTCTGAAATGAAACCCCAGATAACCGCGCCCTGGCCGATTGCGTGTGCGGCGATGAAGGTGAAAATGCAGGCAGGTACAATCGCGTAGTACTGGGAGAAGAATGCCCAAGAACAGAGCCCTAGCGATGCGATGTATCCATAGGAGCCAATGTAAAGCAACTTGCGCCGTCCAAGCCGGTCAATTAGCCACAGTCCGATGAATGTAAAAACGAGGTTCGTGATGCCGATACCAACCGACTGCAACAGTGCGGCTCGCGAGCCCAAACCAGTCAGCTCGAAGATGCGTGGGGCAAAGTAAAGAATGGCGTTGATACCGGACATTTGATTGAAGAACGCAATCAGAAACGCCAGAAGAATCGGAAGCCTAAGTCTCTTGGTCCAAAAACGCGACGATTTCGAATGGCTGGCGTAAGAGGCCGCGATGACGTCCGCTTCGTCCTGAAGTACATCTGAGGAAAGACCAGGGTTGATCATCTTCAGAACCCTTAAGCCTTCCGCACAGTTTCCCGCGTGACCAATCAACCACCGAGGACTCTCTGGAATGATGAAACAGAGTACAGTGTAAATCAACGCCGGAAATGCTTCGACTCCGAGCATCCAACGCCAGTCGTTTTCGCTGGTTCCAGCCAATAGAGCGTTCGATAGAAACGCAGCGAGGATTCCAAAGACGATGTTGAACTGGAACATACCTGCAAGTCGTCCACGCAATCCAGGAGGAGCGATCTCAGAGATGTACAAGGGTGCGGCAATGGTCGAGACGCCGACTCCAATTCCTCCGATGAATCTAGCGATAATGAATGAATAGACGTCGGTGGCTAGGCCCGACCATACGGCTGAAACAAAATAAAGTACACCAATGGCAATCAACGTTTTCTGGCGCCCGATCTTTTCAGTCGGTAAGCCTCCTAGAAATGCCCCCAACACCGTTCCCCAAAGTGCGGCACCCATAGCTAGGCCATGCAGTTCGTCGCTGAGCCCCCAAACGGCTTGAATCGTTTTTTCTGCACCGGAAATCACTACGGTGTCAAACCCGAACAGGAATCCCGCCAAAGCAGAAATGAGAGACCAAAGTAGAAGTCGGCTGAACATGGGGAGGAGCCTGTATGAGCATTGAGGTTGCAATCAATCCGAATAACGAACCCAAATATATTCAAACCTGTCAACATTGCGACTAGCAGAACGCTTGCAACTTACTCATAATCCTGTCATTACATTTGAGCGACTTGATAGCACAGGTTACCAGAAATGCAAAAGCATCGCCAAATTTCAAAGGAATTACGCACTGAAATCGCGACGGGGGTGTACGGTGTTGCCGGTCGCCTTCCGAGTGAAGCACAATTGGTGGAACGATTCGGTGTTTCGCGGCCAACTGTTGGCCGTGCCCTGCAAAGTCTTCAAAATGAGGGACTGGTGGAACGGCGCGCGGGATCTGGCTCCTTCGTACTAGCGCAGGCGAAATCCAACGAGACGCCCATTATCGGTCTGCTTGTGCCAGGACGGGGATCGACGGAAATTCTCGATCTAATTTGCGGCGAGATTGGGGCGATCGCAAGAATGCGCAATTACGGTCTCCTGTGGGGACGCTCAGCGCATCCGCTTCAAGACAAGACCCTCGATGATAAGCTAGCCGAAGAAGCATGCCAGCAATTTATCGAGCGGGGAGCACGAGGCGTATTCTTTGCACCATTCGAACATCTGGAGAATTGCGAGCAAGTGAACCAGCGGTTGCTCGACTCACTCCAGCAGTCTGGTATTCCAGTGGTGCTGCTCGATCGCGACATTACTCGCTTTCCGATGCGAAGCAATCACGACCTTATTGCGTTAGATAACGTGCAGGCAGGCTTTCTAGCTGCCGACCACTTTATCCGTCTGGGGTGCCGTGAATTGCGACTCCTGGTCGAACCGGGGGCTGCTAGTTCGGTTGACGCGAGGGTCGCGGGAATTCGGGATGCGTTTTTCTTACGAGGTATTCCTCTCCCTCGCGATTTGAGAATTGAATGCGATCCCACTGACTCGCAGGTCATTCTCAAGTCGGTTTTTGGCAGTGGGATAGAAGCCATCATTTGTGCGAACGACTACACCGCCGCCAGATTGCTCAAGACACTTGGCCAGTTAGGCATTTCTGTTCCAGATGACCTGCGGCTGATTGGATTCGACGACGTACGATATGCAACTTTGGTTGCCGTTTCATTAACGACGATTCATCAACCGAGCCGAGATATCGCCACTGTCGCCTTTCAGACACTAGAGGCCAGGATTCATGACCCCTTATTACCTACACGTACCTTGCTCCTCAATCCAAAGCTGGTGGTACGCGACTCATGCGGGGCGTATGGCAATACTTCTATAAATCCGAAATCACGAGTGTCACGTCAAAAGTAGCGTTTGCGAGTGAGAATTTGCTTCATCCAGTCATGAGAGGATATGTCATCCGCATTGACTACCATGCACGCGAGATGACATTCCAATGGCTCTCGCTCGCGGCAAATGGGCCCAAAATTGGAGAAGGTTTCTGGCCGTTAGGATTTGCTACCGCTGTGTTAATCAATACCATGTTTGGAAACGCAGATCTTGAGAGTTCTCAGTAGAGATCTGGGGTGCCGGAGGGGACGGCTCGCGTTACAGTCGCGGCCCGAGATCTCCATTTCCTAACCGAGATATTTGGGGCGGGCATTGCGGACGCGGAAAAGGCCCAAAACGATGGGTAGAAACGAAAAACGCCGGGCGTCGATCTCTCGTCGTCCGGCGTTAACTTTTTGGCGTTTCTTCCGTAGAAAAAACTAAGACTCCCCGGTCAGGTCTAGAACTAACGACCCCGGGATTAACAATCCGTTGCTCTGCCGACTGAGCTACAGTCAGATCGCTGGCCAACGAAAAAATTTCGAGCGTTCTGTCCAGTCGGGGGTTAACGCTTCAAAGAGACTGAGTGCTTTTCCCAAGAAAAGTTCACAGCGAGGGTGTATGCAGCGAGGGTGGTTAGGGTGCGAGGTGAGTGGCTGCTTCTTGGGTTGGTGTTAATAAAGTGTGCTTCTTGTTGAAAATATTTTTTGACACATCTCTTGACGCATTCGCTCCGCTTTGTATTATTGCGTTACTACAATACGTCGCTCGGGAGGACGCCAAGTGCAAATTCATATTTCAACAAATAACGGCGTTCCGATCTACTTGCAGGTCGTGAACCAAATTAAATATCTAGTCGCCGCAGGTCGACTAGCGGCTGGCGAAGAACTGCCGCCTATTCGCGTGCTTGCGGAAAAACTGGTCGTCAATCCAAACACGGTGGCACGAGCGTATCGCGAACTGGAGCTTGCCGGAATCGTTGAAAAGCGACGTACTGCAGGCACTTATGTTTCCGATCAAGGCTCGCCTTTGGCTCGTCGCGAACGAATGAAAATCCTTACAGAAAGGATTGACCAACTGTTGGCCGAAGCGGCGAACATGGATGTTTCGATTGATGACGTTACTAAGCTCATTCAACAACGCTTTGCCGTGATTGATTCTTCTCGCAAAACCTCTCTCACAAAGGACTCGTCCGATGCCTGATCCATTTCCTTCGGCAGCTCCGCCAATCGTCGAAATCAACAAGCTGTCGCGACAATTCGGCTCCAAAGTTGCCTTGAATGAACTGTCCCTCGTGATTCCACGCGGGGGCGTTTTTGGTTTGATCGGTGGCAACGGCGCGGGCAAGACGACGTTGCTGCGACATATCCTTGGTCTGCTGCGCGCCCAGTCGGGTTTTGTGCGAGTATTTGGATTGGACCCAGTCGAAAACCCCGTCGGTGTGCTTGGCCAAATCGGTTACTTATCCGAAGAACGCGATTTGCCAAACTGGATGCGAGTACGGGAATTGATGCGCTACACGCAAGCTTTTTATCCTGCCTGGGACGAACGGTACGCAGAAGAGCTTCGCGAAGCGTTTGATCTCGATCCGAAAACGAAAGTCAAAAATCTGTCGCGTGGCCAGCGTGCTCGATGTGGCTTGTTGGTGGCTCTCGCGCATCGACCAGATTTTTTGGTGTTGGACGAACCTTCATCGGGATTGGACCCTGTCGTTCGGCGCGACATTTTAGGAGCCATCATCCGCACTATCGGCGACGAAGGCCGAACAGTTTTGTTTTCATCTCATTTACTCGACGAAGTTGAACGCGTGGCGGATCGAGTCGCAATTATCCACGAAGGCCGCATCCTACTAACGGCCAGCATGGACGACATCAAGGAATCGCATCGTCGCGTGACCGTACGATTTGAACAACCTGTCGCTTCACCACCCCATTTAATCGGAACCCTTGCTCGCGAAGGCAGCGGGAATGAGTGGACGTATGTTTGCACCGGCGACCCCGAACAACTGCGAATGGCCGCCCAAGTTATTGGAGCGTCTGTGATTGCCGATGAAGCGTTGTCGCTCGACGAAATCTTTGTTACGCGTGTTTCTCAATAACGATCATCTCAAGTCGGGTTTCTTAACGGAGAACAATCATGCGATCGATGCCACAAGCGTTACTTTGGGAGACGTTTTCTCACGGGCGTTGGTCTTTGCCAAGCTTCTTCTTGCTCGGTATCTTGCTTCCTCTGTTGATCTACGGCGCGATTAGCGGTTACGGTGTCGACTTCAACGACCCGTCGTTCTTGGTAATGCAGTTCACTTTCCTACCGCTCATTATTTTTGAATTTTCTATTGGCATCGCAATGGCACAAGGACCGATATCCCGACTGTATGCCGCACCAATATCATCGCATTCAATCGTCGCTTGGCATACGGTTTCGGGCGCCATAATCCTCGCTCTCGAAACGGCCCTTGCGGCTTGGCTCTTCAATGCGTTGTTTCACGTTGGTTGGCCGGTATGGGGTCCAGCTTTTTTCGCAGCAGCAGCTTGGTCATCTTTTCAATTGCTTTTGTGTGTTTCGGTCAAGCAATCATTAACAAGTTTTGGCATTGCCGTGATACCAGGTACAGCGCTGCTGCTGTGGCTTCAGGCACGATACGGCGATTGGTTCACAATGCCACAGCACAGTTGGCCGTCGATGCAGGCCAGCGAAAGCGCAACACTGGTAGGCGTCATCATCGCTTCGTATTTTGTTACGGTTTTCGGCGTCAACCGTGCCCGGTGCGGCGAGCAGTTGCCATCGTTCGGGATTTGGAAAAGAATTGCAAAAATATTGGAAGCATATCATTCCCGTGAATCCACTTCTCTTCCTCCGTTTCGCTCGGCTAACCAAGCTCAGTTTTGGTACGAGTGGAAATTGAAAGGTATTGCTTTACCATTCGCTGTTGCAGCACTCGTGAGCGTTGTCGGGATCTGTGAACTGATTTCTTGGTACTTCGCCCAACAAACTTTGAGCCAAGCGTACGAAGCGATTCTCTCGATGGGCGGAATAGTCTCAGTTTTTGCTGTTTTTGTAGGCTTCTTTATGGGGATGATTGGCATTACAAGTTTGGGTGGTCAGCGCGAAAGTGCGATCGGCGATTTTTGGGGAAACAGCAAAGCCGAATGTATGGGGAGCTTTCAAGGCAGTCTTCCCGTAACCGTCGGAGGATTCTCCCGGCCAATTTTCAAGACGGTAGCGACCAGCGTCGCAATGGCCTGGGGACTTTGGTTCGCGGCATTCTTGGCCGTATTAATTTCACTATTCGTTTCAAGGGAAGTTCCTGAATACTATTTGCCGCCATCGCTAGGCATTCTTTTTGTGCCGCTCACATTGCTAGGCGTCTGGATCACAATGGCGAATGCATCAGCCATTGGCTTGTCTGGGCGAGGGACGGCCATTTTTGTGTTGGGTGTTTTTGGAATTGTGGGTTACGTGATTGTGATGTCTGTTGTAAGGGAATCTCTGCCGACATCGATGGTAAAACGAGCGGACCAGATTAGCTTGCTGTTAGTGTGCCTGGCGATTACGGCTTTTGCGATCTGGGCATTCAATATCGCTCGCCGAGTTCGGATTGTCGAATCAAAGAATATGTTGATACTAGGCTGCGTTTTTGTCCTAATTGCGATCGTCGCTATTGCCTTTAGTCCTATGCGTTTACCGTTGATCGCATATCCAGCAATTATCGCATTCGCAGCTCTGGTTGTTCTTCCCTTCGCTACTATACCGCTCGCCATCAAGTGGAATCGCCACCGTTGAGACTTTAAAATTTGCCTCGTTAGAAGAATCTGTGGGTCAATTCTAGCTCGGGAAGGTCGCCAAGGTTGTGATACAGAGCGATTTCGTAGGCTTCTTGCGTTTTAAAACCGTAGGCTTTTCTGGTAACCAGTTTCACTTTGTTGTTGAACCCCTCCACAACGCCGGACGAAAGCATCCCGCCTGCTCGAAACCAGTTGAGAATAAGTTCTCGTTTGGATCGAAGTGTCCTCGCAACCTTCTTCATTGGTTCGACTTTGCTCTTCATGGCTCGGTTGATGTCACCCAACAGGTGAACGCGATTGGTGGAGGAGCGAGCATCCTCTAATTCGCTAAATTCTGTTAGAATCGACTCAACGGTAACAATATCGGCCGCATCCTTGGCCATAGCAAAGCTCCTGAAATGATGACAACGATTAACATCTGCAAAGCAGTGTCCCAAATCGCGTCACCTAAGTCAGCCCAGGTTTCCCAAAGTTTGCGTCAGCCCTGCCACGTGAACTCATAATGAGCTACGCCCGTCGAAACGGAATCGAAGACGGGTTAGGAACAAACGTCAATTTCTTTCACATGGACAACCTGTCCAGCGAGGTCCGACTGAATGTCGATTTAGACGTGCCACTCACCGTCATTGCTAACGGTTGTTATCGCTGGTTAGCGAGCCGACTGAGAGGCTTCGAGAATTCTAAGCCGAAACAGATATCACGAAAGCTTGTCGAAACAAGCGGCGGTGTAACTGTCCTACCGAATCGAACATTGCAAGTCACCTTTGACCGCCGAACTCACAATCCAATCTTGCGAGAGGCAGCACTCACCAAAAACCATACCAAGATACCTTGGCTGAACGGATATCGAATCGATTTCGATTTTCGCTAGCCGGAACTCAACTCAACAAAAGTGTGAATTGATTGCGGGCTGCGGAAATCGGCGTTAAAACGAGAGAATGCAAAACGATTTCGATTTCAACAACGGCGATGACGGCACAAAGACGACCGAATTTATCCGATCGTTTGTGAGACGACGAAGAATCAGATGGAGACGATCAGCATCGATTTCCTTTATCTCAACAATTCAGATGAATTCATTGTTGGAGTTGCAAAGCTAGGGGGGGAATGAATTTGTACCCCGTCCAGACCCCCGAGCATTTTGTCGATGGAAATTCGACTGTGGCGTTGGAAGAAAGCGGACAAACGCTTTGAGAACTAATATACTGAAGTCACGCTATTCGATTGCACTCGAGACGATTTTTGGTTGCGACCCTGGCGGACGTTCGTAAGGCGCTCCGCATCCGTCGGTGCTCAGCTGTCGGAGCAATGAATGTAGATTCGTTTTTTCGAATTTACAATTCGGTAGATAACTCTCATTTGCGTGAATTCCCAGTTGCTACGAGACTTCGATGCAAGCTGTTAGACTTGGGTATGAACGAATAGGCTTGCGCAGAACTTTCTCGGCATCGAACACAAGATTTGCTGCTCAACGAATCTTGTTGCTATCATGTCGTTTTTCCCGCTGTGTCATTTAAGGCCTCTAGCATGACAACACACTCTCGCCGCTTTTTTGTTTCCAGTCTGGCTACATCAAGTTTACTTTTAGCCACGCGATCCTCTCGATCGGATGACCCCGTGCCTGTGCTGCATCCCCGCGCGACTGATGGCGACGAGAGATTCGAACCCGAATGGAAGGAACGATTTACGATAACGGTCGGAGCGAAGAATGGTGATCTCGTTGGCCGTGACGACCGAGTAATCCAAGCAGGACTCGATTATGTAGCACGCATGGGAGGCGGCACCGTTCACGTCCTGCCGGGCACCTACGTTTTTCGCAATGCAGTCGTGTTGCCAGCTGGCGTGCGACTACTCGGAAGCGGAGCTGATTCGATCTTAACCAAGATCGCTTCAGAATCCGTCGAATTAGCAGAAGATTCCGACTGGTACGATCAAGAAGTGACTTTGCAAGAAAACAAGAATTTTCGCGTTGGCGATGGCGTTGTTTTTAAAGCAAAAAATCCACACAACGGCGGAGACATCGTCATCAAGCGAACACTTGTCGCGGCTTCCGGTCATCGCTTCAAAATCAACGATGGGCTACGCGAAAATCTGTGGTTGTCAGGCAAGCCGACTTGCTCGTCGCTCTTTCCACTGCTGACCAGCGAACGGACCGCAGATGTCACCATCGAAAACATCACGCTCGATGGCAACAAAGATCAAAACGAGAATTTCAACGGCAACTACGGCGGCTGCATTTTTCTCCAAGATTGCAATCGGTTCCATATCAGAAACGTCGAAGCCCGAAACTACAATGGCGATGGGATCAGTTTCCAAATCTGCCATGATGTTCTCGTCGAAGATAGTTTTAGCCACGACAACGTCGATCTAGGAATCCATCCTGGTTCTGGATCGCAGCGACCGATCGTGCGCAACAATCGTATCGAACGAAACAGCCAAGGCATTTTCTGGTGCTGGGGCGTCAAATACGGTCTGGCTGAAGATAACCGGATCGACGGCAATCGACTTTACGGTATCTCGATCGGGCACAACGATACCGACAACGTCATGCGCCGCAACGTCGTTTCGAACAGTGGCAAAATAGGTGTTCTGTTCCGCGACGAAAACCGCGGTGCCGATTTTTGGCCCAATCGCAACACGCTCGAAGAAAATCAAATTACCGACTCGGGCGATGAGTCAGGCGTGGCAATCGACATTCTTGGCAAAACTCGCGACGTTCGCTTTGTGAAAAATGTAATCCGCGAATCTCGCGGCCCTGCAAAACGAATTGGTATTCGAATCAGCGAACAAGCTGGCCGAGTCGACTTGATGGAAAACCGATTCGAAGGTTTCTCGCAAGATGTAGTTGACTCCAGAAAGCCCGGCTAATGCTGGTCCAGAACTGGAACATTTTCGATTCCACGCTGTAACCGCCGAGTCGTTGCGGTTACCATTATCTTGGATCGAAAACCTGTTTGCTCGAATTGGAATCTGACAAGGAGTACTGCATCGATGAGTCGCGCAGATGATTTGAAGCTCGTCGATGAATACGTATCCAACATCGGCCTAAAAAGGCATATGTACGCCGTCGAAGCCGCCATGCGGGCGTACGCTTCCAAGCTGGGGCAAGAAGTTGAAAAATGGGGAACGGTCGGATTGCTGCACGATTTCGACTACGAACGCTGGCCCAATCCTCCAGACCATCCGCTGCAAGGTAGCAAAATTCTGAAACAGCTTGGCTACAGCGACGAAATCATCTACGCCATCAAATCGCACGCAGATTATTTGACCGATTGCCCACGTGTATCGGTGTTGGACAAAGCTCTTTACGCATGCGATGAATTGTGCGGCTTCTTGACGGCTTGCGCACTCATCCGGCCAGAGAGGCTTGAGGGCTTGGCTGCCAAAAGCGTTCAGAAAAAACTCAAACAAGTCAGCTTTGCCGCCGCAGTCAACCGCGAAGACATCCGGCGAGGTGCTGAGGATTTTGGCGTCGACCTGGACGAACACATCGACTTTTGCATTCAAGCCATGCGAGGCCAAGCGGACTTGCTTGGCCTAACTCCGCCTTCGAAAGCATAGAATTCACGATACAATCTCGTTTCATCCGTGGAACACTAATCTATCCCTCAAATCTAACCAAACCAGCTTTTCTCCAATTTGATTTAAGTGACCCAATGACCGACTTGCCCGAACGTTCCCTATTGCTTGGCACCACCAACAAAAAGAAAGCTAACGAGATGCGTGGCTTGCTCACGGCGCTTGGTTTTCAACTTTTTACGTTGGCCGACTTCCCTGAATATCCCGACGTTGACGAAACGGGCTCCACGTTCATGGAAAATGCTCACATCAAAGCGACCGAGCAATCTCGCCATTTCCAAATGTGGACAATCGGCGAAGACAGCGGACTCTGTGTGCCCTCGCTTGACGGCGCTCCCGGCATCTACTCCGCTCGCTTCTCTGGACCGGGTGCGACGGACGCAACGAACAACGCACTTCTGCTGGAACACATGTCCGGAATGAAGGGAGCCAATCGCGATGCGTATTACGTCAGCACGATCGCACTGGCCGATCCCACGGGGAAAATCTTGCTTCAGTCCGACGGGCAATGTCACGGTAGAATTATTGATGAAGCTCGCGGTGCCGGTGGTTTCGGTTACGACCCACTTTTCGAAGTAGTCGAGTATCACCAAACATTCGCTGAATTGGGGCCGACTGTCAAAGGCGTCATCAGCCACCGCGCACGTGCTTTAACGGCTTTCCTTTTTCAGTTAAAGATTCTGTTGGGACGAGGCGAATGGCCTGTCGAAGATGCCATTAGACGAATCCCTGCCAGTTCTATAACATAATGCTTGCCTCGCGGACTCTCAGAATTTTGCAGCAACGGATTCGACGCATTCATTCGTTAATGCAGATCATCTGCGTTCCGACCTACAAATGTCAACCAAATTCATTTTGCCAAAGCACTTGGCAATGCACGGAGTCCGAAAATGTTTGAAGGCCTACCAGTCGCTCCTCCCGATTCGATCCTCGGACTCGCTGAATCGTTTCAAAAAGATCCTCGCAAGGACAAAATCAATCTGTCCGTAGGCGTTTACAAAGACGAACAAGGCGGAACGCCGATCCTCAAGACCGTCAAAGCAGCCGAAGCTTGGTTACTCGAAAACGAAAAGAGCAAAGGCTACTTGGGCATCGAAGGCTTGCCAGATTACTTAACCGCAGTCGTTGATCTCGTACTTGGCGGCGCGGTCGAATCATCACGCGTCGCCGCTGCCCAAGCGCCCGGCGGCACCGGTGCCCTTCGCATCTCCGCGGAAATGGTCGCCCATCATTTTCCAAAGGCTCGAATTTGGATCAGCCAGCCGACTTGGGCCAACCACCAAGCGATTTTCGAAGCTGCTGGCCTGCAAGTCGAAAGCTATCCGTATCTTGCCGCCGATAAAACTTCGCTGGACGTTGACGCCATGATCGAGTGCCTCGAAACGCAAACTGCACCCGGAGACTTTGTATGCCTGCACGCTTGCTGCCACAATCCAACCGGTATCGACCCCACGTCGAGTGACTGGAAACAGATCTCCCAAATCATGGCAACTCGCCGATTGATCCCGTTGCTCGACTTTGCGTACCAAGGTTTCGGGGATGGATTAGTCGAAGACGGTCAAGGCCTACGTAGTCTATTGGCATTGAATCCCGAAGCCATTGTATGTGCTTCGTTTTCGAAGAATTTTGGTTTGTACAGCGAGCGAGTCGGTGCCGCGATGGTCGTCACTCCCGACGCAAAATCCGCCGTAGCAACATTGAGCCAACTCAAGCAGACGATTCGCGCCAACTACAGCAACCCGCCACGTCACGGAGCCGCCGTTGTTGCAACGATACTGAACAATCCTGAGCTTCGCGCGCAATGGATGGCCGAGGTCGACACGATGCGAGGCCGCATTTCTCAGATGCGGACTCAATTCGTCGACGGAATCCAAGCGACAGGTGTGGAGCGAGATTTTTCTTTCTTGCTGAATCAAAAAGGAATGTTCTCCTACACCGGTTTGAATGCGATGCAAGCCGATTGGCTACGCAGCGAAAAAGGCATCTACATCGTCGGCACCGGTCGCGTCAACGTAGCTGGCATGTCCCAAAAAACCATGCCCACCCTCTGCCAAGCCATAGCCGAATGCCTAGAAGCCACCTCCGCCACAACAAAAGCCTAACCAAGCCCCAAGCCCCAAGCCCCAAGCCCCAAGCCCCAAGCCCCAAGCCCCAAGCCCCAAGCCCCAAGCCCCAAGCCCCAAGCCCCAAGAACCAAGAACCAAGAACCAAGCCCCAAGAACCAAGCCCCAAGAACCAAGCCCCAAGCCCCAAGAACCAAGCCCCAAGAACCAAGAACCAAGAACCAAGAACCAAGCACCAAGAACCAAGCACCAAGAACCAAGCACCAAGAACCAAGAACCAAGCACCAAGAACCAAGCACCAAGCACGAAGTTTTCCTCAAGCCTCCCATCCTTCTTGACTTTCCAATCCAAACCGCCGAAAATCAAAACTCTCGCGGGTGTAACTCAGTTGGCAGAGTGGTAGCTTCCCAAGCTGCATGTCGAGGGTTCGAATCCCTTCACCCGCTTTGTATTTTGACTTGGCGATTCGTTGAGAAAACGATTCCTCACGTTGTTGTGAGAGCGCATTTTTCCATTGGTCCGAACCGGGAACTTTCCCGGTTCCCAATTTGGAGCGCTCTCTCATGCGAATTCCCAGTTATCGGAAACATACCAGCGGTTCAGCTCGGGTTACGATTCAAGGCAAAGACTATCTTTTACGCGAGTACGGTTCACCCGAATCAAAAACGACTTACAATCGAATCATCGGCGAGTTTATCGCTAGCAACTGCTCTCCTGTTTTTCGTGAGAAGCCCTCGAAGCTCACGATGGCTCAAGTCTCTCTTGCATTTCTGAATCATGCCGAGACTTACTATGTGCAGGGAAAGGAATACGAACAGTTCAAAGTTGCTTGCAAGCCGATCAGTGAGTTGTATGCCGACACACTGGCCAGTGCATTCTCATCGGTCGAATACAAGGCTTGTCGTGCCTGGTGGCTAACGGGAAACACCCGAACCAGACAGTACGTCTACAAGCAAGCGCGTCGGCTGGTTGCCATCGTCAATTGGTCTGTAGCTGAAGGACTAATGCCTGCTGCAAACTATCAAGCCATCAAATGCGTGGACACCCTTCGTTTTGGTCGAACGCAAGCGCCCGTGGCAAAGCCTGTTGTACCGGTTCCCGACGAAATCGTTGCGGCAACTCTTCCGCATTTGACAACGGTTGTCGCGGATATGGTTCGTTTTCAAATGGCGACTGGCTGCCGACCAGGTGAAGTTTGCAAGATCAAGCCCTCCATGGTCGATCGTTCCCGAGACGTTTGGGAAATCAATTTGACGGAACATAAAACGGCGTACCGTGGTAAACACCGTGTTATTTATTGCGGTCCCCATGCTCAAGCGATATTGTCAAAATACCTTCTTCGGGACGGCAACTCGCATTGTTTCAGTCCCCGAGAATCAGAAAAACAGCGCCGTCAGAATGTCCACGAACAACGCACAACTCCTTTGAGTTGCGGTAACCGTCCTGGAACCAACGTTGTTTCTGGAAAGAGGAAGAACGAGCCAGGCGAATGCTACAAGACGTCGTCTTATGGGCATTCAATTAAGCACGCTTGCAAGAAGGCGTTTCCAGTTCCGGATGGGGTTAATGCAGACCAAAGCAAGGAGTGGATCCGAAGCCACAGCTGGGCACCAAACCAAATTCGGCACTCGGTTGCAACTAAGATTCGAAAGGAATACGGACTGGAAGCGACGGCGAGGATTCTTGGTCATTCCCAAATCGGCGTAACGCAGGTCTATGCCGAAGCGGACAAATCTCGTGCTCTGGAAGTTGCGAGGAAGTTTGGTTAGGCGATAGACTTGATCCTCTCATTCTTTCTGTATTACAAAGGTAAAACCATGAACCGAGAGTTAGGTGGTGAGAAGCTGTTCGCGGCATCATTGGCGATTCCGGACGGCACGTATTTGGGCGACACGAAGGTGTTAAACGATCTATTCCGAGTGTTCGGCAAAGAAGCTCTGGATATCATGCATGCGTCCGAAACAGGGGCAATTGCAGCGTCCACGATCGAAACTGAGGCTGGGAAGCTGGCGGATGTATTCCTGGGGAAAAACGAGCGGTTCGTTCCGGTCGAGAATTGGAACGACGTCAGGGGAGGCTTGGCACCGTGGCTACGCGGTGAGCTGAACATCGACGAGCTTGATCCGCATGTGGTGGTTCGGACGGCGTTGGTCATTTACGCAACGCAGTTGGTGCAGCTGGAAGCATACGCCAATCTGCCAGAGACTCTGGACGAGCAGTGGCAGTGGCAACCGGAGGCGTTCGTGGAGGAATTCACGATCATGTTTCTCGGTTTGCCGCAGGAGAAGATTGAGTAGGCGCCGGCAACGTTGCCGGCGCCTAGCACGTTTAGGGGTTAGCTTGTTTTGGAGCTTGCAATGCGGTGACTCGCAGCCGGAACATCTCGGGGAACAGGAATTCCAAGGCGTCGCGACCGGTCACTTGTGGTAGTTGGCGTCGGCAACGTTGCCGACGCCGGTTTCGGTTTCGTTATGGAAAAGGGAATGTGGGCGATGAAAAGGGCATTATTTGGCGTCGTGTTTTTGGGGGACTTGCGGTGTCTTCAACCGGCAACGTTGCCGATTGGCTGGGTAGTTTGGTGAGATTTGGAAGGAGCTGTGACCGATAAAACCGTCGAACCTCGCAGTGATTCGACCGGCAACGTTGCAGGTCGAAGCGGTTACCAGACACGCCGCAACACTCGATACTGAGCCTCCGGCTAAGAGCTATCCAGGCGGGAGTCTCACCCACTTGTCTTCCAACCATTTCCAGAACGCACGTGCATTTCTTGGTTCGTCCGCTCATCCGTCACTACCTGTTCTTTGACCATTTCAACGCTTGAGTCAGTTGCCTGCAGATGTCCGTTGAAAGAGCATTGAGAATTCCTTCTAAAGAGTCGAGAACACGTAGCCTGTGAAAACATAGTTCAGAATTACAATCAGCATAACAAGCATTGACAATGTCGTCACGCTTGCACAGTGCAACCTAAAAGATCTGGCAATGAAAAAGTTACCGACCAGAAGCGCGAGAGTAGAAACTGTGCAGTATCTTTCAAGCGACAAGGGTCCCATAAATTTTAATGCAACGATCATGCAAATGGCGTTTGCGCAGAATAGTGCGCTACCTAAGCAGATCGCAAGAACTATCTCCAGCATTAAATCGGTTCTGTTTTTGCGCAACTAGAAGTCTCTAGAGGACGAAGGCTTCCGATCACCTCGCCGCGACGAGAGATCAACCACTTCAATAAACCACATTTCGCGGCTGTGGTGCATCGGTTCGTTCGGCGTCAGGCCTCTTCGGCCGGCAGCCTGAGTCTGCCACTATGAGAAATTGGCTTTAACGACGATATGATTGGCACCATCATCGTAAGCACCAATACGCCACATTCCATATTCGCCGTCAACTGTAGACGTTTCAGTATCACCGTATACGCTCCCATTCTGTGGCGTCCAGGGTGGTCCAAGTCCTGGATACGACTGACGAGACACGATGCTGCGGGAAATTACAGCGATGCAGTGTTCGTGAATTTCTTCTTTCGCGTGAGCATAGATCGCATCCTCAACTGCTTGCCCAACAAGGTCGGTCAATCGGTTGAGGCATTCTGGATAACGCTCGACCATTTGCGCATAATGGGTCAAATTAATGTCAATCCGGATTCCAGCAGCCATGTCAAATCTCCTTCGCCGAACGTATTGCAATCTATGCGTCGGGGAGCGGGGTTGTTGGCCCTTCGGTAGGGTGTTGATCCCTGACGTATAGATTGGGCGTTGAACTGAGCCGACGGAGCGGGACGATCGATCGTTGCAATTGGCTTGCGAACGCCTACTGTGCTGCGAGGGCTCAACGGAGAGTCAGTGTATCAATCCGATTGCGACTTGGCAAGTTTTTGCGAATTCAAGTCTGTGGGCGGGTGCGGGTTTTGACTTTGGAAACGCGAGTGGGCGTTCGACCCCGCCCGGTGCAAAAAGTCAGTTCCAGTGATTTCGTTGTTTGAAATCTCAAACATTTCGGCTTTGAGAAAGGTGCTTTGCGAATTGTTTTGTCGAAAGGCGACAGAGAATACCCGTCTGAGCCAAGATTCGCATCAGAATGGTGCGAGTCGACCAGGGTTGCCTTCACTTTGCAAACCAGAATGAATGCATGAACAATCGATATCAGTTAAGCCGCTTTGCGAGAATAGCTCTTTAGCAATCCGCCAAGTCGCTCTTGGCAGCGAAGGTCGGTAAGCGGAATATATTCCGCGCGGTACAAATATTACGCCACACGCTTTGATCGTACGATAAGTTGGTTGTTGGTTTTATTAATCCGGTTGTAACCAGAAAGTGTCGAATCTGGGACCATCCATTATTTGGAAGCGACAACTTGTGTTCAGATGGTGACCGAAATCGAAATTTGCGCAGCGCAGAACGATCAAATTGCTTAACAAATCTTAGATGGCGAATTGCTACGCAACCCTTCGATAAGATTTCAGAAGACCGCCAAGTTCTGTGTCGCAAACGATTTTTGAAACGCAACATTCCAAGACAAACGGAGGATCGTATTGCGCACTGGCGGAAGACGGTCCCCGGCTGAATGACCGCGAATTCACTTTTTCGATAGGCGTTGCCTTCAAAGTGGTAGCAATCATGAACGAACGATCATTATTGCAACTTACGGTGGGCAGGATAAAAGGAGCACTCGCGCTCAAAAGTCCGGAAGGTCATGAGAATCTGCACGGTGAATAACTCGGTGTGACCCACAGATTAGGAAGAGAGCCAAGAATTCTTTATCAATTAAGCATTCCCACGAGTTCCTTGCAGGTCGCCTGGTTTTCTGCGTTGGTTGCAGACGGTTGGCTGTTGGCAACGACGTCGAGAAGGGCAGACAGAAACTCGCTCCTCGCTTTGGAAAACTCATGGTGAAGCCACGCCGGGTCCACGCACCAGAGTTCGGCGATCTCGCGGATCGGCATGCCATCGGAAAACCTCGCTTGCAACAACTCAACGCGACGGACAGCAGCATCACCTTGCAATTCAGCAATCCGCCGCTGTCGTAGCGAAGCCTCTTTCATGATCGCACGGGCATACTCCCGGTCAAAGACTTCGCCAACCGTTGCGTCGTCGGCGACAAAGTCCTCCCAGTCAAGTTGTCCTGCCATCGGCCGCGACTCATACCGCAACATCACGTTGCGTGTGACGCCGAACAGATAGGCCCGAAAACCACCAGAAAAATGGCTGTCTGCTTTCGACAAAGCGCCGCCTGGACGAATGCACTCGACAAACACTTCTTGGACCGCATCGTCGATCCAGTCGATTCGGCGCGAACGATTCCAGCGCGCGACCAAGCTTTGCCGAACCGCAGGCTGATATCGCTCGGCAAATTGGCTGAGGGCCGTCTGTGACCCATCGGCCGCCGCATGGATTAGCGTCCAGCAAGTCTCGTTTTCGGATGCTCCTGATTGACCCGGGTGTGGCATCGAGTTTCCCAATTGTGTTATGTGCCAGTTTCGCTTACTTGTCCATTTTCCTGGTGCCCTCCAATTCATCCACGATTAGTTTGAATTCATCGAGATCGGAGTTGACCGCGTTAATGGTCGCTTTCGTTTCCTTCAGAAACGGACTTTGCCTGTTCGATAATCTCGGCGGCTGATTGCCAAAGTGATTTCCACTTGGCTCGTTCGGATTCCGGTAGTTTATTGATGGCTTCGCCACGGACGCCGGAAAGGTCGGGGTCGGTTTGCCAATGGTGCAGTTTAAGAACGACAATTCGTCGCTGTACGACGCTCGCATTTTCGAGGTGCTTTTTCCAGGTATCCAATTCGGATAGCAGCCAGTGAAGTGCTTGTCCACGGAGCTTGGCTTCGTCGCTTGGCGGCAAGTCGTTCACGCCCTCTCCGCAACCTGCAATCGCGGCCGCGCGTGCAGCGTTGTAGGCATGTCCGGGCTGGCGGCTCTCGGCCAATAGAGGGTCGGCGTCCAGGGCTTGATTCCAAAACCGAGCTGCCTGGGCAAATCGCTGGGTGTCGGAGCAGCGCTGGGCAAAGGCAAGTAATTCCTCGACACCTGTTGTGGCCGCACCAGCAACGACCTCCTCAATCCGCCGGTCAATTTCCTTGAATGCCGGATCGCGCGCCGCCAATTCCGCCAATTCCGCCAACCCGCGCTGGGCTTCAAGTCTCAGATCATTGTCCGGGAGTCCAACCAGCGCCTTGAGCAAATTCCTGTAATGGTCTTTTAGAAATCCTCGATACGTTGGATGTGCCGGGTTTGATGTCAACGCTTGCTTCTGCCACCGGATCGCATCAAGCAGGTGCATTCGGGCCTTGTCAAACTGTGAATTATCGATTTCTATCAATGCGACGTTATTCAGAGTTGTGCCTAAATCGCTTTGGAACTCGGTGATCGTCGGGTTCGCTTGAACCAACCGTTCGCGAACCTCAAGTGCCTTTTCATACGCCGCCAGCGCTTTGGCGGGCTCACTGGTTTGGTCGAAAAGTATGCCGATGTTGTTGTGGCTGAGCGACAATTCGCTTTGGAACTTGGTGACCGTCGGGTTCGCCTCGGCCAACCGCGTCTGAATCTCAATTGCCTTTTCATACGCCGCCAGAGCTTTGGCCTTCTCGCCCGTTTCGCTAAGCAGCCAGCCGATGTTATTGTGGCTCAATGCCAAACGGCTTTGGAACTCGGTGATCGTCGGGTTCGCTTGAACCAACCGCTCCCGAATCTCAATTGCCTTTTCATACGCCGACAGCGCTTTGGCCGGTTCCCCCGTTTCGCTTAACACCACGCCGATGGTGTTGTAACTGCGCGCCAAATCGCTTTGAAACTCAGCTACCGTTGGATTCGCTTGAGCCAACGGCTCTCGAATCTCACGTGCTTTTTCATACGCAGCCAGAGCTTTGGCGAGTTCGCCGGTCGAGCGCAGCAGCGTGCCCAAGTTGTGGTAACTTGCCGCCAAACGGCTTTGGAACTCGGTAATCGTCGGGTTCGCTTGAACCAACCGCTCCCGAATCTCAAGTGCTTTTTCATAGGCCGCCAGCGCTTTGGCCGGCTCACCGGTTTGGTCGAGCAGTATGCCGATGTTGTTGTGGCTGAGCGACAATTCGCTTTGGAACTTGGTGACCGTCGGGTTCGCCTCGGCCAACTGCTCCAGAATCTCAAGTGCTTTTTCATAGGCCGCCAGCGCTTTGGCTGGCTCACCGGTTTCGCTGAGCAGTTTGCCGATGTTGTTATGGCTTTGAGCCAAGCCGCATTGGAACCCGGTATCCGCCGGATGCTCGTCGATGAGTTTCTGATAGATGTCGATGGATTCGCGATACGCCTTGAGCGAGTTCTGTTTATCGCCGATTTCATTTGTGAGACTTGCCAGATCAGAAGCAGCGGCGGCGAGGCGGGAGAGGGATTCGGGACGGGTGTCGGGGTCGGACTGCAGGCGCGTTCGGAGGGATTGGAAGAAGGAAAGCGGTTCCTGAAGCAAGGTCTTGCGGAGGCTTTCCAAGGAAGGGTTGTTTTTCAAGTCGGGGTTGTTGCTGACCGAGTCGCCGAAGCGCTTGACCGCGTCGATGGCGTCTTGCTCGCGCTGCTCGGCGCGGATTTGTTGTGTTTTCGCAAGGGATTCCTGTTCTTCGGCGTTACGCTGCTCGTCCCGGGCGCGGAACAGGCCGTAAGTTGTTCCCGCCATGCCGCCGATCAGCGAGAGTAAAACCAAGCTTGCTGCGATGACCGAACTGCGGTTGCGACGGACGAATTTGCGGACTCGGTAAAGGCGTGATGGGGGTGCGGCTAGAACGACTTCGCCAGCCAGATAGCGCTGAAGATCCATCGACAAGCCGATGGCCGTCTCGTACCGGCGGTTGCGGTCTTTCTCCAACGCCTTCATGATGATCCAGTCCAGCTCGCCGCGAACCAGCTTCGTCAACCGAGCCGGTTCGATGTGTCGAAGCGCGGCTACGCTGGGAAGCGTGTCGCTTGATGAAAGCCTCAGGCTCGGCAGTGGCGGCTCCTCGTCCCGCACGATCCGGCGAATCTCGTCCCAAACAACCCCTTTTAATCGCTGCCGCTCGATCGGAGTCGTCCCGGTCAGCAGTTCGTACAGGATCACTCCCAGCGAATACAAATCGCTCCGCGTATCGACATCCTGCGCGCTGACCCCAAGCTGTTCGGGAGCCATGTAAAGCGGTGTGCCGATGACCGCACCAAAAGCCGTATGCAGCGACAGGTCGTTTAGCGTATTCACGCCGTGCAGGGCCTTTGCCAGGCCAAAGTCGATCACCTTGCAGATTGGCTTGCCGTCGTATTCGGTTACCAGAATGTTCGACGGTTTCAGGTCGCGGTGGATGATCCCTTTTTGATGAGCGTGTTGTACGGCCGAGCAGACTTGCGTGAAAAGCTCCAGTCGCTGCTGGACGGCGAATTGTACCCGGTCGCAGTAATCGGTGAGCGGAACCCCTTTGACCAGTTCCATGACGAAGAAGGGGTGCCCCCGGTCCGTAATCCCGCCATCGAATACTCTGGCAATGTTCGGGTGGTCCATCAACGCCAGAGCCTGTCGCTCGGCGTCAAATCGGGCGAGGACGGTGCGTGAATCCAGACCAGGCTTAATCAACTTGAGAGCGACCTTGCGCTTGATCGGTGCTGTTTGCTCGGCGTACCAGACGGTTCCCATTCCGCCTTCGCCAATGGGTTCGATCAGACGGAATTTATCGGAAATGATTTCGCCAGGTTGATAGAATGATCGCGGTCGGTCCGGTTTTTTTTCTAGTTCGGCATGTCGCCCATACGCGGCAGCAAGACCAGCCTCCACGTCCAGACTTCCGAACCCCGCCTGTTCGGAAGGCACCCCGGACTTTTCATCTGCTGAATTTTTTGAAGGGTCCGCCATTGGCCTCTCCAGGTTCGATACTGAAAAAACTAACTTGTTATCCAATTGCCGTTAGGTGCAAACCAAGCAAGTACATCAGGAAATTCAAGCGTCCTCTGATTATCCCCTATCAACATGGATATTAACATCCTACCGGTCTCCGGCCGAATGCAATTTGCGCATCTGATCAACGCCTGTTTGAATCGCAGGGGAGTTACATACGCTCAAGGCCCTTTTTGCTCGGGGGCAGGTGTTTGGAAGTGACCGATCCCTCCAAGACTTCGGCCTTTGCATCTTTTTCGCGCGGTAATTCTTCCCGAAAACGGGAGTTTCCGCCAAAAGATTGCACGTTGCACCTTCCGAACCAGCCATCTCCTCGCAAATTTTTCCCAGGCGATCTCAAAGCTTTTGGTGGGCGAAACGGAGTTCGGGGAACAATCGCCGACTTTTTCAAAGAATATCCCCGCGAAAAACGGGATTGCCCGGAAGTATCACTGTAAACAATCCCTTCCACAACGCATGAGGATTTCATGCAGAGGGGCCTGTTCATTACGACAAGAGCTGCGTCTTGTCCCGGAAAGACTATTCCGGGAGAGCGTTTTACAACCTGGGAGAATAGAAATGGCGAAGAACCGCTTGGCAAGAAAACAAACTGATAGCCGAAAAGACAAGGTTCGCCGGCAGTGCAGTCGCCGGAGGGCCAAGCATCTGCAGTTCGAGCACCTCGAAAATCGGGCGATGATGGCGTTCATTGACTGGGCCAATCGAGCCGACTTCGACTTCGGTGCGAATACGGCAGCGGCGCGGCAAGTGATCGATGCCGCCATTCTTAGTTGGGAACTCGCGATTGATGACTTCAATTACCGCGATCGCACGCATTACGTCATGAATATCGATGCGGACAGTTTGCCCGGAAATACCCTCGCGAGGAACCGCGTTACAGAAGTCGACGCTGATGGCAGGCCATACGAAAGCGTAATGACGATCGATCTTGATGCCGCGGGCGGCACGTGGTTTCTCGACCCCACTCCGTTTGACGATTACGAGTTCACGAATGACCCCGGCACCATACTCCTCTCCCCATTCGCAGCCAAAATTGCCGATAGTTCCGCCACCGGCCCAACGGGAACCGACCTTTATTCAACCATGCTGCATGAGCTTGGGCACGCGATGGGCATAGCCAGCACGGATTCCGACCTCACCATCCACGATCGCGTTAATTCCAGCCACGTCTTTACATTTAGCAGTGGCAATACAGTGCAGTTGACAAATGACAACGCCCATACAGTAGGCACAATTCACACAAACGATTTGATGAATCCGTCTCTTCCTGGAAGGACGCGCCGCAATATCTCGGAACTTGACGCTCGCTTATTGGGCGAGGTCTATGGCTATGACATCAATTTCCGCGAGGTGTACAGTCGCTCGTTCGTGACAACTTACAATCCCACGACCCGCCAGTTGAGCATTAACGGTGACTTGGGAAAAACCTTCTCGCCAAATAGCAAAACCGACAAGATCGTTCTGGACGGAATCGATGTCGTCGTCAACGGCATTGCGAAACAGACGCCCTTTTTGGAGACCTCAATCGTCATTCAGGGGAATACAGGAAGCGACGAGATTACCGTGCGTGCGAATCGAGCCGGCGTACCGGTTAGAGTCATGGGCGGGTCGGGTCAGAACCTGGTGAATCTTGGCAGTCCTGAAGAAGCGACATTGGCCTTCATCCAGGGAGACATTGCAATTGAGGATAGCTCCAATGGCAATACCAAAGTCTACTTCAACGATGACAACTTTGCGGCACGTCGCAACTTCTCGATCGGAGGCAATTTGCCGATGGATAACGGCGTCGTAAGGTTTTCCGGCAGTCGCGCCACCATCCGCTATGGCGGCTACGTCGACACCTCATTAAATGTTGATCGCGTGGTCTTCTGGGGAGGTCCGGGAAGCAATGGCGGTGTGAACGGCAACATCTTCACAGTGGACACTATGTCGGATGTGCAGACATACGTCAGTATCTTTTCCGGCATTGGGAACGACAATGTCCAAATCTTTTCGATTGGCCCGCGAGGCGGCGTTATCGATGGACAAAACGGGACCGATAGTTTGAGAATAGGCTCTAACAGCCATTCCGGATTGGGAGACATTCTCGGGAATGTCGATGTCAGCAATGGCACCGGTTGGACTAACCTCACTTTAGATGACTCGGCCGATACGAATCGCAGCCAAAATGTTCGTATGTATGACAACCGCGTCACGGGCCTTGGCCCTGGGATCGTGTATTACCCTTCAGGAGGCATTTATGGTGGACTCAAAACGCTGAACATTCTCGCGAGCAATTCCAGTGCCGGTCTGGGCAACGTCATCAATGTCGAGAATACGCCACAAAATCGTGCCAAAAACCTGGTGAGCAATCTTTCGACAGGCGAGTATCTGGACAACGTCTATGTACGAGGCACAACCTCACGCCTGAATATCCAAGGGCAGTCTGGGCAGGACTTCGTCCAAATTGGCAAAGCAGGCAGTGTCGCAGGTATCATGGGCTCAGTCAAAGTTGCCAATCAGTTTTCCAGGTCGAGCCTGGTGGTGAACAACTCGGCGGACACATCGGGCCGCTCCTTGGTCGTCACCGACTATGCCGTCCTGCTTTCGCCGGCGTTTGTTTTTTTCACTGAGAACGACCTCGCATCTTTGACTGTTTTCTGTGGATTGGGAGTGACCACGACTACGGTTGTTGATACGCCCCAGAATACTTTAGGCAACCTGAAGACCTCTCTTTCGTTTGGTAGCGCTGTGGATCCGGTGTCCATTCGCGCCACGACCGGTGAGCTTGAGGTGGACGGTGGGGGTGGACGGGACAACGTGACGGTTGGCTACCAAGGCCGGCTCAATGCGATTCAGAACAGGATCAAAGTGAAAAATCGCGGCGGAGCCGACGGCTATACCAATCTCAAAATCGACGGCTCGAACGAAACCGATGCTAAAACCGTGACGATCGACGATCTCGCTGTTCGTGATCTCGCGCCGTGGGACATTTACTTCGAACAGAGCACGCTCAATTCTCTCGTCGTCTCGGCCGGAAACAGCGACAGCTCGTTTGATAACACGTTTGAAATCGTGAATACCCCTCAGAACAGTCTGAACTCCTTGTCCCTCACCGTGAACTCAGGAAGCGGTGTCGATACAGTCAACGTCCAAAGGATTCGCGCCAACACAACGATCAATGGCCAGAACGGCGCGGACATCGTGAACGTCGGCCAGGGCGGCAGCATGGAGTTCATTACCAAAGACCTCGTGGTCACCAACCTCAGTTCCTATTCAACTATCAACTTGAACGACTGGGCCGATGGACAAGGGCGTGCTGTTACCCTGGATGTTGGAAGCTTCTTTGGGCTAACGATCGGCAGCGTGACGGGACTCTCGCCCTCTGGTCAAATCCTCTTCAACCAATCGGACCTGCGAGCCCTGAATATTTGGACCAGCAGCAACTTGGATTTCTTCCTTGTCAAGAACACCGCAAAGAGCAACGTTCCAAGCGGATCGCCGACGACCATCCATGCCGGTCAGGGAGCCGATACGATTCGAGTCACGGGCACCAACGGCGCTCTGATCGTCAACCCCGAGGGAAGCAATAACCTGGTCAATCTTGGCGGCGATGGTGCCGGCAGCGGCAGCCTCACCCCGTTGCGAGGAGCCGTCTCGGTCGTCGGCGAGGGTGGGGACGGGAACTACCTCGAAATCATCGATCGAGCCAGCACGGGCCGTTACGTCTATTCGATGGACGGTGCCCGCGTGATCCGTACTCCCTTGTCAGGAACGGCTCCGGCCGTGAATCTCGATATTTCCGAGTACACGATCGTCGGGATGAACTTCGTCGGTGCTAACCAGGGGAATCGATACGAGATCGTGGGAACGAAAAACACGAATGCCTCGTATCCGGGAGGCGGATTCCAGATGTACGCCGGCGATCTAAACGATGTCGTCAACGTGACAGGAGCGGGCAGCGGTCTTTGGAACATCAACATGGGAGGCGGGTCGAACCAGAGCATTACGTTCGGCGATGCCACTCATTCGCTCGACAATATTTTCAGCCAAGTGAATGTCACGGGATCCGGGTTTATCAACGCAACTGTCTCCGACGCGGCTTCCTCGGTCCCCGGTTTTGCAAGGTTTGATCGCGATTTCGGTGGTCAAGTCCTCGATCTTTATCATCTTCTGGGTACCGCATACACACTCATCAACACCTATCAATTCCAGTTCGGCGGGACTGGTCGGCTAAACTTTCAGGCTGGCCAAGTCACCGAGTTCGGGCAGTACAACCAAATCGATGTTGTAGGGTTAGCGGCGAACACGGAAATCGTTGCTAACGGAGGACCCGATAAGGAACTCTTCACGGTGATGCTGGGAACGAACGTCGGCGCTCAGGCAGGACCGGTGACATTCAACGGATCCCTGCAAGGCTCCGACCAGGTTCGCTACCTGGAAGAATTCAAGGGAAGTTCGTCCCAATACTCACTACGGACCAATCCGCTTGACGATAGTGGGCTGGTCGTCAGGAGCGTTGGATCACCCACCGTTGTGTTCAACGGAATGACTCAACTGGTTCATTACATGCCGCGGGGCGGCGAAAACATCACCAACATCCAAAGTGTTCCACAAAATCTCTTCCTTGTTGTCGTAGCTGGTGATGGCGACGCAATGACGCTGGGGAGCGCTGCGCCGGGCCAAAGTGGGAATATGCAAAACATCCTGGGTCCGGTCCAGGTCTCCGGCTACACAACGGACGGTGAGGTTACGCTGACTCTGGATGATTCGGGCAATACCACAACCGCGCGCAATGCAAGCATCGTTGATTATCAGGGACAATATCCCTGGGCCGTCATCACCGGGCTGACCGGAAATGCGTCGATGCTCGTACGCGACCACGCCACCTGGAACTTGAACATTCTCGGCGGTGCTAGCGACGACAGCTTTGTGATGAGTGGCAGTGCATTGGCCGCCAATGTTTCCATCAATGGCGGAGCCGGCAACGACATCCTCATCGGCAGTGGCGGCAACAGGCTGTCTGGTGGCGCAGGCCGAGACCTGTTAGTCGCCGGTGGATTGGCCAGTGTGCTGGATGGTGGGCTCGGCGAAGACATCCTCATTGGCGGAACCATCAACGACTTCACCTTGTCCAATCTCAATGAAATCAGAACGGTCTGGACGGGAGACGGTGACTATAATTCGCGGGTGTCCGTTCTCAGGGATACCCGGCTGTCCGACGATAAGGTCACCGGAAACGGCGAACGCGATACTTTGACCGGCGGACTCGACGCGCTCGACCTGTTCTTTGGCGAACTACAGACCGATTTGTTCGAGGGCGACCTCGTGACGGATCGGGAAGAATCTGAATATCTGATGCCGCTAGTCTAGTCAGTTCGGAACATTGCGGCCCGTTTCATCGAACTTCAACCAGATTTATTCACGTATGTGTATCCAATGAAGGTTTGGGGTTTGAGTTGAATCGGCCGAACCTCCATCGCAGCGAATTTTGGAATTGAGTGGGCAATGCCACGCGGTACAAATGCTACGCCACACCATTTGATCGGACGATGAGGTTGGGTTTTTTTGACACTAACGGAAACGAGGCAATGCCGATTTTGGCACGAACCACAAATGAGAGCCGCTCATTCGTAAGAAGATGGCAGCACGTATCCATATTAGCGCAGCACGAGGCGATCCAAATTGCTTTGTATGTCCTAGATCGCGCTACGCAACGCTTCGATAAGATTTCAGATGCCCGCCGAGTTCAGTGTCGCAAACGATCGTTGAAACGCAACATTCCGAGACAAGCTGCGGATCGCCATCGCGCACCGGCGGAGGATGGTCTCTGGCTGAATGACAGCCGAAGTCTGCCGCGCCGAGTGTTAAATGAGAATGGTAGAATGGCCGAATGTGGGGTGGATACATCTTCACGGACCTACTTCACAGCCTTCTGACTGTTAACCCCGCTGTCATTTTCCGAAATGCGTTGCCTTCGGGGTCTAATTCGTTTTCTACAACTAACTCGCATTTCTTCAAAAACCCAGGCTTTTTTGAAAATCGCATGCGAAAATGCGATTTATGGTTCGAAACGTGTTGTGTCCGGGGACTCAGAAAGCATACAGCGGTTCTCGTGTTTTCTGAGCGTCAATAGGAAGCGGAATACGCACATCTTCGCAAGACATACCCATCCGCTCAGGAGGTGACGGTTGGGCCGCAAGTGGAGCGAATATTTTGTTAACTTGCGTCCCCCAGAAATACACACATGTGGAAATGTCGAATAAGGCAAACACGCTGGAAACATTTATAAGGCGGCGTGCTATTCTCGATTGTGGCAATGTGAAGGTCATTTGTTGAGCTCGCATTAACCTTAGGTTTTTCTAGAGCACAACGGTCGCCATCGCAGGGCACGAGCGAGAAGACAACCATTGCAAAAACGCGTTTTCGAGTGCTCCGTAGCGAGTAAAGCAAAATACTTTCGGCTTTAGGATAAGGTTTGTGTTCACTGTTTGCCACGGGTCTCCCAGTGCGGTGTCTCAATATTTTATCCTTGGACGATTGACAATTGCCCCTCTCAAAACCGAGCACCGTTGTAACCAGACTCGCTGCAACACTCGATACTGAGCCTCCGGCTAAGAGCTACCCAGGCGGGAGTCTCGCCCGCTTGTCATCAAACCATTTCCAGACCGCACGTGCAACGTTTGTTCGGCTGCAGGCTCATCGCGCCTTTGCTCCCGCCTTTACTAATTCCACAAGATCATCACTCGTCACAATGCGATTCTTCGCGTCGATGTACGCGTTTTCGACCTCGCCAATGGTCGTCGATACACTAGCTCGCTTAAGCGCGATGTATGCATCGATCAAGATCGACGGTGGATTGCCACGAAGTCGCATCGCGACGATCTGTACCAACGCCACGGGTGTTCCGTGCAAGAACGCTCGTAACCACGGACGCAGCACGAGAACAACAACAGCAATAACGATCAGAGCAAAAACTGCAAAAATCGCGAAAGCGGCAAACAAGACAAAATTCTGCATGAAATCCACGTTGGCGTCCCTCGTGGTTGTCGAACGTATTGAAATCTATGCGTCGGGGGAATTGTTGGCCCCTTCGGTACGCTTTTGATCCCGACGTATAGATTGGGCGTTGAACTGAGCCGACGGGAGCGGGACGATCGATACAAGTGGCTTGCGAACGCCGATTGTGCTGCGATGGCTCAACGGAGAGTTAATGTATCAATCCGCATGCGCGTTGGCAAGTTTTTGGGAAATCGAGTCTGTGGGCGGGCGCGGGTTTTGACTGTGGAAACGTTTGTGCGGGCTTTTTTTCGGTGTAGCGCAGCGTTGAAGAACGCAGCTTTCGAAGCGTTTTGTGGTGGCCGTTCTGACTGATGAAGTTGTCGGTGCCTGGTGGCACATTCGTAGGAGAACATCTAGGGGAACAGGAATTCCGGTTCTTCTGCAACGTTGCAGACTCGAGTGGGCCTCGCACCTACTCGCGGCCGGAAAATCTAGGGGAACAACTACGGGAACAAGAATTCCGAGGCGTCGCGGTCGTCGGCAACGTTGCCGACGTCGGTTTCTGGGCTTGTGATCCGGTGACTTGCGGTGACTTGCATGGACTTTTGGTTAGTCGGCGTCGAGTTGGTTTATTGAAAAGGGGGCGATGGCGATGAAAAGGGCATTATTTGGCGTTCTGGTTTTGGTGCTAACCTTTGGTCGGTTTTTTGACCTCAATGCGACGGATCGAAGAACGGGACCAAGCGGCGGTTGAAAAGGCAAGTTTCCGGAAAATGGGTACCGTAGAAAATGCAGCCGCATTCTGTCCCAACTGTCATCGCGAAGCGCATTACGGGAAGGCAAGTAGAATATAGTTACCTCCCACCGACATTCGTTGAAATCAACACATTGGCCGTAGAACTAGTTAATGAAGTGTCTGTTGAAGCGAAGAATTCTAGCGTCACTTTGCACTGCGAGTCAAACATGAAGGAATACTGGTGCGTGAACTTTGATAACGAAGAAAACCTTCGTCATGGCATTGAGAATCGTTGCTGGATGATGGGTTATCAATATCCACGTCCAGGACAACCGCCAAGCGATAAGAACCACTTGATTTCATCCAATTGGCGGAGGCTGCTGGAAATCAGTAATGGAGACGAATTCGTTGCCTACCTGAAACCCAATTTATTTTTCGCGACCGGCAAGGTAACCACTCCGCACCGAAGAAAACGGCCGTCGGACAAGACCGACACAATAGAGGAATACCTTGAACGCAAAAAGCCGTATTCAAAGGGCGTTATTTACTTTACAGACGTTGTTTACGAAAACTTCACGGACGGAATGAATTATTACCCGGTCCGCATCGACGTTGACGTTTGGACCAATTTTCAAAATGACGGAGTTTCAACGAAAGTAATAGGCGACCTCGGCCCCAATCAGATTCAGATGGCCGCGTTTCGGATTTCCAAAGCGAAATTCGATCGCATCTCAAATGATTTAGTACTAGGTAAGACCACGGAATCGCGATCCAAAAGTAAACGCAAAGTGTATCCGGGTCTGGAGGATTCGTCGGGGACTACGGTATCAAAGTCTGGTTCTTCTAAAAACCAAGGGATGGTAGTTGATAGCGAACTCAGAAAGAGGATTGAAAAATACTCTATGGCGCGCGCAATCGCACACTTTGAGTCTGCGGGTTACACGGTACTGGATCAGTCCAAGAACTCATCCTTTGACCTCGAATGTATAAAAGGCAGAGAACAGCTTTACGTGGAAGTCAAAGGAACTCGAACCAAAGGAGAAGGCGTCATCCTGACGGCAAACGAAGTTGAATTTGCACGCAAGAATCGCGCTAAGATGGTATTGTTCGTCGTCCAGTCAATAGAAGTTGTCGGCAAGAAGCTGACCAAAGGTTTTGATCGAATCATCAAGCCTTGGGATGTCGACCAAGGCGAACTTGCTTCGATCTCATTCCGGTACAAAGTTCCAACACCCAAAACAAAGAATAGGTAGTTGGTCGGTGTGGCCGAAAAGGTGCAATCGTGATAGCTGCCAATCTCCGTCTTGAGGCACGCGCGTCATCTTTAGCTATTGGCCGCTGCCTCAGCTCCAAGCATATCGACGCGACATGTTTTATGAGTCGTGAGCAGTTCCGATTGTTGGACTGCGGAATAATTTCTCGTGGTAATTGCCATCTAAGAATTCTTCGAAGTCAGCAGCTTTTAAGTTTCTCGCTGGACCGACATCGATAAGCCTTACCCCGCCCAAGAGCGAGTTATACTCGACTCGTACCACAATGATTTTTAGCGGCCGAATTTGTGACAGAAAATTGCCTGGTAATCGCTGATGAAAAGGGAAAGTCCAAGTCCCTTTCGTTTGTGGTGGTAATTCAACCCAATCATGTGCATCGGCTACAATTCCCTTATCAGAATGATTCGGATTAAAACCCAATTGAATATTGAAAGAATTATTGCTTCCACCTATTAGTTTGACCTCTCGAATAGTTAGCTTATGCAGTGTGGCATTTTCGATCTTCATTCCAACTGAACCATCCGCGACAACTGAAAGGCTGGACGGGCTAATTGCTTTCTGAATTTGCCGTTCGATTTGTTTGAATCTCAGAAAGTTAATCGACCAGACAAGTAATGCCCAAACAATCGATGTGCTTATACCGACACAAACTCCATCAATTAAGGGTTGCAAAACATTCACGCTAAATTCCTTGAGAGATGATTTGGACAGCAATTCTTAATAGAGGCAATGTAAACAAGCGAAGTGGGCGCGCAATTAAGAAATGGCTTTCAAAATTTCGTTGGACTTTTCCCGTAACTTTGTCAATGTTCATGATAGCGTCGGCAATGTTCGACGGGGTCAAAGTGCTGGCAAGGAAAACTAGTTCAATTTTTTTTGGGCCTCGGTCTTACGTCGCTTGGCGTCGGCGGCCTTTTGAGCAAGAGTGAGCTTCACAGACTGTGTTGCGGCCCGGCTGGAACCGCCGCCGCCCTTTTTATTTGACGAGGCTTCGCTGGTTCAAAAGAAACCGGATCACCCGAAGTAGCAAGAGCACGCGAAAACGATTCAAACTTTCCAAGAACAAAAACACTTCAAATAATATTGGTATAATCTTTTATCAATAACACACACTTTTGGCGTATTATAGTATATGTTGAATTCATTGTGAATTCAATCAATAACGTATATCAAGGAGTTTATGATGGTAAACAAAAGAAGACTTTGTGTTTAAACGTTTCTCGAAGTTGTTTCGATGAAGAATGGATTGTTTAAGCTCGTTTTTTCACTTACACGACGAAAATTGGGTAATGAAAAATATGAGATTTATACTGGACCATTAAATTTGGAACAGTTGGCTAATTTTTGGATGAAAAAATTCGGAAATAAGAATGGTGAAATCGACCGAGAAATCGTAGATCAATTTATTTCAAGAATTCAGAACAGTTCACTTATCCAAAAGATCTAGGAAATAAAAAACACCCATGTCACTGCCAATCGATTTGGTTGGTAGTGCTCATGGGTGTGTTATCTAAGCTGCCTAACCACAGAATTGCCGAGTGTAAAGTCGTTCACCGGTGATAACCCACGAGTTTACCTTGGCGTTGAGCAAAACTTAGTGAGAGGTGTTTCGTCGTTTACGCTTTTACATCGTCACGATCGCGATATTTTTGAATCTCTAGCAGCTGAGAGAATCTGATGGCAACATCGTACACAATTTCATACAAGTGGTCGGGCATACGCAAATTCAATTTGGACCGATTCACTCGATTCCAATCCAAGATATCGGAATATTGATACTTTTGCGTTGCACGGTACAGAATCTTCCCTTCGGCACTTAAATCTCGACCACCTTTTCCTTGGCCGAAGAAACACGCCATCGTTCTTAATGCATCTGCGAATCTCTTCGGCTGCGGATGACTATACCGCACGCAGATGACAATGGCACAAACTGGTCTATCCTGAATCAGGGGACTTCGTAGAGAATGGCAAAGATGCGAGGAACCCTTTGGATTTTGGAGACGCAAGGATGCGGCGGATTTCGTTTACAGAAGAAGAGAG